>NZ_JBHFHM010000001.1:0-557013 GCF_041927815.1 Paracoccus zhouxuedongae
ACACCGAGCAGATCTTCACCAATCCGCGCGATCCGCGCACCGAAAGCTATATTACCGGACGTATCGGGTAGGGGGACAGGGGCATCATGCCGGGACATATTCAGAACGCCTTTGACCGCGATCTGTCCGAACTGCGCGGCGAATTGCGCCAGATGGGGGCGCTGGTCGGCACTGCCATGCACGACGCCGCCCACGGGCTTGAGACGCGCGACGTCGCGCTTGCCCGTCAGGTGCGGACCGGCGACCGCGCCATCGACGCGCTTGAGGATCGGATCAACACCGAAACCGCCCGTATCATCGCCCTGCGCCAGCCGGCGGCCAGCGACATGCGCTTGGTGCTGTCGGTGGTCAAGGCGGCCGCCAGCCTGGAACGGATCGGTGATTACGCCAAGAACATGGCCAAGCGGACCGAGGCCTTGGTACAGGTCGATCCGGTCGGCAGCACGGCTGGCACGCTGCGGCGGATGTCGGCGGTGGTGGAAAAGATGCTCGCCGACGCACTGACCGCCTATCTGGATCGCGACGCCGATCTGGCCGATCAGGTGCGCGCCGCCGATGCCGAGGTCGACCAGATCTATTCCAGCCTGTTCCGCACCCTGCTGACGCATATGATGGAAGACCCGCGCTGCATCTCGGCGGCGATGCACCTGCATTTCATCGCCAAGAACATCGAACGCATGGGCGATCACGTCACCGCCATCGCCGAGGAGGCGATCTATCTGGTGCGCGGCGAACGCCCCGATGATGAACGGATGAAAAGCGACACCACGGCGGGCGTGATCGTTCAGTCTGGCGACTGATCGGCGCCAACCACGGCAAAGGCCGCCTCAAGATCGTCCAGCGCCGCCGCGATCCGGCGGCGTTGGTCATCCGACAGCCGCGACAGCGCGGCCTGCTCGCCCGCGACCATCTGCGGGGTCAGCGCATCCAGCACGGCCCGGCCCGCCGTCGTCAGATGCAGATGGTTCACGCGCCGGTCGGTGGGGTCGGCGGCGCGCGCGATCCAGCCGCGCCCCTCAAGCGCGGCAATGGCGCGGCTGATCTTCACCTTGTCCATCGCCGTCAGCACCACCAGCGCGCTGGCCGTTGCCGCGCCTTCGGTCCGAAGATGCGCCAGCACCCGCCATTCCGCGCGCGTCATGCCAAAGCCGTCGCGATAGATCGGGATCATCGCGCGGCTTAGCCGTTCGGCCAGACGGTTCAGGCGAAAGGGCAGGAATCGCCCCAGATCGAAATTGTCCATGCCGCCTTTTACCCCGTCGCTG
Organism: Paracoccus zhouxuedongae; assembly: GCF_041927815.1. NCBI lineage: Bacteria > Pseudomonadati > Pseudomonadota > Alphaproteobacteria > Rhodobacterales > Paracoccaceae > Paracoccus > Paracoccus zhouxuedongae. Next base: position 1,266 of record NZ_JBHFHM010000001.1, read on the forward strand.
CCTACTGCAAAATAGTTGCATATGAAACTAATTCTTCCTATACCGGATTACGGGCAGGGAAGGGAGGGGCCATGTCAGACGCAACGCCACGGGCGACAAGCTGGATCGCGACGGCCAATGCGCCCGATTGCGATTTCCCGCTGCAAAACCTGCCCTATGGGGTGTTTTCGCTGCCCGGCCAGGCGCCGCGCTGCGGGGTGGCGATCGGCGACCGGATCGTCGATCTGGCCGCGTGCGAGGATGCGGGCCTCATCGCTGCGGGCGGCACGTTTTCCGATCCCTCGCTGAACGCTTTCATGGCGCTTGGTCCGCAGGTCTGGGCCGATGTGCGCGCCGCGCTGACGGACCTGCTGGCCCAGGGCGGCAAGCTGGATACGCCGACCGTGGCGATGGCCGATGCCACGCTGCACCTGCCCATCGAGGTCGCGGAATACACCGATTTCTACGCCAGCAAGAACCACGCCTTCAATGTGGGCGTGCTGTTTCGCGGCCCCGAAAACGCGCTGCCGCCGCAATGGACGCATATGCCCATCGGCTATAACGGCCGCGCCTCGTCGGTCGTCGTGTCGGGCACCGACATCCGCCGCCCGATGGGGCAGTTGAAAACCGAGACCGGGCCGATCTGGGCCGCCTGCAAGCGGCTGGATCTTGAGCTGGAGCTGGGCGCGATCGTCGGCCAGCCCTCGGCCCTGGGCGATCGGGTCAGCGTCGATCAGGCCGAGGCGATGATCTTTGGCTATGTGCTGCTGAACGACTGGTCGGCCCGCGACATTCAGGCCTGGGAATATCAGCCGCTGGGGCCGTTTCAGGCCAAGGCTTTTGCCACCACGATCAGCCCCTGGATCGTCACCACTGCCGCACTGGCGCCGTTCCGCTGCACGGGCGCCGAGCATGTGAACGACCTGCTGCCCTATCTACATGGCAGCCGTCCCGGCCTTTACGACCTCAACCTTGCCTGGTCGCTGAACGATCAGGTCATGGCCCGCACGAATTACAAGGTGATGTATTATTCGTCCGCGCAGCAACTGGCCCATCACAGCGGGTCGGGCTGCCCGATGCGGGTGGGCGATCTGCTGGGTTCTGGCACGATTTCCGGCCCCACGCCGGATTCGACCGGCGCGCTGTTGGAGATGACGCAGGGCGGCAAGACCCCGGTGCAGACCGCGTCCGGCCCCCGCACCTTCATTCAGGACGGCGACACCATCGCCCTGCATGGCCACGCCCAGGGCGATGGCTATCGAATCGGCTTTGGCCCCTGCATCGGCACCATCCTGCCCGCCAAGGAGTAAACAATGTCCAAACAATTCGCCTCGGCTGGCGATCTGACCGAAAAGACCATCAGCTTTACCGAAATCGGCCGCGGCCTTTACGCCTTTACCGCCGAGGGCGACCCGAACAGCGGCGTCATCATCGGCGATGACGCGGTGATGATCGTCGAGGCGCAGGCGACCCCACGGCTGGCGCGAAAGGTCATCGAAAACGTCCGCAGCGTCACCGACAAGCCGATCAAGTTCCTGGCGCTGACCCATTACCATGCCGTGCGGGTGCTGGGCGCCAGTGCCTATGGGGCGGAAAACATCATCATGTCCGACGCCGCCCGCGCCATGGTCGTGGAACGCGGCGCCGAGGATTGGGCCAGCGAGTTCGGCCGCTTCCCCCGCCTGTTTCAGGGGCATGAGGAAATCCCCGGCCTGACCTGGCCCAGCCTGACATTCGACGGCCGCCTGTCGGTCGATCTGGGCAATCGCCGGGTTGAACTGATGCACCTGGGCCGCGCGCATACGGCGGGCGACATCGTGGTCTGGGTGCCGGACGAAGAGGTGATGTTCACCGGCGATATCGTCGAATATCACAGCGCCTGTTACTGCGGCGATGGCCATTTCGCCGATTGGGGCGACACGCTGGACACCATCGCCAGTTTCGATCCGCGCGCCATCGCGCCGGGCCGGGGCGATGCGCTGATCGGGCGGGATGCGGTTCACGCCGCCATCGAGTCGACCCGCGATTTCGTCGACAGCACCTATCGCCCGGCGGCCCGCGTCGCCGCACGGGGCGGGTCGCTGAAAGAGGCGTGGGACGCCGTGCGCGCCGAATGCGACCCCAAGTTCGCTGACTTTGCCATCTACGAACATTGCCTGCCCTTCAACGTCGCCCGCGCCTATGACGAGGCGCGCGGCATCGATACCCCCCGCATCTGGACCGCCGAACGCGACCGCCAGATGTGGGAGGCGCTGCAAGGCTAAGCGGAACAAGGGGAGGGGAGGCCCATGACCGCACAGACGAAGATCTTTGAAACGCCGCTGTATCCCTATGCCCGTCACGCCGATCAGGCTGCGGCAAGCCCGGCGCGGCACAAGGTGGTGGTGATCGGTGCCGGTCCCGTGGGGCTGGCCGCCGGGATCGAACTGGCGCAGGCCGGGATCGAATGTGTCATCGTCGATGACAATGACAAGGTGTCCTGGGGCAGCCGTGCGATCTGCTTTGCCAAACGGCCGCTGGAAATCCTTGACAGACTTGGCTGCGGTCAGCCGATGGTTGATCGCGGTGTGATCTGGAACACCGGGCGCGTGTTCTTCGACGACCGGCAGGTCTATGATTTCAACCTGTTGCCCGAAACCGGCCACCGCTTTCCGGCCTTCATCAACCTTCAGCAATACACGTTCGAGGCCGAACTGCTGAACCGCCTGCGCGCCTTGCAGGCGGCCGGCTCCAGCGTTGACCTGCGCGGCGGCAACCGGGTGACGGGGGTGACGCCGCAGGCGGACGGGGTGCGGATCGCCATCGACACGCCCGACGGCCCCTATGCAATCGACGCCGATTGGGTGATCGCCTGCGACGGCGCCTCCAGCCCGGTGCGGGGGATGCTGGGTCTGGATTTCGTGGGCCGGGTGTTCGAGGACAATTTCCTGATCGCCGATGTCATCATGCAGGCGGATTTCCCCACCGAACGCTGGTTCTGGTTCGACCCGCCCTTCAATCGCGGCCAGTCGGCACTGCTGCACAAGCAGCCCGATGGCGTCTGGCGCATCGACCTGCAACTGGGCTGGAACGTCGACAAAGAGGCGGAAAAGCACCCTGACCGTGTGATCCCCCGGCTGCAAGCGATGCTGGGGCCGAACGTGCCGTTCACGCTGGAATGGGTCAGCGTCTACACCTTTCAGTGCCGCCGGATGGAGGCCTTCCGCCATGGCCGGGTGCTGTTCGCCGGTGACGCCGCCCATCAGGTCAGCCCCTTCGGCGCGCGCGGGGCCAACAGCGGCTTGCAGGATACCGACAACCTGATCTGGAAGCTGAAACTGGTGATCGAGGGTCGCGCCCCCGACAGCCTGCTGGACAGCTATGACGCCGAACGCATCCACGGCGCGGATGAGAACATCCTCAACTCATCCCGGTCCACCGATTTCATCACACCGAAATCCGAGATCAGCCGCATCTTCCGCGATGCCGCGCTGGATCTGTCGGAACGCCACGCCTTTGCTCGGCCCTTCGTGAACTCTGGGCGGCTGTCGGTGCCCTGCACATATGACGGATCTGCGCTGAACACGCCCGATGCGCTGCCCGGCGGCCCCGCCCGGACGCGCCCCGGCAGCCCCTGCGCCGATGCGCCGGTGGGCGATGGCTTCCTGCTGGATCACCTGAAGGGCGGCGATTTCGTGGTGCTGGCGCTGAACACCGATGCGCCGGACGGGATTGGCGCTGTCGGTATCCCCGCGCGCACCCTGCGCCTGCGCGCCGATGCCGATCTGGCCGCACGCTATCTGGGCGATGCCCCGGCCGCCGTCTATCTGATCCGGCCCGATCAGCACGTCGCCGCCCGCTGGCCGGCCTATGACGCGGGTGCCGTCGCTGCCGCCATCCGCACCGCAACGGGGAACTGACATGACCCTGATCCTGACCCCGAACCTGACCGGCCCCGATGATCTTTATGCCGATCTGCTGGCCGCCCATGACGGGCTGAGCAAGGCCCAGTCCGACGCGCTGAACGCGCGGCTGATCCTGATTTTGATGAACCACATCGGTGACGCGGCTGTGCTGCGCGCCGCCATCCAGGCCGCGCGCCTGAACCAAGGGGGAACACCATGACCAACCTCAAGATCGACCACATCCACCATGTCGCCTATCGCTGCAAGGACGCGAAAGAGACGGTCGAGTTCTACACCAAGATGCTGAACATGGACTTCATCCTGTCCATTGCCGAGGATCGCGTCCCCTCGACCAAGGAACCCGATCCTTACATGCACCTGTTCCTGGATGCGGGGCAGGGCAATGTGCTGGCGTTCTTTGAACTGCCCACCAAGCCCGAGATGGGCCGCGATCCGAACACCCCGAAATGGGTTCAGCACATCGCCTTCAAGGTCAAGGACCGCGAGACGCTGGTCGGCTTCAAGGACCATCTTGAGGCGAATGGGGTCGAGGTTCTGGGCATCACCGACCATTCGCTGTTCCATTCGATCTATTTCTTCGATCCGAACGGCCACCGGGTCGAACTGGCCTGTCCCGACCCGCAGGAGCAGGCCATGCTGGCCCGGCTGGACACGGTGAAATGGCAGATGCTGGAGGAATGGTCGCAGACCAAGCGCGCCCCCAAACATGCCGACTGGCTGCACGCCAAGGAAATGTCGAAGGCATGATGGCCCGGCCCGTCCTTTACGATTACTGGCGCAGTTCCGCATCCTATCGGGTGCGGATCGCGCTTGCGTTGAAGGACATGGCCTATGACCGGGTGCCGGTCGATCTGGTCGCGGGGGATCATCGCGCCCCCGCGCATCTGGCGGTGAACCCGCAGGGGCTGGTCCCGGCGCTTGCCATCGACGGGCTGCTGCTGACGCAATCGCTGGCGATCATCGACTATCTGGACGAGACCCGCCCGGCGCTGCCGCTGTTGCCCGACGATCCGGCAAGCCGCGCGCGGGTGCGCGCCATCGCCCTGGCCATCGCCTGCGAGGTTCACCCGCTGTCAAACCTGTCGGTGCTGAACCGGATCGAGGCCCTGGCCGGACCCGAGGCTCGCAGCGCGTGGAACCGGGATAACCTGCACCAGGGGCTTACGGCGGTGGAGCGCCTGCTGGATCATCCCGCGACCGGGCGGTTCTGCCATGGCGATGCGCCAGGGCTGGCCGAATGCTGCCTGATCCCGCAGCTTTACAACGCCCGCCGCTGGGGCGTCAGCTTCGACCATCTGCCGCGCATCGCCGCTGTGTCGCGCGCCTGCGCAACCTTGGGCGTGATCGCCAGTGCCCATCCCGACAATTTCGACCCGGCAAGGGGTTAGGCGCCGCTGATCCGCGACCGGATGCGGGCGCGCACCTCATCAGGTTCGCGGCGCACGGCGTCCAGCATCCGGTGCAGATCGGCGCGCATTCCGTGCAACTGGTCGACCAGCGACAGCACCAGCGACAACGCATCTTCATCCAGGCCGAAATCGTCGCACAGGTCGCAGGCCAGCTCCATCCGGGTCAGGTCGATCTGCGCGAAAGCCGGGCCTTGCGGCGTCTGGATCGGGCGGATCACCTGCTGGCTGACAAAGGCGGTCAGCCGCGGGCGGGTCAGGCGGGCGACGGCGGCGATGGCCTCGTCCTCGGTGAAATGCCGGGTCATGCGCGCCCCCCTTTGCGCGGGTCATAGCCGTGGTTCTTGCGCCAGCTTTCGATGAAACGGGCCAGATCGTCGTCAATGGTCTTGGGCATGACGATCTTCAGCTCGATCCGCTGATCGCCGCGCCCAGCGACACCGCGCCCGCGCAGGCGCAGGGTCTGGCCGGAACTGGCGCCTTTCGGGATGTTCACCGCGACCGGCCCGGCGATGGTGGCGACCTCGACCTTGGCCCCCAGGATCGCCTCGTCCAGGCTGATCGGCAGGGTGGTCAGAATGTCGTCGCCGTCGCGCGAAAAGGTCGGGTGGTCGCGGACGCTCAGCGTCAGATAGGCGTCGCCCGCAGGCCCCGCGCCCATCCCCGCGCCGCCCTTGCCGCGCAGCCGGATGGTCTGGCCATCGGTGGCACCGGCGGGGATCGTCACCTTCAGCGGCTGGCCGCCTTGCAGGATCACCTCGACCGCGCCGCCCTGAACGGCGGTCAGAAAGTCGATCTCGACCCCATAGCGGTGGTCGGGGCCGGGCATGTCGAAGCTGCCGCGCGACTGACTGCGGCCTTGCCGGGCCTGCGCGCGGGCGCCGAACAGATCGGCGAACACATCCGACATGTCGCCGAAATCCTGAAAATGGCGCGCCTCGCCATAGGGGTTCGCGCCCGCGCCTGCCCCCGCATGATCGCGGTAATACTGGCGCTGCGGGCGTTCCTGACCGCTGGCGTCAACCTCACCCCGGTCAAAGCGCGCCCGCATCTCGGGGTCTTTCAGCAAGTCATAGGCGGCCGACGCGGCCTTGAACCGCTCGGCCGCCCCGGCGTCGCCGGGGTTCAGGTCGGGGTGATTGTCCTTGGCCAGCTTGCGATAGGCTTTCTTGATCTCGGCCTCGCTGGCGGATTGGCTCACGCCCAGAATGTCATAGGGGCTTTTGTCCATCTTCCTCATGCCCTTGGTCAGGGATCAAGATTGGCACGGCCCGCGCCGATTTCAACTGTCGGGCCAGCTTTCCAGCGCCGCGACAAAGGCCGTCAGCCACGCATTCGAGGTGAAGCCGTCCAGCACCCGATGGTCGATGGTCAGCGTGACATAGGCCATCGGGCGGATGACGATGGCGTCCGACCCGTCGATGGTGCGCACCACGACGCGCTTTTCCAGCTTGCCGACGCCCAGGATCGCCGCCTGGCCCGCGTTGATGACGATCGGCGCGGCCAGCAGCGATCCCGAAACCCCATGGTTCGAGATGGTAAAGGTGCCGCCCTGCATATCCGCCGGGGTCAGGCGGCCCTCACGCGCGCGGCTGGTCAGGTGGTGCAGCCCGGCCGCGATGCCGCGCAGCGACAGATCCTGCACCCGCCGCAGCACCGGCACGACAAGGCCATTGTCGCCAAGCGCCGTGCCGATGCCGATGTTGACGTCGGAGAACACCTCCAACCGGTCGTCATGCCAGCGGCTGTTCACCTGCGGCACGGCGCGCATCGCGGCGGCGCAGGCGGTCAGGATATAGGGCATGAAGGACAGGTTGATGCCGTCGGCGGCGAAGGCGGCCTTGTGGCGGGCGCGGTGGGCGGTGATGGCGGTGAAATCGGCCTCGAAGACGGCTGTGACCTGCGGGGCATCGGTCAGCGATTTCACCATGTTGCGGGCAATGGCCAGGCGCATGGCGTCATGCGGCACGTCGCGGCCCTGGGTCGCGGGGGCGGGGCGATGGCCGGGGGCAGCGGCCATGGGCTGCGGCGCGCTGCGGGCCACGGCTTTGGCGGCCTCGGCCGCCGCCATCACATCGGCGCGCGTCAGCCGCCCGTCGCGGCCCGAACCGGACAGGCCAGTGGCATCCACCCCGGTTTCCGACAGCGCCTTGCGCACAGCGGGGGAATGGCGCGTTTCGACCGGTGCCGCAACGCGCGGCGCGGGGGCGGGGGTGGGGGTGCCCACGGCTGCGGGTGCGCCCGCATCGCCCGCATCGCCCGCGCGCATCCGGCCCAGCACGGCGCCGGGGTCGGCCTCGGTTCCGGGCTTCATCACGATCTCGGCCAGGATGCCCGCGCAGGGGGCTGGCACCTCGACCGCCACCTTGTCGGTTTCCAGTTCGACGATGGGTTCGTCGGCGGCGACGGGTTCGCCCACGGCCTTCAGCCAGCGGGTGACGCGGGCCAGCGTGCCTTCCTGTTCCAGCGGGACACAGATGTCGGTGGTCATGTCAGAATCCGATCAGTTCGTCGATCTTGGCGCGGATCGCATCGACGCCCGGCACGGCGGCATTCAGCAGCGCGGGCTGGTGCGGGCTGGGGATGTCGGGCATCGCCAGCCGCGCGACCGGCGCATCCAGATCCATGAAGGCGTCATTGGCCACGACGGCGGCAATTTCCGCGCCGAACCCGGCGCTCAGGTTATCCTCATGCACGATCAGGCAGCGATGCGTGCGCCGGACAGATTCCAGCACCGCGCCCTGATCCCAGGGCATCAGCGTGCGCAGGTCGATCACCTCGACGCTGCGACCCTGGGCCGCTTCCTCACACCGGGCGACCATACCGCCCCAGGTGACGATGGTCATATCCTCGCCCGGCTGGGTGATGCGCGCGCGGCCAAACGGGATCACGAAGTCATCGCCCGGCCAGGGGCGGCGCGCGCTTGCAGCGTCCAGCATGGCGCGGTGTTCAAAGAAGATCACCGGATCCTGCCCGCGCAACGCGCTGCGCAGCAGGCCCGCCGCATCCTCGGCATTTGACGGTACGGCGACCATCCAGCCCGGCGAATGCACAAAGGCGACTTCGTTGCACTGGCTGTGCCAGGGGTCGCCGGCGCGCAGAAAGCCCCCCGCCAGCCGCACCACCATGGGCGCGGCCCAGCGGTTTGCGGTGCGCCAGCGGATCGTGCCGGTGTCGTTCAACTGCTCGGTCGCCGGGTCGGCATATTTGCGGAACTGGATTTCCGGCACCGGCATCAGCCCGGCGCAGGCCATGCCCATGGCGCGGCCGATGATCCCCTCCTCGGACAGGGATGTGTCGAACACCCGCGCATCGCCGAACTTGTCTTGCAGGCCCAGGGTCACGCCGTGGACGCCGCCCTTCGGCCCGATATCCTCGCCAAAGACCAGCATCCTTGGGTTTTCCGACAGTTCCTGTTCCAGCACGCGGCGGATGGTCGATCCCATGTTCAGCCGCTGGCCCTCGGGCTGGGCCGTCTCGCAGCCCTTGCGGTTGCCGGGCGGCAGACCACCCATGCGGGCGGGGGTGCCTTCAAAGAACCGGTGGCTGGCGACTTGCGACGGGTCGGGCAGGGGGCGGGCCTCGGCGGCCTCGGCGGCGGCGCGGGCGGTCGCTTCGGCCTCGGCTTCCAGCCGTGCCCAATCGGCTTCCGACAGGATCGCGGGCACCAGATGCGCGCGCAGGCGTGGCAACGGGTCGCGGGATTGCTCATCGGCCACGAAATCGGCGGGCTTATAGGTCTGGGTGTCCTGAAAGCTGTGCCCCATCAGCCGGGGCACCCGCAGGCGCAACAGGCACGGCCCCTTGCGCGACCGCACATGGCCGACCGCCTGACCGATCAGCCGCGCGGCCTCGGCCGGGTCGGTGCCGTCGCCGGACAGGATGTGCAGCCCGCCGAAACTGGCCAGGTTCGCGGCAATGTCGCCCCCCGGCGTCTGGAACCGCGACGGCACGGAAATGCCATAGCCGTTGTCCTCGACATAGAACAGCATCGGCAGCTTCTGCGTGGTGGCGATGGTCAGCGCCGACCAGAACCCGTTCGACGCGACCGACCCATCCCCGCCAAGCGCCACGGCAATCGACGTGCCATGATCGGCGGAACCCAGTTCGCTGGCATGATATTCCAGCGCCTGCGCCCAGCCGACGGCCGGCGTGTATTGCGTGCCAACGCCGCCCGACATCGGCAGCGCACTGCATCCGGTGAGATTCGGAAAGTTCGAGGTCACGCCGATGTCGCGCCCCTCGGAATAGCTGTCCATGCGGCCCATGGCCGAAGCCAGGGCCTCCTCGGCGGTCACGCCAATCGACAGAAGCATGGGGCGCGACCGGTAATAGACGCCGACCGCATCATGCCGCCCGGTCAGATGCTGCCCCAGCAGGACCTGCGCCAGGTCATGCCCGCGCGCGCTGAACTGATAGCGCATCTTGCCGGCGGGGATCAGTTCGCCTTCCTCAAGCGTGTCCAGCGCGCGTGACAGCAGCACCAGCCCCGCCGCGCGTGCCCAGTCGGGACCATCCGCCGGGCTGCGCCCCTGTCGCATCGCCGCATCCTTGCGCGCCAATCCCATGATGATCCCCCCTGTTCTTCCCTTGGGTCAGGATAGGGCGGCCGCCTGCGCGGGGGCTTTCAAAGCAGCGCAGAAACCGGCAGGATATGATATGGACAGTTCGCAAGGTGACAGATCATGATGAAATCAGTTCAACTGACTGATCTGGATCGGCGCATCCTTGCCGCGCTGCAACAGGATGCCAGTCTGTCGCAGGCAGAGCTGGCGGCGCGGGTCGCATCCTCGCCCGCATCCTGCTGGCGGCGGGTGCGGGCGCTGGAACAGGCGGGCGTGCTGGGCCGGGCGGTGCGCATCGTCAGCCCGCGCGCGGTGGGGCGCGGGCTGGATGTGTTCTGCCAGTTGCGGATGAAGGCGCATGACACCGCCACCCGCCGCGCGTTCGAGGGGTTTCTGACGACGCTGCCGGAAATCGTCTCGATCTATTCCACCTCGGGCGAATGGGATTACCTGATCCATTTCGTCGTCACCGACATGGCCGAATATGAAAGCCTGCTGATGCACCGGGTGCTGGCGCAGGATTGCGTGGCGCAGTCATCGACGACCTTTGCGATGAAGCGGATCAAATCCACGACAGCCCTGCCGGTCTGACGCCACGATCACGCGGCTGCGCATTGCTGTGGCGCGATGGCGTGCCTATGTTTCGCCTGCGCCCGGACCGGGCGTCACCGCAGTGGGGGACGCATGACGGGCAAGATGATTGGCGGGTGGCTGCTGCTGCTGGCACTTGGGCTGGCCCAGGCGCAGGCGCAGGATGCGCCCGCACCGGCGGCGACCGTGGCGCGGGTGGCCTTGGCCGAGGTGCAGGATCAGGTGCCGGTCTCGGGCACCCTGGTCGCCCTGAACGAGGTGCTGATCTATCCGCAGGTGCAGGGGTTCGAGGTGACCGAACTGCTGGCCCAGCCGGGCGACCGGGTGGATGCGGGGCAGGTTCTGGCGCGGCTGTCGGCGGATACGCTGCGCGTCCAGCAGGCCCAGGCCGAAGCCGAATATCAGCGCGCCGAGGCCGGCGTGGCGCAGGCCAGCAACCAGATCGCGGCGGCGGATGCGTCGCTGAAACAGGCGGTCGCGGCCCTGGATCGGGCGCGGCAATTGTCGCGCTCGGGCACCGCCAGCCGTGCGGTGCTGGATCAGGCCGAGGCCGCCGAGGCGAACGCCCGCGCCAATGCCGCATCGGCGGGCGACGGGCTGGCGGTGGCGCGTGCCGCCCTTGCCCAGGCCGACGCGGCCCGCCAGATCGCCGCCCTGAACCTGACCCGGACCGAGATCACGGCCCCCGTTGCCGGGATCATCACCGCGCGTGATGCGCAGATCGGGGCGGTCGCTGCGGCGGCGGGGCAGCCGCTGTTCCGGCTGATCGGCGGCGGTGAGCTTGAACTGCGCGCCGAGGTGATCGAGACCGCCTTGCAGGGGCTTGCCGCGGGCGATCCGGCCGAATTGCGGGTTGCCGGGGTTGGCGCGGTGGCGGGCCGGGTGCGGCTGGTTCCGGCCTCGGTCGATCCGGTGACGCGGCTGGGCGACATGCGCGTGGCGCTTGACCCGGTTCAGGGGCTGCGGCCGGGCCTGTTTGCCAGCGGCGTGGTGGTGATCGACAAGCGCCCGGCGCTGACCGTGCCCGCCGCTGCGGTGCTGGAACGGGCCGATGGCGCGGTCGTGCAGGTGGTGCAGGACGGCGTTGTTCACACGCGCCCCGTGACCCCCGGCCTGTTGTGGCAGGACCGCCGCGAAATCCGCGAGGGGCTGGCCGAGGGCGAAACCGTGCTGGCCCGCGCCGGGGCGTTTTTCAACGATGGCGATGCGGTGCAGCCGGTCGACGCCGCCAGCGGAACCGCGCCATGAACTTCGCCACCTGGTCGATCCGCAACCCGGTCCCGCCGATCGCGCTGTTTCTGGTGCTGCTGATCGTCGGCCTGGTCAGCTTCAGGTCGCTGCCGGTCACGCATTTCCCCAACATCGACCTGCCCATCGTCAGCGTCACCATCGCCCAGCCGGGCGCCGCGCCCAGCGAACTGGTCGGCCAGGTGGCCCAGCCGGTCGAGGATGCGATCTATGGCGTGGCCGGGGTGCGGCATGTGCATACCACGACCAGCGACAGCCTGGCCGCCATCACCGTCGAGTTCGAACTGGCCACCGACAGCGACCGCGCGCTGAACGACGTCAAGGACGCGGTGGCCAGCGTCCGGTCGGACCTGCCCGAAAGCATCAGCGAACCAGTCATCAAACGGCTGGATGTCACCGGGATGCCGATCCTGAACTATGCGGTGCGCGACCCCAGCCGCAGCATCGAGGAGCTGTCGCGGCTGGTCGATGACGTCATCGCGCGCGAATTGCAGACCATCGCGCAGGTCGGCAAGGTCAGCCGCATCGGCGGCGCCGCGCGCGAGATCAAGGTGGAACTGGACCCCGACCGCCTGCTGGCGCACGGGCTGACGGCGGCCGAGGTCTCGCAGCAGTTGCGGGGGCGCAATATCGACCTGGGCGGCGGTCGCGGCGACCTGGCGGGCAGCGAATATTCGATCCGCGCGCTTGGCGCGGCACCCAGCGTCGCCGCCCTGGCCGCCACGCCGATCGCCATCGCCGGGGGCCGCACCATCCCGCTGGACAGCCTGGGCAGCGTCCGCGATGGCGGGGCCGAGGCGCGCAGCTTTGCGCTGCTGGACGGCACGCCCGTGGTGGCCTTTTCGGTGCAGCGCGCATCCGGCGCGTCGGACCTGTCGGCTGCGACCGGCGCGCGCGAACGGCTGGCGCAACTGTCCGAACGCTATCCCGGGCTGGAGATCAGCCTGATCGACGACATGACGGTGTTCACCCGCGCCAATTTCGACAAGGCGATGGAGACGCTTTACGAAGGCGCGGCGCTTGCGGTGATCGTCGTCTTTCTGTTCCTGCGCAACTGGCGCGCCACGCTGATCGCCGCCGTCGCGCTGCCGCTGTCGATCATCCCGACCTTCTTCGTGATCCATCAGCTTGGCTTCACGCTGAACATGATCAGCCTGCTGGGCATCACACTGGTGACCGGCATCCTTGTCGATGATGCCATCGTCGAGATCGAGAACATCGTCCGCCATATCCAGATGGGTAAATCCGCCTATGACGCATCCGAACATGCGGCGACGGAAATCGGCCTGACGGTGATCGCCATCAGCTTTTCGATCGTCGCGGTGTTCGCGCCGGTCAGCTTCATGGGCGGCATCGCCGGGCAGTATTTCAAGCAATTCGGCCTGACGGTGGCCATCTCGGTGCTGTTTTCGCTGCTGGTGGCGCGCATCGTCACGCCGATGATGGCGGCCTATCTGCTGCGCAATGCCGACACGCTGCACGAACCCGAGGACGGCTGGCTGCTGACGCGGCTGATGCGCCTTCTGGGCTGGACCCTGCGACACCGGCTGCTGACGCTGCTGGCGGGGCTGGCGATCTTTGCCGGCTCGATCTATTCGGCCACGCTGCTGCCGACCGAATTCGCGCCCCCCGCCGACATGGGCAAATCGGTGCTGGAAATCGAACTGCCGCCGGGCGCGACGCTGGCCGAAAACGCCGCCATGTCGCGGCAGTTGTCGGCGCGGATCCAGGCGCTGCCCTTTGTCAAACAGGTGTTTGTCGAAGGCGGCAGCGGCGACGTCACCAAAAGCCGGCTGATCGTCGATTACGGCCCCGCCCATGACCGTGACGACACCAGCTTTGAACTGCAACGCAGGCTTCAGGATCAGCTTGCCGACGTGCCCGACCTGCGGGTGACGTTCCGGCGCGAAGACGGCCAAAGCGACGTGACGATCAGCGTGCTGGGCGATACCGAGGCCGCCGCCACCGCCGCCGCCGAAGGCCTGGTGCGCGCCATGTCGGGCCTGCCCCAGCTTGAAGGCGTGACCAGTGCCGCCGCCCTGCGCCGACCCGAGATCCGCATCACCCCCAAGCCGGAAATCGCCGCACAACTGGGCATCAGCGCCTCGACCCTTGCGCAGACCCTGCGCGTGGCCACCCTGGGCGACAGCGAGGCGAACCTGGCCAAGTTCAGTTCGGGCGACCAGCAGATCCCGATCATGGTGCGCCTGTCGGACGAGGCGCGGGCCGACCTGCGACAGGTCCAGAACCTGCGCCTGCCCTCGACCGCCGGGCCGGTGCCGCTGGCGGCGGTGGCCGACATCGGCTTTGCCGTCGGCCCGGCCCAGATCAGCCGCTATGACCGCCGCTTCAAGACCGAGGTGACCGCGAACCTGGCCCCCGGCGCGCTGCTTGGTCCGGCGATGACGGCGATCATGGCGCTGCCCGAGGCAGGCCCCGCCATGCCGCCCGGCACCCAGATCCAGTCCGCCGGCGATGCCGAGGTGATGGCCGAGGTGTTCGGCGCCTTCGGCACCGCCATGGGCGCGGGCATCCTGCTGGTCTATGTCGTGCTGGTGCTGCTGTTTGCCAGCTTCGTCACCCCGATCACCATCCTGCTGTCGCTGCCTCTGGCCATCGGCGGCGCGATCCTTGGGCTGTTCGTGACCGGGCATTCGATCTCGCTTGCCGTGGTGATCGGCTTTCTGATGCTGATGGGGATCGTCACCAAGAACGCCATCATGCTGGTCGAGTTCGCCAAATCCGCGATGGATCGCGGCACGCCCAAGACCGCCGCCATCCTGGATGCCGTCCACAAGCGCGCGCGGCCCATCGTGATGACCACCATCGCGATGACCGCCGGGATGATCCCCAGTGCGCTTGGCACCGGCGAGGGCGGCAATTTCCGCGCGCCGATGGCGATCGCGGTGATCGGCGGGCTGGTGCTGTCCACGCTGCTGTCGCTGGTCTTTGTGCCGTCGCTGTTCAGCGTGATCGACGGCGCCGAACAGCGGCTGCGGCGGCTGTTCGGGCGCGTGCTCGGTACGGGCCGCCGCCGGGCTTAGGCGTCCTCGGATGCCGCCAGCCGCCCGCGCGCGACCGCCGGGCGATCCATGAACCGGTCCAGATAGTCGCGCACGCGCGGCAGCGTGTCCCAGCCGACCAGATCGGCAGCGTCATAGCCGTCACGCAGCGCCGCCAGCCAGGGCGCAACCGCGATGTCGGCGATCGAGTAGTCATCGCACAGCCAATCGCGGCCCTGCAATTGCCCCTCCAGAACCGACAGCAGGCGGCGGGCCTCGTCGATGTAACGTTGGCGCGGGCGGGGGTCTTCGATCTCGCGCCCGGCATAGGCGTGGAAATAGCCCAACTGGCCGAACATCGGACCCACGCCGCCCATCTGGAACATCAGCCATTGCAGAACGCGGTAGCGCGCAGCCCCCTGGGCGGGCAGGAAGCGCCCGGTCTTGTCGGCCAGATAGATCAGGATCGCGCCGGATTCCCACAGTCCCATCGGCTGCCCGTCCGGCCCGTTCGGGTCGATGATCGCCGGGATCTTGTTGTTCGGGTTCAGGCTGAGGAACTCGGGCGTCAACTGATCCTTGCGGTCAAAGGCGATGCGATGGGCGTCATATTCCAGCCCGCATTCCTCAAGCATGACGCCGACCTTGATGCCGTTCGGCGTGGGCAGCGAATAAAGCTGGATGACATCGGACCGGCGCGGCGGCCAGCGGTGTGTGATCGGAAAATCTGACAGATTCATGGCGTGCCTTCAGACAGATGGTGATCGGATTGCAACAGTCGGCGGTGCCGATGTTGCGCTTTGGTGCCAGGGGGCGCGTTTTTCCCCGTGACCGTCTGGCCCGGCTACAGGTATCATGTTTCCAGCCACACCAAAGGGTGTATAGCCGCGATTGATTGAACATACGCAACCCACGGTTGCGACCAGAAAGGGACAGACATGCTGAAAGAGTTCAAGGATTTCATCGCCAAGGGTAATGTCATGGACATGGCCGTTGGTATCATCATCGGTGCCGCCTTTACCGCCATCGTCACCTCGCTGGTGGGCGACCTGATCAACCCGATCATCGGCCTGATCACCGGCGGCATCGACTTTTCGAACCTGTTCGTGAATCTGGGCGCGGGCGAATATGCCACGCTGGCCGCCGCGAAAGAGGCCGGCGCCCCGGTCTTTGCCTATGGCTCGTTCCTGACCGCCGTCATCAACTTCCTGATCATCGCCTTTGTCGTCTTCCTGCTGGTGAAGATGGTCAACCGCATCAAGGAAGCCGCCGTCAAGAAGGAAGAGGCAGCCGCCTCGGAAGCCGGCCCCTCGACCGAGGCGCTGCTGGCCGAAATCCGCGACCTGCTGGCCCGCCGCTAAGCGCCGCCGACAGACCGCAAAGGCCCGCCACCCGGCGGGCCTTTTTCGTTGCGCGGGGGGGCAGAGTTACAGATCCAGCGCCGCGTCCGGCGTGATCGCCTCGATCCCCAGGGCCGCGCCCACGGCGGCATAGGTCAGCCGCCCGTCATGGATGTTCAGCCCGGCGCGCAGATGCGCGTCATCACCCAGGGCGCGCCGCCAGCCTTTGTCGGCAAGCGCCAGCACAAAGGGCAGCGTCGCATTGCCAAGCGCCTGGGTCGAGGTGCGCGCCACCGCGCCCGGCATGTTCGCCACGCAGTAATGCACAACGCCGTCGACCGTATAGATGGGGTCGTGGTGGGTCGTGGGGCGGCTGGTCTCGAAGCAGCCACCCTGATCGATCGCCACATCGACCAGCACCGCGCCCGGCTGCATCGTCGAAAGCTGCGCGCGGCTGACCAGACGCGGGGCGGCGGCACCGGGGATCAGCACCGCGCCGATCACCATATCAGCGCGCTGGATCAGATCGGCCACGGCCTGCGCGCTGGAATATTGCGTGGTCAGCTTGCCCATGAAGATGTCGTCCAGCCATGACAGCCGCGCCACCGACCGGTCCAGCACGGTGACATTCGCGCCCATGCCGACGGCCACCCGCGCCGCCGCCGTGCCGACCACGCCGCCGCCGATGATGACGACATTGGCAGGCCGCACGCCCGGCACCCCGCCCATCAGCACGCCGCGCCCGCCATTGGCTTTTTGCAGCGCCCATGACCCGACCTGCGGGGCCAGCCGTCCCGCCACCTCGGACATCGGCGCCAGCAGCGGCAGGCCGCCGCGCGCATCGCTGACCGTTTCATAGGCGATGGCGGTGACGCCGCTGGCCAGCAGGTCGCGGGTCTGGTCGGGGTCGGGGGCCAGGTGCAGATAGGTGAACAGCACCTGCCCGCGCCGCAGCATCCGGCGTTCGGCGGGCTGCGGCTCCTTGACCTTGACGATCAGATCCGCCGCCGCAAAGACTGCGCCCGCATCCGGCGCAATCGTGGCCCCGGCGG
Source organism: Paracoccus zhouxuedongae (assembly GCF_041927815.1). Taxonomy (NCBI): domain Bacteria; kingdom Pseudomonadati; phylum Pseudomonadota; class Alphaproteobacteria; order Rhodobacterales; family Paracoccaceae; genus Paracoccus; species Paracoccus zhouxuedongae. The sequence goes on from NZ_JBHFHM010000001.1 coordinate 18,354, forward strand.
CGATGTAATCGCTGTCGTCAAACCCCGACCCCGCGCCTGCGCCGGTCTCGACCAGAACGGCGTGACCATGGGCCACCGCCTCACGCGCGGCATCGGGGGTCAGGCCGACGCGGAACTCTTGCGGCTTGATCTCTTTCGGGCAACCGATCTTCATGTTTCCACCCCTGTTGTGCTGGCGGCCGCTTGCCGGGCCGTCCTGCGCCCATCCTGCCGCAGGCCGGGCGCGTTGTCGGCGCAAGTTTTGCTGGCAAAGCGGGGCAAACTTGCAGCATCATCGCGCCAAATGCCCTGATGCAGGAAATCCGCGCGTGCCCGACCAACTGGATGCCACCGACCGGCGCATTCTGGCGCTGCTGCAAAAGAACGCCCGCCTGACCGGCGCCGATCTGGCCGAGGCCGTGCATCTGTCGCCCTCGGCCTGTCACCGCCGCGTGCAGCGACTGGAAGCCGAGGGCTATCTGATCGCCACCGTCGCCCTGCTGGACCCGCGCCGAATCGGTCGGCCCACCACGGTCTTTGTCGAAATCACCCTGTCGGGCCAGGCCGACGAACTGCTGGACGCCTTTGAGCGCGAGGTGCGCAAGATCCCCGATGTGCTGGAATGTCACCTGATGGCGGGCAGCGCCGATTACCTGCTGAAAGTCGTGGCCGAGGATACCGACGATTTCGCCCGCATCCACCGCCAGCACCTTGCCCGGCTGCCCGGCGTGGCGCAGATGCAATCATCCTTCGCGCTGCGCACAGTGTTCAAGACAACCGCCCTGCCTGTGTGAAAAAACCCCCGCAACGCAGGGGTTTTTCTGTGGTTTGATCGTTGCGGGCGAACCCGCCAGCGTCAGGAACCGCTTAAAGCGCGCCTTCCCGCTGGGCCTTCTTGCGCGCCAGTTTGCGGGCGCGGCGGACGGCCTCAGCCTTTTCACGGGCTTTCTTGACCGAGGGCTTTTCAAAATGCTGCTTAAGCTTCATTTCACGGAAAACCCCCTCGCGCTGAAGTTTCTTCTTCAGTGCGCGAAGCGCCTGTTCGACATTGTTGTCGCGAACGCTGACCTGCATGTGGTTGTCACCACCTTCCTAGGTTAAAGTTGCATAGATCGCAGGAAGCGCCCCCATAGCAGGGACGCCCGCGCCTGTCAAAAGAAACTCAGGAGGTTGCCGTGACCGCCCATCCGACGCCCGACACCACCCGTGCCGCCCTGCTGGGGGCCGCGCTGCCCCATGTCACCTTTGATGGCTGGGGTGAGGATACCTTTCAGGCCGCCTGCCGCGATGCCGGGATCGACGTGACGCAGGCGCGAATCGCCTGTCCGCGCGGGGCGGCCGATCTGGCCGCCGAATACCACCGCCGGGGCGACCGGGCCTTGGCCGACTGGCTGGCCACGACCGACCTGTCCCATCTGCGCTTCCGCGACCGCGTGGCCGCCGCCGTCCGCCACCGGCTTGAGATCGTCGATCCCGAAATCGTCCGGCGCGGCGCGGCGCTGCTGTCGCTGCCGCATCTGGCGCCGCTGGGCCTGCAACTGGTCTGGGACACGGCCGACACGATCTGGACGGGGCTAGGCGATACCTCGCGCGATGCGAACTGGTATTCCAAGCGGGCGATCCTGGGCACGGTCTATACCGCGACCTCGGTGTTCTGGATGGGCGATGACAGCCCCGGCAAACGCGACAGTTGGGATTTTCTGGATCGCCGGATCGACGGCGTGATGCGGTTCGAGAAAACCAAGAAGCAGATTCGCGACAGCGCGGTCCTCTCGACCATCTTTGCCGGGCCGATCTGGCTGGCCGGGCAGATCCGCGCCCCCGAGCCGCGGCGCGCGCCGGGCAAGGTGGCCCGATGAGCCTGCCGACGATGATGCGCGCCGTTGAAATCACCGCGCCGGGCGGCCCCGACGTGCTGTCGCTGACCCAGCGTCCGGTGCCGGTGCCCGCCCAGGGCCAGGTGCTGATCCGCATCCATTGGGCCGGCGTCAACCGCCCCGATGCGCTGCAACGCGCCGGGGCCTATGCGCCGCCGCCCGGTGCCAGCGATCTGCCCGGCCTGGAATGCGCGGGCGAGATCGTGGCCCTTGGCGCGGGTGCACAGGGCTGGGCGGTCGGTGACCGGGTTTGCGCGCTGCTGCCCGGCGGCGGCTATGCCGATTACGCCGTCACCCCCGCCAGCCACTGCCTGCCGATCCCCGAGGGGATGGACCTGCGCCAGGCCGCCTGCCTGCCCGAGACCACCTTCACCGTCTGGTCGAATGTGGTGACGCGCGGCGGGCTGGCGGCGGGCGAACGGTTCCTGGTGCATGGCGGGTCATCGGGCATCGGCACGACCGCCATCCAGATCGCCCGCGCCCTTGGCGCGCGGGTCTGGGCGACCGCCGGGTCGGATGCGAAATGCGCCGCCTGCGCCGATCTGGGCGCAACCCCGATCAACTACCGCGAGGCTGATTTCGTGCAGGTGATGCGCGATGCGGGCGGGGCGAACCTCATCCTCGATATGGTGGGGGGCAGCTATATCGAACGCAATATCAAGGCCCTGGCCGATGACGGACGGCTGGTGAACATCGCCTTCCTGCAAGGCCCGAAGGCCGCGATCAACTTTGCCCCGATCATGACCCGCCGCCTGACGCTGACCGGATCGACGCTGCGCCCGCAGTCCGACCTGGCCAAGGCCGCCATCGCCGCCGAGCTGCGCGCCCGCGTCTGGCCGATGATCGCGGCGGGGCGGTTGGCGCCGGTGATGGATCACAGCTTCGATCTGGCCGATGCCGCCGCCGCCCACGCCCGGATGGAGGCGGGCGATCACATCGGCAAGATCGTGCTGCGGGTGGCCTGACCGCTCAGGTCGATCACCCGATCCAGCCCCAGCCTGGCCAGAAACACCGGGTCGTGGCTGACCATGATCAGCGCGCCGTCATATCCGGCCAATGCCGATTCCAGCGCGGCGATAGCGTCCAGATCCAGATGGTTGGTCGGCTCGTCCAGCATCAGCAGCGGCGGCGGGTGGCGGGTGCCCAGCGTGCAAGCCAGCCCGGCGCGCAGCCGCTGCCCGCCGCTCAGCTCACCCGCCGTTTGCAGCGCGTCCTCGGCGCGAAAGCCGAACCGCGCCAGCGCCGCGCGGGCCTGATGGTCGTTCTTGCCTGGGTTCAGCCGGGTGAAGTTGTCGCGCAGCGTCTGTTCCGCGTCCAGCAGGCTGACATGCTGATCCAGCAGCGCCACCGGCCCCCCCCGGTCGATCCGGCCTGCCAGTGGCGCCAGATCGCCGGTGATCAGCCGCAAAAGCGTGGTCTTGCCACAACCATTCGGCCCGGTGATCGCCACCCGTTCCGGCCCGGTCAGGGTCAGTGACAGATCACGGATGATCGGTGCGGCGGGATCGGGGCCGCCCGTAACCCCCGCCAGCCGCAGCACCACCCGCCCCGTCGGCAGCCCGGTCGGGGGCAGATCCATGCGCAGCGGGGTCAGCACCTCGATCCGGGCGCGGGCCTCGGTCAGGGCAGCGTCCGCCTCGGCCTGCCGGGCTTCGCGCAGGCGGGCATTGGCGCCGTGGCTGGCCTCGGCCCGGCCCTTGGCCGCATCCAGCAGGATCTTGGGCTGGCTGCCCGTGGCCCGTTGGCGCTGGCCGCGCCCGTCGCGGCGGGCCTTGCGCTCGGCGGCCTTTTGCGCGCGGCGTGCCGCCTGATCGCGCTGCCGCTGCGCGCTGTCCAGATGATGCGCGGCGGCGGCCAGTTCGATGTCCTTCTGCTGGCGCCAGGCGGTGTAATTGCCGCCAAACCGCGCCGCACCCAGCGGCGACAACTCGACGATCGCATCCATCTGGTCCAGCAGCGCGCGGTCATGGCTGACCACCACCGCCCCGCCGCGCCAGCCCGCCAGCAGATCGGCCACCGCCTGCCTCCCCTCGGCGTCCAGATTGTTCGTCGGCTCATCCAGCAACAGCATGTCAGGCGCGTCAAGGATCAGCGCCGCCAGCCGCGCACGCGTCTGTTGTCCGCCCGACAGCGCCGCCAGCGGCGTATCGGGTTCAACTGCCAGACCGCAACGCAGCAAGGCCGCCTCGATGCGCGCGGGCAGGGTCCAGTCGGTGCGCGCCAGATCCTCGGCAGAGGCCAGGCCAGCCTCGGCCCGGTCAAGCAGCGCCAGGGCCGCGCGGGCGCCGAACAGATCGGTCAGCGTCTGTGCGGGGGCGGGCGCCGCGTCTTGGCGCAGCCAGCCGATACGCCCGGCGGTCTGGACCGACCCGGCCAGCGGCACCAGATCGCCCGCGATCAGCCGCAACAGCGTGGTCTTGCCCACGCCATTGCGCCCGACCAGCCCGATGCGTTCGGCGCCCAGGGTCAGGTTCAGATCGGTGAACAGGGGGGTGGTGTCAGGGGTGGACCAGCACAGGCCCGACAGGGTGACAACGGGTGAGGGGGTGGCAGGCATCAGACATGACCTTTCGCAGCGAAACCGGGTGGGGGTTGGCGCGGTGGGTCAGGTCCATGTCGGCGATGCTCCTGTCAGGATGGATTGGCGGCAAGATAGGGCCGCGTTGCGGTTATGCAAGTTCCAGCGTCCCGCAAGCGGCGGGCGTGATGCAAACGTGATACGCAAAAGATACGCGAACATGACGCGCGCGATACGGGAAAAATACGCGATTTCCCTGCGATTTCAGCGAACTGCATCCATGCGGGCATTGGTCATGCGGCAATCGCGCAACGCGTCCGATCCGCAACGCCGCGGCGTCAGATCCTTGGTCAGGCAGATCCGCGCCTCCTGGATGTAGCCGTCGCTGCAGGTGATGGTGATCATGTCCGCGCTCAGATCGGGGTTGGCCTGTAGGAACGCCTCCTCGACGACCGAGGCGGGCAGCCGCACGTCCCGGTCCAGGCCCTTGAAAACCTTGGGAATTGCAATGCGGCCCACGGCCTCGCGCGCGGTGTCGTAATAGCCCCTGGCCGACAGCCCGGTGCAGCGGCCATGCTTTTGCCACTGATACCAGGCCAGCCCGCCCGACCCCATGATGTCGGCCATCGCCTGACTTTCGCGCCGCGACGGATCGCGTTCCGCGGTTGCGCAATCCTGCGGCCAGCCCTGTTCGTATTGCGGCCAAAGTCCATGCAGAACAAAGGCATGGCCGGTGCCGCGGCGGCATTGTTCGGCATTGCGCGCATCGCCGGTGGTCGCGCACCAGTTCGGCGACCAGCTCAGCGACAAGACGTAGTAATGGAAATCGCCCGCCCGCCCGCGGTCCTGCGCCGCTGCCGCGCCCGCCCACACGCACATCGCCAGGCCCAGGCAAAGATGGGTCAAACGCATCGCTTTTTCCTTTTCCTGCGGACGTTTCGCGCCTATATAGCCGACAATCCCCCGAAAACGAGGACCACGCGGGCCCAGGGACGACCCCGGACCGCAGCCGTTTTCCCGGCGCGGGAAAGATTTGTAAAGGAGTGATCCGATGGCAAAACCGCTGATGGCCAAGGCTACCGCCGTCTGGCTGGTCGACAACACGACGCTCAGCTTCAAGCAGATCGCCGATTTCTGCGGCCTGCACGAGCTTGAGGTGCAGGGCATCGCCGATGGCGACGTCGCGACCGGCGTCAAGGGCTTCGACCCCATCGCCTCGAACCAGCTTGACGCCGAGGAAATCAAGGCGGCCGAGGCGAACCCGCTGCAAAAGCTGCGGATCAAAAGCAACCCCGCCGCCGTGGGCGAGGAAAAGCGCCGCGGCCCGCGCTATACGCCGCTGTCCAAGCGTCAGGACCGCCCGGCCTCGATCCTGTGGCTGGTCAAGTTCCACCCGGAACTGGCCGACGCCCAGATCGCGCGGCTGGTCGGCACCACCAAGCCGACCATCGCCTCGATCCGTGACCGCAGCCACTGGAACATCCAGAACATTACGCCGATCGATCCGGTCGCCCTGGGCCTGTGCAAACAGACCGAGCTGGATGCCGAAGTGCAGAAGGCGGCCAAGAAGAAGGCCGCCGAGGGCGTCGTGATGAGCGATGATGAACGTCGCAAGCTGGTCTCGACCGAATCGAGCCTGGGCATGAGCCAGGAACCCCGCCTGCCGACCGCTATCGCCGGGCTTGAGAACTTTACCCTTTCAGGCGCCAAGGATCAGGCCGATGAGGCCGAGGAAGTCGACGAAAAGCGCGATTACTCTGACGCCGACAGCTTCTTCAACCTGCCCGGCGACGCCGAGGATGAGGACGAGGACGACACCGACCGCCGTCGCCGCTGATCGACGCGCGCCCGCTGATGGGGCGCCGCAAGGTTTGATCGGTGACGGGCGGATGCGTGAACGGCTGATCCATGACAGGCCGCCCAGACCGGGCGGCCTTTTCACGGCGCGCCTGGCCGATCGAATTGGTCGGCTTGGCTGGCTATGCGGGCGGAAGCCACGTGGCACCGCTATCTTGGGCTGGTGGCCAACCTTGTGCGTTGCGGCATCGCGAGGGCGAGACAGGCTGCCGATCCGCACCGTTTCCAGCCATCGCTGCGTCGCCCGATAGCCAGCGTTTCGCACTGAATGGATGGCCCTTTCTTGCTTGGCCTTGCCTGTCTGACTGCATCGTCCGGCAGGATGAGTGCGATGGCACCATGTTCCGCGTCGCCGCGCCTGTTCGTCAACAACCTTGCCAGGTTCCGTCGGGGGCGCCTGGCGTGACCTTGACCCGGTTTGCGTTCACCGGCTGCCGTCGTTTTCGATCGCCCGTCACCGTTCGCGTGCAGCCTTCCGACATCGCGGCGTCGGACATGCCAAGGGGCGGTCGCGCGCGCCGGACTGGAGGTTCTTCCGGGGCGAAGTTGCACTGCTTCGGGGTAAAGTGACAATACAGCGCCCGATACGGGGCGGGCTGCTGTAACGCTTGGGCCTGTTCCGGTCGGAATCAGAGTGTCGATCATTTCGTGGCGCGCCCGGCATGTGTTTCCAGCTGGCGCGCCGGTTGGCGTGACCGTCGCTCGGCTTTCGTTCACCCCCCTGCGTTCGCGTGAAACCTTGCGACATCGCGGTGTCGGGCGTGGGAAGGGGCGGTCGCGCGCGCCGGGTTGGAGGTTCTTCCGGGGCGAAGTTGCTCTACTCTAGGGCGAAGTTACACTGCTCCGGGGTAAAGTGGCGATACAGCGCCCGATACGGGGCGAGCTGCTGCAACCTGTGCGCCCTTTCCTTTCCGAAACAGCGCGCCGGTTTTTCCGTAGCGCGGCCCGCCGCTGTTGCTGGTTGGCCATGCGCCTTGCGTGGTCGCGAACCGGCTTTGTTTTATCCGCTGCCTTTCGCCCGCAACCTTGCGGCCTGGCGATGTGGAACGTGCCAAGGGCCGGTAGCCGGGTTGCGCTACACGTTGACCCGGGGCGAGGCCGCACCAAGGCGCCCTCGCCGAGGCGGGACGCCTAGGGCTGGCGTGTTTCGCGCGCTCCGTCCGGGGCGGCTACGCGCCAGATCGCCGCGTGAACGCAATCCAGCTTCGCCTTGCCACGACGCCACTTCATCAGTCACGCGACGTCCTTGGGTTCGGCGTGGCACGCGCTTGATGCGCGCGCCAGCCGAGGTCGCACAGGCCGATGGTCTAAGCCGCCCAATGGGTGTTGTCGCCGTTACTATTGCGTGCGCCTGGCGACATGGCGGGAAGCTGGAACTGGCTCATATCCTGGGCCAGGCGATCCGCAACCTCGGACAGGCCGGCCGTCGCGTCATTCGTCTGGGCGGTCATCGCGGCGTTCTGCTGGGTCACTTGGTCCAGATGGTTCACGGCGATGTTGATCTCGGCCAGACCGGCGGCCTGTTCCTGGGACGAGGTGGCAATGTCAGTCACGCGCAGATGGATTTCGCGCACCGAGGTCTGGATGCTGTCCAGCGCCGCCCCCGCCTGGTTGACCAGATCGACTCCGCGCCGCACCTGATCGCCGGATTCCGAGATTAGCCCGGCGATTTCACGCGCGGCATCCGATGACCGCAGCGCCAGTGCGCGCACCTCGGAGGCGACGACGGCGAAGCCGCGCCCGGCTTCGCCCGCGCGGGCGGCCTCGACACCCGCGTTCAGGGCCAGCAGGTTGGTCTGGAAGGCGATTTCCTCGATGACCGAGGTGATCGACGAAATGCGCTTGGACCCCTCGGCGATTTCGCCCATCGCCTCGACCGCCTGGCGCACCACGGCGCCGCTGCTGTCGGCGTTTTGGCGCGCGGTTTCCACGACCCGGCTGGCCTGGGCCGCGCCATCCGAGGCGGATTTGATGGATGAGGTCATCTCATCAATGGCGGCTGCGGTTTCTTCCAGCGTGGCGGCCTGCTGTTCGGTGCGGCGCGACAGATCGGCGGCGGCGGACTTGATGTCCTCGGCCTGGCCCTGAATCTGGTGGGCGCGGTCGGTGACGGCCATCATCACATCGCCCAGATGGGCGGTCATGCCGTTCAGGTCGTGACGGACCTGTTCGTATTCCGCGGGGAAGGACTGGTCGATGCGACCGGTCAGATCGCCTTCGGCCAGTTGGCTGATGCAGGTGCGGATCGTCTGGATCGCACGCTTTTGCGCGGTGATGTCGGTCGCATATTTGACGACCTTGAAGGCGCGGCCCTCGGGGTCGAAGATCGGGTTGTAGCTGGCCTGGATCCAGACCTCTTTCCCGCCCTTGCCGATCCGCAGATATTCCGCAGCCTGAAAGTCGCCGCGGCCAAGCGCTGCCCAGAACTCATGATAGCTGCTGCTTGTCACCTCATCGGGGCGCACGAAGATCGAATGGTGACGCCCGACGATCTCATCCGCGCGATAGCCAAGGGCGGTGCAGAAATTGTCATTCGCCCGCAGGATATTGCCGGTCATGTCGAACTCGATCACGGCCTGGGCGCGCGAAATCGCGGCAAGCTGACCGGCGGCATCGGCCATCTGGTTGCGCAGCGCGGTCACGTCGCGGGCGATCTTGACGACCTTCACCAGATCGCCCATCGGTCCGCGCACCGGTGAATAGGTGGCGCGCAAGGTGATTTCATGCCCGTCGCGGGTCAGGCGCACGAAGTCGCCGTCCTGCGCCTCGCCCTGGACCAGGGCCTTCCAGAAGGTCACATAGGCCGCGCCTTTGGCCTCGGCCGGACGCATGAAGATGCGGTGGTGCTGGCCTACGATCTCATCCAGGCGATAGCCGGTCGATTTCAGGAACAGGTCGTTGGCGGTTAGGATGATGCCGTCCAGCGTGAACTCGATCATCGCCTGAGCCTGGTTGAGAACCGCGATCTTGCCCTGGGCATCGGCGGCGGCAAGCTTGGATGCGGTGACGTCGGTGGCAAACTTCACCACCTTGACCACGCGGCCATCCGGGCCGATCACCGGGTTGTAACTGGCCTCAATCCACAGCACATCGCCCGACTTGCGGATGCGCGGAAAGGTGTCGCGGTGCAGATCGCCGGCGCGCAGCCGTTCCCAGAAGTGTCGATATTCGGCCGAGGCCGCATAGGCAGGTTCGACGAATATCGAATGATGGCGCCCCACGATCTCGTCGCGCCGATAGCCGATGGCGTCCAGAAAGTTCTGGTTCGCCTCCAGCACGGTGCCATCGGGGCTGAACCAGATCATTGCCTGCGCACGATCCAGGGCTTGCAGCAGCCCGGCTGTCTCCAGATCTGCGCCGACGCGTCGTTTGCCAAACATTACCATCTCCCTTGCTACGGTTACGGCAAGGGTTAGGTGATTCGCCCTAAGGACGCGTTAATTCGCTAGATCGACAGGCAGATATATTTCATCTCAAGGAAGTCATCGATGCCGTGGTGGCTGCCCTCGCGCCCGAGGCCCGATTGCTTGACGCCGCCGAACGGCCCCAACTCGGTCGAGATGATGCCGGTGTTCACCCCGACGATGCCGTATTCCAGCGCCTCTTGCACGCGGGTGATGCGGCCGATGTCGCGGGCATAGAAATAGCTGGCCAGACCGAAGATCGTGGCATTGGCCATTTCGATCACCTCGGCCTCGGTCTCAAAGCGGAACAGCGGGGCGACGGGGCCGAAGGTTTCCTCGACCGCGACCTTCATGTCCTGGGTGACGCCGGTCACCACGGTCGGCTGAAAGAAGGTGCCGCCCAGATCATGACGCGCACCGCCGGTGACGACCTTGCCGCCGCCCGCGATCACGTCCGCGATATGCTCTTCAACCTTTTCAACGGCATCGGCCGAAATCAGCGGCCCGGTTGTCACCCCTTCGGTCAGCCCGTCGCCGACCTTCAGCTTGCGCACCGCAGCCGTCAGCTTTTCGGCAAAAGCGTCATAGACCCCGGCCTGCACATAGATGCGGTTGGCGCAGACGCAGGTCTGGCCGTTGTTGCGGAACTTCGACATCATCGCGCCATCAACCGCCGCATCCAGATCGGCGTCGTCAAAGACGATGAAGGGCGCGTTGCCGCCCAGTTCCATGCTGCACTTCATCACCTGATCGGCGGCCTGACGCAGCAGGATGCGGCCCACCTCGGTCGAGCCGGTGAAGGTCAGCTTGCGCACCAGCGGGTTTTCGCAGAACTCTTTGCCGATGGCGCTGGACTGGGTCGAGGTGATGACGCTGAAGATGCCCTTGGGCAGGCCCGCGCGTTCGCCCAGCACCGCAAGCGCAAGCGCCGACAGCGGCGTTTCGGCAGCGGGGCGGGCGACAAAGCCGCAGCCCACGGCCAGTGCGGGGCCGCATTTGCGGGTGATCATCGCATTGGGAAAGTTCCAGGGCGTGATCGAGCCGACCACCCCGATCGGCTGTTTCAACACGGTGATGCGCTTGTCACGCTGATGGCCGGGAATGGTTTCGCCATAGACGCGCTTGGCCTCTTCGCCGAAGAACTCGATGAAGGCGGCGCCATAGGCGATCTCACCCTTGGCCTCGGCCAGGGGTTTGCCCATCTCGGCGGTCAGGATCGTGCCCAGGTCATCCTGATTGGCCATCATCAGGTCGAACCAGCGGCGCATGATCGCGGCGCGTTCCTTGCCGGTGCGTGCGGCCCAGTCCTTCATCGCCTCGGCGGCGGAGGCAATGGCGCGGGCGGTCTCGGCGCGGCCCAGATCGGGGACGCTGGCGATCACGTCGCCGCGCGCCGGGTTCACCACATCAAAGCGCGCGCCGCTGTCGGCCTGAACCCATTCACCGGCGACAAAGGCGCGGTCCGGCAGCAGGGTGGGGTCTTTCAACAGCGACTTCAGGTTGGTCTCGGCCATGGCAACGCTCCTCTGCGACGGGGTCAGCAAACACGGCGCGCGCGGGCTTGTCCAGTGGCGGGCGGGCCGCGCCGCACCGGTCACGGATCGGTGAGCGGCGGGAACGCTTTCGCACCGCCGAAGTTGAGTGGCAGTAAAACGGCCGGGCCTGCCAGCCCGCCAATCCAGAAAGGAACTGCCATGCGCAAGACGCTTATGACCAGTGCAATTGCCACCCTGATGTTTGCCGGTGCGGCGATGGCTGAAACCACCGCCACCGCTGCGATGGACCTGAACGTCCGCTCTGGCCCCGGTGTCCAGCACAACGTGATCGGTGCCATTCCGGGCGGCAAGGACGCGGTGATCGTCGGCTGCATCGACACCGCCAACTGGTGTCAGGTGGCCTATACCGCCGAGGACGGTAAAAAGCTGGAAGGCTGGGCCTATGCCGACTACCTGACCGTGCCGAAGGGCGACACGGTGGAATCGATCTATCCGCATCGCCAGGAAGCCGGCGTGCAGGTGATTGAATACACCGCGCCGAAAACCGGCGAGGGTGCGACCGCCGGCGGCGTGACCGGTGCCATTGCCGGTGCGCTGATCGCCGGGCCGATCGGGGCTGCCGTCGGTGCGATGGCCGGTGCCGTCGCCGGTGACGTGGCCGAGCCGACCCAGACCGTGACCACCTATGTGACCGAGCACAAGGTTGACCCGGTCTATCTGGATGGCGAAGTCGTCGTCGGTGCGGGCATTCCCGACAGCGTGACGCTGCATGAAATCCCGGACAGCGAATATCGCTATCTGGTCATCAACGGCCAGACCGTTCTGGTCGAGCCGGGCGAGCGCAAGATCGTCTACATCTACCGCTAAGCCGATCCCTCCGGCAAACGCGGAACAGGGCGGCACCTTCGGGTGCCGCCCTTGTTCATCTGCCGAACCGCTGCCGCCAGGTCGGAAGGGGGTCGCCGGGTTCGGGGCGGGCGTGATAGACGGCGCGGGCAATGGCACGGGCCAGACAGGCCGCCGCCGCATGGCCCAGGGCAAAGGCATCGGCCACCGGATCGGCCAGGGGGCGCGCGCCGGTCGCCGCGGCAAAGACCAGATCGCCATCCAGCACCGTGTGCGACGGCACGATGGCCCGCGCCATCCCGTCGTGGGCGGCCACCGCAAGCCGCTGGGCACCGGCCTTGGTCAGCGCCGCGTCCGTTGCGATGGTGGCGATCGTGGTGGCCTGGCCCGGCCCCTTGCCCATCACCGGCTCGGCACCCGGATCGGGGCGGCCCTGCGTGCCCAACCCGCCGAACTCGGCCCCCATTTCCCAGTCGCTGGCCCAGAAGCCCGGCCCGTTGCCGCGGATCACCGATCCCAGGCTGTTGACCGCGACCAGGGCGCCCACTGTGAAGCCGCGATCCAGTACGATCGACGCCGATCCGATCCCGCCCTTCAGACCATGGGTCGTCGCGCCATGCCCTGCGCCCGCAGTCCCCAGATCAAAGTCGCGCGCGGCGGCGTTCAGGGCCGCGCGACCAAGCGCGGGATAGGGGTTGTCGTCCCAGCCCTTGTCGCCGCCGTTCAGCAGGTCAAACAGGATCGCGCCCGGCACGATCGGCACAAGCTGATCGCCGACCGCAAAGCCGCGCCCCTGTGCGCGCAGCCCGGCCGCCACGCCGTCGCAGGCGGCCAGCCCGAACGCCGACCCGCCCGCCAGCACCAGTGCATCAACCCCCTGAACCAGCTTGTCGGGCGCCAGAAGGTCGGTCTCACGCGTGCCGGGCGCCCCGCCCATCACCGCCACGGCAGCGGTCAGCGGCGCCTCGCCCACCAGCACCGTGACCCCGGATTTCAGCCGCGCATCCGATGCCTGCCCGACCCGCAGGCCCGCGACATCGGTGATCAGATTCAGCGGACCGGGTTTCATGCGCACCTCCGTTTCGGCAATCCTGACGCGGGGCGGGGCGGCTTGCAATCCCGCCCGGCGCGTGAAACCGTGGCGGCAAGTCACGGAACCGCCATGCTGCCGATCTTTCTGAAGACCCTGCCGTTTTTCGCGCTGATCGGCCTTGGCTGGCTGGCCGGGCGCAGCCGGTTTTTCCCGGCCGAGGCGACCGGCTGGCTGACGAAGTTCGTGTTCTATTTCGCGCTGTCGGCGATGCTGTTCCGCTTTGCCGCCGGGCTGGATCTGGCCAGCCTGTTCGATGCGCGCTTTGTGGCGGCCTATCTGCTGGGGTCGGGCGTGGTCTGGCTGCTGGGCTTCGCCGTGGCCCGCGCCCGCCGCCAGCCCTTTGCCGATGCCGCGATGGAGGCCCATACCGCGATGACCGGCAACACCGGCTTTCTGGGCGTGCCGATGCTGGTGGTGCTGCTGGGGCCTGCGGCGGCGGCGCCGGTGCTGATGGTGCTTACCATCGACATGATCGTGTTCTCGGTGCTGATCACCGCGCTGATCACCGCGACGCGTGAGGGCCGGGTGAACCTGGCCCGGCTGGGGCTGGGAGTGCTGCGCAATCCGATGATCGTGTCGATGGCGGCGGGGCTGGCCTGGGGCGCGACCGGCGCGCCGATGCCCGCGCCGCTGGCCGAGTTCGTCACCCTGCTGGGCGCTGCCGCCACGCCCGGCGCGCTGTTTGCCATCGGTGCCTCGCTGGCCGTGCGTGAGGCATCCGAACGCATCGGCCCCGCCGCCTGGCTGTCGCTGGCCAAGCTGGTGCTGCACCCGCTGGCCGTCGGCATTGCCGCGCTCATGCTGTTCGGCGTCGACCCCTTTGCCGCCGGGGTGATGATCGCTGCCGCCGCGCTGCCGGTGGCGGGCAATGTCTATATGCTGGCCGCGCATTATCAGGTGGCGCTGCATCGGGTGTCGGCGGCGATCCTGATCTCGACCGCGGTCAGCATCCTGACCGTGCCGCTGGTGATCGCCTGGGTGACGTCATGATGCTGTGGGTCGATGCCGATGCCTGCCCGGTGCGGGCCGAGGCCGAGGCGGTGGCGATCCGCCACGGTGTCGCGGTTCGCATGGTGTCGAACGGGGGCATCCGACCGTCGCAGCATCCGCTGGTGCAGATGGTCTATGTGCCGGCCGACCCCGATGCCGCCGATATCCATATCGCGTCCCATGCGGGGGCGGGCGACGTGGTGGTGACGACCGACTTGCCGCTGGCCGCCCGCGCGATCGAGGCGGGCGCGCGCGTGCTGCGCCCCGATGGCAGCACCCTGACGCCCGCCAATATCGGCCCCGCGTTGGCTACCCGCGATCTGATGGCCGATCTGCGCGCAGCCGACCCGACCGGCGGCCCCAAGGGCGGTGGCCGGGGGTTTACAAAGGCCGATCGGGCGCGTTTCCTGCAAGCCCTCGACCACCTTCTGCGGAGGTAACATGGCCGTCAACGCCGTCGTGTTCGACATCGGCAATGTGCTGATCGAATGGAACCCCGAACGCCATTATGACCGGATTATCGGTCCCGATCGCCGCAGCGCCATGTTCGCAGCGCTGGATCTGCACGGCATGAATGACGGCATCGACCGGGGGCAGGATTTCCATGCCACCGTGCAGGCGATGGCCGATGCCCATCCCGAATGGCGGGTCGAGATCCTGCGCTGGCACGACGACTGGTTGCAGATGGCCAGCCCGGCGATCGACCATTCCGTGCGGCTGCTGCGCGCCCTTCGCGCCAAGGGTGTGCCGGTGTTCGCGCTGACCAATTTCGGCATCCAGACCTTTGATCTGGCCTGCCGCCACTATCCCTTCCTGACCGAGTTCGACCGCGCCTATGTCTCGGGTCATCTGGGGGTGATCAAGCCGGACCCCGCGATCTATCAGGCGGTCGAGGAAGATTGCGGCATCCGCCCCGGTGACCTGCTGTTCACCGATGACCGCGCCGACAATATTGCCCAGGCGGCAGCGCGGGGCTGGCAGACGCATCTGTTCGACGGGCCACAGGGTTGGGCAGACCGGCTGGTCGCGGCGGGGCTGTTGAGCGAAGCGGAGGCCGCATGAGCATCGAGATCGTCGGACCCGAGGCCGAAGAGCTGCTGGATTGGGTCGCCCTGACCGAGGCGATCGAGGCCGCCCATGCGCTGCCGCGCGCCGAAGTGGCGGACACGTTCCTGTATCGCGGCGCCGACACGCTGCTGACCCGATCGGCCTGGATCGACGGGTTGGGGCTGGCGGTCAAGGCGGCGACGGTGATGCCGGGCAACCGCACCCGCGCGCTGCCCGCCGTCAACGGCTCGGTCACCCTCTATGATGACCGCGATGGCCGACCCGAGGCGCTGATCGACTTTCACCTGGTCACCCGCTGGAAGACGGCGGGCGACAGCCTGCTGGCGGCGCGGCATCTGGCGCGGCCCGATGCCGGGCGGGCGCTGATCGTCGGCGCGGGGGCGGTGGCAGCCAGCATGATCGCGGCCTATCGCGCGGCCTTTCCGGGCATTGCCGTCAGCATCTGGAACCGCAGCGCGGATGGCGCCGAACGCCTGGCGCGCGACATGGATGCCCAGGTCGCGCCCGATCTGGCCGAGGCCGTCGCCGGGGCCGATCTGATCGCCAGTTGCACCATGGCGACCCAGCCGGTGATCCGGGGCGAGTGGCTTTCGCCGGGCACCCATCTGGACCTGATCGGCGCCTTTCGCCCCGACATGCGCGAGGTCGACGACACCGCCCTGCGCCGCGCCGCGATCTTTGTCGACAGCCGCGCCACCACCATCGCCCATATCGGTGAGCTGAAAGACCCGATTGCGCGCGGCGTGATCGGGCCGGGCGATGTGCGCGCGGATTACTATGATCTGGCCAGTGGCGGCTTTCGGCGGCCCGACGATCAGGCGATCACCATCTGCAAGAATGGCGGCGGCGCGCATCTGGATCTGATGACTGCGCGCTATATCCTGGCGGCCTGGCAGGCCCGCTAGGGCAGGGGGGCTTTGCCCCCGGTCGCGCCGCGGCCTTCCCCCGGGATATTTCTGCCAAGAAGAAAGCAGCAGGGCGCGCGCCTTGTGATCGGGGGCGGGGCGGCCTACATCGGGCGGATGAAATGGCGTATTCCCTTTCTCGGCCGCCGCGCGCGGGTCAGTGTCGTGCGACTGTCCGGGCCGATTGGCGCGACCGGGCGGCTGTCGGGTGCCGGGCTGACCGATGCGGGCGTGGCGCCCCTGCTGGCGGCGGCATTCGCGCGCAAGCCGGTAGCGGTGGCCATCGTCATCAATTCGCCCGGCGGATCGCCGGTGCAGTCGTCGCTGATCGCGGCGCGCATCCGGCGATTGGCCGACAAGCATGACGTGCCTGTGCATGTGTTCGTCGAGGATATGGCGGCCTCGGGCGGGTATTGGCTGGCTTGCGCGGGGGATCGGATCTGGGCGGATGCGACCTCGGTCATCGGCTCGATCGGGGTGATCTCGGCGGGCTTCGGCTTGTCCGATCTGATCGCCCGGCACGGGATCGAGCGGCGCGTGCATACCGCGGGCGGATCGAAAAGTTTCCTGGACCCGTTCCGCCCCGAAAAGCCCGAGGATGTGGCCCGGCTGAAGGCGCTGCTGGAGCCGATGCACGCAGCCTTCAAGGATTGGGTGCGGTCGCGGCGTGGCGACCGGCTGGACGCCGCGCGCGATCTTTTCACCGGCGATGTCTGGGTCGGCACGCAGGCCGCCGAACTGGGCCTGATCGACGGCATTGCCCATCTGGAACCTAAGATGCGCGAGCTGTTTGGCGATGACATCCGCTTTGTCACCCATGCCGCGCGGCGTCCGTGGTTCCGGCGGCTGGGCGTTGATCTGGCCGATGGCGTGCTGGACCGGGCCGAGACCGCGCTGCGCGATCCCGGCACGTTTTCGGGGTGGCGCTGATATGGTCAAGGCGGTTCTGGTCTTTCTGGTGGTGATGGCGCTGATCGCCTGGATCGGTGGCTGGCGGTTGCGGAAATAGGGGGCGATCATGCTGGTCAGCGTGGCATTGGTGGTGGCGGGCCTGATCCTGCTGGTCGTGGCGGGTGAGCTCCTGGTGCGCGGCGCGGTCAACCTGTCGCTGCGGTTGGGGATCCCGGCGCTGATCGTCGGGCTGACGGTCGTGGCCTTTGGCACCTCCGCACCCGAGATGATCGTCTCGGTCGCCGCTGTTCTGGGCGACGCGCCGGGGCTGGCTTTGGGCAATGTCGTCGGCTCGAACATCGCCAATATCCTGCTGGTGCTGGGGATCCCGGCGCTGATCTCGGCCATCCGCACCGATGAACATGACCTGCGCAAAAGCTGGGCGATCATGGTGGCGGCCTCGGTCCTGTTCATCGCCCTGGCATTTGCCGGGCCGTTCACCTGGTGGCACGCGCTGATCCTGCTGGGCGGGCTGGGGCTGATGGTCTGGGATCAGATCCGCGACGCCCTTGCCCACCGCAGCGCCGCGCGTGAGGCCGAGGCGGCGGTCGAGGGCGCCGATGGCCACATGTCGCCCATGATGATTGCCGCGCTGCTGATCGGCGGGCTGATCGGCCTGCCCGTCGGAGCGCAACTGCTGGTCAACGGCGCCACCGACATCGCCCGCGCCTTGGGGATCAGTGAAACGGTGATCGGGCTGACGCTGGTCGCGGTCGGCACCTCGCTGCCCGAGCTGATGACCTCGGTCATGGCGGCGCTGCGGGGGCGGGCGGATGTGGCGCTTGGCAATGTCGTCGGCTCGAACATCTTCAACCTGCTGGGCATCATCGGCGTGGCCGGCCTGGTCGGCAACCTGCCGGTGCCGCCCGAGTTGCTGCGGCTGGACTTGTGGGTGATGCTGGGCACCGCGCTGCTGATCGGGCCGTTCCTGTGGCGCGGCTGGCCGATAGGGCGGGCGCTTGGCGCGGGGCTGGTGGCGCTTTATGCCGCCTATGTCTGGGTGCTGATCTGATGGGCGCCGCGCTGATCACCGGGGCCGCGCATCGGCTGGGCCGCGCCATGGCGCTGTCGCTGGCCGGGCGCGGGCTGGACGTGGCGATCCATTGCCACCAATCCACCGACGCCGCCGAGCAGGTCGCAGCCGAGGCTCGCGCCCTTGGCGTGCGCGCCGTCGTTGTGCAGGCCGACCTGCTGGATGATGCCCAGACCGGGCGCGTGGTGGCTAAGGCCGCCCAGGCGCTTGGGCCGCTCAGCGTGCTGGTCAACAATGCCTCGATCTTTGAATATGACACGATCGAGACGGCCACCCGCGACAGCTGGGACCGGCATTTCCAGTCGAACCTGCGCGCCCCCTATATCCTGACCCAGGATTTCGCGGCCCAAGCCCCCCGCGCCGATCTTTCCGGGGATGAGCCGCGCGCCCGCGCGCTGATCGTCAACATGCTGGATCAGCGGGTGCTGAAACTGACCCCGGCCTTTTCGACCTATACTCTGGCCAAGATGGCGCTGTGGGCCCTGACGCGGACGGCGGCGCAGGGGCTGGCGCCGCATGTGCGGGTGAATGCCATCGGCCCCGGCCCGACCCTGCAAGGCGCGCGGCAGTCGCTGGACCACTTTACCCGGCAGCGGGCGGCGACGCTTCTGCAACGCGGCGCAAACCCCGATGATGTCTGCGCGGCGCTGAACTATTTCCTCGATGCGCCCTCGGTCACCGGCCAGTTGATCTGCACCGATGGCGGGCAGCATCTGGCCTGGCAGACCCCGGACATTCTTGATCATTGACCCCGGCCAAGAGGGACGCCGCGGCAACTTGTCCACTTGTAACGGAAAGCTGACAAAGCCGTTAAGAATCCGTGAAGGAAATCAGGTGCTTGCTCGTCGCGCAATAAAAAACGCTGTGTTTTCAATGGGCTGCAAATCTGCCTATTTTTTAGGCAAAGCATCTGAAGGTGCTGAAACACAGGATTTTTTCCGGCTGCCCCAAGATTTCCAACAGACTTATCCACAGATTCCGTGGACAGCTTGACCCTTGCATCCGCCGGGCTGCCATTGCAGCCCTGGGTAGAATCACGATGGCCCGACGATGACCGATCTTGACCCGCCTGCCAGCCCTGATCCCGACGCCGCAGCGCCGCGTCGTGCCGGTGCCGTTGTGATCGCTGATTACCTGCGGCTGCTCGACAGCTCGCCCGGGGTCTACCGGATGCTGAATGCCAAGGGCGAGGTTCTGTATGTCGGCAAGGCCCGCAACCTCAAGGCGCGGGTGTCGAATTACGCGCGGGCCACCGGCCATTCCGGACGCATCAGCCGGATGATCGCTGAAACCGTCAGCATGATGTTCCTGACCACCCGGACCGAGCTTGAGGCCCTGCTGCTGGAGCAGAACCTGATCAAGCAGTTGAAGCCGCGCTATAACGTGCTGCTGCGCGACGACAAATCCTTCCCGAATATCCTTGTCGCCAAGGGCCATGACTTTGCCCAGATCAAGAAGCATCGCGGTGCCAAGACCGAGACCGGCGACTATTACGGCCCCTTCGCCAGTGCGGGCGCGGTCAATCGGACGCTGAACCAGTTGCAGCGGGTGTTCGGGCTGCGGTCCTGCACCGATGCGGTGCTGGAAAGCCGGACCCGACCCTGCCTTCTGTATCAGATCAAGCGCTGTGCGGGGCCTTGCGTGGGCAAGATCAGCCTGGCCGATTACCGCGATCTGGTCACGGATGCCGAAGATTTCCTGCAGGGCAAATCCACCCGCATCCAGGCCGATCTGGCCCGGCAGATGGGCGATGCCGCCGAGGCGATGGAATACGAACGCGCCGCCGCTTTGCGCGACCGGATCAAGGCGCTGACCGCCGTGCAGCAAAGCCAGACCATCAACCCGCAGGGCGTGGCCGAGGCGGATGTGATCGCGCTGCATCTGGAAAACGGGCAGGCCTGCGTGCAGGTGTTCTTCATCCGCGCCAACCAAAGTTGGGGCAATCACGATTTTTACCCGCGCACCGGTGCCGGCGCGGATGAAGCCGAGGTGATGCAGGCCTTCCTTGCGCAGTTCTATGACGGCAAGGTGCCGCCGCGTCTGGTGCTTTTGTCGCATGATCCCGAGGATGCCGACCTGACCGCCGCAATGCTGGCCGAACGCGCGGGCCGCAAGGTCGAGGTCGCGGTGCCACGGCGCGGGGAAAAGGCCGAGCTGGTGGAAAACGCGCGTCGCAACGCGCGGGAATCCTTGGGGCGGCGGATGTCGGAAAGTGCGGCCCAAGCGCGGCTGCTGGCGGGGCTGGCGCAGGCCTTCGATCTGGATGGCCCGCCCAGCCGGATCGAGATTTACGACAACAGCCACAATCAGGGCGCCCAGCCGGTGGGCGGCATGGTCGTGGCGGGGCCAGAGGGCTTTGTCAAAAGCCAGTATCGCAAGTTCAACATCAAGGGCACCGAGATCACCCCTGGCGACGATTTCGGCATGATGCGCGAGGTGCTGACCCGCCGCTTCACCCGCCTTATCGAGGAAGACCCCGGCCGCAGCAGCGATGCCTGGCCCGACCTTCTGCTGATCGACGGCGGCGCAGGCCAGATCAGTGCGGTCGCTGCCGTGCTGGCCGATCTGGGCGTGGCCGACATCCCGCTGATCGGGGTCGCCAAAGGCGTCGACCGTGACCACGGCAAGGAGGAGTTCCACCGCCCCGGTCGCCCCGCCTTTGCGCTGCAACGCAATGATCCGGTGCTGTACTTCATCCAGCGCCTGCGCGATGAGGCGCACCGCTGGGCTATCGGCGCACATCGCGCGCGCCGCGCCAAGACCGTGACCGCCAGCCCGCTGGACGACATCCCCGGCATCGGCGCGACCCGCAAGCGCGCACTGCTGGCGCATTTCGGATCGGCCAAGGCGGTCAGCCGCGCGGGCCTGAGCGATCTGCAAGAGGTTCCCGGCATCTCGAATGCGATGGCCGAAACGGTCTGGAACTATTTCAACGACCGGGGCTAGGGGCGGGGGGCGGATGAGTATTTGGGCAAAGCGGAAGGGGCTTCCTCTTTGCAAAAATACTCACTCCTCCGCAGGAATTGGCACCGCAGTGCCAATATGTCGCTGGCCCCGCGCGGCGGCCAGGGCGACTTGGCGCTGACGTTCGCGGAAACGGGTGCGGTCGGCTTCGGTC
The DNA here is from genome assembly GCF_041927815.1 of Paracoccus zhouxuedongae. NCBI lineage: Bacteria > Pseudomonadati > Pseudomonadota > Alphaproteobacteria > Rhodobacterales > Paracoccaceae > Paracoccus > Paracoccus zhouxuedongae. Next base: position 39,489 of record NZ_JBHFHM010000001.1, read on the forward strand.
TGGGTGGCGGCGCAATGCGGGCAGGTCACGCCTTCCTCATAGCGGGGATCGGCACGGTCGGCGGCGTCAAGCGGGCGCCGGCAGGCGCGGCACAGGCTGTGATCGCCGGTGCGCAGGCCGTGGATCAGGCTGACCCGTTCGTCAAAGACGAAGCAGGCGCCCTGCCACAGGCTGTCGTCCTGCGGCACCTCCTCGAGGTATTTCAGGATCCCGCCTTGCAGGTGGAACACCTGTTCGACGCCTTGCGCGATCAGATAGTTGGTCGACTTCTCGCAGCGGATCCCGCCGGTGCAGAACATGGCGATGCGCTTGTTGTGAAAGCGGTGCGCGTTGGCCTGCCACCAGGCGGGAAAGTCGCGGAAGCTGGCGGTGCCGGGGTCGATGGCACCGGCAAAGGTGCCGATCGCCACCTCATAGTCGTTGCGGGTGTCGATCACGGCCACATCAGGGGCGGTGATCAGCGCGTTCCAGTCCTCGGGCGCGACGTAATGACCGACCGCCGCTGTGGGGTCCACGTCCGGCTGGCCCATGGTGACGATCTCGCGCTTCAGCCGCACCTTCATGCGGCCAAAGGGGGCGGTGGCGGCGGTGCTTTCCTTGTGGATCAGCCCGGCGAAACCCGGCCAGCCCCGCAGATGCGCCAGCACCGCGTCGATACCGGCCCGCGGACCTGCGATGGTGCCGTTCACCCCCTCCGGGGCCAGCAGCAGGCTGCCGCAGATGCCCTGCGCTTTGCACAAGGCCAGCAGCGGCGCGCGCCGGTCGGCGGCATTGGGAAGGCGGGCGAAATGGTAAAGGGCGGCGACGACATAAGACATGGGCGCGGCATAGCCGCCGCGCCCATTCCGTTCAAGCCTGTCTGCCGGGCTTAGAAGCTGATGCCGAAGGCCAGCCCGCCCAGCAGGTAGATGAAGCCGGTGATCAGCGCGACGCCCAGCAGGTTCAGCACAAAGCCGCCGCGCGCCATCTGGCCGATGGTGACCACGCCCGAGCCAAAGACGATGGCATTCGGCGGCGTGCCGACCGGCAGCATGAAGGCGCAGGTCGCGGCGAAGGCCGCCGGAATGATCAGCGTCATCGCGTCGGTGCCGATCCCCAGGGCCACCCCTCCCAGCACCGGGATGAAGGTCGCGGCGGTGGCGGTGTTCGAGGTCACCTCGGTCAGGAACATGATCAGCAGGGTGATGGCCGCGACAAGGGCGATCACTGGCAGCGTCCCCAGACCCGAGACCTGGGCGCCGAACCATTGGTCCAGACCCGTGGCACCGATGGCATTGGCGAGGCTGAGGCCGCCACCGAACAGCAGGAGCACGCCCCAGGGCAGGCCGTCCTCGGCGTCTTTCCATTCCAGCACCATCTCACCCCGGCCGCGACCGGGTAGAATGAACAGCGCGACGCCCGCGGCAATCGCCACGGCGGTGTCGTTCAGCATCCCGAACCAGCCCAGATCGGCGCCAGTCAGGCTTTTGATCAGCCCCGGCACGACCCACAGGAAGGCCGCGCCACCGAAGACCGCCATCACCATGCGTTCGCCCTGGCTGACCGGGCCAAGCGCGCCGATCTGGTCCTGGATCATCTGCTGCCCGCCGGGGATCTCGTCCAGCTTGAACGGATACAGCACGCGCGTCATCAGCACCCAGCCGATCAGGATGAAGGTCAGCGCCAGCGGCACACCGATGATCATCCAGTCCAGAAAGCCGATCTCGCGCCCCAGTTCGTCACGCGCATAGCCCGCCACGATGGCGTTCGGCGGGCTGCCCAGCAGGGTGCCAAGGCCGCCCATGCTGGCCGCCCAGGCGATTGCAAGCACCAGACAGACGCCGAAGGCCTGGATGTCGGGATTCTTGATGACCTCGGTGATCTTGCCGCCATCGGCCAGTTGGTCGCCCACCTCGGCCCCTTGCCGGCGCGAGCTGCGTTCCACCACCAGCGTCAGCACCGACAGGCCGATCGGCAGCATCATCAGCGTGGTGGCGGTGTTCGATACCCACATCGACAAAAAGCCGGTCGCCAGCATCATGCCCAGCACGATGCGGCGCGGCTGCACACCCACGGCGCGAAGGGTCAGCAGCGCGATGCGGCGGTGCAGGTTCCATTTCTCCATCGCGATGGCGATCAGAAAGCCGCCCAGGAACAGGAACACGATGGGGCTGGCGTAAGGCGCGGTCGCCTGGCCCACGGTGCGGTCGGTCAGCGCCGGGATCACGAAGATCGGCAGCAGCGCGGTGGCCGACAGCGGGATCGCCTCGGTCATCCACCAGACGGCCATCAGCGTGCCGATGGCGGCGACGGTGCGCGCATCCTGCGACATTTCGGCGGATTGGCCCAGCAGCAGCCAGACCAGACCGGCGACGGCCAGACCCAGCAGGCGCAGCGCCCACAGGCGGGCCGGGGAACGACCATCGGGGCGTTCGTATTCGCCCTGATGGTGGGCTTCGGCAGGTAGGGACATGCGCAACTCCTCCTCTTAGTGGCGCGGGTGCGGGCGGCGGCTGACCATGGGCAGGGGCCGGGCCGGTCAGGGCCGATGGCCCGCGAAAGCGACGCGACCGATCACGGGCGGATAGCGACCCCGTGAAGCGCCGCCGCGTAACATCGGGTTCCTAATCGGCGCATCCCCGCCTTGCCAAGATCAAACTGGCTTGTTTTCGACCTGCCATGTCGCTTTTTGCCCGATTTTCGCCCTCTCTTGCCCCTGCGGCAGGGTCGCGCGCCATTGACGCCCCTTCCGCCCCCCCCTACGACTTTCGCAAAGGGGGACCGCCATGACGAAACGCCATCACGCCTTGATCGTGGTCGATGTTCAGAACGACTTCTGCCCCGGTGGCGCGCTGGAGGTCGAGCGCGGCAACGAGATCGTCCCCGGCATCAATGCGCTGATGGGTGATTACGAAGCCGTCGTGCTGACCCAGGATTGGCATCCCGCCGACCACCTGTCCTTTGCCGACAACCATCCGGGCGGCAATCTGTTTCAGGTGGTGCAGATGGATTACGGCCCGCAGGTGCTGTGGCCCGCGCATTGCGTGCAGAACACGCCGGGCGCGGCCTTTCACCGCGCGCTGAATGTCGCGTGCGCCGACATGGTGCTGCGCAAGGGCTTTCGGCGCCAGATCGACAGCTATTCGACCTTCTTTGAAAACGACCGTGTGACGCCCACCGGGCTTGAGGGTTACCTGCACGCCCGTGGCCTGACCGATCTGACCTTTGTCGGGCTGGCCACCGATTTCTGCGTCGCCTGGTCGGCGGTCGATGCCGCGCGTCTGGGTTTTTCGGTCAGCGTGCGCATGGATCTGTGCCGCGCCATCGACCTTGAAGGCTCGCTTGCGCGGGCGCAGGACGACATGCGCCAGGTCGGCGTGCAGATGAAAGGTTGACCGATGGTTGATATCGCCACCCGCGTCTATAACCACAAATGGCAGATCGACCCGATCGTGCGGTCGCTGATCGACACCGATTTCTACAAGCTGTTGATGTGCCAGTCAGTGTTTCGCAACCGTCCCAACACCGATGTCACCTTCAGCCTGATCAACCGTACCAAATCCATCCGCCTGGCCGAGATCATCGACGAGGCCGAACTGCGCGAACAACTGGATTACGCGCGCGGCCTGCGGCTGTCGCGCGGCGAAAGCACCTGGCTGCGCGGCAACACCTTTTATGGCAAGCGGCAGATGTTCCGCCCCGACTTCATGGAGTGGTTCGAGGGTTTCCAGCTCCCCCCCTATCACCTTGAAAAGAAGGACGGCCAGTTCGAGCTGACCTTTGCCGGCAAGTGGCCCGAGGTGATGATGTGGGAAATCCCCGCCCTGGCGATCATCATGGAGTTGCGGTCGCGCGCGGTGCTGAAGGACATGGGCAAGTTTGAATTGCAAGTGCTGTATGCCCGCGCCATGACCCGCGTCTGGGAAAAGATCGAGGCGCTGAAAGGCGTTGCCGGGCTGAAGATCGCGGATTTCGGGACGCGCAGACGGCACTCCTTCCTGTGGCAGGACTGGTGTGTGCAGGCGATGATCGAGGGGCTTGGCCCGGCCGATCGCGGCGGCGCCTTCACCGGCACCTCGAACTGCCTGATCGCCATGCGCCGCGATATCGAGGCGATCGGCACCAATGCCCACGAATTGCCGATGGTCTATGCCGCCTTGGCCGACAGCGAGGATGAACTGCGCCAGGCCCCCTATCGCGTGCTGGCCGACTGGCATGAGGAACATGACGGCAATCTGCGCGTCATCCTTCCCGATACCTATGGCACCGAGGGATTCCTGAAGAACGCCCCCGACTGGCTGGCAGGCTGGACCGGTATCCGCATCGACAGCGGCGATCCGGCGACCGGCGCGGAGACCGCGATCCGCTGGTGGACCGAGCGCGGCGAGGATCCGACGAAAAAGCTGGTGATCTTTTCCGACGGGCTGGATGTCGCGCGGATCACCGAATTGCATAACCAGTTCGCGGGACGGGTGCGGGTCAGCTTTGGCTGGGGCACGCTCTTGACCAATGACTTCCGCGAACTGGTGCCGGGCGACGCCCTGGCCCCGATCAGCCTGGTCTGCAAGGCGGTCGCCGCCAATGGCCGCCCGACCGTCAAGCTGTCGGACAACCCCGAAAAGGCGACGGGCCCAAAGGATGAGATCGCCCGATACAAGCGGGTGTTCGGTGTCGGCGATCAGGCGCGCTTCAAGGTTGTCGTCTAGCGTTTTGCAGCGCCGCTCTTGAGCATTTGTGAACAGAAGAAGCTGCTTACTTCTGTTTATAAATACTCACGGCGCCCCGCGCGGGGTCAAAGCCCAAGCCGATCAAGCGCGGCGTCAAGGGCGCCGGGATCGTCGATTTCCAGCCGCACGGGCAGGGTCAGCACCTTCATACGGAACGCGGCGGGCAGGCGCACGGCGTCCTTTTCGGTGGTGACCATCTGCGCGTTCAGCGCAGTTGCCTCGGCCTCGATCCGGGCCATCAGCGCGCGGGTCAGCGGCTGGTGATCGCTCAGCGCCTCGGACCGCACCAGATCGGCATTCAGCGCGCGCAAGGTGGCAAAGAACTTTTCCGGGTGGCCGATCCCGGCAAAGGCTAAAAGCCGCTGGCCCGCCCAATCCATGCCGGTTTGCAGCGGCGCCAAGCGCCCGGTCAGATGCGGGCGCGGCGCGATGGACTGGCCCCACCGGGCGGCAAAGGTCGCCTGCGCCGCCGCGGGGCCGATCGACAGCACCAGATCGGCGCGGGCCAGCCCGACGGCCACCGGCTCGCGCAGCGGCCCGGCGGGCAGGCACAGGCCGTTGCCAAAGCCGCGGATCGCATCGACGACGATCAGCGACAGATCCTTGGCAAGATCGGGATTCTGAAAGCCGTCATCCATGACGATGGCCTGCGCGCCGGCCGCCACCGCCGCCTGTGCCGCCGCTGCCCGGTCGCGGCCGATCCAGACCGGCCCGAACGCGGCCATCAACAGCGGCTCATCGCCCACGTCATCGGCGCCGTGGCGCGTGGGGTCGACCTGCACCGGGCCACTCAGCCGCCCGCCGTGGCCCCGGCTGACGACATACGCCGCGATCCCGCGCGCGGCCAGCATCTGCATCAGCGCGATCACCGTGGGCGTCTTGCCGGTGCCGCCGGCATTCAGATTGCCGACGCAGATCACCGGCACCGGCAGCCGCAAACCGGCCCCGCGCGCCAGCCGCCGCGCCGTCGCCTGCGCATAGATCGCGCCCAGCGGCTGCAACAGCCGGGCGCGCAGGCCGGGCGCGTGCGGCGGGGTGAACCAGAAACCGGGCGTGCGCATCAGATCATCCCCCTCGGGCCTGCCGGGCGGTCGCCAGCTCGGTCAGGATGTCCTGCGCCACGACATCCGCCACCGCCGCCCCACCCGAGGTCACCGCCCAGGCGGCATGGGCCAGTTCGGCGGCCCGGTCGGGCGCGATCAGCTCGGCCAGGGCGTCGGGCAGATCGGCGGGGCCTGCAATCGCGCGCGTCGCGCGGCCAGTGTCCAGACGCCGGTAATCATCGGGCGCGCGGTCGGTGGCGGGACCGTGGATGATGGCCGATCCCAGGGCGGCTGGCTCCATCGGTGAGCGGCCGACGGCATCAGGGGTCAGCGTGCCACCCATCAGAGTGACCGGGGCCAGCCGATACCAAAGCCCCAATTCGCTGCGGTCGGTGGCCAGCAGCACCTGATCGTCGTCCTGTGGATCCTCATCAAGGTCGCGCCGCGCCACCGACAGGCCCGCCGCCGCCAGTCGGTCGGCCAGGGCGTCGATATCGCTGCCCTCGGCGGGAATCAGGATCAGCAGCAGACGATGCGCCAGCCGCAGCGCGGCGTTCTGGGCGACGATCACCGGCTCGATCTCGCTGTCGGGCAGGTCGATGGCGGCCCACATCGGGCGGCCCGACAGGATTTGGGCCATCGCCGCGCGTTCGGTCTCGGCACAGGGCAGGGGGTCGGTGACATCGGCAATCGGGCCGGTGACGTCGAACAGTGCGCCAGGCACGTCCAGCCGCCGCAGCACCCGCGCCGACAGTCGATCGGCCAGCAGGATCCGGCAGAACGACCGGATCTGGTCGCGCCGCGCCGCGCGCTGCCAGGGCCAGGCCAAGCCCTGCGGCGGATCGAAGCGCGCCTCGACCGCCATCACCGCGACACCGGCGGCGCGCGCGGCCGCGGCCAACGCCAGATCGGGATGCGCGCCGATCAGCACCCCCAGATCGGGCGGGTCGCGGTTCAGCGCGTCCTCGGCCCAGCCGGGTTGGCGCATCGCCGCCGGATCGACCAGCGGCAGCGCCTGCGCCAGAGGGTCATCGGCGCCCGCTTCGGGCAAGAGCGCCGGATCGACCCCCGCCGCCACGGACAGGATCACCTGCGGCGCGGTTGCGGGCGCCAGCAACCGGCGCGCGATCCGCCGGGCAGGCGACACGGCGGCGTCATCACCGATGTGCAGCCAAAGGCGCGACGGCGCATCCTGCGACCGCGCCACCCGCGAGGGTGGCGTGCCATTGCCCAGCAATCGTGTCAGCCAATGCACGCGCGGTGCCGCCATGCCCGTTCCTTTCAAGGCCCGCGCCACCCTAGGCCCAGTCGGCCCGGCCCTCAAGCGGTGGCGCGAGGGTTAACGGACGGTTGACAGAAAACAACGCATTTTCAGCATGTTGAAGTTGAAGTGAATCGTCTGCCGGGCTAGTAATCAGGCATCGGCCAGGACGGCCAGAACCAGTTTCAAGCGCGGAGTGTGGGGCGCATGGGGACGGAGGGTTCTGGCGGGGGCCGGAACCCTCCGGGTTTTTCTGGGGGCTGTTGGTTTTTGGTTGGCGGGGTTGCTGGGCCGGTCGCCCCATCGTGCAATAACCCGCCTGTGCGCCGTGCTACGGTTCCAAGCCGTGCGCCCGCCGATGCTGCGCTGGCCAACGGCCTAACCCACCGCCATCAACCCGAGCCGCATGCGGCCGCGCGTCCAAGCCCGGCCTGCAACCCCGCCCGCGCCCGTCCTCTCACGCGCCGTCACAGCGCCTGCACATCCATGTCAGCGCCGATTTTCCCCGGTGCAGGCGCTGCGTGGCCGCCCTATATTGCCTGCATGAAACGTCGCACCGCCCTGTTGGCCCCGCTCTTCGCCCTCGTGCTTGCCACCCCCGCGGCGGCCGAGAGAATCTCGTTGAACGAACTGTCGCGCTATCTGAACGGATTGAAAACGGTGGTGTCGGACTTCACCCAGATCAACGCCGATGGCACGATCTCGACCGGCACGGTCTATATCTCGCGCCCCGGTCGGGTGCGGTTCGAATATGCGCCGCCGGACAAGACGCTGGTGATGGCGGGCGGCGGGCAGGTCGCGGTGTTTGACGGCAAATCGAACCAGGCGCCCGAGCAATACCCGCTGTCGCGCACCCCGCTGTCGATCATCCTGGCCGACAATGTGAACCTGGGCCAGGCGCGCATGGTCACCCAGCACCGCGAGGAAAAGAATACCACCACCGTGACCGCCCAGGATCCGGCGCATCCCGAGTATGGCAACATCAAGATGGTGTTCACGGCCAAGCCGACCGAGCTGCGGCAGTGGGTCGTGACCGACAACACCGGCCAAAAAACCACGGTGATTCTGGGCGATCTGAAAAAGGGTGTCGAGATCGGCCCCTCGCGCTTTTCGATCCCGACCGAGGTCAACAAGCGCCGCTAAGGCAGACGGGGCGCCGCGTGGCGCCCCGTTTCGCTCAGATCCTGCCGCAGGCCGCAAGTTGCGCGCGATAGCGGTCGGCACGGGTGCCGACGCGGGTGGCGACGTTCAAAAGCCAGGGCTTGCCGAAATGGCTGCCGCGCGAATAGCCGCCGCGACCTTCGTGATAGGCCAGATATTGCGCGCGTGCGTCCCATTTCGACAGGCCCAGGCGGCGCGCGCTGCCATCCATGTACCATCCCATGAAATCGGTGGCGTCGCGGATGTCGTCACGCCGGGCGCGACGGTTGCCGGTTTCCTTCTGGTATTCCTCCCAGGTGTTGTCCAGCGCCTGACTATAGCCAAAGGCCGAGCTTTGCCGCCCCACCGGGATCACCCCCAGCACATATTGGTGCGGCGTCCGGGCGTCGCCGATGAACTTTGATTCCTGATGGATCGTCGCCATCTGCACATGGATCGGCACGCCCCATTTGCGTTCGGCCTGGCGCATCGCGGTGAGATAGCGGGGGCGCTCACTGACGATGGCGCAGGCGTCCTCAAGGTTCCTCGGGGCCTCGAACCGTCCGCCGCCGCACGAGGCCGCGAACAGCAGCACCGCCAGATGCAGCAGGCGGCGACCGCGCAATGGGCGCGGACTGTCGGTTTCGGGGGCCGTGCGGTTGCGCGTGTCGCGGCGGGTGCGGGCTGCCTGCGTCATTGCCTGTCCTTTCGGGCCGCGCCCTTGCGCCGGCCACTGCTCTGCCGATGTGACCCTGTTGCGGGTTCTTGACGGCGAAAATAGGGCAGTTTCACCGATCTGGAAAGCGGCTTCGCAGCGCCCTGGGGCGCATGGTGGACAGCAGCAGTCACAAAAGAGTAAACAGCCGGCAAGGAGTCGCCGATGCAACCCACCAGTGCCAAGTTCCAGATCGGGCAGGTCGTCCGCCATCGCAAGCATCCGTTTCGCGGGGTGATCTTCGATGTCGACGCGGTGTTTTCCAATACCGAGGAATGGTACGAGTCGATCCCCGAGGACGTGCGACCCGACCGCAACCAGCCCTTTTATCATCTGCTGGCCGAAACCGAGGCGACCTATTACGTGGCCTATGTGTCGGAACAGAACCTGATGCCCGACGCCTCGGGTGAGCCGGTGGAGCATCCCGATCTGGGCGACATGTTCGGCGATTTCGACGGCGATCGCTATGCGCCGCAGCGCCCGCTGAACTGACGCCGCCCCAGTTTCCGCCTCGAATCCGCCTCGCGTGACGCGGCGTCCAGTTTGGCGCCTCCTCATCCAATGGTTGAGCGGCGGCGCAGAACAAGCCCGTTCCGACAACCGGCGGTATTATTACTGAACGGTGTAGGTCATTAATAAGACGCGCAGTTTTTTCTGCATGTGATAGATCAGGCGCAGGCGCCGCCGATGTGGGGCCATCAGTATTTTGTCGGGATGTGAACCCATGAGCCTTGATCTTCTTTCCAATCTGACCGCCGAACAGCAGGCCGTTGCCATGGTCGGGCGCCTGCGCCCCGTGACCAACCAGAACGGGCTCAAGGAAAACTCGGGTGTCTATATCGGCGGCGGCATCGTGCTGACCGGGTCGCGGTTCTTCACCGCCTCGAACCCGACCGATGGCGAAATCACCCAGATCAAGGTGCAGATCAGCCGCGGCATCGACGGGCTGGAGCAGCCGATGGTCAATGCGACCGGCGTTTATGATCTGACCTCCAGCAAGGATGCGGTCGCCGAAACCGCCGCCATCCGCATTCAGGATCCGGGCACCGCCAAGATCGGCATGGTCATCTATTCCGATCCCGCCAAGGTCGCGGGCACCATGGTTGTCGCCGCCTACGACCGCGCCACCGATGCCGCCGTGCCGGGCTTTGCCGCCGTCAACCTGACCGAAGGCAATCTGATCACCACCACGCTGCCCAACCGCACGACCACCAGCACCCTGTGGTCGCTGGATAACTGGCCCGAAGGGGCCATGCCCGGGTGGGAGGGCGGCGGCGCCTATCAGCAGCTTGACCCGTTCGGCGATGGCCAGGGCCGGACCTATGTGGCCGGGGTTTATGTCGGCTATAATCTGGTCGACCCGCTGTCCAGCACCTATCAGTCGCTGGCCGCCAAGCTTGAGGCCGACGGCCTGTCCGCCGACGCCTTTGCCCGCAACCTGCTGGTCGGCAGCGAAACGCAGCGCCTGCAAACCGGGACGTTCTTCCACGAAGACATCCTGGGCACCGACAGCACCGTGACCACCACGACCACCTGGGATGGCTGCCACTATCGCACAACCTATACCGAGGTTGGCGGTCAGGACACAATCTATGGCATGGGTGGTGATGATTACGTCCTGTCCAAGGGCGGCAATGACTGGGTGGACGGCGGCACCGGCAATGACACGGTGGATGCCGGCAATGGCCAGGACACGGTTTACGGTGGCGCCGGAAATGACCTCCTGAACGGCCAGAACGGCCATGACTTTCTGTCGGGCATGGATGGCAATGACATCCTGAACGGGGGTTCGGGCAGCGATTCGCTGACGGGCGATGCCGGGGCCGATGTGCTTGACGGCGGGGCCGACAGCGACCGCCTGTGGGGTGGCGATGGCAACGACATCGTTCTGGGCGGCGACGGCTGCGATTACCTGATGGGCGAGGCCGGCAACGACGTGCTGACCGGCGGCATGGGCCGCGACGTCATGTCGGGTGGTTCGGGCTGCGACACGTTCGTGTTCAAATCGGCGGCCGAGATCGGCAATGCCAACTGGTGTAACGACAACCGCGACCGGATCACCGATTTCGTTTCGGGTCAGGACAAGATCGACCTGTCGGCCATCGACGCCAACAGCCTGTGCGGTGGCAACCAGTCCTTCAACTATATCGGCGGCTGGTGCTTCTCGGGCTGGGGTTGGTCCTCGTCCTGGTCGGCGGGCGAACTGCGCTATTCCTGCGGCGTGCTGTCGGGCGATCTGAACGGCGATGGCTGCGCCGACTTCCAACTGGTGCTTGAGGGTAACCCCTGCCTGCGCCCGACCGACATCATCCTGTAATCACAGGGCAACACAGTCTGGAAGGCCCGGCATTGCCGGGCCTTTCCGCTATCCCTCGGCCTGATCCATCAACCCGCGCAGCCAGCGACCGGCGGCCCATGTCGCCGGGATGCCCAGCGGGATCGCCCAGATCATCGCCTGCATCGGCGGGATCGCGGGCAGGTCCAGGGCCAGCCCGATCAGCCCCAGCAGGAACAGGTTGATCGCCACCGCCGCCGCGACAAAGGGATACAGCAACAGCGCCAGTTTCCACACCGGCCAACGGGCCATGGTCTCATCCTTCGGGGCGGTGGTCATGGGCGTGGCCCCTTCGCGGTTGGTTGATCGGTGGCGCCCCCGACGACCGTGCGCCTGGCCTCCGCCGCCGCCGTCAGGCTGGCGGCAATCAGCGCGGGAACGCCCGGATGTTCGCCGATGGGGGGCAACAGCGGGCCGCGAAAACCGGCCAGCGTCAGGGCTTCGGGCAGGTCGTCGGTCACATGGCCCGCGCTAAGCGCGAAGAACGGCAGGCAGACACCCGATCCCAGATCCCGCGCCGCATCCTCCAGCCGGGGGGCTTGTTCGACATAGCCCGTCACCACCCGCCGGTAGCGGCCAGATGCGCGCAGGCAGGCCGCCACCCCCTCCAGCGTGTCGGTCGAGGTCTTGGAGACCTGCGATCCGTGGCCTGCCAGCAGCACGTCATCGGCACCGCTCAGCGCCTGTTCGATCAGCCCCGCCAGATCGCGTTCGGTGCCAAAGGGCGGCAGTTGCCGCGCGTGCTTGACCCCGGCCCGGTCCAGACGGCGCGGCACTTCGCGGCGGGTGAAAAACCCCTCGGCCATGAAGAACGGATAGATCAGCGGCGCGACCATGCCCGCCGCTGCCGCCTCGATCGCGCCCCGCGCGGCCAGCGTCGCGCCGCGCAGCCGCAGCCCCGGCGCAAGCGCGCCGACCGCCGCCGCCAGGGCCTCGATCACCGCCTGTTGCGGGGCGGGGTCGGATGGCTGGCCATGCGCCAGAATGATTGCGTCAGTGACTTGTGCCATCGCTGAAGGTGATCTTGTTCCAGACGTTGTACTTGCCCGAGGGCTTGCGCATCGGCAGGCGTTTCACCTCCTCCAGCGTCCTGGCATCATAGACGATCACCGCGCCGTCGTCCTCCCAGATCGAGACGAGGGCATAGCGGCCGTCGCGGGTGAACTCGGTATGGGCGACGGTCTTGCCGGGGGCGGGGTCCAGCGTCTTGACGATCTCAAGCGTCTCTTTGTCGATGATGTGCATCTTGTCCTTGTTCGGGCCGAAGAACACATCGGCCCAGACATAGGGGCTGGTTTCATGGCTGCGCAGGAAGAAGCCGGGGCCAAGCGTCTCGATCTGCTTGACCAGCGTCCAGTCCTGCATGTCGATCACCGACAGCACGCCATCATTCAGATGCGGCGTTGCCATGACCCGGCGGCCGTCGCGCATCCAGGTAATGCCCGACCCCAGATGCGGCATACCCGGCAGCGGCAGTTCGGCAATGGCCCGGCCCACGTCAAGGTTGACGACCACGCCCTTGGTGCCTTCGCGGTTGGTGCCGATCAGATTGCGGTAATCGGGCGAAAAGAAGAAATCGTCCAGCGGCTCATCCACCAGGATGCGGCGGCGGGCGAACAGGCCCTGTTGGGCGCCCAGGCTTTCCTCCATCGATTTTTCGTGGCTATGCACGAAGCCGTCGTAAAAGGGGCCTGCGTCCTCGGTCGTGCCGATTTCCCAGATCTCTGGGGCGTCTTTCAGGGCAAGGATAAAGGATTTGCGCTGCGGCGCCTGATAGACGGCGCTGACGCGGGATTCGCTGCCGTCGCGGGCGGTGACGGGCACGACATTGGCCACCGACAGATCATCGGTCGACAGGATGGTCAGCGTGCGCGGCAGGTAATTGGCGACCGCCAGCCATTTGCCATCCGCCGACATGGCGATGTTGCGCGCGTTCAGCCCGGCGCGGATGCGGCCGACCTCATGCAGGGACCAGATGTCATATTTCTGCACCCAGCCATCGCGCGACATGACAAAGACAAAGCGGCCATCGGGGCTGAACTTCGGCCCGCCGTGGACGGCATAGGGCGTTTCAAAGCGGTCGATGACCGTCAGCGTGTCGCCATCCAGCACGCTGATATGGCTGTCGCCGGTTTCCACGACCAGCGTGATGTTCATCGGATCGGCGTCAAAGACCGGCTTCTGGGCGGGTTGATAATCGGGGTTCATCACCCGGCTGGCGGTGATTTCGCCCTCGCCCCAGACCGGCGGCTGATCCAGAGGCGTGGCGATATAGGCGGCCAGCTCAGCGATCTGGTCGGGCGAAAGCTGGTCGCCAAAGGCGGGCATCTGGGTCGAGGGGCGGCCTTCGGTGATGGTGTGGATCAACGCCTCGGGCTTTTGGCGGCCCAAGGCCTCTGGGATCAGGGCGGGGCCGGTGCCGCCCAGCCGGGTTTCGGCGTGACAGGTCGCGCAATGTTCGACGTAAAGCGCCGCCGGATCGGCCAGGGCGGACGTGGCTGCAAGGGCCAGGCCGGTTGCCAGGGCGACACGGCGGATGCCTCCGGCGGGGATACTTTTGCCAAGAAGAAAGGGCATGACGGGCCTTCAGAAGAACTGGTGGGCAGGGTCGTGGCTCTTGCCACGGAAGGGCGCATTGGTCAGCCGGTCGAGGTCATCCTCGACCCCGATCTCGGCATTGGTCAGATAGCAGGCGGGATCTTCCGCCCAGGGGTCGCCCGTCAGTTGCAGGGCGCGGATGCGGGTGTTGCCGCCGCAAACATCCTTGTGCGCGCAGGCCCCGCAGCGGCCCTTCAGCGGGCGCGGGCGGGTGCGCAACGTGGCCAGCATCGGGTCATCGCCGGTCCACCAGGCGCTGAAGGGTTTGTCCTTGACCGATCCGACGGTGTAGTCCGACCAATAGGTATCGGGATGGACCTTGCCTTGCGGGTCGATATTGGCGACCCCCAGACCCGAGGAATTGCCGCCCCATGCCGTCAGGTGATCGCGCATATGGGCGACGGCCTGCGGGTCGAACCTGTCGCTCGCCCAGTTCAGGAACCAGACCGCATCGGCATCATTGTTGCCGGTCACGACCTCAAGCGGGCCGCCCGCCGCCACCGCTGCCCAGGCGCGGTCGATCAGCAGGTCCATGGCTCGGCGGGTGCGGTCGTGTTCGGTATCCTCGCCGCGATGCTTGTCGCCGCGCCCGGCATAGACAAGGTGGGACAGATAGAACTTGTCCACGCCCTCGCCCTCGCACAGGTCCAGCATGGCGGGCAGGTGGTGGGCATTGCCCTCGGTGATGGTAAAGCGCAGGCCGACCTTGACGCCGCGGGCCTTGCAGGCGCGCAGCCCCGCCAATGCCTCGGCATAGGCGCCGTCAACGCCACGGAACCAGTCGTTCACCGCGCCGATCCCGTCCAGCGAGATGCCGACGTAATCAAAGCCCAGATCGGCCACGCGCGCCGCAGTGTCGCCGCCCAGTTTGGTGCCGTTGGTCGACAGCGACAGATGGCGAAAGTTCAGATCGCGCGCGCGTTCGGCCAGTTCCCAGAAGTCAAAGCGCGACAGCGGTTCGCCCCCCGACAAAATCAGTGCGGGGATGCCGAAGCCGTGCAGATCCTCCAGCACGGCCATCGCCTGTTCGTGGGTCAGCTCGCCCGGAAACGGGCGGTCGGCCGAGGTGGTATAGCAGTGCCGGCATTTCAGATTGCACGACCTTGTCAGGTTCCAGATCACCACCGGTTTGACCGGGCCACCCGTGCCACGGCGGCGCACCGGGGTGGGGGCGATCAATTCGCGCATGTATTGGGTCAGGCGAAACATCTTACGCCTCCTTCAGGCGCATCCCGGTCTTTTTCAGGATGCGGGTCGAATACAGGATGTCATGGCTGCGGCAGGCATCGCCCAGGATCTCGGCGACCTGGGCGCGCTTGGCCTCGACCTCGGGGCGGGTGGCGCCGTGCAGCATGGCGAACAGGTTATACGGCCAGCCCTCGGCCCGCGGGCGCAGATAGGCATGGCTGACGAAATCCAGCGCGCCGACCTGCTGGCCAAGCGCCACGGCCTGATCGTCGGCCACGTCCCAGACGCTCATGCCGTTGGCGGTCAGGCCCAGGGCGTAATGGTTGGCGGCCACGGCAACGCGGCGGATCACGCCGCGCGCCTGCATGGCGGCCAGCCGGTCGATCACCTCGGCCTCACTCAGGCCCAGCCAGCCCGCCACCTCGGCATAGGGGGCGGCGGTCATCGGCAGGCCCGCCTGGGTGGCCTTCATCAGCCGCCGGTCGATGGCGTCCAGCGCGCTCACAGCGGCACCTTGAAGCCGATGAAGAACTCATGCTGCTTGGGAAAGCGCAGGACGGGCAGGCCGGTGGCGTCTTCGATACGGTCGGCGGTCAAGGCGATTTCCCCCATGGTTTCGGTGGCCAGCACGAACCACATGTTCAGCCGGTGACTGCGCTGATAATTATGCGCGACCTCGGGGAAGGCATTGACTTTGGTCATGACCGCCTCGAACCGGTCATCGGGCACGGCCATGGCGCACAGGCAGAAGGCCCCGCCCATGGCGGCGGCGTCAAAGAACGGGCCAAAGCGGGTGATCGCGCCGATCTCGCGCAGGCGTTTCAGCCGGTCGATCAGCGCCTGTTCGTCCAGGCCAAGCGCCGCGCCCGCATCGGCAAACGGACGCGGGGTCAGCGGAAAGCCGTCTTGCAGCGCCATCAGCACCGCGCGATCGGTCGCGTCCAGCATGTCGGGGGGCAGGATCGTGCGGGTCATGCGGCTTTCCCTTGGATGATGGCACCGCGCTGCACAAAGCAGCGGGTCGAGAACAGCACCTTGTGATCGACGCCCGCCAGATCGGGCAGGGCGCGGGCGGCATCCAGCACCGCCATCGCCTGATCGCGGCTTTGGGCGTGGATCATGCAGAACAGCCCATGGCGCCAGCCCGGCACCACCTGACGCTGATAGCACAGGGTCACCCCCGGCACGGCGGCAAGCGCCGGACCGGCGCGATTGATCTGCGCCTCGGGGACATCCCAGACCACCATCGCATTGGCCGCCCAGCCAAGCGCGCGGTGGCGCAGGATCAGGCCCAGCCGGGTGATGATCTGCGCGCCCAGCAAGGTCTTGATACGGGCGATCACATGGGCCTCGACCAGACCGGGCAGGGCATAGGGGCGTGCCGTCAGCCCAAGCCCCTGGCTGAGTGCGTGCAGGATCGGCCGGTCGCCCAGTTGCAGCGCAGACAGATCGGCGGGCGGGCGCTCCCCCAAAGACCGGCGCGGGCCGGACAGGGCAAAGCCGAGGTCGATGTTGAAGGCCCGCTTCAGCCGCAGATCAAGCACCTTCAGGCCGGTTGCGGCCTCGATCCGCGACAGACTTTCGGCAAGTGCGGCGGCATCGGGTGCGGTGGCGACGAACCACAGGTTCCAGTCGCAGCCCTCGCGCAGATAGGCGTGGTTCACGCCCGGTTCAGCCCCGACCGCCGCGGCCACGGCCTCCAGCCGCGCCAGAGGGACAGCCAGCGCGGCCAGGGTCGAGGCCGCGGCGGTGTTGGGGCGCACCGTCGCCCCCAGACGCGAGATGCGCCCGGCGTCGCGGTGCTGATGCAGGCGGTCGATCACCGCCTGTTCGGTCAGGCCAAGCTGGCTGCCAATCGCCGCAAAGGGGCGCGGCAGCAGCGGAAAATCACGCTGATAGTCATCCAGCAGGCGGTGATCCAGCGCATCCATGGTCATAGCCCCGTGCGATGCGCGCGCGCCGTGAAGAAGATGCCCGAGGGCGCGGTGGCCGCGATCTCGCCCAGCTTCTCATGGCTTCGGGCGTCATAGATCACCACCTTGTTGTCGTCGCGCGCCGACAGCCAGACCTCATGCCCGCGCGGGGTGAACTCCATGTGCAGGATGGCGCGGCCGGGTTCCAGCGTGTCGATCACCTGATGGGTGGCGGTGTCGATGATCTGCACCTTGCCATTGTCGGGGGGCGCGAAATTGACCCACAATTCGCGCTGGTCGGGGCGGGCGGTGACAAAGACCGGCTGGCCCAGAACCGGGGTGCGGGCGATTTCCTGCCGCGTCGCGGGGTCGACGAACAGCACGGCGTGATGGCCGACGGCGGGCAAGGCCCAGGTCGATCCGGCCATCGTCCAGCCCTGAAGATGCGGCATCTTGTAGACCGGCAGATCGGGTTCGGTCTTGCCATAATCGGGCAGGAACCGTTCGGCCTTGGGCGGATCGGCCCACAGGTCGATGGCGCTGAGGCCCTTTTCGCCGAACAGACCGATGATGTAATGCCGCCCGTCGCCGGTCAGCAGCCCGTCATAGGGATTGGCGCCGACGCCCGGAATGCGGGTGATCTGCGGATCGGCGGGGTTGGCGCTGTGATCCAGAAGCCAGGCCTCACCCCCGTCCCAGGTCGAGACGATGAAGCGGTCGCCGGGCACATCGGCCAGGCCCACGGTCTTGGACCCCATCGAAATGTCGGCGACCTGCGCCAGGCTGCCTGCGTCAAACACCTTGACGCCGCCGGGTTCGTAATTCGACACCGCCACCAGTCTGCCGTCATCGCTGATCGCGCCGCCGATGGCATTGCCGCCCTGCACGATGCGGGCGCTCAGGTCGCAGGCCAGGATGTCGACTTTGCTCAGCCCGCCGTCGCGACCAAAGACATAGGCAAAGCGTTCGTCGGGCGAAAAGGTCAGGCTGGCATGGGACAGATCGCCCAGGCCCTCAACCCGGCACAGCACGGCGCGGGCGGATTGATCGACGACCAGAACCGACCCGGTGGCGCGTTCGATGACGACGCCCAGATCGCCGGTGCCGCGCAGCAGCGCCGGATCGACAGGCGCGGGGACGGGGGCGGGGGTCAGCGGCGGCGGCGCCTCTTGCGCGGTGGCGGCCAGCGGCAACAGGGCGGCGATCAGGGCGCAAAGGCGGGTCATGGGGTCTTGTCCTTCAGCAGATAGTCGGCAATCCAGCGCGCCTCGGCCTCGGTCAAGAGCGGGCGCCAGGGTGGCATCGCGGTGCCGGGCACGCCATCGAGGATCAGCAGCGCCAGCACCTCGGGGTCGCGGCCCTCCAGATCGTCAGGCGTGATGGCCCGCCCCAGCCCGCCGGTCAGCCGCAGGCCGTGGCACGACCCGCAATCCTGGGTGACGATATGTTCCAATTCGGCCTGACGCGCCGGCGCAATCGGCTGCGCCCCCGCCATCTGCGGCAGCGCCAGCAGCGCCCCGATCATCAGGGCGCGCCCGATGCTGCCTTCTTTCTTGCCCAGATACGCAGCGACGCCACCACCGGGCGATGTCGGATGCGTATTGAGACAAGAAAGAAAGGCAAGATCAGCCATGGGCGGCCATCCGCAGCGGCTCGGTGACTTCGGCGGCCAGGGTCTCGGCGCGATACAGGCTGACGACCCGGCCGATGATGAACAGCACCGGCGCGGGAAAGTCGGCGGCGCGGCTGTCGTCGCTGATCCGACCCAGGGTCGAGGTCAGGCGCTCCTCGCGCGGCGTGGTGGCGCTGGCGATGGCCAGCACCGGCAGGTCGGCGGCCAGGCCGCGCGCCATCAGCTCGGCGGCGATCTGGGCCATGTTCGCCGCGCCCATATAGACGACCAGCGTGGTATCGGGATCGGCAAGGCTGTCCCAGGGCAGGTCCAGCGCGCCATCGGCGGCGCGGTGGCCGGTGACATAGCGCACCCCGGTGGCCAGCCCGCGATGGGTCAGCGGCACGCCGGTCGCGGCGGCGGCCCCCTGGGCTGCGGTGATGCCCGGGATCACCTGAACCGGGATGGCGGCGTCGTAAAGCCCTTCGGCCTCCTCGCTGCCGCGCCCGAAGATGAACGGATCGCCGCCTTTCAGACGCGCCACGACCAGCCCCTGACGGGCCAGGCTCAGCAGCAGCGCATTGATCTGGTCTTGCGGCACGGAATGGAAGCCCGCGGCCTTGCCCACGCTGATGCGGCGGGTGCGGGGCGGGATCAGGGCCATGATCTCGGGGCTGACCAGGCGGTCGAAGACCACGACATCGGCGGTTTGCAGCGCCTTCAGCGCCTTCAGCGTCAGCAGGTCGGGATCACCCGGCCCCGCACCGATCAGAACAACTTTTCCGGTCATGACTTGGCTTTCTGGCTGGCACGAAGGGGGCGGGCGGACCCGCCCCCCTTTGGCTTGCAGGCGATCAGTAGATGTCGCCCATGGTGTTGTGGACGTTGAACTTGCCGGTCGGCGTCACCAGGCGCGGATCCTTGATGACCTTCTTCACCTCCAGCGTCTTGTCATCCAGCACGACGATCGCCGATTCCTTGTCCGCGCTGTTCCACAGCGAGAACCAGACTTCGGTGCCCTCTTTGTTGAACTCGCCCTGCACGGCGCGGGGCTGGCCGTCGGTGATCTCGGCCAGCTTGGCCAGATCCAGCACCTTGAACTCGGGGTCGGTGCCGTCGCCCTTCATCTTGTCGACCTCGAACACCGCCACCTGGCCCGAGATTTCCGCCTCGGGGTTCAGCGGCGCATCGACATAGACATGGTTCGACTTCGGATGCGTCTTGATGAACAGCGAACCGCCGCCAAGCGCCGGGAAGCTGTCGACGATCTTCCAGGCGTTGTCCTTGTGCCCTTCGGGATCGGTGCCGATCAGCGCCACGCTATCGTCGCCCAGGTGCGAGGTCGCCCAGACCGGCCCGAAGGTCGGGTGGGTGAAGTTCGCGCCACGGCCCGGGTGAGGGGTCTGGCCGCCGGTTTCCACCACGGTTTCCAGCGCGCCTTCCTTGGTGTCGATGACGACCAGCTTGTGCGCCGCGTTAGCTGCGGTGATGAAATAGCGATGGGTGCTGTCCAGCCCGCCGTCATGCAGGAACCGTTCGGCCTCGATCTCGGTGATCTTCAGGTTCTTGATGTCGGTATAGTCGACCAGCTGGATCTTGCCGGTTTCCTTGATGTTGACGATGAACTCAGGCCGATAGTGCGACGCCAGGATCGCGGCGACGCGCGGTTCGGGGTGATAGATCTGCTCGTCATAGGTCATGCCGCGGGTCGACACGATCTTCAGCGGCTCCAGCGTGGCGCCGTCCATGATCACGTATTGCGGCGGCCAGTAGGAACCGGCGATCGCGTATTTGTCCTCCCAGCCCTCCATCTTCGAGGTCTCGATCGACCGCGCCTCGGCCCCGACCTTGATTTCGGCAACCGTGTTGGGTTCCTTCATCCACAGGTCGATCATGTTGATCTTGGCATCGCGGCCGATCACGAACAGATAGCGACCCGAGGCCGACATCCGGCTGATGTGAACTGCATAGCCGGTGTCGATCACCGCCTTGATGCTGTAATCATTGCCGTCGATCAGCGCGATCTGGCCCGCGTCGCGCAGGGTGACGCTGAAGATATTGTCCAGATCCCAGTCGTTTTCCTGCTGGGTCGGGCGATCCTCGGGCTTCACGACAACCTTCCAGGTCGCCTTCATCTCGGGCATGCCGAATTCGGGCGGCGCGGGCGGATCCATCATGACGTACCGCGCCATCAGGTCGATCTGCTGGTCCGTCAGTTCACCCGAGGTGCCCCAGTTCGGCATCCCGGCGGGCGAGCCATAGGTGATGAAGGATTGCAGATAGTCATAGCCCAGTTCGCGGGTGATGTCGGGGGTCAGCGGCTTGCCGGTCGCGCCCTTGCGCAGCACGCCATGGCAGCCCGCGCAGCGCTGGAAATAGATTTCCGAGGCTTCGGCGAACTCCTCATCGGTCAGCGGCGGATGCTCGCCTGTGGGCGCGGCGGCCGGGGTCTCGCCGACCTCATGCCCCATCTGCTCGATGCTGTCGCCCGAGGAATTGTAGGTGCCTTCTGGCCCACCGGCCTGGGGATGCGCCGTTGCTGCGGCGTCGGCCGGGGCGTCGGCGGGCTTGGCTGCATCCTGTGCCCAGGCGCCCGAGACGCCCAGAATCAGGGCCAGCGCCGCCGAGGCGGCAAGCGCGCGCCGGGCAGGGAAAGCTGGGGTTGTCATCGCGATTCTCCGTTTGCTGGTGAGGCATGTTGATCTAGGCGCGTTCACCGATGCGTGACCTTGACTTTGGTCAGGTCAAAGTCAGGTGGGCGGCAGGGTGGATTTGGGGAAAGGGGGCGTGGTCTGTGTGGGGTCCGGGAAGGGTGAGTATTTGGGCAAAGAGGATGTAGCGGTGGTTTGTGCATGAGGTGCAGGGGGCGCGATGGTCCAGCGGCGTGTCGGCGTCAGCGACAAGGTGAGTATTAGGACCAGGCGGAAGCAGCGGTGGTTCGTGCGTGAGGCGCAGGGCGCGCGATGGTCCGGGGGCCTGCGCGTGGGGTCAGGGAAGGATGAGTATTTGGTCAAAGAGGAAGCAGCGGTGGTTTGCATGTGAAGGGCGACCCCGGGCGGCTTTGACTTTTGTTAAGGTGCGCGCGGCCGGTTCCGGCAACAGCTTGGGTCACGGCCGCCAACGCAATCTGCGCCCGCCTGCGCCGCATCTTCCACCCCAGATCGAGGCCCGCCATGACCCCGCCCCGCGTCCACCCCCTTAATTTGCTGACCACCGAGGGCTTTCGGCTGTTCTTTCTGGCCGCCGGTGTGATGGCGGTCCTGGCGATGCTGGTCTGGGTGATCTGGCTGGCGGCCCATGCCTGGGGCGGGGTGATGATCGATCTGCCCTTTTCGATGGCGCCGCATCACTGGCATGGGCATGAGATGATCTTCGGCTATGGCGCCGCCGCCATGGCCGGGTTCTTTCTGACCGCCGTGCCGAACTGGACCGGGCTGCCCGGCGCGCAGCGCGGCTTTCTGATTGCTGCGGGGCTGGTCTGGCTGGCGGGGCGCGCGGCGATGACCCTTTCGGGCACCGTGTCGCCGGTCTGGGTGGCGGTGCTGAATCTGGCCTTTCTGCCGTTTCTGGCGGCCAAGGTAGCCAGCCTACTGTTGCGCAGGCCCAAGCCGCAGAACCTGCTGTTTCTGGGCGTCATCGCTGCGATCTGGCTGGCCGATCTGCGCGTGCACTTGGATTGGCTGGGCCTGCCCTGGGGTGATGCCGGGGCGGGGTTGCGCGCCGGGCTGATCGGGCTGTGCGCGATGATTGCGGTGCTGGGCGGGCGCATCACCCCGGCGTTCACCCGCAACGCCCTGCTGCGCGCGGGGATCGAGTCGCCGGCGCATCTGCCGATCAACCGCGCCGCGCTGGACCGCGCCGGAAACCTGACCGCGCTGGCGCTGCCACTGGCGGTGCTGGCTGGCCTGCCCGAGGCGGCGACAGGCGGGTTGGCGCTGCTGGCCGGTGGGCTGGCCCTGCTGCGGCTGGTGGGCTGGCGCGGCTGGGCGCTGCGCCGTGATGCGTTGGTTGTGGTGCTGCATCTGGGCTATGGGCTGCTGGCCGTCGGGCTGATCGCCTGGGGTCTGGCAGGCCTGGGCCTGGGATCCGAGGTCGCGGCGCTGCATCTGCTGGGCGTCGGCGCGATCGGCACCATGACCCTTGCCGTGATGAGCCGCGCGGCGCTTGGCCATACCGGGCGCGGCCTGCGGGCACCGGCGCTGATGCCGCTCGCCTATGGGCTGGTCATCGCCGCGGCGCTGCTGCGCTGGATCGGCTCGGCCGCGCCTGGCCTTTATTACCCGGCGGTCATCGGCGCGGGTCTGGCCTGGATCCTGGGCTTTGCGCTGTTCGTGGTGATCTACGCGCCGATCCTGACCGCGCCCCGGCTGCCGCGTCAGGGCTGATCGCCTGCGCGTTGCGCGCCGCCCATTCCCTGCGCGCGCCGCCTGTGTACATTCTGTGCACAGGTTGTGCCGCCCCGGTGCACGGCCTGCACAGCCGGTTTCCCAAGCCTTTCGGACACTTGGCCCCGACGCCCCCGGCCCCCGCAATAAAAGATGCCTCGTTGACTTTTGTTAAGGCCGACTCATCACGGGCGCGCGATCAGGGACCATCTGAAACTGCTCTGAAAAGGACTGCGCCATGCGCGATGTCATGACCAAGAGCATGGCCCGCAATATCTTCTATGGCGGATCATTGTTCTTCATCCTGATCTTCGTGGCCCTGTCGATCCATTCCCACCGCTATGTCGTGACCCAATCGACGGATGTGGCCGGACTGACCGACAGCGTCGCGGCGGGCAAGCATATCTGGGAAAAGAATGCCTGCATCAACTGCCACACCATCCTGGGCGAAGGCGCCTATTACGCGCCCGAACTGGGCAATGTGATGAAACGCTGGGGGGTTCAGGACGACCCCGAGGCGGCGATGATCACGCTGAAGGGCTGGATGGACGCGATGCCCACCGGCATCGAGGGCCGCCGCCAGATGCCGCAGTTCAACCTGACCGATGAGGAATACCGCCAACTGGCCGACTTCCTGTTGTGGACGGGCCGCATCAACACCCAGAACTGGCCGCCGAACGACGCGGGCTAAGGGGGATATCATCATGAAATATCACACACAAAAGATCGCCCTGGCCTATTTCGTCACCGCCATGATCCTGTTCGCGGTGCAGGTCACGATGGGCCTGGTCATGGGCTGGATCTATGTCCAGCCGAACTTCCTGTCCGAGCTTCTGCCCTTCAACATCGTGCGGATGCTGCATTCCAACAGCCTGGTCGTCTGGCTGCTGCTGGGCTTTTTCGGGGCCGCCTATTGGCTGATCCCCGAGGAATCCGAACGCGAGATCCACTCGCCCACCTTGGCCTGGATCCAGCTTGGCATCTTCGTGCTGGGCACGGCGGGCGTGGTCGTGACCTATATGTTCGACCTGTTCCACGGCAACTGGCTGCTGGGCAAGGAAGGGCGCGAGTTTCTGGAACAGCCGAAATGGGTCAAGGCGGGCATCGTCGTCGCCGCGCTGATCTTTCTTTACAACGTCACGCTGACGGTGCTGAAGGGCCGCAAGACCGCGATCACCAACATCCTGCTGATCGGCCTGTGGGGGCTGGCCCTGCTGTTCCTGTTCGCCTTCTACAACCCGTCGAACCTGGCGCTGGACAAGCAATACTGGTGGTATGTGATCCACCTGTGGGTCGAAGGCGTGTGGGAGCTGATCATGGCCTCGATCCTGGGCTATCTGATGCTGAAACTGACCGGCGTTGACCGCGAAGTCGTTGAAAAGTGGCTGTATGTCATCGTCGCGGCGGCGCTGTTCTCGGGCATCTTGGGCACCGGGCACCACTATTACTGGATCGGCCTGCCGGGCTATTGGCAGTGGATCGGCTCGGTCTTCAGCTCGCTCGAGGTGATCCCGTTCTTCGCCATGATGGCCTTTGCCTTCGTCATGGTGTGGAAGGGGCGGCGCGATCACCCGAACAAGGCGGCGCTGCTGTGGGCCTTGGGCTGCGCGGTTCTGGCCTTCTTCGGTGCGGGTGTCTGGGGCTTCCTGCACACGCTGCACGGGGTGAACTATTACACCCACGGCACGCAGATCACCGCCGCGCATGGGCACCTGGCCTTCTACGGCGCCTATGTCTGTCTGAACCTGGCGATCATCAGCTATGCGATGCCGGCGCTGCGCGGGCGTGACCCCTATAACCAGGTGCTGAACATGGCATCCTTCTGGCTGATGTCGGGCGGGATGCTGTTCATGACCTTCACCCTGACCTTTGCGGGCACGGTGCAGACCCACCTGCAACGGGTGAACGGCCAGGGCTTCATGGATGTGCAGGATCAACTGTGGATCTTCTACGCCATGCGCTTTGGTTCGGGCGTGGCCGTGGTTCTGGGCGCGCTGTTGTTCATCTACGCCGTCCTGTTTCCGCGGCGCGAGGTGATCACCCCCGGCCCCGTCATCCAGCAGGCCGCGGAATGACGGCCATGGACGGACACCCCAACCTGAAGGGGGCGGCTGACGCCCCCTTCTACCTGCCCCAGGGCGATGAGGTCGCGCTGTTCACCGCTGCCGCCGCCCATGATCTGCCGGTGCTGCTGAAAGGCCCGACCGGCTGCGGCAAGACCCGCTTTGTCGCCCATATGGCGGCGCGGCTGGGCCGCCCGCTGTATACCGTCGCCTGCCATGACGACCTGTCGGCGGCTGACCTGATCGGGCGCTATCTGCTGAAGGGCGGCGAAACCGTCTGGGTCGATGGTCCGCTGACCCGCGCTGTGCGCGAAGGCGCCATCTGCTACCTGGATGAGGTGGTCGAGGCGCGCAAGGATGTGACCGTCGTGCTGCACCCGCTGACCGACGACCGCCGCATCCTGCCCATCGACCGCACGGGCGAGGAATTGCACGCTGCCCCCGGCTTCATGCTGGTGGCATCCTATAACCCCGGTTACCAGAACATCCTGAAAACGCTGAAACCTTCGACCCGGCAGCGGTTTCTGGCGCTGGATTTCGACTTTCCGACGCCGGATCGCGAAATCCCGGTCGTCACCCGCGAAAGCGGCCTGGATGAGGCGCGCGCCAAGCAACTGGTTCGCCTTGCGGGCAAGCTGCGCGGCCTGAAGGGTCAGGATCTGGAGGAGGGAGTCTCGACCCGGCTGGTGGTGTATGCGGCCACGCTGATCGCTGGCGGCATGTCGATCGACCGTGCGGTTCATGCCGCGATGATCGAGCCGCTGACCGACGATGCCGATGTGAAACGCGGGCTGAACGATCTTGTGACGGCTGTTTTCGGGTGAGGCCGGCCATGTCACGGATCGACTTCGAGCCATGGGAACCCGAAGAAAGTGTCGGGAAACTGTGGCACGCTTTGGCCAGTCGCCTTGATGCACCCCAGGTGCATGATTCAGCCCGTGTCGGCCTTTCCGAGGTCGACGGGCGGCTGGCCGTCCTGTTCCGGGGTCTGGGCGGCGATGCCGCCGTCCAGATCAAACCCGTCGCCGATGAGGTCGCGCACCATCGGCTGTCCTTCCTGCGCCGTCTGGGGCATGAGGCCGAGCGGTTTCCCCGCGCCAGTTTCGACGGCGCGAACCTGCGTCTGCCCGACAGTCTGGCGATCTTTCCCGACCGGGCGGCGAATGGCGCGCTGTATGTCTGGCTGACGGCGCTTGCCGCCCATGCGCCGGCCACCCCGCCCCGCCTGCCGCGCGATCCGCTGGCCGCCGATCTGGCCGCCATCGCCTGCGCCCGCGCGATGATCGCGGACACCCGCGATCAGGCGCC
Source organism: Paracoccus zhouxuedongae (assembly GCF_041927815.1). NCBI lineage: Bacteria > Pseudomonadati > Pseudomonadota > Alphaproteobacteria > Rhodobacterales > Paracoccaceae > Paracoccus > Paracoccus zhouxuedongae. Next base: position 65,756 of record NZ_JBHFHM010000001.1, read on the forward strand.
GGGCCTTGCGCCTTTGGGCCGCGAACTGGCGGCGATGGCCCTGGCGCTGCGACCGGTCACGCACCTTCCCCCGGCAGAGGCCGCGATCGAGGCGCTGATCCGGCATGATCTGGGCGACCCTGCGGCCCTGACCGGGCTGGCGGCGGATATGATGGCGGGTCATGTCCCATCCGCGCCGCGCGACTATCGCCCCTTCCGTCCGGTGCCGGTCTGGCCCGACCTGCGCCCGCTGCTGGCCAGTGCCACCACCGAGGCCGAGGCCGCCGACAGCGACGGCTCGACCGACCCCGCCACCGATGCCCGATCCCGCCGCGCCCGTCGCCGTGCCGCCGATCAGGCCGACCGCAAGGACAGCCTGATCCTGTTCAAGTTCGAGGCGATCCTGTCCTGGGCCGAATATCTGAACCTGAACCGCCGGGTCGAGGATGACGACGACGACAGCGCCCGCAAGGCCGCCGACGACCAGGACGAGATCGGCTTGGCGCAGGTCAGCAAGGCCCCGGCGACGCGGCTGAAGCTGCATCTGGATCTGGCCCCCGAGGATGTGAACCGCGAGGCTTTGTCTGGCCGTTTCACCTATCCCGAATGGGATTGCCGCACCGGCGTCTGGCTGCCCGATCATTGTGTCGTGCTGGCCTCGGATGCCGAGGCCGCCGACCAGCCGCTGACCGACGATCCCGCCAGTGCCCGCCGCATCCGCGCTGTGCGCCGCCAGTTCGAGGCGCTGCGGCCGGGCCGGATGATGACCAGCGGCCACCCCGAGGGGGATGATCTGGATATCGACGCCGCCATCCGATCCGCCGCCGATCTGCGGGTGCGAGGTCAGGGCAACGACCGTATCTGGCGGCAATCGCGGCCCGTCGCGCGCGATCTGGCGGTGTCGATCCTGCTGGATGTGTCGCGGTCGACCGAAAGCCAGGTCAGCGGCGGGCGCAGCGTCATCGACATCGAACGCGAGGCGCTGACGGCCCTTGCGATGGGGCTTGAGGCCTGCGGTGATGCCTTTGCGATCCACGCCTTTTCATCCCTGCGGCGCGATCGGGTCTATGTGCAGACCTGCAAGGATTTCGATCAGCCGATGGGGCCGGATGTCGGCGCCCGCATCGCCAGCCTGCGCCCCGGCTTCTACACCCGCCTTGGCGCGGCGATCCGGCATGTCAGTGCGCGGCTGGCGCGGCAGGCCGGACAGCGGCGGCTTTTGCTGGTCATCACCGACGGCAAGCCCAACGATCTGGACCATTACGAGGGCCGCCACGGCATCGAGGACAGCCGCATGGCCGTGCGCGAGGCCCGCCGCGCCGGGCATCGCGTGTTCGGCATCACCGTGGACCGGCAAGCGAAATCCTGGTTCCCGCGCATCTTCGGACAGGGCGGCTCGGCCTTGGTGTCGCATCCCGATCACCTGACCGCCGCGCTGCCGCAGATCTACCGCCAGTTGGTCGGCGCATGACCGAGGCGCGATCCCCCTTGGACGATCTGCCCGGCGAGGTGATGATCTGGGTGCTGATCGTCAGCGAATTGCTGGTTTTCGGCGCGGGTCTTGCCGCCTTTCTGGGCGTGCGGCTGACCGATCCGGCGGGCTTTGCTGCCGCACAGGACACGCTGCACCGCGCGGGGGCCGGGGTGAATACGGTGGTGCTGGTCACCTCGGGCCTGTTCGCGGCCCTGGCGGTGCGCGCCGCGCAGGCCATGGCGCGCGGGCGGGCGCGGCTGTGGCTGGGGCTGGCGGCGGTTTTGGGCCTGGTCTTTCTGGGCCTGAAAACCGTCGAGTTCCTTGACCACGCCGCCCATGGCATCAGCACCGAGACCCACCCGTTCTTCACCTTCTATTACCTGCTGACCGGCTTTCACGCCGCGCATGTTCTGGCCGGTGTCCTGCTGCTGGCCCTGGTCGCGATCCGCGCCGCCCCCGCCCCGGTCGAGGTCGCCGCCGCCTTTTGGCACATGGTCGATCTGGTCTGGGTGATCCTGTTCCCCGTCATCTACCTGCTGCCATGACCGAGCGGGGCCTGATCCGCGCCTGGGGTGTGCTGGTGGCCTTGTCCGGCCTTGCGACGATTGTGGCACTGGCGGTGCCATATCTTTCCGGCTGGTCGGTGCGGCTGGCCGGGCTGGCGATCCTGGCCTTGTCCTGGGCCAAGGCGGGGGTGATCCTGGCCGACTATCTGGGCCTGCGCGCGGCCCCGTTCTGGCGGCGCGGCTTTGCATGGGTGATGGCGATCTTCATGCTGGTGCTGGCCGCGCTGTATCTGGCAGCGGGCGCCAGATAAGCCCCGGCGCCGGAACGCCGGGGCAGGGGCTTCAGGCCGCCAGCCCTTCGGGCAGTTTCGCGCCGGTCATGAAGGCCACGGCATCCGACATCGAATGATCCTGCGGGCGGATCACGCATAGCCGCTTGCCAAGGCGGTGGATGTGGATGCGGTCGGCCACCTCGAACACATGCGGCATGTTGTGGCTGATCAGGATGATCGGGATACCGCGCGCGCGCACATCGCGGATCAGGTCAAGCACACGGCGGCTTTCCTTGACGCCAAGCGCGGCGGTCGGCTCATCAAGGATCACCACCTTGGACCCAAAGGCGGCGGCGCGGGCGACGGCAACCCCCTGCCGCTGGCCGCCCGACAGGGTTTCGACCGGCTGGTTGATGTTCTGGATGGTCATCAGCCCAAGCTCGTTCAGCTTGGCGCGGGCGAAGGCCTCCATCGCCGGGCGGTCGAGCATGCGGAAAAGCTGGCCCATCAACCCCGGTTTGCGCAACTCGCGGCCCATGAACATGTTGTCGGCGATCGACAGCGCGGGCGACATGGCCAGCGTCTGATAGACGCATTCGATGCCGGCGGCGCGGGCGTCCAGCGGGCTCGCAAAGCTGACCGGGCGGCCCTCCAGCGTGATCTCGCCTTCGTCCGGGCGGATGGCGCCCGACAGGGCCTTGATCAGCGACGACTTGCCCGCGCCGTTGTCACCGATCACCGCCAGGATCTCGCCCGGATACAGGTCGAAATCGCAGTGATCCAGCGCGGTCACCTTGCCATAGCGTTTGACAAGGTTGCGGGCCGCAAGAATGGGTTGCTGTGCGGTCATGACGACACCTTTCTGATCCACTGGTCCACGGCGACGGCAAAGATGATCAGCGCGCCGATCAGGAAGAAGGTCCATTGCGGGTCGGTGCCGACCAGCCGCAGGCCCATTTCAAAGACGCCCACGATCAGCGCCCCGAAGAACATGCCCAGGATCGAGCCGCGCCCGCCGAACAGGCTGATGCCGCCGATCACCACGGCGGTGATCGACTGGATATTGCCCAACTGCCCCGTCGATGCGGTGGGCGACACCGAGCCGAAGCGGCCGATCATCACCCAGCCCGCGATGGCGCAGAACAGCCCCGCCAGCGTATAGACCTGAAGGATCACGCGGTCCGTCTGCACGCCCGCCAGCTTGGCGGCCTCGGCATCGTCGCCGACGGCGTAGACATGGCGGCCCCAGGCGGTGTGGCGCAGCACATAGGCCATCAGCGCCACCAGGGCGACCATCAGGAACACCGCATACAGGATCTTCACGCCGCCCGGCTGGATCGCGTTGCCCCAGAATTGCAGCGAGGGCGCGTTGGCGGCGATCTCCTGGCTGCGGATGGTTTCGTTGCGCGAAAAGATGAAATTGGCCGACAGCAGGATCTGCCAGGTGCCCAGCGTCACGATGAAGGGCGGCAGTTTCAGGCGCGAGATCAGCAGCCCGTTCAGCGCCCCCATGGCCGCGCCAAGCGCCATGCCGATGGCAATCGCCGCCGGGGCCGGGATGCCATAGCGAAAGGTCATCTGCCCCATCAGCACCGATGAAAACACCGCGATCGCCCCCACCGACAGGTCGATCCCGGCGGTCAGGATCACCAGCGATTGCGCGATGCCCAGGATGCCGACGATGGCGATCTGTTGCAGGATCGTCGACATCGTGGTCGCCTTGAAGAAGTTAGGCGAGAGCAGCGCGAACACGATGACCGAGGCGACCAGCACGATCATCGGCACCGCCGATGGCGTCTGGTGCAGCCAGTGCTGTATCCGCCTGACAGCGGATCTGGGCTCGTGGAACTGGGCGACGGTCTCGGTGGCGCCCTTCAGCCCGTCCTCGTAACTGGTGGCCTTTTGCGGCTCGCTTGCCATGGGCGGTGTCCTCTCCATACCGGCGGGTTGCAAGAAGGGGGCGGCGCGCGGCCGCCCCCCTTGATGGTCATGCCTGACGCTGGGTCAGGTCAAGCCCATGGCCGGGGGCTTAGCCCCAGCACAGTTCCGCACCCTTGGCGCTGTCGATGGAGTCGACACCGGCGGCGGGCTTGTCGGTGATCAGCTGGACGCCGGTATCGGTGAAGTCCTTGCCCTCGGTCGGGGCGGGCTTGGTGCCGTCCTTGGCAAAGGCGGCAATCGCTTCGACGCCCTTGGCGGCCATATCCAGCGGATATTGCTGCGAGGTCGCGCCGATCACGCCGTCCTTGACGTTCTGCACGCCGGGGCAACCGCCATCGACCGACACGATCAGCACGTCCTTTTCACGGCCCACGGCCTTCAGCGCCTCATAGGCACCGGCGGCGGCGGGTTCGTTGATCGTATAGACCAGGTTGATCGCCGGGTCTTTGGCCAGCAGGGCCTCCATAGCCTTCAGGCCGCCTTCCTCATTGCCGGCGGTGACTTCGTTGCCGACGATGCGCGGGTCTTCCTCGTCACCCCATTTCGCGGGGTCTTTCACGTCGATGCCGAAGCCGGTCAGGAAGCCCTGGTCGCGCAAAACGTCAACCGAGGGCTGCGAGATGCCAAGGTCCAGCATGGCGATCTTGGCGTCCTTGGCGGCATCGCCCATGGTCGCGGCGGCCCATTTGCCGATCATCTCGCCCGCCAGGAAGTTGTCGGTGGCAAAGGTCGCATCGGCGGCGTCGATCGGGTCCAGCGGCGTGTCCAGCGCGATCACCAGCAGGCCAGCATCGCGCGCGGCTTTCAGCGGATCGACGATCGCCTTGGTGTCGGACGCGGTGATCAGGATGCCCTTGGCGCCATCGGCGATGCAGGCCTCGATCGCCGCAACCTGGCTTTCGTGATCGCCATCGACCTTGCCGGCATAGGATTTAAGCTCGATCCCCAGCTCGGCCGCCTTGGCGGTCGCGCCTTCCTTCATCTTGACGAAGAACGGGTTGGTGTCGGTCTTGGTGATCAGACAGGCGCTGTCGGCGGCTTGGGCAGCGGCAGCCGTCGCCATCAGCGCGGCACCGGTCAAAAGCCCGCGCAGCAGGTGTTTCGTGGTCATGATGGTCCTCCTCATCACGGCGGTCCCACCCGCCGGTTGACAGGCAGGAAACATGTCGAATCGCCGCTTGTCAATAAATCAATTCTGTTGATTAATGCCGGAGGGGAGGATCGTCATGCAGCTTGGAACCTCGCCCGCGGGCATCCGGGGGCATAACGAACGGCTGATCCTGTCGCTGATCCGCGCCTTTGGTCCGCTGCCGCGCAGCGATCTGGCGCGGCTGACGGGGCTGTCGGCGCAGGCGGTCACCAATATCTCGCGCGGGTTGATCGCGGGGGGGTATCTGGACGACGGCGACCCGGTGCGCGGCAAGGTGGGCCAGCCGTCGCGGCCCTTGGCGCTGCGGCCGGATGGCGCGTGGTTCGCCGGGCTGAAGATCGGGCGGCGCAGCACCGAACTGGCGCTGCTGGATTTTGCCGGGCAGTTGGTGGGCGAGCGCAGCCAGATCTATGACATGCCGACGCCCGATCTGGTGCTGGCTTTTCTGCAGCGCGCGCTGCCCGATCTCGCGCAACTGATCCCCCCAGATCGGCGCGACCGGCTGATGGGTCTGGGCGTGGCGATGCCGTTCTTTCTGTGGGATTGGGGCGCGGGGATGGAGGGTTGGCGCGACATCGACCCCGCCCCCGCGCTGTCCGCCGCGACCGGCCTGCCGGTGCTGGTCGAAAACGATGCCAGTTGTGCCTGCGGGGCGGAACTGATGTTCGGTGCCGCGGATCTGCCCGCCGATTTCCTGCATGTCTATGTCGGCCATTTCGGCGGTGGCGGGCTGGTGCTGGATGGCCGCCTGCGGATGGGTCCGCATCGTAACGCCGGTGCATTGGGGTCGATGCCGGTGCCGGATGCGGGCGGGCGCATCAGGCAACTGCTTGATCTTGCGTCCATTTCCACTCTTGAGGCACGCTTGGGCCGGGTGCTGCCGCGCGACGATGCCGCCTGGGACGTGCCCCCCGAACTGGCCGCCGCCTGGGCGGCAGAGGCGGGGCGGGCGATCGCCTTTGCCGCCGTGACCGCTGCCGCGGTGGTCGATCTGGGGGCGGTGGTGATCGACGGTGCGATGCCCGCCGCATTGCGCCGCGATCTGGTTGCCGCGACCGGCGCGGCGATGGCCGCGCTGCCGATGGCCGGTCTGCACCCGCCGGTCCTGCGCGAGGGTACCCTTGGCCGCGCGGCGCGCAGTCTGGGGGCCGCTGCGCTGCCGCTGGCCGAGGGCTTCGGCCCGCTTGGCGGCGGTTTCGCCTTGCCTCTGGCCCGGTCGGATCGCGGCTGATAGGGTCCGCCGATGCAGATGATCGACAGCCCCGACCACCGCGCCTTCCTGATCGCCGATGCCCGGCGGCAGTTGGGATTCTTTGCCGCCAGCCTGACCCCTGACGGCCGCTTTGCGGTGCTGGATCACGACGGCGCGCCGCTGCCTGACACCGGGCAAGAGCTGCACACCACCACCCGGCTGATCCATGCCTATGCCTTGGGCCGCCTTCTGGACGCGCCGCGCGCGGATGCGATCATCGACGCCGGTATGGCCGCGCTGTGGACCCGCCACCGCGACGCCGATCACGGCGGATTTTACTGGTCCTTCGACGCGCAGGGCCCGGCGCGCGATGACAAGCTGGCTTACGGCCATGTCTTCGTGTTGCTGGCCGGGGCCTCGGCTGCGCAGGTGGGCCATCCCGATGCCGCGCGGCTTATCGACGCTGCCGACCGCGTGCTGACCGATCGCTTCTGGGATCAGGAGCGGGGCCTTTTCGCGGATGAGTTCCGCCGCGACTGGCAGCCGTTTTCAAGCTATCGCGGCATGAATGCCAACATGCACGGCGCCGAGGCCCTGCTGGCCGCGCATGAGGCCACGGGCCGCGCGGATTTCCTGCACAAGGCGGGGCGCATCCTGGATTTTTTCGTGACCCGCATGGCCCCTGCGCAGGGCTGGCGGCTGCCGGAACATTACACCGCCGACTGGCAGATCGATCCCGATTATCGCGGCGACCCGATGTTTCGCCCGGCCGGAACCACGCCCGGACATTCGCTGGAAATCGCGCGGCTGGCCTTGCAGCATTGGGTGCTGTCGGGCCGCCCCGATGACGGCACGCCCGACCGCGCCCGCGCGCTGATCCAGACCGCGCTGAGGGACGCCTGGCGGGCCGATGGCGGGCTGGTCTACACGCTGGGCCGTGGCGGCGCGCCTGCGGTGCGCGACCGCTATTGGTGGCCGGTGACCGAGGCGATCGGGGCGGTGGCCAGCCTCTTGCGCCTCGACCCGCGCCCCGGCGATGCGGATTGGTATGCGCGGCTGTGGGATTTCGCGCAGGCGCATCTGATCGATGCCGAACGCGGCGGCTGGTTCCCCGAACTGGATGAGGCGGGCCGCCCCGCTGCGCACCAGTTCATCGGCAAGCCCGACATCTATCACGCGCTGCAAGCCGATCTGATCCCGCTGGCGCCCGGCCCCGCGCATCTTTTCGATGGCCTTCGCGCGGCTTTGTCGGGCTGACCGGCGCGGGTTAACCTTGCCTCAACCTCTGACTGTTAGCACCGGAAGCAGGGATTCGCTGTCCGGGCTTCAGAATGAAGAGATGGTTGGGATTTTGGCGCGTGATGCTGGGCCTCTGGCTGGCCCTGGCGGGGGCCGTGCAGGCGGGCGATGCCGCGCTGTGCCTCATGGCGGCGCGCCAAGCCGCCGCGCAAACCGGCGTGCCCGAGGATGTCTTGCTGGGCATCGCGCTGACCGAAACCGGCACCAAACGCGAGGGCCGCTTTGACGCCTGGCCCTGGACCGTCAACATGGAGGGCAAGGGCGCCTGGTTCGACAGCCGTCAGGCGGCGCTTGATTTCGTGCAGCAGGCGCAGGCCCGCGGCGCGCGCAGCTTTGATATCGGCTGTTTCCAGTTGAACCACCGCTGGCACGGCCAGCATTTCGCCAGCCCGGACGCGATGTTCGACCCGCTGGCCGGTGCGCTTTATGCCGCGCAATTCCTGTCGCAGCTTTACGCCGAGGCCGGCTCGTGGGAGGGGGCGGCCGGGCTTTACCATTCCCGCACCCCCGCCTTGGCCGAAAAATATGCGGGGCTTTTTACCAAACATCGCGCCACGGCGCAGGGCAGGGTGGCTGATGGGCCGGGGCTTGACCTGCCGATGGGCGGCCCGGTGCGGCTGGCCTCGGTCAGCCCTGCCGACATGGCGGTGTCGCCACGCGTCAATGACTATCCGCTGCTGCAACGCGGCCATGTTGGGCAGATGGGGTCGCTGGTGCCGATGGCGCTGATCGGTCGGCGCGGCACGCCGCTGGCCCAAGGGGGCGCCGATGCCAGCCTTTGACAGCCTGCCCCGCGCCACGATCATGCTGGCGGTCGGGCTGATGGCGATCATCGTGATGATGGTGCTGCCGATGCCCGCCTGGGTGCTGGATGTCGGCCTGTCGGCCTCATTCGCCAGTGCGATCCTGATCTTCACGGTGACGCTGTTCATCGAACGGCCGCTGGATTTCTCGGCCTTCCCGACGCTGCTCCTGGCCTCGCTGATGCTGCGGCTGGCGCTGAACGTGTCCTCGACCAAGTTGATCATCGGCAATGGCCACACCGGCACCCATGCCGCGGGCGAGGTGATCGAGGGCTTCGCCGCCTTCGTCATGGGCGGCAACCTGCTGATCGGGCTGGTCGTGTTCTGCGTCATCATGATCGTGAACTTCATCGTCATCACCAAGGGCGCCGGTCGCATGGCCGAGGTCAGCGCCCGCTTTGCCCTGGATGCAATGCCCGGCAAGCAACTGGCGATCGACAGCGACATGAATGCCGGTGCCATCGACCACGCCGAGGCCCGCACCCGGCGCGAACGCGAACAGGCCGAGACGACGTTCTTCGGCTCGCTCGACGGTGTGTCGAAATTCGTCAAGGGCGACGCCGTGGCCGGGCTGATGATCACTGGGCTGAACTTTGTCATGGGCCTGATCGTCGGCACAGTGATGCACGGGATGCCCATCGGTCAGGCACTGGAGACCTATGCGATCCTGACCGTGGGCGACGGTCTGGTCAGCCAGATTCCCGCCGTCATCATCTCGGTCGCGGCGGCGTTGCTTTTGGCGCGGGGCGGGGCCAAGGGGTCGACCGACAAGGATCTGTTCGCGCAACTTGGCAAGCACCCGGCGGCGCTGGCGACGGTTGCCGTGCTGATGGCGCTTTTTGCTCTGGTTCCCGGCCTGCCGTTCACGCCGTTCATGCTGGGGGCCGTGGCGCTTGGGCTGGCGGCCTGGCGGATGCGGCAGAAACCTGGTGCGCCTGATACGGACACGCCTGCCAGCGATGCGCCTCCGCCGAAGCCTCGGTCGATGGGCGACACGCTGGATCTGGATGAACTGCATGTCGAGTTCGCCCCAGATCTGGTCAGCATGGTGCTGGACCCCGCGACCGGCCTTGACGCGCGGATCGGCAACATGCGCAACCATGTCGCGGTGCAGTTCGGCCTGATCCTGCCCGAGATCCGCCTGACCGACGATCCCGCGCTGCCCTCGGGTGGGTATCGCATCCGCATCCAGGGGGTCGAGGTCGCGCAGGACCGCGTTCAGGCCGACCGCGTTCTGGCGCTGTGTGGCGAGACGCGGGCGCAACTGCCGCCGGGTGAGGACGTGGATGAACCCGTCTATCGCGCCCCAGCCCGCTGGATCGCGCCCGACGCGACCGAGGAGGCAGCGATGCTGGGCGCGACCGTCGTCGGCCCGGCCGAGGTGCTGGCCACGCATCTGCTTGAGGTCGTCAAGACCAACCTGGGCCGTCTGTTCAGCCTGCGCGGCCTGCGGCGCCTTCTGGATGAGCAGATCAACATGTCTGACCCCGCCCGCACCGAGGCCAACCGCCGGATGCTGGACGAGATGATCCCCGACAAGGTGCCGATGGATGCGCTGCACGCCGTGCTGAAGCTGCTGCTGGAGGAGCGCGTGTCGATCCGCAACCTGCCGCTGATCCTTGAGGCGATGGCCGAGGCGCGCGGCATCGGCGGCCCCGAGGCGACCGCCGAACATGTGCGTCAGCGCATGGGCTTTCAGATCGTCGCGGGCCTCAAGCGCGCAGATGGCAGCCTGCCGCTGATCCAGCTTGCCCCCGAATGGGAGGAGATCTTTACAACCTATCAGATCGACGGTGACCGCGGGCAGACCGATGTCGCGCTGCCGCCCGAGCGGTTCAACCGGCTGTCGCAGTCGGTGTCCGAGCGTCTGGCGCAGGCCATGGCCAATGACACGCAGCCCGCGCTGATCACCTCGGCCCGGCGACGGCGATGCCTGCGCACCATGCTGGCGGCCAAGGGTATCGCCATGCCGGTCCTCAGCTATGAGGAGATCGGCTTCGAGGCGCGCCCGGCACTGGTCGGGACGGTGGCGGCATGACCCCCGATCTGGCCCGCACCATGATGGATCAGGTGATCGGCCTGTGGATGCTTTACGGCGCGGTCTTCCTGCGCGTCGGCACCGCCATGCTGGTGCTGCCCGGCTTTGGCGAGGCGGCGATCCCGGTGCGCGTGCGTCTGGCGGCGTCGCTTGCCTTTTCGGCCGCCATCGCGCCAGCGGTCGATCCGATGCCGCAGGATGTCTCGGTCTGGCGCCTGGCTGCCGAGCCGGTCACCGGGCTGGCCTTTGGCCTGGTGCTGCGGCTGTTCGTTCTGGTGCTGAATATCGCGGGCGCCATCATCGCGCAGTCGACATCGCTTGCGCAGATGTTCGGCGGCGCGGCGGGCGAGCCGCAGCCCGCCGCTGGCCATCTGCTGACCATGGGCGGCATCGCCCTGGCCTTTGCCATGGGCCTGCACCTGTCGCTGGCCGAGGCGCTGATCGCCTCATACGCCGCGATCCCGCAGGGAGCGCTGCCGGCCGCGGGCGACATCCGGGGGTGGGGCGTGGCCGAGGTAGCGCGCGCCTTTGCCATGGCGCTGTCACTGTCGATGCCCTTTGTCATCGCGGCGTTGATCTATAACGTCGCTTTGGGCGCGATCAACCGCGCCATGCCGCAGCTGATGGTGTCGATGATCGGCGCGCCGGCCTTGACGCTGGGCGGGCTGGCAATGTTGGTGCTGGCGGTGCCTGCCGGGTTGTCGCTTTGGCATCAGGGACTGGTCGCGCTTCTGGCTGACCCCTTCGCGGGCGCGCGATGAGCGAGGACAACGATACCGAAAAGGAACATGAGCCAACCCCGCAAAAGCTGGAAAAGGCGCGCAAGCAGGGGCAGATCGTCAAATCCGCGGACCTGTCCGTCGCGGCCTCTTATGGCGGGCTGATGGTGGTGTTCAGCGGCTTTGGCGGGCTGACGTTGATGGCTATGGGCGGCGCGCTGCGGCAGATGCTGGCCGATCCCGACCGGCTGGGCACGCTGATGCTGGGGGGCGGCAACGCATTGACGGGCGGGCTGCTGGCGCGCGTGGCCGGTGCGGCGGCGCCTTGGGTTCTGGGCCCGATGCTGGCGGTTCTGGCCGTGCTTTTCGCGCAGCGCGCGTTCATCTTTGTCCCCGACAAGCTGACCCCCAAGCTGAACCGCATCAACCCGATCGCCGCAGCGGGGCAGAAGTTCGGCCGAACCGGCCTGTTCGAGTTCGGCAAAAGCACGGTCAAGATGACCGTTGTGTCGATTGTCCTGTTTCAGATTCTGCGCGGGCGTCTGGGTCAGATCATGACCGCCCAGCAGGCCGAAGTGCCCGCCGGAATGGTTGCGATGACCGCAATCCTGCATGACTTTCTGATGATCGTGCTGATCGCCGCGATCACCTTCGCCGCCATCGACTATCTGTGGCAGTATTTCGAACATATCCGCCGCAACCGGATGAGCCGACAAGAGATGATCGACGAGTTCAAGGACTCGGAAGGTGACCCGCATATGAAGGGGCAACGGCAACAGCGCGCGCGCGAAATCGCCTCCAACCGGATGCTGGCCGACGTGCCGCGCGCCGATGTGGTGATCGTCAACCCCACCCACTACGCCGTCGCGCTGCGATGGCAGCGGGGCGGCGGGCAGGCGCCGGTCTGCGTGGCCAAGGGGGTCGATGCGATGGCGGCCCGCATTCGCGCGATCGCCGCCGAAAACGGCGTGCCGATCCGGTCCGATCCGCCCACCGCCCGGGCCATCTACGCCAGTGTCGAGATCGGCGCCGAGATCCGCCGCGATCATTACCGCGCCGTTGCCGCCGCGATCCGCTATGCGGAAATGATCCGCCGCCGCGCCCGCGCACGGGGCGAGAAGATTGCCCCGCAGGTGCGGCTGTGACGCTGCGCGCAAACCTCACGGACCGGGGGGCGACATCCTGGCTGTCGGGTTGTGGCTCTGGGTCTCGATCCAAGTTTGGGGCTAGCGGGCACTTGCGCGTAACGCTGCGCGATGCGGGAAGCGAAGGGGAACAACGATGACCAAGCCCATGGTGACCGCCGCCGCCCGTGATCTGGCGATGCTTCGTCGGCTGGCATCACTGCGCGAGGCGCAAGCCCTTGCCGAGGTTGCGGCGCTGTCGGCGCAGGCCCGCGACTTTCGCGATCGTCACCAACAGATCGAAGCCGAACGCTGCGCGGTCAATGCCTGTGTTCAGGGCGATCCGACCCTTGGCCTGCTGGCCGCGCGGCATCACGGCTGGGCGGATGCCGCGCAGACCCGGATCAACGAGGCTTTGGCCAAGGTCGAGGTGTTGCGCGCCAAAGCCGTGTCGCAGGCTGTCGCCGAGGTCGGCCGATCGGATGTCTTGGCTCGCCTCGATGACCGGCAGAGCCGCGCCACCCGCCGCGCAGCGCAAGAAGCGATGTGCGACGCCATTCTGGAGCAGACCTGCCTTGGGACGTCGCGGCATGAACCGCTGATGGTGGGCGATAAGCCAAGGCTGTGATCTGTCCGAGGGCCGCCTCGTGCGGCAAACGCAGGGCCACGTGGAAGCCACGTGTCCAACCGCGCAGCGGAGGACGTTCTGGGCGGCGAGACAGTCATCCAGAACCTCGTCAGACGGGATACATCTGCTGGCGGTGCGACTTGGGTTAGTGAAGCAGCGCGGCAGCACTGAAATCGTCGATGTGCCGCCCAAGGTGGACGGGCGTGCCGATGCGCCCCACCTCAGCCTTGCGCCCGGTCGCGCGGTCTTGGCTGGCCGCAGTGTGAGCGCCTTTGTTGGTCAGAGCGCCATGACCACGCGGGAGGATGGCAGCATGCTGAGGCGATCGCCAGAGGTATGAGTGACCGAGGAGGGGATGCAATGCCGCCTGTCATCGCCCGAACAGCCGAATGCTGTCGTTTGTCAGGCCTCGTTTGCGCGGACAGGCCGCAGCCTGCGCACGCGATAGGCCCGGCATGGCGGGCCTGCGGATCGCGCGGGGCGAACGCAAAGTTGGGGGTCAGGCTCGGGCTGTTTGGCATTCATCGGCCCGGGGCTGGGCGTGGCATGCTGAGGCGAAGCAGACGACGGGTCGGCGGCATAGGTGACCGAGGAGGCGATGCGATGCCTCCTGTCATCGCCCAAAAAGCCGAATGTTGTCGTTCGGCAGGTCTCGTTTGCGCGGACCGGCTGCAGCCTGCGCACGTGATAGGCCCGGCATGGCGGGCGTCCAGATCGCGCGGGGCGCACACAATGTTGCCGGTCAGGCGCGCGCTGCTTGGCATTCAGCCGCCGACTCGGGGCGCAGCACGCTGCGGCGACCCAGCGAAGGGCCCGTCGGTTTGAACGGTCGAGAGCAGGCGCGTGGCCGACACGCGCGTTGACCCTGGGGGATCGCCAACGTTGCTCGCTTGGGATGGGCGTGATGGCGCAGTCGGGAAGGTGCGGTCCAGGGTCATGCGCACCGGTGCTCGGCGCGTGGAGAATGTGGGGTGCGCGAACGCAGCTTTGACATGGCGGCGGCAGGGGTCTTTCGGTCGGCATCCCCCACCAAGGGCGGTTCGCGTCGGGGCGGTTGGTCGAAGACATGCGTGGCGCGTTGGCGCCGACGGGCGCGTCTTGGTTGCGGTGTGGGGGTGTCGCCGTGCGGCGGATTGGTCGAACCGGCCCGTCATCCTGCCAAAGGCGGTGCCGGTCCATGCAAGACTTTGATGACAGCCGGGCTGGAGTCGAACCAACATCCGATTGCTGCAAAAGCGGCAAGCTACCTTTCCAAGCGTCGGCCACTGGCTGTCTTCGGCAAGATGCGGCTGTTTCAACGGCTTTTCAACCCATCGACGTTGCACGGCCGCCACCAGCCACGGGCAGGCGGCAGGCACAGACGTTAGAGGATCCTGGCTGGTCGGGCGCGCCGGTCTCGCCGCGGCGGGCAGCGCGCGTTGGCTGTGCAGCGGTGTGCAAAAGTGGCGCCCCCGCTGGCGAAGTTTCCGGCATCCGCACCCGCCTTTTCAGGGCGGCGAACCTTAGAAGCTGACTGCCACGGCCGCACCGCGCGGTTCGCGTCGATCCAGGGAATACGGCGGCGGACGGGGTTGCAACGGCGCTTCCCGATCCCCGCGCGCATGACCCGCCGCCTGCGCCCTAAGTTGCGCCCTGGCGCAAACCGCAGCGAAGGCCGCCGGCCGCGCCTCGGCGGGGACGGCGCCATCGGTAAAACCGCCCAGTATCTGCAATTGATACAAATGCAAGACAGTCTGCGGCTGCGGGCGCCCTGATCGCAGAGCAATCTTTACCGGCTGTTAAGCTCTGCGCCGCATTCTTCGGATAGCGCCGGGGGGCGCGGGGTGAAAATTGGGGGCGAAAGTGGCAAGCTTTCGTAATGGCGGCGTCTTTTCGGGCGGGTCGCCGAAGATGATCAGCGGCATCGACGACATGGTGCTGGTGCAGCGCGACGGGCAAAGCTGGATCTATACGACCAGCGGCAACGGCGGCGGCATGATGGCACTGTCGCTGACGCCCAGCCTGACCGGCCCGGGGCTGGCGCTGTTGGCTGAAGAGGCCAGCTATCTGCTGCGGGTCGCGGGAAGCTCGGCGGATGTGTCGGTCATCCAGCACCCGCTGGGACCGATGCTGGTGCAAACCGGGATCAGCACGACCAGCACCGGCGGCCGGTGGGTGGGCGGCACCGGCACACTTGGCAACAGCATGTCGCTGTCGGGCGCCCCGCTGGGGATTACGCAGGTCGAACAACTTCGCTGTGGCGATGCGCTGCTGACGGTGACGGCAGAACGCGCCTCGGGGCGGATCACGCTGCACAGCTTTGATACCGCGACCCGCGCGCTGTCGGCGCTGTCCAGCGTGACCGCGCCGGTGGGCAAGACCGTCTTTACCGACGATGTGACGCTGACCACCGCCGCGCTGAGCCATGGCAGCTATGTGCTGGCGGCAACGGCCTCGGGTCAGGCGGTGGTCGCCTATCGGGTGTCCGAGGATCACCGCATGGTCGAGACCGGGCGGCTGGCGGCAAGCGATGGCGTGGGCATCAGCCAGCCGGGTCCGATGCAGGTCGTGTCGGCCTATGGGCGCGATTTCGTGCTGGCGGCGGCGGGGCAATCCTCCAGCGTCACCGTCGCTGAACTGAAGGCGGACGGCAGCCTGCGGGCGACCGATCACCTGATGGATTCGCTGGCCAGCCGCTTTGGCCAGATTGCCGCGATGCAGGTGGTGACGGTGGCGGGGCGGCCCGTGGTGCTGGTCGGCGGCGGCGACGGCGGGGTGAGCGCGCTGATGCTGTTGCCCGACGGCCGCCTGGTCGAGGTCGCGACCCAGGCCGATCACGCCGGGCTGTCGCTGGCCAAGGTCGCCACCATCGCCGCCTTTCAGCAGGGCGGGATCGTGCACCTTTACGCCGCCGGTTCAGCCGAAACAGGCATCACGCACCTGACGCTGGATCTGCGTGCATGGGGGCAGACGTGGCTGGGGGGCGACATGGCCGACAGCCTGACGGGCGGTGCGGCCGATGACCTGATCGCGGGCGGGGTGGGTGACGATCTGCTGGCGGGGGCGGGTGGCGACGACGTGATCCAGGATGGGATCGGGTCCGATACGATGGCGGGCGGTCTGGGGGCCGACACGTTTGTTCTGGCCAATGACGGCGACATGGATCGGATCACCGATTTCGACGCCGGCCGCGACCGGCTGGATCTAAGCGCCTGGGGGCGGCTTTACGACCTGTCGGCGGTGGCGATCAGCCGTCAGGCCGATGGCGGGCTGGTGCTGCAATACGGCACAGAGCGGCTGATGATCTGGGGCCGCGACGGCCTCTGGCTGACCGAGGCGCAGATGCGCGCGGCCTTGGTGACCACCCTCTTTCATCTGCCGACGGCGCCGACCGCCGACATCTATGACAGGCTGTGGGTGCAGGCCCGCCCCGGCGCCGACGGCATCGCCCGCGCCACCCTGACCGAGGATCACGGCGATGCCAAACTCTCTGGCACCGTGGGGCGCGACAGCCTGACCGGCAACAGCCATGCCAATCACCTGTATGGGTATGAGGGGAGCGACACGCTGGATGGCGGCGGCGGGGCGGATACGCTGGAGGGCGGGGACGGCAATGATGCCTATCGCGTCGATCATGCCGGCGATGTGGTGATCGACCGCAGCGGCTACGAGCATCTCTATAGCACCGTCAGCCTGACGGCCCCGGTCGGGATTGAATCGACCACGCTGGTCGGCAGCGCCAACCTGAACCTATGGGGGCGCGCGGCGTCCGAGGTGCTGAACGGCAATGTCGGCGCGAACTGGATCGACGGCGGTGCGGGCAACGACACCATCAGTGGCCGTGGCGGCGCCGACACGATCCTGGGCGGCGCGGGCAACGATCTGCTGAGCCTGGCCGCTGGTCCGGGTCAGCGGGCCGAAGCGCGCGGTGGCGCGGGCGACGACATTTATGACCTGCGCTCCGACCGCGATCTTGCCGTCGAACGGGCGGGCGAGGGCAGCGATACGATCCGCGCATGGATGTCGGTCGTGCTGCCCGACGCGATCGAGGCGGTCGAGCTGCAAGGCAGCGCCGTCGCCGCGACAGGCAATGCGGCCGACAACCGGCTGACGGGGACGGCGGGCGACAATCAACTGATGGGCCTCGACGGCCGTGACGTGCTGGGTGGCGGGGCCGGAAATGACCTGCTGGACGGTGGTGATGGAAACGATGTGCTGGAGGGTGGCATGGGTATGGATACGCTGATCGGCGGTCTGGGTAACGATCTGTTTTCGGTGGACAATCTGGGCGATGTGATCGTCGAGACGGCGGCGGGCGGCCAGGATACGGTGGCCAGCAGCATCGCATTGGTGATACCCGAGCAGATCGAATGGCTGCGCCTGATCGGTGCCGCGGCGCTGAGCGCCACCGGTGACGGGCGCGGCAACGTGCTGGAGGGCAACACGGGCGCCAACCTGCTGCGCGGTCTGGGCGGCAATGACACGCTGATCGGCGGACTGGGCAATGACACGCTGGATGGCGGCGCGGGGCTTGATGACATGCGCGGCGGGGCCGGCAACGATATTTATCACGTGCATGATGCGGCCGACAGGGTGACCGAACTGGCCGGGCAGGGCAGCGACATCGTTTACGCCTGGACGGATTACATTCTGCCCCAGCACGTCGAGGTGCTAAGCTTGGGCTATGGCAGCGGCACCTTTGGCATCGGCAACAATCTGAACAACACCATCTTCGGCAATGCCCGCAACAACGTGCTGATCGGGCTGGGTGGGAGTGACTATCTGCAAAGCGGTGCCGGTGATGACACGCTGAGCGGGGATGAGGGCAACGACATTCTGGTGGGGCAAACCGGCAGCGACGTGATGATCGGCGGCACGGGCAACGACACCTATTACGTCGACAGCGTTTACGACCAGGTCGTCGAGGATGCCGGGGCGGGGACGGATGTCGTGGTCACATCGGTGTCGCTGACGATCCCGGTGAATGTCGAAAAGCTGACTCTGGCCGGGACGGTCAGCCTGACTGCCACGGGCGGTGCGGGGAACGACATCCTTGTCAGCGGCGGGATGGGTGACCGCCTGGTCGGCGGGGCAGGCCGCGATACGATCATCGCCGGTGGTGGCAACGATACGATCAGCGCGGGTGATGGCGATGATTATCTGGACGTGCGCGACGGGGCCAATTTCGCCTATGCGGGGGCGGGCAACGACTATCTGTGGGGCAACGGCGCGAATGACACGCTTTATGGCAGCCTTGGCAATGACACCTATGCTGTCACCTCCGGGAACGAAACCATCATCGAGTTCGGGGGGCAGGGGCTGGATGTGGTGTTCTCATCGGTCAGCCTGCGCACTCTGGCCGCCAACGTCGAAAACGTGGTGCTGCTGGGCAGCGGCGGCATCTCGGCGGTCGGCAACACCCTTGGCAACCGGATGACCGGGAATGCCGGGGCCAACGTATTGTCGGGCGGCGCCGGGAATGACTATCTGATGGGCATGTCCGGCAATGACACGCTGTCGGGCCAGGATGGCAATGACGTGCTGCTGGACGGGTTCGGCAATGACGTGCTGTCGGGCGGCAATGGTGCGGACAGCCTTTGGGGGATGCAGGGCAACGACATGCTGCTGGGCGGGGCGGGCAATGACCTGCTGTTCGGCAATACCGAGAATGACCACCTTATAGGTGAGGCCGGCAATGACATCCTGCTGGGTGGCACCGGCAATGACATCCTGAACGGCGGCGCGGGCGTCGACACCCTGCGCGGTGAGGCCGGGGCCGATGCCTTCGTCTTCAACATGCCCGCCGGCCTGGCCAATGCTGACCGCATCATCGACTATTCTGTCGCCGACGACTCTCTGTGGCTGGCAACGGCGAGCTTCGGGCTGGCCAAGGGCCATCTGGCCGCGCGCCAGCTGGCGATCGGGCGCGCGGCGACCACGGCGGACCATCGGTTTGTCTATAACCCCGGCGACGGTCATCTGTCGTATGACGCCGACGGCGCAGGGGCGGGTGCGGCGTCGCTGATTGCCTATCTGCCGACCGGGCTGAAGCTGACGGCTGCGGATTTCCTGCTGTATTGATCGCGCCTTGTCGCGCAAGAACGATGTGAGATCGGGCGCGCTGATCTTTCGGCGGCTGGCTGAGCGGAGGGACGCCGGCACTGAACTTGGGCCAGGGCGAAGCGATGCGGCAACGTGCGGCGGCAACCCTTGGATGTGCGCACCGCAGGCACACAGAGGGTGGCTGTGCAGCCATGGGCGCGCGGGGCATGGGTGGAGCCTTGGCCCGGAGGTTTGGCCGCGATCCAACGGCTGGCAAGGGCGGGGGGCGGAGGGAATGGGCCATCCCCCGGTGCCGGTGGCGCCGCCAAGCCCCGCGTGTTGTTACCGGCAGCGGAACCAAGGAAAGGGCGCGGGTAGGGATTGTGGACACAACCGCGCGCGGCAGCGCCGTAACCTTCGCCCCGAGCTTCGACAGGGGCCGCATCGACGGCCGAGGATGTTGGCTGGGGAGGCGGTGATAAAGCGCGGTCGCCCTGACCTCGCTGCCGGCGCCATTGCTGCGCGTCGTCACCGGCCGCCGCAGCAGGGGCGCGGCATGTGTTCGCTGTGCGGGCACCCAGGCGCGCGGGTCGGGCGCGGGCTGGTCGCGCCGCGCTGGCCATCGGCAAGGGCACTTGACGGGGGGCGCACTGGGCGCTTCTGGTGGCCGTCCACCAGGCGCGCCCTTTTGCTAGATCGCCGCGCGGGCCGCCCGCGCGATCACCAACTCCTCATTGGTGGGCACGACCAGTACGCGGGCGGTGGCGCATGGGGCGGTGATGTCGGTGTCACCGGCGGCGTTGCGGGCGGGGTCGATGGCAAGGCCCATCCAGCCCATCCCCTCACATGTGGCGGCGCGGATGGCGGGGGCGTTTTCACCGATCCCGGCGGTGAAGATCAGCGCGTCCACCCCGCCCAGAACGGCGGCCAGACTGGCGATTTCACGCCGCAGGCGGTGGATGAAATAGCCGATAGCCTGCTCCGCCTCGGGGCGATCCGACCCCTCAAGCACGCGCATGTCGTTCGAGATGCCGGACAGCCCCAGCAGGCCCGAGCGTTTATACAGCAGATCGCCCAGTTCCGCAGCGTCCATGCCCTGCTGCATCAGATACAGCAAGACGCCCGGGTCGATCTGGCCGGGGCGCGTGCCCATCACCAGCCCGTCCAGCGGCGAGAACCCCATGGTCGAGGCGACCGAGACCCCACCCCGCAGCGCGCAGGCCGAAGCGCCATTGCCCAGATGCGCGACGATCACCCGACCGGCATGAAGCGCAGGTTCGTGCCGGGCCAGCCAGCCTGCGATGTAGTCATAGGACAGGCCGTGAAAGCCATAGCGGCGAATACCCTGATCGGCCAGTTCGCGCGGCAAGGCATAGACATCTTCGACCCAAGGGTGGCTGCGGTGAAAGGCGGTGTCAAAGCAGCCGACCTGCACCGCGTCGGGGAAAGCCGCCTGGGCGGCCCGCACCGCCGCCAGATTGTGCGGCTGATGCAGCGGGGCCAGGGCCTCATAGCGCGACAGCCGGCCGACCAGACCCGGGGTCAGCACGGCAGGCGCGACCAGATCGGGGCCGCCATGCACGATGCGGTGGCCGACTGCGACCGGGATCGCGCCACCGGCCTGCCGGTCCAGCATCGCCAGAACCGCGCGCGCGGCCCCTGGGTGACCATCGGCCTGATCGCCCTGCAAGCCGTGTTCGATACGGCGGCCATCCGCCGCCTTGGCCCGGATCACCGCCGTCGGGCCACCGATCCGATCGACGATGCCGACCAGATCAGGCTGATCCGATGCCCCCCGAAACAGCGCGAACTTCAGCGACGACGACCCCGCATTCAGGGTCAGCACGGTCTTGTCGGCCATGGTCACGCCTGCGCCGCGATGCCGTTGATGCGCGCGTGATGGATCGCTGCCACCGCGCATGAGGCCAGCCGCGACATCTCGCTGTCGGAGCGAGAGTTCAGGATGATCGGCACCCGCGCGCCCATCACCAGGCCCGCGGCCTCGGCATGGCTGATATAGGCCAGTTGCTTGGCCAGCATGTTGCCCGCGTCGATGCCCGGCACCACCAGCACCTCGGCCCGGCCCGCAACGGCAGAGCGGATGCCCTTGGCACGCGCGGCGGCCAGATCGACCGCGTTGTCCATCGCCAGCGGACCATCGACCATGCCGCCGGTGATCTGCCCGCGCTCGGCCATTTTCGACAGCAGCGCCGCATCCATCGAGGACGGGATGTCGGGGTTCACGGTCTCGACCGCCGACAGCACGCCGACCTTGGGTTCGGCAATCCCGATCGAGATCGCCAGGTCGATGGCATTCTGGCAGATGTCGACCTTGGTCGGCAGGTCGGGCGCGATGTTGATCGCCGCGTCGCTGACCAGCAGCGGATGCGGCAGGCCCGGCACATCCATCACGAAGATATGGGTGAAGCGGCGGCCTGTGCGCAGCCCGGTCTGGCGATCCAGCATCGGGCGTAGCAGGTCATCGGTATGCAGATGCCCCTTCATCACCGCCTCAGCCCGGCCTTCGTTGACCAGCCGGACGGCGGCTTCGGCGGCCAGTCGCGGGCGCGGTTCGTGAACGATTTCAAAGCCCGAAATGTCTTCGCCAATCGCTTGCGCCGCGGCCAGGATGCGGTCGCGGTTGCCGACCAGGACGGGCGTGATGATGGTGTGACGCGCCGCCAGCAGGGCGCCACCCAGGGCGCTTGCCTCCTCGGGGCAGACGACGGCGGTGCGCAGCGCGGGCAGCGGCTCGGCCTGATGCAGCAGCGCATCGAAATGCCGGTGCGAGCGGACGACAAGGCCGGGAATGTCGCGGTCGTCATAGATCACCTTGCGGCGCGGCGCGACCACGCTGGCACGGCCCGACAGGATCAGCGCGCCATCGGCGGTGCGATGCACGGTGGTATCCAGATCGACGGTGCCATCGGGGTTCTTGGCGGCCACCGTCACGCGGGTGCGCAACTCATCCCCGGCATGGGCGCGGTCATGAAAGGTCAGCGTCTGCGCGCGATAGAGCGTGCCTGGCCCCGGCAACTGGTTGCCCAGCACCGCCGAGATCAGCGCCGCCAGGAACATGCCCGGCGCCACAGCCTCGGGCGTGCCGTCGCCATCGCCATCGGCATCGGGAATGTGCATCGGGTTATGGTTGCCCGAGGCATTTGCGAAGATCAGCAGGTCATCGACGGTGCACAGGTGGGTGTGTTCGGCCGCGGCCCCCAGGGTCAGTTCCTCGAACGTCTGGTTTTCAACCATGTCGCGTCTCCTTTCCACCTTCTGTGGTCCCGGCTATCGGCCGTTGGCGCGTCGGGTAGCAGCCTGACGTCACGTCAGCACGACCCGAATCGCCGTCGTTGCGGTTTTGGCGCAACATACGCGCGCCGGGTTAACAGGTCGTTGGCAAAGCTCGTCGATAACGGCGCTTTGACCACCACCGGAGGATCGCCATGAAGGATCGTTTCGCAGGCTTTGCGCCGTCGCTGACCAGCCCCGTGATGGGCGGCTTTGCCATCACCCCCAGCGACAGCGCCGCCCTGCCCGAGCTGACGCGCGCGCTGTATGTGGGCGGGGCGGGGGATGTGGCGCTGCGGCTGGCCTCGGGGCAGGCGGTGGTGCTGAAATCGGTCGCGGCGGGAACGCTGCTGCCGATGCGCGTGCAGTCGGTGCAGGCGACGGGCACAACCGCCACCGCGCTGGTCGGGATGGTGTGATGATCGGGGTTCAGGTCGATCTGACGCGGCGCGGGCGGGGCGCGCCGCAGCCGGTGCCGCAGCCCGTCCCCGACGACCCGTTTCCCGCCGATCTGATGGCGCAGGGCGGGACATTCCACCACTGGGCGGTCGAGGAAGCAGGCGCGACCTGGGCCACCCGCCATGGCGCGGCGCGGGCCTTGTCGGCGGTTGGTCAGCCGGGGCGCATCACCCGGGGCGGGGTCAGCTTTGTCGATTGCGCGGCGGGCTGCTATGACCATGTGGCCGCTACGCCGCCGATCGCCTGGGCGCCGCCGGTGGCCTGGTCGATCTGGCTGCTGACGGATGGGCAGCGCAGCGCGGCGGTCAATCTGTATCATGGACCGATGGTCGGCGGCGCCAACACCTCATCCACCGCGACGGTCTATGCGGCAACGCAGGCGCGGCTGTTTCTGGGCAATCCGGGCTATAACGCGCAATGGGCGTTGCCCACCGCCGGCGGGGCCGAAAGTCTGGAGTGGGATCTGCCGGGTGGCACCGGCGCGGCGCTTGCGGGGATCACGGCCTGGCGCAACGGCGTGGCGATGGCGCGGTCCTATCTGAACAACCGCGGTCTGTCCGAGGCCGGGCCTGTGCTGGTTCTGGGCGGCGCGCGCAATGCCAGCGGCGTGTCGGTGCCGGGCGGCCTGCGCATCCGCGACGTGGTGATGACGGTCGGCTGGACACTGGGGCCTGCACAGCGCGCGGCGCTGGAAAGCTATCGCCTGGCACGGCTGGCGGCTTAGGCCTCGGACAGGATCTTCAGGAAGGCCGGGCCGAAACGCCCGGCCTTTTGCGTGCCGACGCCGCTGATGGCGGCCAGTTGCGACAGGGTGCGCGGGCGGCGTTCGGCAATGGCGCGGAGGCTGCTGTGCGACAGGCTCAGCGGCTTTTCGGTGCCGTCGCTGCCACGCGCCAGATCGCGGGCGGCACTCTCCAGCCGGTCATAGGCGTCGCCCGCGCTGCGTCCGGCCAAGGCCCGGCGCGCCGGGTGCAGATCGGGCGCGTCGTCGTTGATGACCCGCAGGAAATCCTGGCCGTAGCTGTCCAGCTTTTTCGCGCCGACGCCGTTCACATGGGCCATCTGATCCAGCGTCTGCGGGCGGCGGGTGGCCATTTCGATCAGCGTGCGATCTGGGAAGATGACATAGGCGGGCACGCGCGCGGCCTCGGCCAGTTCGCGGCGCTTGGCCTTCAGCGCAGCCAGCAGGCCCGCGTCCTCATCGGCGACAAGCGCCTGGGCGGGGGCGCGTTCCGGGGCGCGCCGCAGGCTGTCGCGGCGCAGGGTGATGCGGACCTCGCCGCGCAGCACGGGCGGGGCGGCCTCGGTCAGCACCAGGGCGCCGTGGCGCGCAGGGTCGGGGCGCACCAGATCGAGGCCCATCATCTGCCGCAGGATCGCCTGCCAGTGCAGGCGCGGCAGATCGCGGCCCACGCCGAAGGTCGGCAGGCGGTCATGGCCGTTCTGGCGCACCTTGTCAGTGGCATTGCCGATCAGGATGTCGATGACATGGCCCGCGCCAAAGCGTTCATCCGACCGCAGCGCAGCGGACAGGGCCTTTTGCACCGCCTCGGTCGCGTCGAACAGATCGGGCGGGCTGTCGCACAGATCGCAATTGCCGCAGGGGGTGGCGTCCTCCCCGAAATAGGCCAACAGGCGGACGCGGCGGCAGCCGGTGGATTCCGCCAGCCCCAGCAGCGCGTTCAGCCGGGCGTGATCGGCGGATTTGCGGTCGGGCGGGGCAAGGCCTTCGTCGATTTGGGTGCGGCGCAGGCGGATGTCGTCGGCGCCATAAAGCGCGATCGCCTCGGCCGGGGCGCCGTCGCGGCCGGCGCGGCCGATCTCCTGGTAATAGGCCTCGATCGACTTGGGCAGATCGGCATGGGCGACCCAGCGAATGTCGGGCTTGTCGATGCCCATGCCGAAGGCGACGGTGGCGACGACGATCAGCCCGTCCTCGCGCTGGAAACGTGCCTCGGCGGCGCGGCGGGCGTCCGGTTCCATCCCGGCGTGATAGGCGATGGCGGTGTGGCCGGCTTCGGACAGCGCGGCGGCCAGGGTTTCGGTGCGTGCGCGGGCGGCGCAATAGACGATGCCCGACAGGCCGCGCCGGGCGGCGGCGATAGCCAGCATCTGTTCGCGCGGGCGGTCCTTGGGCTGAAACGCGATATGGATATTGGGCCGGTCGAAGCCGCGCAGAAAGGTGTCGGGCGTGCGTCCATCGAACAGACGGGTGACGATCTCGGCCTGGGTCTCGGCATCGGCGGTGGCGGTGAAGGCGGCCAGCGGCACGTTCAGCGCGCGGCGCAATTCGCCGATGCGCAGGTAATCGGGGCGGAAGTCATGACCCCATTGGCTGACGCAATGCGCCTCATCCACCGCGATGCGGCGGATCCCGGCGCGGCGCAGCAGCGCGGCGGTGCCGCCCATCGCCAGCCGCTCGGGCGCCATATACAAAAGCCGCAACCGGCCATCTTGCAGCGCCGCAAACACCGCGTCGTTTTCGTCAGGCGTATTGGCCGAGGTCAGCGCCCCCGCCGCCACCCCCGCCTGCTCCAGCGCCCGCACCTGGTCGCGCATCAGCGCGATCAAGGGCGAGACGACCAGCGTCACCCCATCGCCCATCAGCGCCGGAAGCTGAAAGCACAGCGACTTGCCGCCGCCGGTCGGCATGATCGCCAGCACATCGCGCCCCGCCGCAACCGCGCGCACGATCTCCTCTTGCCCGGGGCGAAAGGCGTCAAAGCCGAAAACCTCGGCCAGCAGGCGATGGGCTTCGGCCAAGGTCAGCCGCCGTAAAAAAAGCCCGCGTTGTTGGCCAGTGCCCGCTGGGCGATCAGCAGGATGATGAAGGCCACCAGCGGCGCCAGGTCAAAGCCCGGCGTGTTGGGCAGGATGCGGCGGATCGGCGTGTAGATCGGTTCCAGCAGGTTGGACAGGCCATACCAGATCTGCGCGACCAGCGGCTGACGCAGGTTCAGCACCTGAAAGGAGATCAGCCAGGACATGATGATATGGGCGATCATCACGAACCAGATGACATTCAGGATCATCGTCAGGGCCTGGTAAAGGGTGACCATGGCTTAGCCCTCGATCAGGATGCGCAACATGCGGCGTAGCGGCTCGGCCGCGCCCCACAGAAGCTGGTCGCCAATGGTGAAGGCGCCGACATAGTCCGGCCCCATCGCCAGCTTGCGGATGCGCCCGACCGGGATGGTCAGGGTGCCGGTGACCGCCACGGGCGTCAGGTCGCGCATCGTGTCCTCGCGGGTGTTCGGGACGACCTTCACCCAGTCGTTGTCGGCGGCGATCATCGCCTCGATCTCATCCACCGGCACGTCACGGTTCAGCTTGAAGGTCAGCGCCTGGCTGTGGCAGCGCATCGCGCCGACGCGCACGCAGAAGCCATCCACCGGGATCGCCGGGGCGTTCGAGCCGCCGACCGCATCCGGGCCGCGACCCAGGATCTTGTTGGTCTCGGCCATGCCCTTCCATTCCTCGCGCGACATGCCGTTGCCCAGATCCTTGTCGATCCAGGGGATCAGGCTGCCGCCCAGAACCGCGCCGAACTGTTGCGATTCATCCCCGCCCAGCATCGCCTGCTGACGCGCCAGCACCTTGCGGTCGATGTCCAGGATGGCGGATTTCGGATCGTCCAGCAGGTCGTGGACCTCGGCGTTCAGGGTGCCGTATTGGGTCAGCAGCTCGCGCATGTGCTGCGCGCCGCCGCCCGAGGCCGCCTGATAGGTCTGGGTCGACATCCAGTCGACCAGCCCGGCCTTGTAAAGCGCGCCGACCCCCATCAGCATGCAGGACACGGTGCAGTTGCCGCCGACCCAGTTGCGCCCGCCGCGCGCCATAGCGTCGCGGATCACACCCATGTTCACCGGGTCCAGCACGATCACAGCATCATCCGACATCCGCAGGGTCGAGGCCGCGTCGATCCAGTGACCGTCCCAGCCCTCGGCGCGCAGCGGGCCGAACACCTGCGTGGTGTAATCGCCGCCTTGGCAGGTGATGATGATATCGCAGGACTTCAGCGCGGCCAGATCATGCGCATCGCCCAGCGGCGCATCGCCCATCGGGGCCTTGCCGCCGGCGTTCGAGGTCGAAAAGAACACCGGGTCGATATGGTCAAAGTCGCCCTCGGCGGTCATGCGGTCCATCAGCACCGACCCGACCATGCCCCGCCAGCCAACCAGCCCCACACGCGGGCGCGCGCCACCCTTTTGCATCATCTCACCCATGTTCCTGCGTCGAAATTGGCGCGAACCTAGTGCAGGCGGGCGGGCGGTGCAATGGCGGCTGACCCGGCGGAACGGTTGACGCGGCCTTCAAGGGCTGGTTTTTCGGGGCAAAGCACCGATCCGTGAAAGGCCCGCCATGTATCCGTTCCTGCGTCTGGCGAAAGAGGCGATCAAGTTCCGCAATGCGCCCGCACTGCCGATCACCGGCACGCATGTGTCGCAGCACATCTGCTGGCCCTGGGATCTGGACCCCTGGGTCGAGCTTAACAATGGTCGCACCCTGACCCTGTATGATCTGGGCCGGATCCCGCTGGTGATGCGCACCGGCTTCATCAAGGTGCTGAAGGACAAGGGCTGGGGCATCACCGTGGCGGGCAACACCACCCGGTATCGCCGCCGCGTGACGATGTTCCAGCGGTTTCAGATGCGGTCGCGCTGCATCGGCTGGGACGCGCGGTTTTTCTATATGGAACAGTCGATGTGGCGCGGGGATGAGTGCCTGAACCACATGCTGCTGCGATCGGCCGCGATCAACAAGGGCGGCATGGTCCCGACAGCCGAGGTCGCCGCCGCCATGGGCGCGGGTGACAGCCCGGCCCTGCCCGACTGGGTGCAGGCCTGGATCGCGGCGGATGCGCAGCGCCCCTGGCCGCCGCAGATGTAAGCCGCGCCCGCGCGCCACCTTGCGGCGCTGCCCCCGAAAAAGGTGCGTATTTGGGCAAGAAAGAAGGGGCATGTCGTGCCCCAAGGGCCGGGGCAGGGGTGCAGATGACCCTGCGTCGGGGCGCAGCTTTCGCTTGCCGCAGGCCTGGCTTTCGGGCTTGATCCGCGCAAACGGGGGGCATCATGGTCAGCGCAAAGAAACGTATCTGGGGCTGGTATTTCTTTGACTGGGCAAGCCAGCCCTATAACACGCTGGTCCTGACCTTCATCTTCGGCCCCTATTTCGCCGAGGTCGCCCGCGCGCATTTCGCCGCGCAGGGGATGGAGGCCGCCGCCGCCGGTGCCGCCGCGCAAAGCGCCTGGGGCTGGGGGCTGACGGCATCGGGCATCATCATCGCCATCCTGGCGCCGTTGTTGGGGGCGGTGGCTGACCAAAGCGGGCGACGGATGGTCTGGATCTGGATCTTCTCGGTCTTTTATGTGGTCGGTAGTCTGGGCCTGTGGTGGCTGGTGCCGGTGCAGCCGCCGCTGATGAGCGTCGTCATCCTGTTCGGCATCGGGCTGATCGGGATGGAGTTCACCACGATCTTCACCAATGCCCTGCTGCCCGACCTGGCCGAGGATGAGCAGCTTGGCGGCATCTCGGGGTCGGGCTTTGCCTTTGGCTATGCGGGGGGCGTGGTGTCGCTGGCGATCATGCTGGCGCTGTTTGCCGAAAGCGGCGTGACCGGCAAGACGCTGATCGGGCTGGACCCGATCCTGGGGCTTGATGCGACCGCGCGCGAAGGCACCCGCTTTGTCGGGCCGTTCAGCGCGATCTGGTATGTGGTCTTCATGATCCCGTTCTTTCTGTGGGTGCGCGAGCCGCGCAGCACCCGCGCGCCGGTCGATCTGGGCCGGGCCTGGCGTGACCTGATGGCGCTGCTGCGATCCTTGCCGGGGCGGCGGTCGCTGTCGGCCTATCTGGGGTCGTCGATGCTGTTTCGCGATGCGCTGAACGGGCTTTATGCCTTTGGCGGGGTCTATGCCTCGGGCGTGCTGGGGTGGAGCGTGATCCAGATCGGCATCTTCGGTGTGATTTCGGCGGTGGCGGCGGCGATCGTGTCCTGGATCGGCGGGCGGGCCGACCGGCGCTATGGCCCGAAGCCGGTGCTGATTGCCACCGTGCTGGCGCTGATTGCCGTCTGCACGGTGATCGTGGGGATGACGCCCGCGTCGGTCTGGGGCGTGCCGATCAGCCCGGCCACGGCCAATGCGATCTTTTACGCCTGTGGCGTGGTGATCGGCGGTGCGGGCGGGTCGCTGCAATCGGCCTCGCGCACGATGATGGTGCGTCACACCACGCCCGACCGCGCGACCGAGGCCTTTGGCCTTTACGCGCTGTCGGGCAAGGCGACCGCGTTTCTGGCGCCCGCGCTGATCGCCGGGGTCACTGCGATCACGTCTTCGCAACGGCTTGGCATCTCGCCGCTGATCGGCCTGTTCATCCTGTCGCTGGTGCTGCTAATCTGGGTCAAGCCGCAAGGAGACCGCGCATGATCCGCAAGTTCATCATCCCCGCGCTGACGGCGCTTTCGCTGGCCGTTCCCATGGCCGCCCCGGTTCAGGCCGCACCTTTGGCCAAGGATCTGTTCGGCGCGCAGCGCGCGGGGTCGGGCGGTGCGCCGCAGGCCATCGGCAGTTATGCGCGCGGATGTGCCGCGGGCCTTGTGCAGCTGCCCGAGACCGGCCCGACCTGGCAGGCGATGCGGCTGTCGCGCAATCGCAACTGGGGGCATCCCGAACTGGTCGGCTTTGTCATCGGCCTGTCACGGGCCGCGCGGCAGATCGGGTGGCAGGGGCTGTATGTCGGCGACATGAGCCAGCCGCGCGGCGGCCCGATGCTGACGGGCCACGCCAGTCATCAGATGGGGCTGGATGCCGATATCTGGATGCTGCCACCGCCAAGCCTGCGGCTGTCGCCGCAACAGCGTGAAACGATCAGCTCGATCTCGGTGCGGACCGAGGATCAGCGCCGGATCAACGGCAACTGGACGCCCCAGCATCAGGCGCTGTTGCGCGCCGCCGCCAGCGATCCGCGCGTCGACCGGATCTTTGTCGCCGCCGCCGTCAAGATCGCCATGTGCAACGCCGCCGGGCCGCGTGATGCGGCTTGGCTGCAAAAGATCCGTCCGGCCTGGGGGCACAACTATCACTTCCACGTGCGGCTGAAATGCCCGGCCGGGTCGCCCAACTGCCAGACCCAGACCCCCACGGTGGCGCAGCTGTCCAAGGGCGGGTCGGGCTGCGACGAGACGCTGAACTGGTGGGTAACGGATGCGCTGAAGCCCCGCAAAGGGTCCGAGGATGACACCGAGACACCCAAGACCAAGCATCCGCGCCAGTTCACCCTGGCTGATCTGCCGCGCCAATGTGGCGCGCTGGTCGGGCGCTAGGGCGCGCGCCCGACGCCATGCGGATGCCCCCGAACCCGACCTGGGCGCTGGTCTTGGCCGGTGCGCTGTTCGCCGTGCCGCTGATCGCCGAAACGCCGCGCGCGCCGGTGCAGGCCGAGCTGGTCTCGGTCTTTGCCTGGCGCGACCCGGACCCGGCGTTCGGCGGCTTTTCGGGGATCGAGTTGGACGCGACCGGCACCGCGATGACGGCGATCACCGACCGTGGCCAGATCTGGCAAGGCCGGATCGAGCGCGACATGACAGGGCGCATCACCGGCGTCTCGGTGCTGGCGCGCGCGAAGCTGGCCGATTCCAAGGGTGAGGCGCTGCGCATCGGGCGGATGGCCGATGCCGAGGGGCTGGCGATGACCGCCGATGGCCGCATTGCCGTGTCATTCGAGGGGCTGGCGCGGGTGGTGCTTTACGATCACATCGACGCGCCGGCCAAGCCGCTGACCCGGCCACCGCCGTTCAAGGCGCTGGATGACCGCGACGGGCTTGAAGCCTTGGCGATCGATGCCGAAGGCGCCATCCACACCTTGCCCGAAAGCACCGCGACGCCCGACACGCCCTTCCCGGTCTGGCGCCACGATGGCAAGGGCTGGGATCAGATTGCCAGCCTGCCGCGTGATGGCGAATGGCGCGCGGTCGGGGCCGACTTTGGTCCCGATGGCCGGTTCTACCTGCTTGAGCGGCATTTCCTGGGCCTGCTGGGCTTTGCCAGCCGGGTGCGCCGGTTCGAGGCCGACCTGACCGGCGGCCAGGTGGTGCTGGAAACCACCCCGCGCACCCATGACAACCTTGAGGGGATCAGCGTCTGGCGCGACAGCAGCGGCGCGATCCGGCTGACCATGGTGTCGGACGACAATTTCGTCATCTTCCAGTCAACCGAGATCGTCGAATATCGGCTGCCCGATCAGGGCTGAGCGCGTGGCAGCAACCGCCCGATCAGTAGTGCGACCAGGATCACCAGAACCGGTCCCGCGACGATCAGCCCGATCAGGCCATCGGCCAGGTCCGGCGCGCCCTCGGCTGTGGCGGCGCCGAACAGGGTGGTGGTGTTGACGATGGAATGCAGCACCATCGGCACGATCAGGCTGCCCGACAGGTGATAGCCAAGCGCCATGACCGTGGCGAACAGGCCGTATTCCAGCACCAGCCCGTCTTGCCCGTCGCCGCCGTGGATGTCGATGAAGGCCCAGGCCGACACCGCCAGGGCGATCAGCAGCGCGACCTGCGCGGGCAGGCGGCGGGTCAGTGCATCCGGCTGGCGGCGGACAAAGCCGCCGCGCGTCAGCCCGTCGCGCAGGCCACGAAACAGCAGGCCGCGAAAGATGATCTCCTCGACGATCGGGGCGATCAGCGTGGTCAGCAGGATCATCATCAGATCGGCGCGCGGGTTCTTGCCGAAGTTCAGCAGCCGCTGCACCGCCTGCGCCTGATCGGCGGCCGCGGCGTCGCCCTTGATGGCGCCGATCAGCGACATGCCGCCATAAAACACCGCCAGCCCCGCCAGCCCGACCAGCAGGCAGCGGATCACCGGAGCACGCCCCAGTCCCACAACGCCGCGATCCAGCCGCCCCGCGCCAAGCGCCAGCAGCCCGACCGCCAGCACCCCGGCCAGGCCGAATTGCAGCAGCGCCCCAAAGCGGATGATCGGCACCATCCCCGTCAGCCCCAGCAGCAGCGCGGCGGGAAGCGCGGCCCCCCAGGCAAAGGGCAGCGGCGCGGGGCGCCAGGATTGGGGTGAAAACATCGGTCAACCTTTCGCGGATCAAGGGCGCGGGCCGCGTCGATTATGTGCCAAGGTCTGCGGCCCGCGCCGGCCAGACTGCCTTGGCATCATCCAGATTTGATCAAGGTGCGGTTGGCAAGCCTTCAAGGCCTACAAACTGGCCGCGACACGGAAATCGGCGGGGATCCGGTCGTGGCCGTCCAGCATCAGATCGGCGATCATCGCAGCCACACCGGGGGCCATCCCCACGCCGATCTTGAAGCCGCCATTGGCAATGACATGGCCGGGATGGCCGGGCCAGTCGCCCAGCATCGGCGCGCGCGACCGGGCGCGCGGGCGGGCACCGGCCCAGCGGTCGATCACCGGCGCATCGGCCAAAGCGGGGCAGGCGGCGCGGGCGCGCACGATCAGATCCTCCAGCCGGGCGTCGGTGGCCAGGTCGGCAAAGTCGCGCTCGGTCGTCGAACCGATGGCAGTGGTGCCATCGGCATGGGGCACGATGTGCAGGCCATCGACAAAGACCTGCGCGCTGGACGGGGCGGTATGGGCCAGCAGGGCCGACTGCCCCTTGATGCCCGCGCCGACCGGTCGCCCGATCTGGCGCGACAGCGCGTCAAGCCCCGCCGCGCCGGTGGCCCACAGCGTGCGGCCCATGCCGGGGCGGGGTGCCTCGGGGAAATCCGGGTCGATGTCGATCCGCCCGCCCAGGGCGCGCAGCGCCGCCGCCAGGGCCTGCCCCGCAGCGCGGGGGCTGATGCGGGCGCTCAGCGTGTCGAACACATAAAGCCCGGTGGGGCTGGGCGGGATCAGCCCCTCGGGCAGGTGCGGGGCCAGATCCTTGCGCGCCAGCACCCGCCATTCGGCGCGGCCCTGCCATAGGTCGGCCGCGCCCGCCGCGCGGTCATGCGCGCGCGCCACCGCCTGATCGTCGGGCAGCGGCTGCACCCGACCGCTGCACGCATAGCCCGGATCACGACCGCCCGCCTGCGCAACCTCGGCCCAGAAGGCGCCTGCCGCCAGCAGGCTGTCCAGTTGCACCTGCTTCTTGTCGTTCCACTGTTCGGGCACATGCGGCGCAAGCGCCCCCACATGCCCGCCGCTGGAGCCTGCGCCGATCCGGTCCCTTTCGACCAGCCGCACGCCCGCGCCGCGCTGTGCCAGCGTCACCGCGCAGGCCAGGCCAAAGATGCCGCCGCCGACCACGGTGATCGGATCGCCCGCTGGGTGTCTTGTCATTGCCGCCATCCCCGGTCAGTCTGCACCCGCTATTTCACAGACCCGCGCAGGCATCCAGTTGCAAACCGACGCACCCCTTCTTGACTGGCGCGATGGCGCGATCCCCGTGGCGCGGGTCTTTGACGACCCCTATTTCAGCCTGTCGGGCGGGCTGGCGGAAACGCGGCATGTCTTTCTGGCGGGCAACGGCTTGCCGGCGCGGTTCCGGGCGGGGATGCAGATCGCCGAACTGGGCTTTGGCACCGGGCTGAACCTGCTGGCCACCGTTCAGGCCTGGATGCAGGCCGCGACGCCCGGCCGGTTCCGCTTTGCCAGTTTCGAGGCCTTCCCGATGGCCGCCGCCGATGTGGGCCGGGCTTTGTCGGCCTTTCCCGAACTGGCGCCCTTGGCCGGTGATCTGGTCGCCGCCTGGGCCAGCGGCGCGCGGGATTTCGCGCTTGGCCCGGCGGATGTGCAGGTCATCATCGGTGACGCACGCGCCTGCCTGCCCGACTGGGCTGGCCGCGCCGATGCCTGGTATCTGGACGGCTTTTCCCCCGCCAAGAACCCCGAATTGTGGTCGCCCGATCTGATGGGGCAGGTTGCCGCCCATACCGCGCCGGGCGGTAGCTTTGCCACCTATACCGCCGCAGGCCATGTCCGCCGCGCCCTGGCCGAGGCCGGGTTCACCGTCACCCGCCGCCCCGGCTTCGGGTCCAAGCGGCACATGTCAGCGGGGGTCTTGGCATGAGCCAGCCCAACACACGCCGCGGCATCTGGCTGATGATCGCGGTGACCTTCCTCTTTGCCTGCATGGATGCGCTGTCCAGCCACCTCAGCCGCAGCACCAATGTCTATATGGTGGTGATGATCCGTTATTGGTTCTTTGCCGCCTTTGTCATCTGGCTGGGCATGCGCGGCGCGGGCGGCCTGCGCGCGGCGGCACGGTCGCGGACGCCCTGGCTTCAGGTGCTGCGCGGCATCCTTCTGGTGTGCGAGATCGTGGCGACGGTGCTGGGCTTTGTCCACCTGGGGCTTGTTGCCACCCACGCGGTGTTCGCCGTCTATCCGCTGATGGTCGCCGCCCTTTCTGGCCCGATCCTGCGCGAGGCCGTGGGCTGGCGGCGGTGGCTGGCGATCATGATCGGCTTTGTCGGCATCCTGGTGATCCTGCGCCCCGGCAGCACCGTCTTTGCCCCCGAGGCGATCTATCCCCTGATCGGCGCGCTGATCTTTGCCGTTTACAACCTGCTGAACCGCTATGTCGCGCGCGTCGACAGCGCGGCGGTCAGCTTTTTCTATACCGGCACGGTCGGGGCGGTGCTGGCGACGGTCCTGGGCATCCCGCATTGGCAGCCGATGGTCGGCACCGACTGGCTGTGGATGGGGCTGTTGTGCCTGATCGCCGCCCTGGCGCATTGGCTGATGATCCGCGCCTATGAACTGGCCGAGGCAAGCGCGCTGCAACCCTTTGCCTATTTCCAGCTGGTGTTCATCGCGCTGATCGGGTTTTTCGTGTTCCGCGAACAGGTGGCGCCGCATGTCATGTTGGGCGGGGCCATCGTCGTGTCGGCGGGGCTGTTCACCCTGATCCGGGGGCGCAGGCTGGCCCGCCGTCGGGGCCGCGCCGGCTAGGGCTGCACGGGCGCGGTCGGTTCGGGGACGACAGCCGGATCGCTGCCGCGCAGCGCCGCCTCGATCCCCCAGGGCACCGGGCCACCGGCCAGCCGCGCGCGATAAAGCGGGATCGCTTCGGCCACGCGCATGACATAGTTGCGGGTCTCGGCAAAAGGGATCGCCTCGACCCAATCGACGACATCGACCGCCGGATCGCGCGGATCGCCATTGGCCGTGGCCCAACGGCGGGGCCGCCCCGGCCCGGCATTGTATCCCGCCGCGACCATGGCGACCGAGGCCCCGAACTGGTCCTGCAAATGCGCCAGATAGGCGGTGCCCAGCAGGGCGTTGTAATCGGGATCGGTCATCTTGCCCTGATCGAATGGGATCGCCAGTTCCGTTGCCATGGCACGGCCTGTGTCGGGCATCACCTGCATCAGCCCAAGCGCCCCGGCCTGCGATGTCACGACCGGGTTGAACTCACTTTCGCGGCGGGCGATGGCCAGCGTCAGGTCCGGGGCGACGGGCAGCGGGTCGGCCTCGATCCCGGATGTCGGGTAAAGCGCCGCGGGAATGACGATGCCGCGTAGCGCCGCCGCCTTGCCGATCATCAGCGCCAGGTTCGGCTGGTTCAGCTCAAGCGCGAAACGGGCGACGCGGGGCACCTCGGCCTCGGGCAGGGTGCGGGCCAGTTGCAGAAGGAAACGGCGCGACAGATCGGCCTCACCCACCGTCCACAGCCAGACAGCCGCCTGCCACATCGGTTGATCGCGCAGCGCGGGCGCGCCGCGCCAATCGGGCAGGGGCTGAAGGCCGGTCAGATCTTCGGGCATCGGCAGGCCCGCACGTTCGGCGGCAAGCTGGCCGTAATAGGCGCTGCCCCCCACGGCGACGGCATGGGCATAGGCCAGATGCGCCCCCGCCAGATCGCCCGCCTGTTCATAGGCCCGCCCCTCCCAATAAGCGGCGCGTGACAGGCTGATCGGGGTGGACACGCCGGTGCGCAAAGCCGCGAAATGGTCGATCGCGTCATAGGGTTCGCCCGCTTTCAGCGCGCCATAACCCGCCAGCCATTCCAGATCTGCGAAATCCCCGCCCGAGGTCAGGCCATGCCCCGCAGCAAGCTGGCGCAGCCCGGCCCAGTCGGCTTGCGCCAAAGCCTCACGCGCAAGGCGCAGGCGGCCTGCCGACCAATCACCGGGATCGCCCATCGCGGCGGGGGCGATGGTGTCCAGCAGCGCGCGCGCGCCGTCAAGCTGGCCGGTGCGCAGCCGCCACTGAAAGCGGTCGCGGGTCAGGCCGGCGTGATCGCGCAGCCCCTCGGGCAGGGCGCGGATCAGACCGTCCACGCCCTCGCGCCGGGCTTGCAGCGCGATCCGGGCGCGGGCCAGATCGGCCTGCACCGGGTTCACATCCACCAGCAGCCGTTCGGCCTGATCCCAGCGACCGGCGGTCAGCGCGATCTCAAGCCGGGCGCGGTGATGCGGGGCCAGGTGCGCGCCGAAACGGGCGCGCAGGGCGGCTTCCTGCTCGGCGGTCAGGCTGGTGGTGCGCCAAAGCTGGCCAAGCGCGACCGCCGCCCGCGCGTCCTGTCCGGTCAGCGCCAGGGCGTCGATCCGGGCCAGCGATCCATCAACCGTGGCGGGCGGGTTCTCGGCGAACCAGCCCAGCGCCTGCGGGGGCGGGGCGGCGATGGCGGCGGCCTCGGCGCGGGCGCGGATGCGATCCTGATCGGGCCAGTCGGGATGGGCGTCCAGCCAGGCGCGATAATCCGCCAGCGGCGCACCCCCGGACCGCAACCGCATCCAGTCAGCCACCGCCTGCGCCACCGGGCCGGACCGCGCGGCAGCCTGCGCCGCCGCCCCCCAGTCGCGCTGATAGGCGGCGGCGACGGTGGCGCGAAAGGCCGCTTGATCCTCGGCCCCGGCGGGGCGCGTGGTCAGGGCAAGGCCGGGCAGGGCGGCAAAAGCCAGCCAAAGGGCGGGCATAAGGCGTTTCATGCACTCTCCATCTGTTGCCAGTTATGTCGCGGCAGGATAATCGCGGTGCAAGACACAATTCTGCCAACCAAGGACAGCAGCCATGTTCAAAGGGTCCATTCCCGCACTTGTCACGCCTTTCACCAAGGACGGGGCCGTGGACATGAAAAAGCTGCATGAGCTGGTCGAATGGCATATCGACCAGGGCAGCCACGGGCTTGTCCCGGTCGGCACCACCGGCGAAAGCCCGACCCTGACCCATGCCGAACACGGCCAGGTCATCGCCGAGGTGGTCAAGGCCGCGCGTGGCCGCATCCCGGTGATCGCGGGTGCCGGGTCGAACGCCACCGCAGAGGGCATCGGCCTGATCCGCCACGCACAAGAGGTCGGCGCCGATGCCGCGCTGGTCGTCACCCCCTATTACAACAAGCCGACGCAGCGCGGGCTGATCGCGCATTACACCGCGATGCATGATGCCTCGTCGCTGCCGATCATCATCTACAACATCCCCGGCCGCTCGGTCGTCGACATGATGCCGGAAACGATGGGCGAACTGGCCCGGCTGCCGCGTATCGTCGGCGTCAAGGACGCGACCGGCAAGCTGGAACGGGTGCCGCTGACCCGCATCACCTGCGGCCCGGATTTCATCCAGCTGTCGGGCGAGGATGCGACGGCGCTTGGCTTCAACGCCCATGGCGGCGTGGGCTGCATCAGTGTCACCGCCAATGTCGCGCCCAAGCTGTGCGCCCAGTTCCAGGAGGCGACCCTGCGCGGCGATTACAAGGCCGCGCTTGAGATCCAGGACCGGCTGATGCCGCTGCATGTGGCGATTTTCTGCGAACCCGGCGTGGCCGGGGCGAAATATGCCATGTCGCGTCTGGGCCTGATCGAAAACCATGTGCGCCTGCCGCTGACACCGGTGTCGCAGGCCACCGCCGATCAACTGGACGCGGCCATGCGTCACGCCGGGCTGCTGAACTGACGCCCCGCGGCGGGCGGGGTTGAACCCGCCCGCAAAAGCGGCCAGATCAGGGAAAACCTGAAAGGAGCCGCCATGTCCGTGACCCGAGAAGACGTTCTTGCCACGCTGTCGCGCATCGCCGACCCGGTTGCCGGAGGCGACATTGTGGCCTCGGGGCTGGTGCGGGCGCTGACCGTCGATGGCGGCACCATCCGCTTTGTCATGGAAATCGGGCCCGATCAGGCCGAGGTGATGACGCCTGTGCGCGCCCAGGCCGAGGCCGCGCTGCGTGGCCTGACCGGCGTGACCCAGGTGCAGATCGCGATGACCGCGCATGGCACGCCGAAACCGCCGCCGGATCTGAAGCCCCGCCCCTCGGCCACGGGCCCGCAGCCGGTGCCGGGCGTGCGGCGGATCATCGCCGTCGCCTCGGGCAAGGGTGGGGTCGGCAAATCGACCGTGGCGGCGAACCTCGCCTGCGCGCTGGCGGCGGCGGGCAAGCGCGTGGGCCTGCTGGATGCCGATGTCTATGGCCCCAGCCAGCCGCGGATGCTGGGTGTC
The DNA here is from genome assembly GCF_041927815.1 of Paracoccus zhouxuedongae. Lineage (NCBI taxonomy): Bacteria > Pseudomonadati > Pseudomonadota > Alphaproteobacteria > Rhodobacterales > Paracoccaceae > Paracoccus > Paracoccus zhouxuedongae. The sequence continues at coordinate 104,044 of NZ_JBHFHM010000001.1, forward strand.
AGCGCGCGTCCGGCCAGCCCCGATGGCAAGACCATCATCCCGCTGGTCGCGCATGGTGTGGCGATGATGTCGCTGGGCCTGCTCACCAAGGAAAACGAGGCGCTGATCTGGCGCGGCCCGATGCTGATGGGGGCGCTTCAGCAGATGCTGTTCCAAGTGGCTTGGACGCAGGGCGGCGCCGATCTGGACGTGCTGATCGTCGATCTGCCGCCGGGCACCGGGGATGTGCAACTGACGCTGGCGCAGAAGGTGCCGGTGACAGGCGCGGTGATCGTCTCGACCCCGCAGGACGTCGCGCTGCTGGATGCGCGCAAGGGCATCGACATGTTCCGCAAGCTGAACGTGCCGATCCTGGGCCTGATCGAGAACATGTCGGTGCATATCTGTTCGACCTGCGGCAGCGCCGAACATATCTTCGGCCATGGTGGCGTGCGCGCCGAGGCGGAACAGATGGGCGTGCCGCTGCTGGCCGAGATCCCCCTGCATCTGTCCATCCGCACCGGCGGCGATGACGGCGTTCCGGTGGTGGTCGCCGCGCCGGGCAGCCCGCAGGCCGAGGCCTTCCATCAGGTCGCCCGGCGTCTGATCGGCGGCGGGATCGTCTGAGTGCGGCTGCCCGGCGTCATCCTTGCCGGCGGGCGGTCCAGCCGGATGGGCGGCGGCGACAAGGGCCTGCGGCTGCTGGCCGGGCGGGCGATGATCGCGCATGTGATCGACCGGCTGACCCCGCAGGCGGGGCCGCTGGCGATCAATGCCAATGGCGATCCGGCGCGGTGGGCGGGCTTTGGCCTGCCGGTGCTGGCCGATCCGGTGCCGGGCTATCCCGGCCCGCTGGCCGGGGCGCTTGCGGCGATGGATTGGGCGGCGGCGCAGGGGGCTGGCGCGGTGGTCACGGTGGCTGCCGACACGCCGTTCTTCCCCGCCGATCTGGTCGCGCGTCTGGCCCATGGCGCGCCCTTTGCACTGGCCGCCAGCGTGGGCGCGGATGGCCGGATGCACGATCACCCGACCTTCGGCCTGTGGCCGGTGGCGCTGCGCGCGCCGCTGCGCGCGGCGCTGGAATCGGGTCAGCGACGTGTGCGCGACTGGGCGGCGGCGCAGGGCGCTGTGATCGTGGCCTTTGACGCCGGACCCGGCGGGCATGACCCGTTCTTCAACGTCAACACCCCCGAGGATCTGGCCGCCGCGCAGCTGATCGCCGGGCCTTAGCCGCGCCGGATCAGCCAGACCGTCGTGTCACCGGTGGTCGCCTGGTCGATCACCTGATGCCCCGCCTGATCGCAGAAATGCGGCAGGTCGATCAGCGCCATGCCATCGGTCGTCGCCATCCGCAGCACAGCGCCCTTCGGCAGGGCATTCAGCGCCTTGCGCGCCCGCAGCACCGGCAGCGGGCACAGCAGGTGGCGGGCGTCGATATCCTGATCGGGCTGGGTCATGGCGGCTGTCTAGCGCAAATGGCCGCGCCGAAAAAGATGCGCGTGTCGCATGACTTTTATCAAGGGATGGTTTGGATGTGGCTGATACGCGGAGGTCATGCCCATGCTGCGCCGCCTTTTGCTGATTCTGACGATCCTGCCGCTGATCGCGACGGGTGTCGCGCAGGCGGGCCTGCCGGTCGCCGGTGCGGGCGTCATGACAATGGAAATCTGCGCCGAGGGCGGCCCGCGCCAGATCAGTCTGGATGCCCAGGGCCAGCCCGTTCCGGCGATGCCCGGCGGCTGTCATTGCAAGCATTGCCTTGATTGCGCCGCCATCCCCGCCGTTGCGCTGCCCGATGCCGCGGCGCTGCCGCAGCCGCCGCGGGCGCGGCTGGCCGCGACGCTGACCCCCTTGCCCGTCCGCCAGGCCGCGCGCCTTCCGGGCGATCCCGAGGCCCGTGGCCCTCCAATTCGGTGCTGATGACATGCGACCTGCCCTGACGGCCCTGTTCCGCCTGCTTTGCCTGACCCTGACGCTGATCGCCGCCCAGATCGGCGCCGCGCCAAGTGCCTTGGCGCAAACCCCCGCCGCGCCGGTGCTGGCGCGTTTTCTGCCCGAAGTCGCCCCCGCCGATCTGGTGCCCGGCGCCGATGCCTATGGCCCGGTCCGCCGCGATCTGCCCGTCGCCCCGGTGCTGAAGGGCGATCAGACGCTGGGCTATGCCTTTATCACCAGCGATTTTGTCGGCACCACCGGATATTCCGGCAAGCCCATTCACACCATGGTCGCCGTCAGCCCCGAGGCGAAAATCCTGGGCGTGCGGCTGGTCAAACACTCCGAACCCATCGTGCTGATCGGCATTCCCGATGCCAAGATGAAGGCCGTCGCCGAGGGCTACCAAGGGCTTGATCTGGTGGCCGAAGCGGCCTCTGGCGGCACCGGGCATGAGCTGAACATCGTCTCGGGGGCGACGGTCACGGTGATGGTGATCGACGATTCCATCATCCGGTCCTCGCTGCGGGTGGCCCGCGCCTTGGGGCTGGGGGGCATGGCCGCTGACGCCGCCGCCAGCGGCCCGCGGTTCACCATCAACGACAGCGCCGAGGCCGCCGCCGATTGGTCCACGATGGTCGGCGACGGCACGGTGCGCCGGCTGGATGTGACCGTTGCGCAGGTGAATGAAGCCTTCGCCGCCCTGGGCGATCCGCGCGCCACCGCCCGCGCGCTGACCGATCCGCCCGACACCACCTTCATCGACATGAATGCGGCGCTTGTCAGCGTGCCGGGGATCGGCCGGGCGGTGCTGGGCGCGGCCGAGGAGGCGAACCTGAAATCCTGGCTGGCCGAGGGCGACCACGCGGTGCTGATCGCCGGGCAGGGGCTTTATAGCTTCAAAGGCTCGGGCTATGTGCGCGGCGGCATCTTTGACCGGATCGTGCTGATCCAGGACGATGTGTCGGTGCGCTTCCGCGACCGCCAGCACCGCCGCGCCGCGATCGCCGCGCCCGGCGCGCCCAACTTTGCCGAAGTCGACCTGTTCAAGATCCCGGCCGACAGCGGTTTCGATCCGACCAAGCCGTTTCGTATCCAGCTTTTGGCGCATCGCGACGTGGCCGCCATCGAAAAGGTCTTTACCACCTTCGATCTGGCCTATGACCTGCCCAAGGCGTTTCTGACGCAGCTGCCCGATCCGGCGCCCGAACCTGCCGCCGCGCCCGCCGCAGCGACCCCCGCCGCCGCCCCGGTCAGCCCCGCCATCGCCGCCGCCGACCAGCCCGAGGCCGAGGCCCAGGCCGCGCTGTGGCAGCGGATCTGGCAGGCCAAGACCCCGCAGGTGATCTTTTTGGGCGCGATGCTGACCGTGCTGACCGGGGTATTCTTCTTTCAAGAGTTCATCACCCGGTCCGAACGCGCCGTCTATTGGTTCCGCATGGGCTTTCTGACCCTGACCCTGGTGGTGCTGGGCTGGATGTGGAACGCGCAGCTTTCGGTCGTCAACATCATGGCCCTGGCCAATTCGCTGGCCACCGGCTTTTCCTGGCAGGCGTTCCTTCTGGACCCGCTGACCTTCATCCTGTGGTTCGCCGTGGCCGCCGCGCTGATCTTCTGGGGGCGGGGGGCCTATTGCGGCTGGCTGTGCCCCTTTGGCGCGCTGCAAGAGCTGCTGAACCAGATCGGCCGCCGCCTTGGCATCCCGCAGGTCACGCTGCCCTGGGGCCTGCATGAACGGCTTTGGCCGGTGAAATACATGATCTTCCTGGGGCTGTTCGGCGTATCGCTGGCCAGTCTGGAACAGGCCGAACATCTGGCCGAGGTGGAGCCGTTCAAAACTGCCATCGTGCTGAAGTTCGCGCGCGCCTGGCCGTTTGTGGCCTATGTCGCGGCGCTGCTGGCGGCGGGGCTGTTCGTCGAACGGTTCTACTGCCGCTATCTGTGCCCGCTGGGCGCGGGCCTTGCGATCCCGGCGCGGCTGCGGATGTTTGACTGGCTGAAGCGCTACAAGGAATGCGGCAACCCCTGCCAGACCTGCGCCAATGAATGCTTCGTGCAGGCGATCCATCCGACGGGTGAGATCAACCCGAACGAATGCCTGAACTGCCTGCATTGCCAGGTTCTGTATCACTCGAAAACCAAATGCCCGGTCGTCATCAAGAAGATGAAGCGGCGCGAAACCGTTGCGGCGGGATCGGTGCCCATCCTGACCGATGCGCCGCGACCGGGCCTGGCCAACCATCCCAATTTGACCTCGAAAGGAGTCTGACATGACCGATCTTCCGAAATCCGGCATCAGCCGCCGTGGCCTGCTGGGCGCGACCGCCGGTGGCGCGGCCCTGCTGGGCGGTGGCGCGCTTGGCCGGGGCGCGATGCTGGCGGGTGGCACCGCTGCCGTGGCAACCGCGACCGCGACCCCCGCCGCCGCCGAAACCGCGGCATCCGGCGCGGCCTGGCATCTGAAGCCGGGCGAACTGGACGAATACTACGGCTTCTGGTCCTCGGGCCAGACCGGCGAGATGCGGATTCTGGGCGTGCCCTCGATGCGCGAATTGATGCGGGTGCCGGTGTTCAACCGCTGCTCGGCGACCGGCTGGGGCCAGACGAATGAATCGATCCGCGTGCATCAGCGCACGATGACCGAAAAGACCCGCAAGCAACTGGCCGCCAATGGCAAGAAGATCCATGACAATGGTGATCTTCACCACGTCCACATGTCCTATACCGACGGCAAATATGACGGCCAGTATGTGTTCATGAACGACAAGGCCAACACCCGCGTCGCGCGGGTGCGCTGCGACGTGATGAAATGCGACCGCATCCTGGAGATCCCGAACGCCAAGGGCATCCACGGGATGCGCCCGCAAAAGGTGCCGTCGTCCAAATACCTGTTCTGCAACGGCGAGGATGAGGCCCCGCTGGTCAATGACGGCAGCACGATGGACGACGTGTCGACCTATGTGAACATCTTCACCGCTGTCGACACTGCCGAAATGACCGTCGCCTGGCAGATCATGGTGTCGGGCAACCTGGACAACTGCGACGCGGATTATGAGGGCAAATATGCCTTCTCGACCTCGTATAACTCGGAAATGGGGATGAACTCGGCCGAGATGATGGAGGCCGAGATGGATCACGTCGTGGTCTTCGATCTGGCCGCGATCGAGGCCGGCATCGCCGCCGGCGACTATCAGGAGCTGAACGGCTGCAAGGTGCTGGACGGGCGCAAGGAAAACGCCGCCAAGCGTTACACCCGCTACATCCCGATCCCGAACAACCCGCATGGCTGCAACATGGCGCCGGACAAGAAGCACCTGTGCATCGGTGGCAAGCTGTCGCCCACGGTCTCGGTGATCGACGTGACCAAGCTGGATGCGGTGTTCCAGGATCAGGCCGAACCGGCCAGCGTGATCGTGGCGCAGCCGGAACTGGGCCTTGGCCCGCTGCACAACGCCTTTGACGGCGAAGGCAACGTCTACACCTCGCTGTTCCTGGATAGCCAGGTGGTGAAATGGAACATCGAAAAGGCCATCGCCGCGCATAACGGCGAAAAGGTCGACCCGATCATCCAGAAGATCGACGTGCAGTATCAGCCCGGCCACCTGAAGACCTCGATGGGCGAAACGCTTGAGGCGGATGGCAAATGGCTGGTCTGCCTGTCCAAGTTCAGCAAGGACCGGTTCCTGAACGTCGGCCCGCTGAAGCCGGAAAACGACCAGTTGATCAACATCCAGGACGGCAAGATGGAGGTCGTGCATGACGGCCCGAACTTTGCCGAACCCCATGATGCGATCGCCGTGCATCGGTCGAAGATGACCAACATCCGCTCGGTCTGGGATCGCCACGACCCGATGTGGGCCGAGACCCGCGCCCAGGCCGAGGCCGATGGCATCGATCTGGACAACTGGCAGGACAGCGTTATCCGCGACAAGGACGACCCGACCAAGGTGCGCGTCTACATGACCAGCCAGGCCCCGAACTTCGCCCTGGAAAGCTTCGAGGTGAACGAGGGCGATGAGGTGACGGTGATCGTCACCAACCTGGATGACATCGACGACCTGACGCATGGCTTCACCATGGGCAATCACGGCGTGGCGATGGAGGTCGGGCCGCAGGCGACGTCCTCGGTCACCTTCGTGGCGGCGACGCCGGGGGTCTACTGGTATTACTGCCAGTGGTTCTGCCACGCGCTGCACATGGAAATGCGCGGGCGCATGTTCGTGCGGCCCAAGGCGTAAGACATGATCCGCATCGCCGCCCTTGCCCTTTTGATGCTGACGACCATCCCCGCGATGGCCGGCCGCATCGAGGTGGCAGCGGGTGGCGATGCCTTGCAAAAGGCCATCGCCGGGGCCGCCCCCGGCGATGTGCTGGTGCTGGCCCCCGGCGATCACCAAGGTCCGGTGACGCTGGACCGCCCGCTGACCCTGACCGGCCAGCCCGGCGCGCGGATCGACGGGCAGGGGCGGGGCAGCGTCATCACCATCACCGGTGCCGATACGCAGGTGACGGGCCTGATCCTGATCGGTTCGGGCGACAACCATTCCGACATCGACAGCGGCGTGCGCATCCTGAAAGGCGGCGACCGCGCCGTGATCCGCGACAACCGGCTGGAGGGCAACCTTTACGGCATCGATGTGCATGGCGGCCATGATGTGCTGGTGGAACGCAACACCATCCTGGGCCGTCAGGATGCGCGGATGAACGACCGTGGCAATGGTGTCTATGTCTGGAACGCGCCCGGCCTGGTCGTGCAGGACAACGACATCCGCTGGGGCCGCGACGGGATCTTCACCAGCATCTCGCGCAAGGGGATTTTCCGGCGCAACCTGTTCCGCGACCTGCGCTTTGCCGTGCATTACATGTCGACCAACGACAGCGAGGTCAGCGGCAATATCTCGATCGGCAACCACCTGGGTTATGCGATCATGTATTCCGACCGGGTGAAGGTGCTGAACAACCTGTCGCTGAAGGATCGCAGCCACGGCGTCATGCTGAACTATGCCAATGGCGGCGATGTGATGGGCAATCTGGTGCGCGGCGGGGCCGAGAAATGCACCTTTATCTATAACGCCCACAAGAACCTGATCGCCGGCAACCGGTTCGAGGGCTGCGACATCGGCATCCATTTCACCGCCGGGTCCGAACGTAATGCGATCACCGGCAATGCCTTTGTCGGCAACCGCGAGCAGGTGAAATATGTCGGCTCGCGCGATCTGGAATGGAGCCTTGAAGGGCGCGGCAATTACTGGTCCGACCATCCCGCCTTTGATCTGAACGGAGACGGGATCGCCGACAGCCCGTTCCGCCCCAATGACCTGATGGACCACATCCTGTGGTCGCAACCCGCCGCCGCGCTGCTGACCGGCAGCCCCGCAGTGCAACTGATCCGCTGGTCGCAATCCAGCTTTCCCGCCACCCTGCCGGGCGGCGTGGTCGACAGCTTTCCCCTGGTCGTGGCGCCGCAGATCGCCGTGCCAGACGACATCGCCGCGCGCGAGGCCGCGGCCAATCCACCTTGGCTTTCGGAAGATTATGATGACGCCGCGATTGACCCTTTGTCAGCTCACTAAGCGGTTCGGCGCGATGACGGCGCTGGATCAGGTTTCCTTTCAGGTCGGGGCCGGGCAGCGGGTCGCGCTGCTGGGCCACAACGGCGCGGGCAAATCGACGCTGATGAAAATCGTGCTGGGCCTGATCCCGTTCGATGGTGGCGAGGTCGCGGTGGCGGGGGCCGCGCCGGGCAGTGCGACGGCGCGGCGCGTTACCGCCTATCTGCCTGAAAACGCAGCCTTTCATCCGGCGCTGACCGGGCGGCAGATGGTCGCGCATTATCTGCGGTTGCGCGGCCAGCACGCGCGGCTGGCGGGCGATCTGCTGGATCGGGTGGGCCTGTCCCATGCCGCCGACCGCCGGATCGGCACCTATTCCAAGGGGATGCGGCAGCGTGTGGGCCTTGCGCAGGCGCTGATCGGCCAGCCCGACCTGATGATCCTGGATGAGCCGACCTCGGGCCTCGACCCGGTATCGCGGCGCGATTTCTATGCGCTGCTGGATGATCTGGCCGCGCAGGGGACCGCGATCCTTCTGTCCAGTCACGCCCTGACCGAGGTCGAGGCGCGCACCGACCAGATCCTGATCCTGTCGCGCGGCGTGCTGGTGGCCCAGGGCACGATGGCCGATCTGCGCCGCCGCGCCGGTCTGCCGGTCACCATCGCCGTGACGCCCGCGCCGGGGGCCGATCTGGCCGCCCGCCTGCCGCAGGCGCGGGTCGAACGCGACCATCTGCTGCTGTCGGTGCCGCTGGATCGAAAGATGGCGGTGCTGGCCGAACTGGCGGCGTTGGGTGGGCTGATCGCCGATATCGACATCCAGCCCCCCAGCCTTGAGGACATCTACAGCCGGTTCAGCGCCCAGGCCGCATCCCCTGCGGCGGAGGTCGCATGATGGGACGCATCCTTGCCATCGCCGGGTCCGAGTTCCGCATCGCCCTGCGCAACCGCTGGGTGACGATTGCCGCCGGGCTGATGATGATCTTTGCCCTGGTGCTGACCGCCGCAGGGTCGGCCCCGACCGGCGCCCTGGGGGCCGACCGGCTGTCGGTCGTGGTCGCCAGCCTGACCAGCCTGGCCGTCTATCTGGTGCCGCTGATCGCGCTGCTTCTGTCCTTCGACGCCATCGCCGGTGAGGTCGAGCGCGGCACTCTGGCGCTGCTGCTGACCTATCCCGTCACGCGGGCCGAGGTTCTGGCGGGCAAGATGGTCGCGCATCTGGCGGTGCTGGTGCTGGCCTTGCTGGCGGGCTACGGGCTGGCGGCCGTGGTCGCCATCGGCGCCGACAGCAACGCGGCGGCGGGTCTGCCCGCGCTGTGGCGGCTGATCTGGACCTCGACCCTGCTGGGCGCGACCTTCCTGGGCGCGGGCTATGCACTGTCGGCCTTGGCCGGGCGGCCCTCGGGTGCGGCGGGGCTGGCGATCGGGTTGTGGGTCGTGGCGGTGGTGCTGTATGATCTGGCCCTGTTGGCGGCGGTGGTCGCGGATAACGGCGGGGCGCTGACCACGGATTATCTGCCCGCCGCGCTGCTGGCCAATCCGGCCGATGCGTTCCGGCTGTTCAATCTGGCTGCCTCGGATGCGACGGCGGCGGCGGCGGGACTGGGTGGGGCCGCGCGGTCGATCCCGCCAGCCGCGGCGCTGAGTTCCTTGATCTTGTGGCCGGTGGCTGGCTTTGCCGCCGCCTGGCTGGCCTTTCGACGGGTGACACCATGATGCGTTGGCTGCTGATCCTGCCCTTGGCCCTGATGACCGCCGCCTGCCGGGATGAGGCGCAGGCGCTGCCCGATCCGGTGCAGATGACGGCGCAGGCGGTTGGCCATTACTGCCAGATGAACTTGCTGGAACATCCCGGTCCCAAGGCGCAGGTGCATCTGGAGGACAACCCCAACCCGTTGTTCTTCAGCCAGGTGCGCGATGCGATTGCCTATGCGCGGATGCCCGAACAGGCCGCGCCGATCACCGTGATCTATGCCAGCGACATGGCCCGCGCGCCCGATTGGGATCATCCGGGCGACAGCAACTGGATGCCCGCCACCGCCGCCCATTACGTCATCGGATCGCGCCGCGACGGCGGCATGGGTGCCCCCGAGACGGTGCCGTTTTCCGATGCCGCCGCCGCGCAGGCCTTTGCCGCCGAATGGGGCGGGCAGGTGGTTGCCTATGACGCCATTCGCAGCGAAGACGTGCTGAGTGCCGGCGCGCCCGCACCCGATGCCGCGACCGATGCCGCCGATCAGGATGATTACGCCAGCCGCCTGCGCGCCCTGGCCCCCCAGAGGGAGACTAATCCATGAACCGCCGACGCTTTCTGACCGTGACCGCGGGCCTTGGCCTGCTGCCCGCGCTGCGCGGGGCATGGGCCGCGCCGCCCGCCACGACCGTCTGGCGCGGAACCGCCTTGGGTTCGGGCGCGGTGATCGCCATGGTCCACCCCGAGGCCGAACGGATGATCGCCATCGCCCGCGCCGAGATCGACCGGCTTGAGGGGATCTTCAGCCTGTATCGCGCCGACAGCGCATTGGCACGGCTGAACCGCGATGGTCGCCTGGACGCCCCGCCCTTCGAGCTGCTGGAGTGCCTGGGCCTGTGCGGCGCGGTGCATCAGGCCAGCGGAGGGAGGTTCGATCCGACCGTCCAGCCCTTGTGGGCCGCCCATGCCGAGGCTTGGGCCAAGGGTGCGCCGCCCGATCCGGCGGTGCTTGCCGCCGCGCGCGCGCTGACCGGCTGGCGCGATGTCGCGGTGTCTGAATCCGCGGTGGTGCTGGCCCGGCCCGGCATGGCGCTGACCCTGAACGGCGTGGCGCAGGGGGTGATCGCCGATCGCGTGGCCGACCGGCTGCGCGCGGAAGGTCTGGCCGATGTGCTGGTCGATACGGGCGAGATCCGCGCCCTTGGTGGTGAGCGTGGCACCGATGGCTGGCCGGTCACGCTGTCCGGCGGGCCCCGGCTGATCCTGTCGGATCGGGCGCTTGCGACTTCGGCCCCCTTGGGCACGGCTTTTGATCCGGCCGGGCAGGTGGGGCATATCCTGAACCCGGCCAGCGGCCTGCCCGCCGGTCCGGTCTGGCGCGCCGTGTCGATCAGCGCGCCGCGCGCCGGTCTGGCCGACGCGCTGTCCACGGCGGCCTGCCTGATCGGCGATCAGGACGGCATTGCCCAGATGGCCGCGCATTTTCCCGATGTGCGGGTCGAGATGGCGGACCCAGTGGCCGCCTAGCGGCGCCGGATCGTGTCGCCGCGCCGCAGCACCGGGTCCAGCGCGATCACCTGCTGGCCCGGCAGCCGCCCCGCCACGATCTGCGCGGCGGTGCGGCCGATGTCGGCCTGCCGTGCGACGGTCGTGGCCAGCATCCGCGGCAACCCCTCCAGCAGGTCGACACCGTTGAAGCCGGCCATGCCCAGATCGCCGGGCAGGTCGATACCGCGATCCAGCGCATAAAGCATCCCGCCCGCGCCGATCATGTCGTTGGAATAATAGATGAAATCCAGATCGGGGCGACGGGCCAGCACCGCCTCGGTCATCTCGCGGCCCTTTTTCAGCGATGAGCCGCCGGAATAGAACTCGCGCTCGGCGAGGGTCAGGCCGGCCTCGGCCAGGGCCTGCTCGAACCCCTCCATCCGTTTGCGGGCGCGGTGATCGTCGGGCATCTTGCTGCCCAGGAAGGCGATCTTGCGATACCCCGCCGCCAGGATTTCCGCCGCCATCTCGCGCCCGGCACGATGGTGGGAAATGCCCACGACGCTGTCGATGCCGGTGCCGTCGATATCCATGATCTCGACAATCGGAATGTCGGCATTGCGCAGCATCGCCAAAGCCGCAGGCGTATGTTCCAGCCCCGCCAGGATCACCCCCGAGGGCCGCCAAGACAGCATCTCATACAGAACCTTTTCCTCGGTCTCGGCGGAGTAGTTGGTTACGCCGACCACCGGTTGCAGGCCGGTATCCTCAAGCTCGGCGGAAATCCCGGTCAGAACATCGGGATAGACCAGGTTCGACAGCGACGGGATGATGACCGCGACCAGCTTGACCCGCTGGCTGGCCAAGGCACCGGCGATGTTGTTGGGGACATAGCCCAGATCCTTGGCGGCCTTCAGCACCCGTTCGCGGGTGGCATCCGACACGTCGCCGCGATTGCGCAGCACCCGGCTGACGGTCATTTCCGACACGCCCGAGGCTTCGGATACGTCGCGCAGCGTCAAGGTGCGGCGTCGCCGGTTGGATGTCGTCAAGGTCACGTCCCCCGCTATCGTTATGTTTAACGATTGCGCTAAAACATGCGGCGTTGCAAGCGGGGTGGGCTGCGTGCGGCCTTGCTTTTCGGCGCGCAGCGCCGCATGACGGGTGCGGCGGCCCCGTAGCTCAACGGATAGAGCGATCCCCTCCTAAGGGATAGGTTGCAGGTTCAAGTCCTGCCGGGGTCACCAGACCCCGGCAGTTTTGCATCTGCGCCTCAGCCCCGCGGGCCCTGTTCGATGTGGCGCGCGGCCTCATCTGCCGCGGTCTGGGCGGCGTCGGCGGCCTTGCGCGACTTTTCGGCGGCATCGGCAACGGCGGCTTCGGCCTCGGATGCGGCGGTGGCGGCGGCAAGGGCTGCGGCCTCCAGCTCACCATCGCTGACGCCTGCGGCCTCACCCGCCTCGCGCGCGCCGGGCAGCAGTTCATCTGCCAGTTGCGCGGTGGAACTGGGGGCGGCTTCGGGTTCTTCCTCGTCCTCCTCCTCAAGCTCGGGCGGGGCCTCGCCAGCCAGGAAGTTGCCGAACTTTTCAAGGCCGGGGATATGTTCGGCCAGCACCCGCAGCACGACCAGCACCGGCACCGCGACGATCATGCCCAGCACCGACCAGAGCCAGGCCCACAAAGCCACGGTGATGAACACGACGACCGTGTTCAACTGCAACCGGCGCGACACGAAATAGGGCGTGACGAACTGCCCCTCGATCGAGGTCAGCGCCAGGAAGGTCAGGCCGACCATCGCCGCCTCCCACACGCCGTCGAACACCACCAGTGCGACCAGGGCCGAGACGATCGTGCCGATGATCGAGCCGATATAGGGGATGTAGTTCAGCAAGAACCCGGCCAGGCCGAACAGCAGCGGGCTGGGCATCCCCCAGGCCCACATCGCCAGACCAATCGCCACGCCAAGGCCCGCGTTGATGATCGTGATCGCACCAAGATAGGCGCCCAGGCTCGATTCAATCTCGCGCAGTGCCATATAGGCGGCGCGTTTGTCGCGCAGCGTGTCGAAACTTTGCACGATCTTCAGATAGAGCAGATCACCCGAGGCCAGCAGGAAGAACAGCAGGATCAGGGTGAACAGCACCTGCCCTGCCACGGAGGGGCCAAGCGACAGCACGTTCATCACCGTCGAACCCTGGTTCGGGGTGGTCGTGACCTCGACCGTGATGCCGGCGTCGGTGGCCGGCTGGCCGGGGGGCGGATTGACGGTCAGCGTCCCGGTCGCGGTCGAGGTCGTCGTGCCGGGCGCGGCCAGCAGGTCGGGCGTGTCAGGGCGGACACCGGCGGCGCCATCCAGTTCGGCGGGCGCGGCACCATCCGCCGGGGCGGCGCTGCCGCCCGACAGTTCGTCCAGCCGCTGCGCCGCCGCCTCCAGCGGCCGGAAAGAGCTGCGCAGATCGTCCAGACGCTGTTCGATCTGCTGGCTGATCTGCGGCGCGTCCTTGATCAATTGCCCGGCAGGGCCGGAAATCAGATAGCCCAGCACCGCCAGCGTCAGCACGATGCCGACCGTCACGATCCCGGCCGTCGCGCCCGACCCGACCCCGCGCCGTTCCATGAAGCGGCGGAAGGGCATGAAGACGAAGAACAACAGCATCGCCAGCGTCAGCGGCATCAGAAATTCGCGCGCGTCGGCGATGAAATAGAACAGCATCATCAGGAAGATGCCGATGATGGCCCATCCCGGCACAAGCCGCTTTTCAGTGCTGGCCGAAACCGGAAACATCTTGAAGTGATCGTGATCGGCCATGCTGTCCCCCCGCGCGCGCCGCGCCTGCACCTTGCTGACAACCGGCGCGCGGGTGCGGGGTTCCGCGCGGTTCAAAAAATACCCCCGCCGGGATGCGGCGGGGGTCATCCTGTTTGCCATGGTGGTGGGGGGCGGCTCAGATCGGGCGATCTTCGCCCTTCACCACAACGCGTGAGGGCAGGCCCATCTGCCCCAGCAGTTCCAGGAAGGGGCGCGGCGGCAGGTCTTCGACGTTCACCATCTTCTTGACGTCCCAATCGCCGCGCGCGATCAGCACGGCGGCGGCGACCGGCGGCACCCCGGCGGTATAGCTGATGCCCTGCGATCCGACCTCGTTGAAGGCTTCCTTGTGGTCGGCGACGTTATAGATCAGCACCTCGGCGGGCTGGCCGTCTTTCGTGCCCTTCACAAAGTCACCGATGCAGGTCTTGCCCGTGTAGTCCGGCGCCAGGCTGGCCGGGTCGGGCAGCACGGCTTTCACAACCTTCAGCGGGATCACCTCTTGCCCCTCGGCGGTCTTGACCGGCTGTTCGGACAACAGCCCAAGGTTTTTCAGCACGGTGAACACGTTGATATAGTGATCGCCAAAGCCCATCCAGAACCGCACATCGGCCTGCGGATAGCGGGCGGACAGGCTGTGAACCTCATCGTGGCCGGTCAGATAGGCCTTTTGTTCGCCCACCACCGGCAGATCCCAGACCTTGCCGACCTCGAACATCTTGTTCGACTGCCAGGCGCCGTTCTGCCAGGAGTAGACGGTACCCGTAAACTCGCGGAAGTTGATCTCCGGGTCGAAATTGGTGGCGAACCAGCGGCCATGGGATCCGGCGTTGATGTCCACGATGTCGATGCTGTCGATCGTATCCAGGAACTCGTCCTCGGCCAGGCGGGCATAGGCGTTCACCACGCCCGGATCGAAGCCCACGCCCAGGATCGCCGTCACGCCGTTTTTTTCGCAGGCAGACCGGCGCTTCCATTCGTAATTGCCATACCAGGGCGGGCTTTCGCAGATCTTTTCCGGGTCTTCGTGGATCGCGGTGTCCATATAGGCAGCGCCGGTTTCGATGCAGGCATCCAGAACCGTCATGTTCACGAAGGCCGAACCGACGTTGATGACAATGCGGGCGTCCAGTGCCCGGATCAGATCGGCCACCTTGCCGCTGTTCATCGCGTCGATCTTGTGCGCGGTAAAGGGCACGTGATGACCCTTGTCGCGGATCGAGGCTAGGATCGCTTCGGCCTTGGCCTTGGTGCGGCTGGCGATGTGCAGATCGCCGAACTCGGCGGACCATTGCGCGCATTTATGGGCGGTGACCTGCGCCACGCCACCGGCACCGATGATCAGGACATTGGGCTTTTTCAACTCGGGGGCCTCCTTTCAGGCGGGATGGTTACGACAGGGATGCCTTGTAATCGTCGTAACCGAAGCTGCGGACCGGACGGATCGTTCCGTCGGTGTCGCGGATGGCGATGCCGGGCATGGCGACGCCATTGAACCAGTTCTTCTTGACCATCGTGTAGCCGGCGGCGTCAGCGATGCTGATCCGGTCACCGATGGCCAGCGGCGCGGGAAAGCGCGCCTCGCCGAAGATGTCGCCCGCCAGGCAGGTCTTGCCCGCGATCTGATAGGCGTGGTCGCCTGATTGCGGCAGCTTGGCGGTTTCGCGATAGATCAGCAGATCTAGCATATGCGCTTCGATCGAGCTGTCGACGATGGCGATGTTCTTGCCGTTGTCCAGAAGGTCCAGCACGCTGACCTCCAGCGTGGTGGATTGGGTGATGCTGGCCTCGCCCGGTTCAAGGTAAACCTGCACGCCCATGCGGTCGGCAAAGGCCTTCAGCCGGTCGGCCAGCTTGTCGACGGGGTAGCCCTCGCCGGTGAAATGGATGCCGCCGCCAAGGCTGACCCAATCCAACCTTTTAAGAATGCTGGCGAAATCGGCCTCGATGCGGGCCAGTTGGTCGCTGAACAGGTCGAAATCGCGGTTTTCGCAATTGTAATGGATCATCACGCCGCTGATCCGGTCCATCGCCTGTTCCAGCCGCGACATGTCCCATTCGCCAAGGCGACTGAACGGCCGCGCCGGGTCGGCCAGGTCAAAACCGCTGGTCGAAAAGCGCGGGTTCAGGCGCAGGCCACGGGTGATGCCCTGCGATTGCGCGGTGAAACGGTCAAGCTGGCCGAGGCTGTTGAAGATGATCTTGTCGGCATAGCTGCACGCCTCGTCAATCTCGTGGTCGGCCCAACCCACGGAATAGGCATGAGTTTCGCCGCCGAACTCCTCATGCCCCAGGCGCAGTTCATACAGGCTGGATGACGTGGTGCCGTCCATATAGGGCCGCATCAGCGGAAACGCCGCCCAGGTGGCAAAGCACTTCAGCGCCAGCAGCGCCTTGGCCCCGGATGCCTCGCGCAGGCGGGCGACGGTTTCCATATTGCGGGTCAGGCGGGCCGCGTCGATCAGATAGAATGGCGTCTGCATGGCGGCCCCCCCGGTCAGAAATGAACGCTGGATATAAAGCCCGGCCCCCCCTTTCGCAAGGATCGGTGACGGCGGCATGACAGCGCGCTGGACGCCGGACGGCCTGCGGCTTATGCCCGAAGCCATGACCCAGCCCCCTGATTTCAGCTTCGAGATGGCCGCGATGCAGCGCGGCGCCCTGCGCATCGCCGGTGTGGATGAGGTCGGGCGCGGCCCCCTCTGCGGGCCGGTCACGGCGGCGGCGGTGGTGCTGGACCCCGGCCGCATTCCCCCCGGCCTGAACGATTCCAAGAAGCTGACGGCAGCGCGGCGGCTGGCGCTGGAGGCCGCCATCAAGGACAGCGCCGAATGGTGCGTCGCCCATGCGAGTGTCGAGGAGATCGACGCGCTGAACATCTATCACGCCGCGCATCTGGCGATGTGCCGGGCACTGGCCGGGCTGGCGCGGCCCGCCGATTTCGCGCTGATCGACGGCAACCGCCTGCCGCGCGATCTGGCCTGCGGGGCCGAGGCGGTGGTCAAGGGCGATGCACGCAGCCTGTCGATCGCGGCGGCCTCGATCCTGGCCAAGGTGGCGCGCGACCGCATCATGGTGGATTTGGCGCAACAGCACCCCGGCTATGGCTGGGAACGGAACGCCGGATACCCCACGCCCGCCCATCTGGCCGCGCTGTCGCGTCTAGGGGTGACCCCACACCATAGGCGTTCGTTCAAACCCGTCCACAATATCTTGTGCCAAGCAATTTCTTCAACCCTTTGATTCAAAAAAGAAATTGACGGCGAATCGGGTCTGACTCATCTTTGGGGCATAACCACGGCACCCAAACCGCCGGGATCAGAGGCAGATATGGCACGAAAAGACACGGGCACGCCGGCGGCGTTGCCACGCAATCAGATACTGGCTGGCGACTGTATCGAGGTGATGAACAGCCTGCCCGAGGGCAGTGTTGACCTGATCTTTGCCGACCCGCCCTATAACCTGCAACTGCGCGGCGATCTGCACCGGCCCGACAATTCCAAGGTCGATGCGGTGGACGATCACTGGGACCAGTTC
Organism: Paracoccus zhouxuedongae; assembly: GCF_041927815.1. NCBI lineage: Bacteria > Pseudomonadati > Pseudomonadota > Alphaproteobacteria > Rhodobacterales > Paracoccaceae > Paracoccus > Paracoccus zhouxuedongae. Next base: position 121,034 of record NZ_JBHFHM010000001.1, read on the forward strand.
GACAATTTCGCCGCCTATGACCGGTTCACCCGCGACTGGCTGGCCGCCGCGCGCCGGCTGCTGAAACCGAACGGCGCGATCTGGGTGATCGGCAGCTATCACAACGTGTTCCGCATGGGCGCGGAATTGCAGAACCAGGGGTTCTGGATTCTGAATGACGTGGTGTGGCGCAAGTCGAACCCGATGCCGAACTTTCGCGGCAAGCGGCTGACCAATGCGCATGAGACGCTGATCTGGGCCAGCAAGTCTGAGGCCGCGAAATATACCTTCAACTATGAGGCGCTGAAGGCGCTGAACGAAGGCGTTCAGATGCGGTCGGACTGGGTGATCCCGATCTGCACCGGGCACGAGCGGCTGAAGGACGAGGCGGGCGACAAGGCCCACCCCACCCAAAAGCCCGAGGCGCTGCTGCACCGCGTCATCGTCGGCACCACCAATCCGGGCGACGTGATCCTTGATCCGTTCTTCGGCACTGGCACCACCGGCGCGGTGGCACGGATGCTGGGGCGCGACTTCATCGGGATCGAGCGCGAGGAAGCCTATCGCACCGCCGCCGAACGTCGCTTGGCGCGCGTGCGCCCGTTCGACAAATCGGCGCTGGAAACGACCACCAGCAAGCGCGCCGAACCGCGCGTGCCCTTCGGCACGCTGGTCGAACGCGGGATGCTGCGGCCCGGCGAGACGCTCTATTCCGTCGGCTCGCGTCATGCCGCGCGGGTGCGGGCGGATGGCACGCTGATCGCCGATGCGATGAAGGGCTCGATCCATCAGGTCGGCGCGCAGCTTGAGGGGGCGCCGTCCTGCAACGGCTGGACCTATTGGCATTACAAGCGCGAGGGGAAGATGATCCCCATCGACCTGCTGCGCCAGCAGATCCGTGCCGAGATGGAACACTGACATCATGAACCGCCGTGTGCTGGCGGGCGCAGCCGCGCCCCGGCACCGACTTGCCCCGCCGTGCGATCCGCCCGGCGGGGTTCTTTCGTCTTGACGCCCGCTGGCCCGGCGCGCAGCCTGCCGCGATGGATTGGGCGGATGAGGGCACGGTGATCGCGCGAAGGCCGCATGGCGAGACCGCCATGCTGGTCGAGGTGATGACCCGCGCGCATGGCCGCCATGCCGGTGTCGTGCCGGGCGGGCAGTCGTCGAAACGCGCGGCGATGCTGCAACCGGGCAGTCGGCTGGCGCTGCGGTGGCGGGCGCGGCTGTCGGATCATCTGGGCCAGTTCACCGCCGAACCGGTGCGGTCGCGCGCGCATCTGCTTGGCGATCCGCTGGCTTTGGCGGGGCTGAACGCCGTCTGTGCGCTGCTGTCGTACTTTCTGGCCGAACGCGACCCCCATCCCGGCCTGCATGACGCGACCGAGGCGCTGCTGGACGGCAATGACTGGGGCGCGGCTTATGTCGGCTGGGAATGCGATCTGCTGGCCGAACTGGGCTATGGGCTGGATCTGTCGGCCTGCGCGGTGACGGGCGCGCGCGACGGGCTGGTGTTTGTCAGCCCGCGCAGCGGTCGCGCGGTCAGCCGGGCCGGGGCGGGCGATTGGGCCGACCGGTTGCTGCCGCTGCCGCCGGGCCTGTCGGACGGGCGGCTGGATGCGTCCGACCTGCCGGCGGCGCTGTCGCTGACCGGGCATTTCCTGACCCGTGCTGCCAGCGATCTGGGCGACAGGCCGCTGCCTGCCGCGCGCGGGCGGCTGGTCGACCGGCTTAGCCGTCGCGGGTGAAATCCATCTGCACGCCGTTCGGCCCGGCCAGCGTCATGCCGCGCCCGGTATAGGCGATCTGGTTCGCGGTGCGCAGGGCGGCGTGGAAATCGGCCTCGGCGGTGTTGGCGGCGTCATCGGTGCAGGCGACCATCGTGGAATAGACGTCCTCGGCGCGGAAGGCGGGCTGCACCGCCGTCTGCCGCCCGCCCCATTGGTTGCAGGGACCATCCCCGGTCAGCGTGCCATCGGTGCCAAAGCTGATCGTGGCGCGCTGGTCAAAGCGGCGACCGTTCAACCGGATCAGCCGCCACGGCCCGGCAAAGGGCGTGGTCTCGCCGGTCGGTTGGGAGGTCGGTTGGGCGGGCAGGCAGGCGGCCAGGGCCAGCGTGGCGGGCAGGGTCAGCAAGATGCGGCGGTGCATGGGGCCTCGCGGGTCGGTTGAACCGGGCCAGTATGACGCAGGTGTCGCGCGGCATGTCACACCTTTGCGTGACGTCACGGGGTGGTGAGGCTTACGCCGGATCGCGCGCGAACCGCAGCGTGGTGCCATCGGGCGCGGTCAGGGTCAGGCCCTGCGTGTCGGGCATCGCCACATTGGCCGCCGTCAGCGCCGCGACAAAGGCCGCCTCATCGCCCGACCACAGACAGGCGCGCCGCGTCAGGCCGATCGGCTCAAGCGACAGCGCGGGCAGGACGGAGGTCTGGCGGGTGAAGAAGGCGTTGCAGGGCGCCTCGCCGGTGATGCGGCCATCCGCCTCCCACAACAGGGTCGCGCCGCCGGCCAGCGGCTTGTTGTTCAGCGTCACCAGTCGATAGCTGCCGGTGGCATCGGTCGAGGGCGTGGCCTGCTCGGCCGGCTGCGGCTGGCAGGCGGCCAGGGCAAAGGCCAGGCAGGCGATCACGGGGCGGCGGGCATTCGTCATGGCGCGGATCTTGGTCAGCCAAATCTCACGCGCAACGCACGAGGGCGTGAAAAGGTTCCCGCCCGCCGTGATCGCCCGTTACTCGAGCAGGCGGCGGGCGATTACCTGGGCTTGAATCTCGGCCGCGCCCTCGAAGATGTTCAGGATGCGCGCGTCGCACAGGATGCGCGAGATCTGGTATTCCAGTGCAAAGCCGTTGCCGCCGTGGATTTGCAGCGCATTGTCCGCCGCCGCCCAGGCCACCCGCGCGCCCAGAAGTTTCGCCATCCCGGCCTCAAGATCGCAGCGTTTGTCATGGTCTTTTTGCCAGGCGCTGAAATAGGTCAACTGCCGGGCGATCATGATTTCCACCGCCATCATCGCCAGCTTGTCGGCCACGCGCGGAAAGGCGATCAGCGGCTTGCCGAACTGCTTGCGATCCTCGGCATAGCGCATCCCGACCTCAAGCGCGGATTGCGCGACACCGATGGCGCGGGCGGCGGTCTGGATGCGGGCGGATTCAAAGGTCTGCATTAGCTGCTTGAAACCCTGACCCGGCACCCCGCCCAGCAGGTTCGCGCCCGCGACCTTGAAGCCGTCAAAGCCAAGCTCGTATTCCTTCATCCCGCGATAACCCAGCACCTCGATCTCGCCGCCGGTCATGCCGGGGGTGGGGAAGGGGGCCTCGTCGGTGCCGGGGGTCTTTTCGGCCAGAAACATCGACAGGCCGCGATAATCGGTCGTCGCCGGATCGGTGCGCGCCAGCAGGGTCATCACATGGGTCCGCGCGGCATGGGTGATCCAGGTCTTGTTGCCCGTCACCTCCCAGTCGTCGCCGACGCGGGTGGCGCGGGTGCGCAGCGACCCCAGGTCGGACCCGGTGTTGGGTTCGGTAAAGACCGCGGTAGGCAGCACCTCGCCCGAGGCGAGCTTGGGCAGCCACTGCGCCTTTTGATCCTCGGTGCCGCCGCACAGGATCAGTTCGGCGGCGATTTCGCTGCGGGTGCCCAGGCTGCCGACGCCGATATAGCCGCGCGACAGTTCCTCGGACACCACGACCATGCTGGCCTTGGACAGGCCAAGGCCGCCATATTCCTCGGGGATGGTCAGGCCGAACACGCCCAGTTCGGCCAGTTCGTGAATGACCTCCATCGGGATCAGCTCGTCCTTCAGGTGCCAGTCATGCGCGTTCGGCACGACGCGGTCATCGGCGTAACGGCGGAACTGGTCGCGGATCATCTCCAGATCCTCGTCCAGGCCGCTGGCGCCAAAGGTCGCGCGGCCCGCGTTGTCGCGCATCAGCGCGACCAGGGCCTTGCGCGCCGCCGGGGTGTTGCCCTTGGCGATCAGCGTGGCGGCGGCGGTGCCGGGGGTCCAGGTCAGGCCCAGGTCGGACAGGCGCGCCATTTCACCCTGGCTCATCGGGATGCCGCCCGCGACCTGCGCCAGATATTCACCCGCACCGATTTGCAGGATCAACTGTTCCATCGCGCCAAAGGGTTCGACCCGCGCCGCCCAGCCGTGCATCTGCCGCAGCGCCTGGCCATAGGTGGCCAGCCACGACAGCGCATGGGCGGCGTGCTGTTCATCCTCAAGTGCGGCGGCCGCAACCTTGCCATCGACGCGCACCCGGTCCGACAGCGCGGCGGTGGCCTGCGCCACCAGCGTTTCCACCTCGGTCGCGGCGGCATCGGTCAGGGTCAGAAGATCGGCCAGAATCGGGCTGGTGGACATGGGCAAGGCTCCTGCAAAGTGGCACGACCGGATTAGGGGCTTTGCAGGTGCAGCGCAATCATCTTTCGCACATGCAGCGCCAGACGCATGAATGTGTCGCAACGAAAATCGACAGGGCGCGGGTTGCGGTGGCGCGCAAAAGCCCGATGATCGCCCCGATGAAGGAGAAGCCGATGACCACCGATCCCGTTACCCTGACTGCCGATCTGATCCGCTGCCCGTCCGTCACCCCCGATGAGGGCGGCGCGCTGATCCTGCTTGAGGGGCTGCTGACCGGCGCCGGTTTCACCTGCACCCGCGTCGATCGCAACGGCACGCCGAACCTGTTTGCCCGCTGGGGCGCAAAGGGGGCAGTGCGGACATTCGGCTTCAACGGCCATACCGATGTGGTGCCGATCGGCAATCCCGCCGACTGGACCCGCGACCCCTTTGGCGGCCAGATCGAGGGCGGCATCCTGTGGGGGCGCGGCGCGACCGACATGAAATCGGGCGTGGCGGCCTTTGCGGCGGCGGCGGTGGATTTCGTCACCGCGACGCCGCCCGATGGCGCGGTGATCCTGGCCATCACCGGCGATGAGGAAGGCCCCGGCCGCGACGGCACCATCGCGCTTCTGGACTGGATGGGCCAGCAGGGCGAGCGGATGGATGTCTGCCTGGTGGGCGAGCCGACCTCGACCGAGGTGCTGGGCGACATGATGAAAATCGGCCGCCGTGGCAGCCTGACGTTCAATATCACCGCGACCGGGGTTCAGGGCCATGCCGCCTATCCGCATCGCGCGAAAAACCCGCTGCACGCGCTGACCGCGCTGCTGGCGCAGATGACGGCCGCGCCGCTGGATCAGGGGACGGATCATTTCGATCCCTCGACCTTGCAGATCACCACCATCGATTGCGGCAACCCGGCCAATAACGTGATCCCGGCGCGGGCGACGGCGACGGTGAACGTTCGCTTCAACGATGCCCACAGCGCGGGCAGCCTGCGCGACTGGGCCGAAGGGCTGGCGGCGCAGGTCACGGCGACGACCGGCGTGGGGCTGGACATTCGCACGGATGTGTCGGGCGACAGCTTCGTGACCCCGCCCGGCGCACTGGTCGATCTGGTCGCGGGGGTGGTGCGCGATCTGACCGGGCAGGCGCCGGTTCTGTCGACCTCGGGCGGGACGTCGGATGCGCGCTTCGTCAAAGACCACTGTCCGGTGGTCGAGTTCGGCCTGGTCGGCAAGACCATGCATCAGGTGGATGAGCAGGTGCCGGTGGATCAGATCACCGCGCTGACGGCGGTCTATCATCAGATCCTGCGGCGGTATTTCAACGGCGGGGCCGCCTAGCGGCCCGTCACCACGCTGTCGATATCGGCGCGGCACAGGCCGATGTCCTCAAGATCGCGCTCTGACAGGCGGTTCAGCGCGCGGCGGGTTTCGCGGGCGGCGGCCCAGGCTTGCCAACGCGCGGCCAGGCGTTCGGTGGCTGTGGTCATGATCGTGTTCCTTTCCTCCGACCCCGGATTGGGTCGCTGCATCAACTATGCTGCACCGCAGCATCGGACAAGGCGCGGCGGCGCAACGTCGCCATGCTTTCCGCGCATGGCGGGCGCGCCCCATTTCCCCCGAAATTGCCGTGGCTCAAGTCGCGCTTGGCGATGTTCCCTTTTCGTGCTATCGCCGGGAAAACAACGGGCAAAGGGGCAGCGGATGCGGGTGATCGGGATTGATCCGGGGTTGCGCAATCTGGGCTGGGGGGTGATCGACGTCGACGGCCCGCGCCTGCGCCATGTCGCCAACGGCATCCTGCATTCCGAAGGCGATGACCTGCCGCGCCGGCTGTCGGGGCTGTTCGACCAGTTGACGGCGGTGATCGCGGCACATCGGCCGACCACGGCGGCGGTCGAGCAGACCTTTGTCAACAAGGACGCGGTGGCCACGCTGAAACTGGGACAGGCGCGCGGGATCGCCCTGTTGGTGCCGGCCCAGGCGGGGCTGGAGGTCGGCGAATACGCCCCCAATGCGGTGAAAAAGGCGGTCGTCGGCGTGGGTCATGCTGACAAGGGGCAGATACAGCATATGGTGCGGTTCCAACTGCCGGGGGTCGAGCTGGCCGGGCCGGATGCCGCGGATGCCCTGGCGGTGGCGATCTGCCACGCGCATCATTGCCAGGGCCGGGGTCGGCTGGCGGCGGCGATGCGGGGTGTGGCATGATCGGGCGGCTGGCGGGCGTGATCCTGCATCGCGCCATGGATCATGTGATGATCGACGTGCGCGGGGTGGGCTATATCGTCCATGTCTCGACCCGCACCGCTAGCCTTTTGCCGCCGGTGGGGCAGGCGGTGGCGCTGTATACCGACCTTCTGGTGCGCGAGGACTTGCTGCAATTGTTCGGCTTCCCCACGCTTTACGAAAAGGAATGGCACCGGCTGCTGACGGGCGTGCAGGGCGTGGGGGCCAAGGCCAGCCTGTCGATCCTGGGCACTTTGGGGCCGGACGGTCTGTCGCGCGCGCTTGCGCTTGGCGACTGGTCGGCGCTGCGGCGCGCGCCGGGTGTCGGCCCCAAACTGGCGCAGCGCGTGGTGATGGAGCTGAAGGACAAGGCCCCGTCGGTCATGGCTTTGGGCGGCGATCTGTCGGTCGACCCTGCGGTTGATGAGGCGGGCGACGCGGCAGTGATCGAGGACGCGCCCCCCGCCCGCCGCCGCACCTCAGCCGCCGCGCCCGACCCGCAGGCTGCCGCCACCGCCGAGGCGATGTCGGCACTGGCCAATCTGGGCTATGCCCCGTCCGAGGCCGCCAGTGCGGTCGCCGCCGCCGCAGGCGATGGCGTCAGCGGCACCGCGCAACTGATCCGCGCCGCGCTGCGCCGCCTGGCCCCGCAGGATTAGGCAGGCGGAACCGCAACGGCGACCCGGCGCTTGTTCCCGTGGCGGCCCGCGACCGCCCCGATGACAGGAGATGACGATGGGAAATGCGCGCACCTTTGTGCTGATGGCGGCGATCACCGCGATCTTTCTGGGCCTTGGCTATGCCCTGGGCGGATCGGGCGGCATGGTCATCGCCCTGGTTCTGGCGGGCGGGATGAACCTGTTTTCCTGGTGGAACAGCGACAAGATGGTGCTGCGGATGCACAACGCCCGCCCCGTCACGCGCGAGGTTGCCCCGGACCTGTTCGACGCCGTGGGCCGCTTGGCCAGCCGCGCGGGCCTGCCGATGCCCGCCGTCTATATCATCGACACCGATCAGCCCAACGCCTTTGCCACCGGCCGCAACCCGCAGAATGCCGCCGTGGCGGTCACGGCGGGTCTCTTGCGCAACCTGTCGCGCGATGAGGTCGAGGGCGTGATCGCGCATGAGCTGGCCCATATCGAAAACCGCGACACGCTGATCATGACCGTGACCGCGACGCTGGCCGGTGCGATCGGCATGGTGTCGCAATTCGGCCTGCTGATGGGCGGGTCGCGCAATGGCGAACGCGGTGTCAATCCGATCGTCGGGCTGGCGCTGATGATCCTGGCGCCCTTGGCGGCGGGTCTGGTGCAGATGGCGATCTCGCGCACGCGGGAATACAAGGCCGATGCGCGCGCCGCCGCGATCACCGGGCAGCCGATGGCGCTTGCCGGGGCGCTGCGCCGGATCGAGGCGATGGCGCAGGGCATCGACAACCCGTCGGCGGAACGCAATCCAGCCTCGGCGCATATGTTCATCATCAACCCGCTGCATGTCTTTGGCCACGACAAGCTGTTTTCCACGCATCCCAGCACCGCCAACCGCATCGCGGCGCTGGAACAGATCGCCCGGTCCGTGCGATAGGGGGCAGATGGAACCCGATCCCACCCTGCGCGCCTCACCCCTGCCCGAGGACAGCACCGACAGCGACCGCGCGTTGCGGCCGCAATCGCTATCCGATTTCGTCGGCCAGGCCGAGGCCCGCGCCAATCTGCGCGTCTTCATCGAAAGCGCCCGGATGCGCGGGCAGGCGATGGACCACACGCTGTTTCACGGTCCGCCCGGCCTGGGCAAGACCACGCTGGCGCAGATCATGGCCCGCGAACTGGGGGTCAATTTCAAGATGACCTCGGGTCCGGTGCTGGCTCGGGCGGGCGATCTGGCCGCGATCCTGACCAATCTTGAGGCGCGCGACGTCCTGTTCATCGACGAGATCCACCGCATGAACCCGGCGGTGGAAGAAGTGCTGTATCCGGCGATGGAGGATTTCGAGCTGGACCTGCTGATCGGCGAGGGGCCGGCGGCGCGCACCGTCAGGATCGAGTTGCAGCCCTTTACGCTGGTCGGCGCGACCACGCGCCTTGGGCTGCTGACCACGCCCTTGCGCGACCGTTTCGGCATCCCCACCCGGCTGGAGTTCTATTCCGAGGCCGAGCTGGACCTGATCGTGGCGCGCGGCGCGCGGCTGATGGGCATTCCCGCCGATCCCGACGGCACGCGCGAGATTGCGCGGCGCGCGCGTGGCACGCCGCGCATCGCGGGTCGGCTGCTGCGCCGGGTGATCGACTTTGCCTTGGTCGAGGGCGACGGGCGGCTGAGCCGCGATCTGGCCGATGCCGCGCTGACCCGGCTGGGGGTCGACGATCTGGGGCTGGACGGCGCCGACCGGCGCTATCTCACGCTGATCGCGCAGCATTATGGCGGCGGCCCGGTGGGCGTGGAAACCCTGTCGGCGGCGCTGTCGGAAAGCCGCGATGCGATCGAGGAAGTGATCGAACCTTATCTGTTGCAGCAGGGGCTGATCGCGCGCACGCCGCGCGGGCGGATGCTGGCGGCGCGGGCCTGGCGGCATCTGGGGATCGATGCGCCGCGTGGCCCCGATCAGGGGGTTTTGTTTGAATGACGGCACAAGTTGCGGGGGCGGATGCCGCCGGCGGGGACATTTTCGCCAAGAAGAAAGAGGCGGTGTTGCGCGCCTTTGGCGGGGCCGGGGCCTATCGCTTTGCCCGCTGGCGGCGGCCCATCGTGCCGGTGGTCTTTGGTGTCGATGACGCCACGCTGGCCGCCGTCAAGGGCGGGATCGAGGCGGTGGTGGCCCTGGCCGGGCACAAGATGGCCGAAACCGACGCCGAGATGGGCGCCAATCTGTTCGTGTTCTTCCTGCGCGACTGGCCGGATCTGGCGGGGGCTGCCGAGCTTGAGGGGCTGGTCGGCCCGGTCGCGCCTTTGGCCGCGCGGCTGGCGGCCGCCGATGCCCGCCGCCATGTGCTGCACCGGCTGGAGGAAGATGGCGCGATCCGCGCCGCCGTGGTGCTGGAACGTGTCGCGGGCGGCGAGGATGCGGGCGCGCTGTCGCTGGCGCTTGCCGCGCGGGCGCTGCTGAGTTGGGGACCGGATGCGCCCGCGCCGGTGGTTGCCGGGCAGCTGAGCGATGAGGCGGCGGCGCTGATCCGCGCCGCCTATGACCCGGTGCTGCCCGCCGCCAGCATGGATGCCAGCCACGCGATGCGGCTGGCCGCAAGGATGATGACATGACCCACCACAGCCTGCCCGTTCGCGTCTATTACGAGGACACCGATGTCGGTGGCGTCGTCTATTACGCCAATTACCTGCGTTTCATCGAACGCGGCCGGTCGGACTGGCTGCGCGATCTGGGCGTCGATCAGACCGCAATGAAGCGCGACGGCGTGGTGTTCGTCGTGCGCCATCTGACCGCAGACTATCTGCGATCCGCGCATTTCGAGGACATGCTGTGCGTCGACACCGATCTGGTCGAGATCGGCGGCGCCAAGCTGATCTTCGATCAGCGGGTGCTGCGCGGCGATGATCTGCTGTTCACTGCCCGCGTCGTGGTCGTCTGCGTGGGGTTGGCGACCGGGGCGGCGGTGCGCATTCCGCCCGCCGTGCGCGACGTTCTGCCCGTGCCGTGACTGGCTGTTGACGCAGATGTGTTGGCCTGGCCCCTGATCTTGGCCGGGTCTTTTGTTATGACCCGGCCAGAAACCGGCCTGAAAGTGAGCTTTCCATGAACCCCCAAGATCTTGCCACGGCGGCGCAAAGCATCGACTTTTCCCTGTTCGCGCTGTTTGCGCGGGCCTCGCTGGTGGTCAAGCTGGTGATGATCGTGCTGATGCTGGCCTCGTTCTGGTCCTGGGCGATCATCGTGCAGAAGTTCCTGACCTTTGCCTGGGCGCGGCGCGAGGCGGCCCAGTTCGACCGCGCCTTCTGGTCGGGCGAACCGCTGGATGAGCTTTACGACAAGACCGGCGCCGACCCGAAGGGCGCGGCGGAAGGCGTGTTTGCCGCCGGGATGCTGGAATGGCGGCGCAGCCACAAGGATGATGGCGCGCTGATCCCCGGCACTGCCGCGCGGGTCGACCGGTCGATGGATGTGGCGATCGGCAAGCGCGCCGAAAAGTTGCAGGCGGGGCTTCCGATCCTGGCCTCGATCGGGGCAACGGCGCCGTTCATCGGGCTGTTCGGCACGGTCTGGGGGATCAAGACCTCGTTCGAGGAGATCGCGATTTCGCAGAACACCTCGCTGGCCGTGGTCGCCCCGGGCATTGCCGAGGCGCTTGTGGCGACCGCGCTTGGCCTGTTCGCGGCGATCCCGGCGGTGATTTTCTACAACAAGCTGTCGGCGGACAGCGACCGCATCATCGGCGGCTATGAAAGTTTCGCGGATGAGTTTTCCACCATCCTGTCGCGCCAGTTGGACGAGGCCTGATCCATGGCCGCGTCGGTGGTGAAGCCAAAGGAACGGCAAAGCGGTCGGCGGCGGTCGCGGCGCGGGCGGATGTCGCCCATGGCCGAGATCAACGTGACGCCCTTTGTCGACGTGATGCTGGTGTTGCTGATCATCTTCATGGTCGCCGCGCCGCTTTTGACCGTGGGTGTGCCGCTGGAACTGCCCAAGACCGCCGCGCAGGCCGTGCCGACCGAGGCAGAGGAGCCGCTGGCGATCTCGCTGACGGCAGATGGGCAGATCGCGCTGATGACGACGCCGGTGGCCGAGGATCAGCTGATCGACCGGCTGCGCGCGATTGCCGGTGAACGCGCCAGCGACCGCATCTATCTGCGCGCCGACGGGGCGATTTCCTATGCCCGCGTGGTGCAGGTGATGGGGGCGCTGAATGCGGCGGGCTTTGCCAATATCACGCTGGTCACGGAAACTGGCGGCCCGGCGATGACGGGCGGCATGTGACATGGCGTGGGATCGGGCCGAACGCATCGGGGCCTGGGTATCGGGCCTGGGGCATGGCGCGCTGATCGTCTGGGTGGCGGTCGGCGGCGCGCTGTTTCGCGCCCATCCCCGCGATGCGGTGCGGATGACCGATGTCAGCATCATCTCGGACGCCGAGTTCGCGCAACTGGCGGCGGCGGCGCAGGCGGCCGGCGATGCTGCGGGCACCGCGCCCGCGCCTGCGGCGGCCCCCGATCAGGCCGCGCAGCCGGTCGCGCCCGAAGCTGACGCGGCCACCCCGCCCGCCCCGGCCACGCCCGAGCCTGCCCCCGTGCCCGAACCCGCGCCCGAGGCGCTGCCGGAACCCGCGCCGCAGTCGGGCCAACTGCCTGATCTGACCGACCTGGCCCCGGCGCCGCGCGCCGATGTGCAGGATCAGGCCCCGGCCGTGGTGCCGCCGCCCCCGGCCGAGCCTGCGCCCCTGCCTGCGCCGCGCCCGCAAAGCCGCCCCGTGCAGCGCATCGCCCCCGAGGCCGCGCCCGCCCCCGAACCCGATGCGCAACTGGCCGAGGTGGTGAACCCGCCGACCCGGCCCACGCCCGCGCCGGATCCCGAACCCGCGCCCGACAGCCTGTCGCCCGCTGCGCCTCCGGAATCGATCCGCGAGGAGACGCCCGAAACCGCCGAGACCCCTGCCTCGCCAGTGGTGGATCCGTTGACCACGGCAGCGGCGCCGACCTCGCCCCGGCCGCGCGCGCGTCCGGCCGGTCTGGCCGAGGCGGCGCGGGCTGCGGCTGTTGCCGCCGAGGAACGCCGCGCCGAGGCCCGCGCTGCGGCGGAACGGGCGGCCGAGGAGCAGGCGGCGGCGGAACGCGCTGCCGCCGAACGCGCCGCCGAAGAAAAAGCCGCCGCCGAACGCCGCGCCGAAGCACAGGCTGCCGAAGAACGCGCCGCCGAGGAACGCCGGGCCGAAGAACGCCGGGCCGAAGAACAGGCCGCCGAACAGCGCCGTGCCGAGGCGCGTGAGGCCGAAGCGGCCCGTCAACGCGCCGATCAGCAGGCCGCAGACCGCGCCGCGCTGGAGGCCGCCCTGGCCGAGGCGCAGTCCGAGCCGCAAGCCGCCCCCGCGCCGCAATCGGGTGCCGCGACCGGTGGCGGCGGGTCCGCCCCCGCCGGGCCGCCGCTGACGGCGGGCGAAAAGGACAGCTTCATCGTCGCCGTCCGGCAATGCTGGAACGTCGTCGCGCTGTCGCCCGAGGCGATGGGGACCACCGTCACCGTCGCCTTCGAGGCCAGCCCCGATGGCCGTCCGATCGCCCAGTCGATCCGCATGGCGGGTTTCGACGGCGGCTCCGAGGCGGCGGCGCGCCAGGCCTATGAGGCCGGGCGCCGCGCCATCGTGCGCTGTGGCGCCAGCGGTTTCCCGCTGCCCGCCGACAAATACGACCACTGGAAGCAGATCGAAATCGTCTTCAATCCCGAAAAGATGAGGATGAAGTGATGCGCTTTCCCCCGCCAACTTGCTAATGTCCGACGCAACACGAAGGTTTCCCCGATGCGCTGCGCCTTTCCCCTGATTCTGTCTGCCCTCATGGCCCTGCCGATGGCCGCCCCCGCGCAACAGGCCCCCGGCCCGTTGCGCATCGAGATCACCGATGGTGTGATCGAACCAATGCCCTTTGCCCTGCCGGTGTTCTTCGGCCAGGGCGAGATGGCGGCGAAGATTTCCAAGGTCGTGTCAGACGACCTGACCGGCACCGGCCTGTTCCGCGAAATCGACCGCAGCGCCTATGTCGCCGCCCCCGCCAGTTTCGAGGCCCCGGTGGTCTATGAGGACTGGAAGGCGATCAACGCCCAGGCGCTGATCACCGGCGAGGTGGTGGAAAGCGGCGGCACGGTCGACGTCAGGTTTCGCCTGTTCGACGTGTATTCCGGGCAGCCGATGGGCGACGGGCTGCAATTCACCGCAGGGTCGGGCGACTGGCGGCGGCTGGGCCACAAGGTCGCCGATGCGGTCTATGGCCGGATCACCGGCGAAGGCCCCTATTTCGACAGCCGCGTGGTGTTCGTCGGCGAAAGCGGCCCCAAGAATGCCCGCCAAAAGCGGATCGGCGTGATGGATTACGACGGCGCGAACATCCGCTGGCTGACCGATTCCGCCGCCCTGGTGCTGAACCCGCGATTCTCGCCCGATGGCAACCGGATCGCCTTCACCTCGTATGAAAGCGGGGTGCCGCAGATCAAGGTGCTCGATGTCGGCGCGGTCAGTTCCGCCCCAGTGACGACGCGCGCAGGCACCATGGCCTTTTCGCCGCGGTTTTCGCCCAATGGCCGCCAGCTTGCCTTCTCGCGCGAGGAGAACGGCAATACCGACATTTTCGTGGCCGATATCGCGGGCGGGGGTGAGCGGCAGTTGACCAATGCTCCCTCGATCGAGACCTCGCCCAGCTTTTCGCCCGATGGCAGCCGGATCGTGTTCGAATCCGACCGGTCAGGCACGCAGCAGCTTTATGTGATGTCGGCCAACGGTGGCGAGCCGACCCGCATCAGCTTTGGCGACGGGCGCTATGGCAGCCCGGCCTGGTCGCCCAAGGGCGATCTGATCGCCTTTACCAAACAGACGGGCGGCCAGTTCCATATCGGCGTGATGCGCGTCGATGGATCGGATGAGCGGGTGCTGACCTCCTCGTTCATGGATGAGGGGCCGACCTGGGCGCCCAATGGCCGGGTGGTGATGTTCACCCGCGTCACGCCGGGCGAAGCGGGGGTGCCGCGTCTGCATTCGGTTGACATTACCGGGCGGAACATGCGCCCTGTCACTTTGGACGGCCCGGCCTCGGACCCCGGCTGGTCGCCGCTGTTGCCGTAACACAAAGGAGGGCCGCCCGATGGCTGCGCTGACCAAGACCCTGCCGCTGGCAATCGCCGCCGCTTTGGCGCTGACCGCCTGCGCGCCCAAACCCACGACGGTGACGCCGCTGGTCGATCCCTATGCGGGGATGGGCCAACCCGCGGCGACCTCGCCCACCGACGCCTTTGCGGCGGTCGGTGACCGGGTGCATTTCGCCAATGACCAAAGCACGCTGGACACCACGGCGCGCGGGATTCTGGATGGGCAGGCCCGCTGGCTGTCGTCGAACCCCAGCTATGTCGCGATGATCGAAGGTCACGCCGACGAACAGGGCACGCGCGAATATAACCTGGCCCTTGGTGCGCGCCGCGCCAGTTCGGTGCAGCAATATCTGGTCGCGCAGGGCGTCGCCCCGGTGCGGCTGCGCACCGTCAGCTATGGCAAAGAACGCCCGATCGAGATCTGCTCGACCGAGGTGTGCTTCGCCAAGAACCGCCGCGCCGTGACGGTCGTGTCGCCGGGGGTGGGTAGCTGATGACCGCGTTTCGCCCCCTGATCCTGGCTGGCCTGCTGGCGGCGCTGCCGCTGGCGGCCATGTCGCAGGATCGCCCGCAGAAGCTGGCCGATATTCGCGCCGAACTGACCCGTCTGGCACAGGACATCCAGGCCCTGCGGGCCGAGCTGATGGCCTCCGGTCCCGACGGGATCCGCGCCGCCGGTGGTGTCACCGCGCTGGACCGGCTGAACAGCATGGAAGCCACGCTGTCGCAGTTGACCGGCCAGACCGAGGCGATCCAGAACCGGATCGACCGGGTGGTGACTGACGGCACCAATCGCATCGGCGATCTTGAGTTCCGCCTGTGCGAGATGGAAGAAGGTTGCGATCTGGGCAGCGTCGGCCAGACCCCTCCGCTGGGCAACCCCGCCGCTGGTGCCACGCCCGATGCGTTGTCGCCCAGTTCATCGGCGCCTGCCGCGCCGGTGCAGAAATCCGAGGCCACTCCCCGCGCCGGGGCGCCGCTTCATGCGGGCGAACAGGCGGAACTTGACCGGGCCCAGGGGGTGCTCGGTCAGGGTGACTTTCGCCGCGCAGCCGATCTCTTCGCGGCCTTTGCCCAATCCTATCCGAAAAGCGCCCTGATCGGGCAGGCCCGTTACGGTCAGGGGCAGGCCCTGGCCGGGGCGGGCGATCTGCGCGGCGCGGCGGGCATCTGGCTGGATGCGTTTTCCGGCGATCCCGACGGGCCGCGTGCCGCCGCCAGCCTGCTGTCGCTGGGGCAGGCTTTGGGCCAGTTGGGCCAACATGACGCGGCCTGCGTGACGCTGGCCGAGGTCGGCCACCGCTTTGCCGCCACGCCCGAGGCGGAAGCGGCCGACAGCGGGCGGCAGGCCCTGTCCTGCGCGTGATGACCGCGCTTCAACGGCGCTTTGATCAGGATCTGGAGGCCGCTTTGGCCGGTGACCGCCCGGCGCGGCTTGGCCTCGCGGTGTCGGGCGGCGGCGATTCCATCGCCATGTTGCATCTGGCCGCCGATTGGGCGGCGCGGGCCGGGGTGGGGCTGGCGGTGGCCTCGGTCGATCACCGCCTGCGCGCTGCCGCCGCGGATGAGGCGGCGGGCGTCATCCGCGCCGCCGCCGCGCTGAACCTTATGGGCGATGTGCTGGCATGGACCGGCTGGGACGGTCGCGGCAATCTGATGGCGGCGGCGCGGGCGGCGCGTTATCGCCTGCTGGCCGATTGGGCCGCCGCGCGCGGCATCAGCCACATCGCCCTGGGTCATACCGCCGACGATCAGGCCGAAACCGTGCTGATCGAGATCGCCCGCCGCGCCGGGCCGCGTGGCCAGTCGGGCATGGCGGCGCGGCGTCAGTCGGGCGGGGTGGTCTGGCTGCGGCCGATGCTGGGGATCGCGCGCGACGATCTGCGCGACTGGCTGCGGGCGCGCGGCACGCCTTGGGTCGACGACCCCAGCAATGACGACCCGCGCTTTGCCCGCATCCGCGCCCGTCAGGTGCTGGCGGGCCAGCCCGGTGCCACTCAGGCGCTGACCGATCTGGCGGCACAGGCGCGCGACCGGCTGCGGGCGCTGGATGCGGCCGCCGGGGCCGCCGCCGGGATGATCGCCCTTGAGCGCGGCGAGATGCGGCTGCCGCTGACCGACTTCGCTGCGCTCGACCCCGCCGTCGCCCGCCATCTGATCGGGGCCGCGCTGATCTGGCTGGCCGGTCCCGGCCCGGCCCCGCGTGGCCGCGCCCTGGATCACCTGATGGACCGCATCGCGCGGGCCGAGGGCGGGCCGCTGCATGGGGTCATGACCACGCTGCGGCGGGGCGATCTGATCCTGACCCGTGACGCGACCTGTCAGCCGGGGCCGGTCGCGGTGCTGCCCGGCCAGGCGCTGATCTGGGATCGGCTGTGGCGCGTGACCCCGCCCGTGGCGGGCCAGATCGCGCCCCTGGGGGCCGCTGGCCTGTCGCATCTGCATGACCCCCGCGCCACCGGCCTGTCGCACGCCGCCCTGCGCGCCAGCCCGGCGCTATGGCACGGCGGACGCCCGATTGCCGCCGCCTTTCCCCTGCGCGGCAACCCGCCGCTTTTGCCCGCCGAATGGCTGGGGGACCGCGACGATTTCGTCAGAACGTCATTCGCGCATTGAACCCCGCGCCCGAATGCCTATTTTCACCCCATGACCGTGACGGCCCCTTGCCGCCCGGTTCGTGCCGCTGAACAGGGAGACTATTTTGGGAAACGCGCGCAACATCGCCTTCTGGGTGGTCCTGTTCCTGCTGATACTGGCCCTGTTCAACATGTTCGGCGGCAACAGCGCCGCGATGAACGCGCGATCGGTCACCTATTCGGACTTCATCGAACGGGTCGATAACGATCAGGTCGCATCCGTCATCCTGGACGGCGAACGGGTCGCCTTTCGGGGCAAGGACGGCACGCAATACACCACGATCAAGCCGCAGGGCGACCAGATCAGCGACCGCCTGATCGACAAGAATGTCGAGGTCAAGGTCGAACGCCAGCAGCAATCGGGCTTCATGTCGCTTTTGGGCGTCTGGCTGCCCTTCATCCTGCTGATCGGCGTCTGGATCTTCTTCATGAACCGGATGCAGGGCGGCGGGCGTGGCGGCGCCATGGGCTTTGGCAAATCCAAGGCCAAGCTGTTGACCGAAAAGCATGGCCGCGTGACCTTTGATGACGTGGCGGGCATCGACGAAGCCAAAGAGGAACTGGAAGAAATCGTCGAGTTCCTGCGCAACCCGCAAAAGTTCAGCCGCCTGGGCGGCAAGATCCCGAAAGGCGCGCTGCTGGTCGGCCCGCCCGGCACCGGTAAGACCCTGCTGGCCCGCGCCATCGCGGGTGAGGCCGGGGTGCCGTTCTTCACCATCTCTGGCTCTGATTTCGTCGAAATGTTTGTCGGCGTGGGCGCGTCGCGCGTGCGCGACATGTTCGAGCAGGCGAAAAAGAACGCCCCCTGCATCGTCTTCATCGACGAGATCGACGCCGTGGGTCGCGCCCGTGGCGTGGGCATCGGCGGCGGCAATGACGAACGCGAACAGACGCTGAACCAGCTTCTTGTCGAGATGGACGGGTTCGAGGCGAATGAGGGCATCATCATCATCGCCGCCACCAACCGCCGCGACGTGCTCGACCCCGCGCTGCTGCGCCCCGGCCGCTTCGACCGCCAGATCCATGTGCCGAACCCCGACATCAAGGGCCGCGAGAAGATCCTGAACGTCCACGCCCGCAAGGTGCCGGTCGGTCCCGATGTGGACCTGCGGCTGATCGCGCGCGGCACGCCGGGTTTCTCGGGCGCCGATCTGGCCAACCTGGTGAACGAGGCCGCGCTGATGGCCGCCCGCATCGGTCGCCGCTTTGTCAGCATGGCCGATTTTGAAAACGCCAAGGACAAGGTGATGCTGGGCGTCGAACGCCGCAGCATGGTGCTGACGCCCGAGCAAAAGGAAAAGACCGCCTATCACGAGGCCGGCCATGCCATCGTCGGGCTGTCGCTGCCGAAATGCGATCCGGTCTACAAGGCCACCATCATCCCGCGCGGCGGCGCGCTGGGCATGGTCGTCAGCCTGCCCGAGATGGACCGGCTGAACATGCACAAGGATGAGGCCAAGCAGCGCATCGCCATGACCATGGCCGGCAAGGCCGCCGAGATCATCAAATACGGCGAGGAGGGGGTCTCGAACGGGCCGGCGGGCGACATCCAGCAGGCCAGTGCGCTGGCCCGCGCCATGGTCATGCGCTGGGGCATGTCCGACACGATCGGTGCGGTCGATTACGCCGAGGCGCATGAGGGCTATCAGGGCAATACCGGTGGTTTCTCGGTCAGCGCCGCGACCAAGGAAAAGATCGAGGCCGAAGTGCGCCAGCTGATCGAGGACGGTTATCAGACCGCCCGCACCATCCTGCTGGACAAGACCGAGGAGTTCGAGCGTCTGGCCAAGGGCCTTCTGGAATACGAGACCCTGACCGGCGAGGAGATCGGCCGCATCATCCGAGGTGAGCCGATCCATGCCGACGATGACACGCCGCCGCCCTCGGGCAGCGGTCTGCCGGTGATCCCGGTGGTGCCGAAGGGCGGCCCGCGCCCCGCTGACCCGGCGCCCGAGCCGACCGCCTGATGCGAAAAGGCCCCGCCAAGGCGGGGCCTTTTTCATGTTCGGGGGCTGTTCGTCACAGCACCAGCATCAGCCCGCTGGCAAGTGCCAAGCCCATGCCGAACCCCAGGTTGATCATCAGCGTTGCTGCGCGCATGGCGGCCCCCTTGTTCCTGCCGGGCGCCCCTTGCGCCCTTTTGACGATAACACCGCCCGCCCGCCGCGGTTCCCGCCTGCACCAAAAGTCGCAGGTCGCAGAACGGCGGCCCAAGGGCGCAATCTGCCGGGCCTTGGGGGTTGATTGCGGCCCCGATCAGGGCCAACAAGGCCCGGATAGCGGAGGAACCATGCAAACCGACATCCAGATCGCCCGCGCCGCGCGCCTGCGCCCGATGCCCGAAATCGCCGCGAAACTGTCGATCCCCGAAGACGCGCTGATCCCCTATGGCCGCGACAAGGCCAAGATCCACCGCGACTTCATCGCCACGCTGTCGGGCCGCCCGGATGGCAAGCTGATCCTGGTCACCGCCATCAGCCCGACCCCGGCGGGCGAGGGCAAGACGACCACCACGGTCGGCCTTGGCGACGCGCTGTCGCGCATCGGCCACAAGGCCGCGATCTGCATCCGCGAGGCATCGCTTGGCCCGAACTTCGGCATGAAGGGCGGCGCGGCCGGTGGCGGGCGCGCGCAGATCGTGCCGATGGAATCGATGAACCTGCATTTCACCGGCGATTTCCACGCCATCACCAGCGCCCATAACCTGCTGTCTGCGATGATCGACAACCACATCTATTGGGGCAACGATCTGGGCATCGACAGCCGCCGCGTCACCTGGCGGCGCGTCGTCGACATGAACGACCGCGCGCTGCGCGACATTGTGGTCAGCCTGGGCGGCGTCTCGAACGGCTTTCCCCGGCAGGCGGGGTTCGACATCACCGTGGCCTCCGAAGTCATGGCGATCCTGTGCCTGGCGCGCGATCTGGATGACCTGCGCGACCGGCTGGCGCGGATCGTCGTCGCCTATACCCGCGACAAGACGCCCGTCACCTGCGGCGATCTGAAGGCGGACGGCGCGATGGTGGTGCTGCTGAAGGACGCGCTGCAACCCAATCTGGTGCAGACGCTGGAACACACCCCGGCCTTTGTGCATGGCGGCCCCTTTGCCAACATCGCGCATGGCTGCAACTCGGTCGTGGCCACGACGACGGCGCTGAAACTGGCCGATTATGTCGTGACCGAGGCGGGCTTCGGTGCCGATCTGGGCGCGGAAAAGTTCTTTGACATCAAGTGCCGCAAGGCCGGGCTGAAGCCCTCGGCCGCTGTCGTCGTCGCCACCGTGCGCGCCCTGAAGATGAACGGCGGCGCCGCGCGCGAGGGTCTGGGGGCCGAGGATGTGGCCGCCGTCGAACGCGGCTGCGCCAATCTGGCGCGCCATATCGAAAATACGCGCGCGTTCGGCGTGCCGGTGGTGGTGGCGATCAACCATTTCACCGCCGACACCGATGCCGAAATCGCCGCCGTCCGCGCCGCCGCCGCTGCCGCCGGGGTGGATGCGGTGGTCTGCCGGCACTGGGCCGATGGCGGGGCAGGGGCCGAGGATCTGGCCCGCGCCGTGGTCGCGCTGACCGATGCACCATCCGACTTTGCCCCGATCTATCCCGACGACATGGCGCTGTGGGACAAGATCGAAACTGTCGCCCGCCGCATCTATCGCGCCGATGGCGTGACCGCCGACAAGGCCGTGCGCGACCAGTTGACCGCGTGGGAGACTGCGGGCCATGGCCATCTGCCGGTCTGCATGGCGAAAACCCAATACAGCTTTTCGACCGATCCCACGCAGCGCGGCGCACCTACCGGCCACACCGTCCCGGTGCGCGAGGTGCGGCTGGCCGCCGGGGCGGGCTTCATCGTGGCGATCTGCGGCGAGATCATGACCATGCCCGGCCTGCCCCGCCATCCGGCCGCCGAAACCATCATGCCCGGCCCGGATGGCGAAACCGTGGGGCTGTTCTGATGCCCGCCAACATGGCCGAATTGCGCGGCATGATCGACGCGCTGGATGACCGGCTGATCGACCTTCTGGCCGAACGCCAGCAGCTGATCGACCATGCCATCCGGCTGAAGCGCGGCAATGGCCTTCCCGCCCGCATCGACGCGCGGGTCGAGGAAGTGGCGCATCATGTCGCGCGCCGTGCCGCCGAACGGGGCTTGGACCCGGAACTGATTGACCGTATCTGGCGGCAGCTGATGGATCATTTCATCGCCCGCGAAGCACAGGCCCTGGGGGAAACGGATGACAGCGACGATCATTGACGGCAAGGCGTTCGCGGCCCGCGTGCGGGCGCAGGTGGGCGACCAGGTGGCGCGGCTGAAGGCCGATCACGGCATCACGCCGGGCCTGGCCGTGGTGCTGGTCGGCGAAGACCCCGCCAGCCAGGTCTATGTGAAGAACAAGGGCATCCAGACGCGCGAGGCCGGCATGGCCAGCTTTGAACACCGGCTGGAGGCCAGCACCGATCAGGCGACGCTGATGGAGCTGATCGCGCGGCTGAATGCCGATCCGGCGGTGCATGGCATCCTGGTGCAACTTCCGCTGCCCAAGGGCCTGGACGAGGAAGCCGTGCTGAACGCCATCGACCCGGCCAAGGATGTCGACGGGTTTCACATCTCGAATGTCGGGCTGCTGGCGACCGGGCAAAAGGCGATGGTCCCCTGCACGCCGCTGGGTTGCCTGATGATGCTGCGCGACCATCTGGGCAGCCTCTCGGGCCTGAACGCGGTGGTGGTGGGGCGCAGCAACATCGTCGGCAAGCCGATGGCGCAACTGTTGCTGCGCGATAGCTGCACCGTGACCATCGCCCATAGCCGCACCAAAGACCTGCCCGAGGTCTGCCGCCGTGCCGATATCCTTGTCGCCGCCGTGGGCCGGCCGCAGATGATCCCCGGCGACTGGGTGAAACCCGGCGCGACGGTGATCGACGTGGGCATCAACCGCATCGCGGCGGGCGAAAAGACCCGGCTGGTCGGTGATGTCGACTTCGACAGCGCCGTGCAGGTGGCGGGCGCCATCACCCCGGTGCCGGGCGGGGTGGGGCCGATGACCATCGCCTGCCTGCTGGCGAATACCCTGACCGCCTGCTGCCGCGCCAATGGCCTGGCCGAACCCGAAGGCCTGACCGCGTAAAGGGGCGCTGCCCCCTCGGCCTACCCCCTCGGCCTGCGGCCTACCCCCCGGGTTATCTCGACCAGGAAGAAAGACCCCTGCTTTCTTCTTGGCGCAAATATCTTCGGGGGACCGGAGGCAGACGGCCCCCGGCGGGTTGCCATCAGGCGGGTATCATCGTGCCTTGCAGGATGGCGATCAGCTTGCGCGCGCCGTCCGTGTTCTCGGCAAAGACCTCGGCGGTGACGACCACCAGCTTGCGGCCCGGCTTGACCACGCGGCCGATGGCGATCAGCCGCGCGCCCTCGGCGGGGCGCAGCAGGTTGATCTTGATCTCGGCGGTCATCACGTCCTGCCCCTCGGGGATCAGCGTCGCGGCGGCGTAACCGGCGGCGGTATCGCCCAGGGTGAAGGTCAGCCCGGCATGGCCCACGCCATGCTGCTGACGCGCGCCGGGCAGGATCGGCGCGGCCAGGGTGCAGGTGCCGGGGGCCAGATCGACGATCTGCCCCCCAAGCGTTTCCATCATCGTCTGGCGCGCGAAACTGGCGCGGATCTCGGCCTCGCGCGCGGGGGCGAGGTCAGTCAACCAGCGTCGCCTCGGTCGCGGCGCGCAGTTCCGCCTCGGTCACGCCATCGGCCAGTTCGACGATCTTCAGCCCGCCCGGCACGACATCCAGCACGCCCAGATTGGTGATGATCCGGTCCACGACCTTGCGCCCGGTCAGCGGCAGGGTGCATTCCTTCAGCACCTTGCTTTCGCCGTGCTTGTTGGCGTGGTCCATCACCACGACCACGCGCCCCACGCCCGCGACCAGATCCATGGCGCCGCCCATGCCCTTGACCAGCTTGCCGGGGATCATCCAGTTCGCCAGGTCGCCTTCCTCGGACACTTCCATCGCGCCCAGGATGGCCATGGCGATCTTGCCGCCGCGGATCATCGCAAAGCTCTGCGCGCTGTCGAAATAGGCCGAATGCGGCAGTTCGCTGATTGTCTGCTTGCCGGCGTTGATCAGGTCGGCGTCCTCCTCGCCCTCAAGCGGGAAGGGGCCGATGCCCAGCATGCCGTTTTCCGATTGCAGCGTCACATGCATCCCCTTCGGGATGTAGTTCGCCACCAGCGTCGGAATGCCGATGCCAAGGTTCACATACCAGCCGTCCTGCAATTCCTTGGCGGCGCGTTCGGCCAGTTGGTTCCGATCCCATGCCATGCCGTTACCCTTTCCGCGTGGTGCGCTGTTCGATGCGCTTTTCGTGTTGGCCTGCGATCAGGCGGTGGATGTAGATGCCCGGCAGGTGGATGCAGTCCGGGTCCAGCGAACCGGTCGGAACGATCTCCTCGACCTCGCAGACGCAGACGCGGCCGCAGGTGGCGGCGGGGACGTTGAAGTTGCGCGCCGTCTTGCGGAACACGACGTTGCCGGTTTCATCGGCCTTCCACGCCTTGACGATGGCCAGATCGGCGACGATGCCGCGTTCCAGCACATAATCCTGACCGTCGAAGGTCTTGATCTCCTTGCCCTCGGCCACCACCGTGCCGACGCCGGTCTTGGTGTAGAAACCGGGAATACCGGCCCCACCGGCGCGCATCCGTTCTGCCAGTGTGCCCTGAGGGTTGAACTCCAGCTCAAGCTCTCCGCTCAGATACTGGCGCATGAACTCGGCGTTTTCACCGACATAGGAGGACATCATCTTCCTGATCTGCTTGGTGTCCAGCAGCTTGCCCAGACCGAAGCCGTCGACCCCGCAGTTGTTGGATGCGATCGTCAGATCCTTCACGCCGCTGTCGACAATCGCGTCGATCAGCAGTTCCGGGATGCCGCACAGGCCAAAGCCGCCCGCCGCGATCATCATCCCGTCCTTCAGCAGGCCATCCAGGGCCTCGGTTGCACTGGCATAGACTTTGGACATGCCTTTCCCCCCACTTGCCGTTCCGTCATCCGTTGTGACGATGGGTGCGGGCATAGTCAATCGCCTGACCGATGTGCCACGGCGCAAAGGCTTTTGCCCCTGCCGACCCGCGTTTTTCTGGACGCGCCCTGCCGGTTTCGGTAACGTGCGGAAAAACGGGGCGCAACGACCCCGGACATGAGGCAGCCATGACTTTCCCCGAGCGGTTCCTGAACCTGCCCGAATACGCATTCCCGCGCCTGCGTGCGCTGCTTGACCCCCATCCGCCGGGGGCCGAGCCGATCAACATGACCATTGGCGAGCCGCGCCACGCCTTCCCCGATTTCGTCGGCGCGGCGATTGCCGACAGCCTGGCCGATTTCGGCCGCTACCCGACGAATGAGGGCACGCCCGAACTTCTGGGTGCGATCAGCGACTGGATCAGCCGTCGCTATGGCGTCAGCGTGGCGGCCGACCGGCTGATGGTGCTGAACGGCACGCGCGAGGGGCTGTTCAACGCGGCCCTTGCCCTGGTGCCGGAAACCAAGCGCGGCGCGCGCCCGGTGGTGCTGATCCCCAACCCCTTCTATCAGGTCTATGCCGTGGCCGCCCTGGCCGCCGGGGCTGAACCCGTGTTCGTGCCCGCCCGCGCCGAGAACGGCCATCTGCCCGATTTCGCCGGCCTGCGGCGCGACGTGCTGGACCGCACCGTGGCGGCCTATCTGTGTTCTCCCGCAAATCCGCAGGGTGCAGTCGCCAGTGCCGATTATCTGGCCGATCTGCTGGCTTTGGCCGAACAGCATGATTTCCGCGTCTTCGCGGATGAATGCTATGCCGAGATCTACCGCGACACCCCGCCCCCCGGCATTCTGGCCGTGGCCGCCGCGCAGGGTGCCGATCCCGAACGGGTGCTGGCGTTCCATTCGCTGTCCAAACGCTCGAACCTGCCGGGGCTGCGGTCGGGTTTCGTGGCGGGCGGTGTGGCCTCGATCCGGGCGGTGCGGCAGTTGCGCAACTATGCCGGTGCGCCGCTGCCGCTGCCGTTGCAGCACGCCGCTGCCCGCGTCTGGGCGGATGAATACCATGTCATCGAGAACCGCCGCCTGTATAACGACAAGTTCGCTTTGGCTGCCGACATCTTCGCCGGCGTGCAGGGGTATGAGACCCCGGCGGGCGGCTTCTTCCTGTGGCTGCCGGTGCCCGAACAGATCGGCACGGGCGAGGATGCGGCGCTGAAACTGTGGCGCGAAACCGGGGTGCGGGTGCTGCCGGGGGGCTATCTGGGCCGTGCGGTCGATGGGCTGAACCCGGCTGACCGCTATATCCGGGTGGCGCTTGTCACCCCGCTTGACGACATCGCGCGCGGGCTGACCGCGCTGCGCGACACGATCTTTCGATAAGGACCGACGACCATGGCATCCTGGCAGGCACGGCAACGCGATCCCTTGTTCGATCAATCCACCCAAGCGGCGCTGGAACGTCGCGGGCGCGAATTGATCGGGTTGGGGCTGGTGGTTCTGGGGGTGATCGTGGCCCTGGCCCTGGCCAGCTATACGCCCGAGGATCCGTCCTGGTTCGACGCGACCGATGCCGATGCGCAGAACTGGCTGGGCCGGTTCGGCGCGGCACTGTCGGCGCCCTTGTTCATGGTGGCGGGGCAGGGGGCCTGGGGGCTGGCGATCGCGCCGATGCTGTGGGGCCTGCGCTACATGTTCCACCGCGGCGAGGAGCGCGTGACCCGCGCCATCTTCGTGCCGATCTGGGTGGCGATCCTGTCGGCCTATGCCGCCTCGCATCTGCCGCCGGTCGGCTGGACGCAAAGCTTCGGCATGGGCGGCTACTTCGGCGACATGCTGATGGGCGCGCTGATCGGCATGACGCCGTTTTCCGCGGCCGTCGGCATCAAGCTGCTGGCGCTGATCCTGTTCGTGCTGGTCTTTGCCTTTGGCGCCTTCGTGCTGGGCTTCGACCGGGTCGAGATCGCCACCATCCGCCGCTTTCTGGTGACCGGCGCGATCACCGCCTATGACGCGCTGATGCGCGCCCTGGGCCGGGGCGCGGCGCTGACCCAGGGCGCGGCGCAGGGCCTGCGCGACCGCCGTGCGCCCGCAGCCCAGCCGACAGCGACGGCCGAGCCGCGCCTGTCGGGCCTTGTCAGCCGGCTGAAGCGCGCGCCCGCGCCTGACCCGGTTGAACCCGAACTGGTCGACAATCACCCCGATTGGCCCGATGTCGACGCCCCCTCGCAGGACCGCATCCGCGCCCGCATCGCCGAGGCCGTCAAGCTGCGCGCCGAACGCCCGCAATCGGCCCCCGCCGATCATCCGGCCTATGACCCCACGCCGCTGGACTCGGCCCCGCGCGCCCCGGTGTTGTCCTCGGCCCTGGCGGCCGTCACCGCGCGGCTGAACCTGGGCCGCCGCCCGGATGCCGATGATGCCGCCTTCGCGCCGCGCGCCGAACCCGCCCTTCGCGGTGCCGCGGATGATGAGGACTGGCCCGACCTTCCGGCCGAGCCGATGCTGACCGCGCGCCGCGCCGATCCGGCGCCCGGAGTCGTGCAGCCCGCGCCTGCGCGCAAGCCCGCCCCCTCGCGTCAGGCGATGGCCGAGGCCCAGCCGCGCCTGCGCTTTGACGACCCCGCCCCCGCGTGGGAGTTTCCGCCCCTGTCGCTTCTGACCAACCCGATCCACGTCCAGCGCCATACCCTGTCGAATGACGCGCTGGAGGAAAACGCCCGGATGCTGGAATCCGTGCTGGACGATTACGGCGTCAAGGGCGACATCGTGGCCGTCAAACCCGGCCCGGTCGTCACAATGTATGAACTGGAACCCGCGCCGGGGCTGAAGGCCAGCCGCGTCATCGGCCTGGCCGACGACATCGCGCGCAGCATGTCGGCGCTGTCGGCGCGCGTCTCGACCGTGCCGGGGCGCAGCGTGATCGGGATCGAACTGCCCAATGCGCAGCGCGAAAAGGTGGTGTTGCGCGAGATCCTGGCCGCCCGCGACTTTGGCGACAGCACGATGCGGCTGCCGCTGGCCCTGGGCAAGGACATCGCGGGCGATCCCGTGGTGGCGAACCTGGCCAAGATGCCCCACCTCTTGATCGCCGGCACCACCGGCTCGGGCAAGTCGGTGGCGATCAACACCATGATCCTGTCGCTGCTTTACAAGCTGTCGCCCGCCGAATGCCGCCTCATCATGATCGACCCCAAGATGCTGGAACTGTCAGTCTATGACGGCATCCCGCATCTTCTGTCGCCGGTCGTGACCGACCCGAAAAAGGCCGTCGTCGCCCTGAAATGGGTGGTGGGCGAGATGGAAGAGCGTTACCGCCGCATGTCGAAAATGGGCGTGCGCAACATCGAAAGCTATAACGCCCGCGTCCGCGACGCGCTGGACAAGGCCGAGATGTTCAAGCGCACCGTCCAGACCGGCTTTGACGAGGACACCGGCGACCCGATCTTTGAAACCGAGGAGTTCGCCCCCGAGACGATCCCCTATATCGTCGTCGTCGTCGATGAGATGGCCGACCTGATGATGGTCGCCGGCAAGGAGATCGAGGCCTGCATCCAGCGCCTTGCCCAGATGGCCCGCGCCAGCGGCATCCATATCATCATGGCCACGCAGCGCCCCTCGGTCGATGTCATCACCGGCACGATCAAGGCCAACTTCCCGACCCGGATTTCCTTCCAGGTGACGTCCAAGATCGACAGCCGCACGATCCTGGGCGAACAGGGCGCGGAACAGCTGCTGGGCATGGGCGACATGCTGTATATGGCCGGTGGCGCCCGCATCACCCGCGTCCACGGCCCCTTCGTCAGCGACGAAGAGGTCGAGGAAGTGGTGAACCACCTGAAATCCTTCGGCCCGCCTGAATACCTGTCGGGCGTCGTCGATGGCCCCGATGAGGACGCGGCATCCGACATCGACCTGGTGCTGGGCCTCGGCTCGGGTGAGGGCGATGACGTGCTGTATGACCAGGCGGTCGCCATCGTGGCGCGCGACCGCAAATGCTCGACCAGCTATATCCAGCGCAAGCTGGCGATCGGCTACAACAAGGCCGCCCGTCTGGTCGAACAGATGGAGGAACAGGGCGTCGTCAGCCCCGCCAACCACGTCGGCAAGCGCGAGGTGCTGGTGCCCGAGGTGTAAGCCGGGGCCAGCCGTGCAACAAGGCAACGCCCGCCGAAAGGCGGGCGTTTTTGCATCGGTAGGCAGCGTGTTGGCACGGACTGGCGCCGGGTCTGCCAGAACACATCTTCCCGGCCGGTCAATTCAACAGTTCGATTCTATCCAGATATTGCGTAATGGCCGAAGTTACCCGTGAATCGCGCGGACGGTCAAAATCACCGAACCGCCCAAGATGACTGCGTTCCTCCTCCGTCATTTTGGGGTCTCCCAATGCGGCACGCCAAACTCCATTAAACAAGAATGCGCCATGATCATAGCTGGATCGCCCTTCGGCGGTGCTATCGATCATTTCGCTATTTATGCCTAAGAAATTTGTCACGTCGCTCTGCGTCAGACCCCCTTCAGCTGCTCTTGTGAACAGCTCGGGGGAAAGCTCCTTCATCGCTGCCAAGGTTATTGTGAGATATGTCCAGGAAATTCCGTCATACCCCCCTTTCATACGAAACGGCAGCAAGACGAACCGGCTCATCAACCTTTGAACATCCCGCAACGACAGCTGCCTTGACCGGCATAGCAACGACAAAAGCTGGCTTCCCACCGTGAAAATCGGCGCATCGCGGTCTACCATCTGCGCGAACTCTCGCTCAAAATAAGCCAGTGCAAGATAACCATTTTGCCCCGCTTCTGATCGCATGGGCAACGAAAGGCTTAGCGTGATGAACCGCTGAAGGTAACGCTGCGCATCCATGCCAGCGCCATAGCGCGCATGGACGCTGTGCCGCAGCGCGACCAGATTCACGCCCAGAACAAAGTGAACATTTGCCACAGAAAAAACGTGCTTGATGACCTCCAGCAGCGACAAGGCATAATCCGGCCGACAGCGGTCCAGCTCATCGACGACGATAACCAACGGCTGCGGATCACCGCCATCGTCCTGCGGCTGGGTCAACTCCCGAAGCGCCTCGCGTAATTGGTCCATCGCGTCTTGGCGTTCATCATGCGCTTTCCAGAACCCGTTAGCTGCCGCGTCGGCATCGCTCCCGGCCTTTCGCACGGCCGCTTGAGCCGCTTGGTCGGCGACCTTCCCCAGATTGACAGCGCCGACGGCAAGCTCACTAAGGCCGCTCGTTACGGCGGCCAAGCCGACACGTACCGATGCTCGCGCCAGCTTCGGGGCAGCCTGTTTCAGCTTGCTCGCAACACTATTCGACTCCCTACCCTTCGGCAGACGTTGCAGCAGTGGACTCAATATCGCCGTCAAAGGGTCGTCCAGATAATCCTGTGCGAAGGCATCAATATAAACCGTCGTCGCGCGCCCCGAGAATTGCTTGCGATGTGCACCGACCCAACGCTTCAAGAACACAGTCTTGCCGGTGCCCCAGTCGCCATCGACGGCTATGACCATCGGCGTCTCAATCCGCTCGACCAGGTCGGAAAGCGACCGTCCGGTTTCCGCGCGGTCCAAAGGACGGCCTTCATTGAAACCGGTCCCCTAAAGGACGATTTCTGGTTCCTTAGGAAATAAATGTGCCATCTTTACGCTCTCCAGGCCGATGGCATTACAGCCATATTTCGATCCCCGCGCAACACCCCTCACATCTTCCGCAACCGCTCCTCCCGCAACTGCCGATACCGCGCTATCAGCCGCTCATGATCGTCATGCTCTGGATCGAAGGCCTCCTTCATCGCCTCCAGATCCAGCTTGGCGTATTCGGCATCCATCCAATCGCCGCCGACGCGGCGTTCCTCGTCCCATTTCAGCGGGCGATAGGCCATGTGTTCCGGTCCGCCGACCACGCGCGACAGGCGGGCGTGCATGAAGGCACGCAGCACGGCGTTCATGCGCGTCAGGTAGCCGGGCCCCATCGCCTTGAAAAAAGCCAGAACCGGCTGATCCACGCGCAAGCTGACCTGTCGTTTGGCGTGGGTGGCCGGGGTGGCGGCGATGCGCGACCACTCGTCCGGGATGCGCTTGGTGCCTGACAGGCCCCAACGCAGGTCGACCTCCAGATCGCGATAGGTCTCGGCCAGCGCGTGATAATGGGCCCGGCGTTCGGCCTCGGCCTTGCTGGGCGGCGGTTCGGGGGTGGCAGTGTTATAGGGGCTTGGCATGGGCGACCTCGGCTGACCCGGCCACTCTCGGCTAAACAGGTTAACGTGCGCCTAATGGGGCGCACGCTGGCGTGATACGCAAAAGATACGCAAAAGATACGCAGAACATACGCTGGCGATACGGCGGCGATACGGCGAAATTCAGCCCCTGACCCCGCCCGCCGCGCAGATGAAATCCCATTCCGCGTCGCTGACCGGCTGCACCGACAGGCGGCTGTTGTTCACCAGCACCATATCCGCCAAAGCCGGTTCCAGCTTGGCGCGGTCCAGGGTGAAGGGGGTGGCCATCGGCACCACCGCCTTGATCGTCACGCATTCCCAGCGGGGATCATCGGTGGACGGGTCTTGAGCCGCGGGCGCCACAACCTCAACGATTCCAACGACATCGCGTGTCGCGTTGGAGTGATAGAAGAACCCGCGGTCGCCCACTTTCATGGCCCGCATGTTGTTGCGCGCCTGATAGTTGCGCACGCCATCCCACGGCTCACCCGCGTCGCCCTTGGCCACCAGATCGTCCCAGGAAAAGACGTCGGGTTCGGATTTGAACAGCCAATACGCCATCAGCCGACCACCCGCTTCCATTCAAGAATGTCCACGTTTTCAAACAGATCGGCCAGGTGATAGGGGTCACTGGCAGCCCAGGCCTCGGCCGCGGCGCGGTCGGCCACGTCGATCACGACCAGCGATCCGCACATCTCGCCGCCGTCCAGAAACGGCCCGGCCAGCGTCACGACGCCGGTTTTCTCGATATATTCCAGGTGCTTG
Organism: Paracoccus zhouxuedongae; assembly: GCF_041927815.1. Lineage (NCBI taxonomy): Bacteria > Pseudomonadati > Pseudomonadota > Alphaproteobacteria > Rhodobacterales > Paracoccaceae > Paracoccus > Paracoccus zhouxuedongae. The sequence goes on from NZ_JBHFHM010000001.1 coordinate 152,030, forward strand.
TCCCGGTTGGCCTTGCGGGTCTCGATCGCGCCCTTGCGGTCGCGGCAGATCAGGGCAAACAGCATCATTCCTCCTTCAGGGGGCGCGCAAGCAGCGCGGCTATGGCATTTTCGGTGCTGATCCGCCCGGCCGCAAGCGCGGCAACCATCGCGGTCAGCGGCATCTCGACCCCGTGGCGCGCGGCCAAGGGCAGGGTGGCGGCGGCGGTGGCCAGGCCCTCGGTCGTGGCTTGGGGCAGCGGCAGGCCTGCGCCAAGTGCTTGCCCCGCCTGGAAATTACGCGACTGCCCCGAGGTGCAGGTCAGCACCAGATCGCCCAGACCCGACAGCCCCATCAGCGTGTCGGGCCGCGCGCCAAGCGCGGTCGCCAGACGGGTGATCTCGGCAAAGCCGCGCGTCACGGTGGCGGCGCGCGCGCTTTCGCCCAGACCCGCGCCGATCGTCACCCCGGCGGCAATCGCCACGACATTCTTCAGCGCGCCGCCCAGCTCGGCCCCCACGGTGTCGGTGGTGCGGTAAAGCCGCAGCACCGGGGTCGACAGCGCGGCTTGCAGCGCCTCCCCCCGGTCGGGATCGGCGCAGGCCAGCGTCAGCGCGGTCGGCAGACCGCGCGCGATGTCGGCGGCAAAGCTGGGTCCGGTCAGGATCGCAGGCACCGCGCCCGCCACCCGCGACAGCAGCGCGGCCGGGCCGGTGCCGGTGCTCAGGTCGATGCCCTTGGCGCAGGCGACAATGTTTTTTCCTGCCAGATCAGCGTGATGCAGGCCGACAAAGCCGCCGATCTGCTGCATCGGCATGGCCAGCAGCACGACCCGCGCTTGCAGCGCGCGGCTCAGATCGCCGGTGACTTGCAGCGCATCGGGAAACAGCGCGCCGGGCAGACGGCGGGCGTTGACGCGGCTGGCCTGCATGACGCGCGCGACCTCGGCATCGCGCGCCCATAGCGTCACCGGCTGGCGCGCCGCCAGCGTGATGGCCAGGGCCGTGCCAAACGCGCCCGCCCCCAGAACCGCGATCTGCGCCGTCATTCGTTCCCCCCAAGCGGCAGGCGCGGCAGGACCAGCAGCGCCAGGACCATCTCGATCGTCAGCGCGCTGACCAGCCAGAAGCCGAACCAGCCGACCTGAGTGCCGGGCAGCCAGAACCGCGTGCCGGTGTCGTGAAACAACCCTGCCGCCGCCAGGAAGGTGGCCGAGGTCACGATCAGATCGGCGCGCATCAGCCGCGTCATCGTCAGCGGACGCAGCGTCGGATAGATGCCCAGCCAGGCCACGCCCAAGGCGGTGGCGTTCAGAATGGCGATCTGGGCCTCGGGCGGAAGGGTCATCGGCTTGGTCCTGTTTCGCGCCAGTCTAGCGGCGTGGGGCGGGCAGGGGCAACCGCGCTCAGGCCTTGGCGCCGCGCTTGCCGGTGCCCAGCATGGGCGTGGCGGCGCGGTCCAGCGGCCAGCGGGGGCGGGCGGCGAGGTCCAGCCCGTCGGCGGGCAGCCCCGCGCGCAGGCGTTCGTGCCCGACCCAGGCGATCATCGCGGCATTGTCGGTGCAAAGACGCAGCGGCGGCGCGACGAACCGCGCCCCGGCCTGTGCCGCGACGGCAGCCAGCCGGTCGCGGATCGCGCCATTGGCGGCGACCCCGCCCGCGACCGCCAGCACCGGCACCGGCGCAAGCGTCAGCGCGCGGGCGGTCTTGGCGGCCAGAACATCGGCGACGGCGGCCTGAAACCCGGCGCACAGATCGGCGCGGTCGGTCACCGTCAACCCGCTCCGCGCCGCCATCGCCTGATCGCGGGCGCGCAGCACCGCCGTTTTCAGCCCCGAGAAGGACAGCGTGCAATCGGGCTTGCCGATCAGCGGGCGCGGCAGGTCGAACCGCGCTGGATCGCCGTCCTTGGCTTCGGCCTCGACCGCCGGGCCTCCGGGCTGCGGCAGGGCCAGAAGCTTGGCCACCTTGTCAAAGGCCTCGCCCGGCGCGTCGTCGATCGTGCCGCCCAGCCGGGTGAAGTCGTCCGGCCCGTCGACCCGCAGGAACTGGCAATGCCCGCCCGAAACCAGCAGCATCAGATAGGGAAAATCGACGCCATCGGTCAGTCGGGGGGTCAGCGCGTGCCCGGCCAGATGGTTGACGCCGATCAGCGGCAGGCCGGTGACGGCGGCGATGCCCTTGGCCGCCATTACCCCCGCCATCACCCCGCCGATCAGCCCCGGCCCGGCGGTCACCGCGACCGCCGACAGCTCGCCCAGCCCGACGCCCGCCTGATCCAGCGCAGACTGGATCACAAGGTCCACCCGCTCGGCATGGGCGCGGGCGGCCAGTTCGGGAACGACGCCGCCGAAAGCCTCGTGCAGATTGGTCTGCCCCATCACGACCGAGGACAGGATCGCCCCATCCCCGCCCACCACGGCGGCGGCTGTGTCGTCACAGGAGCTTTCGATCCCAAGGATCAGGGGCGTCATCTTCGGGCCTGTGTGGTTGTCGGGCATGTCGCGCCGGGGTATCACCGCCGTGACCAAAGGACAACGCCGCCCAAGATGACCGCGCGCCCCCCGACCATCCTGCTGACCCGGCCCGCGCCCGCTGCGGCGCGCTTTGCCGCGCTTCTGGCGCAGGGTCCGGCGGCGGCCTGCCCGGTGCTGGCCAGCCCGCTGATGCGTATCGAGCTGCTGACCCCGCCCGCCGATCAGATCGCTGCCGCGCGCGCCGCCGATCAGGTGATCTTCAGTTCGGAAAATGGCGTGGCGGGGCTGGCGGCGCTGATGCCCTCGGGCGGGCGGCGGGCCTGGTGCGTGGGCGATCGCACCGCGCAGGCGGCGCGGGCGGCGGGCTATGATGCGGTGGCGGCGCAGGGCGACGCGCCCAGCCTGCGCGCGCTGATCGGGGCGGCGGCGCCGCGCGGGCGGCTGATCCATGCGCGCGGCCGCCATATCGTCGCACCGCTGGCCGATCAGTTGACGGCGGGCGGGCTGCCCTGCGACCAGATCACCGTCTATGATCAGGCCGAACTGCCGCTGTCGGATGCCGCGCGCGACCTGTTGGCGGGGGCTGACCCGGTGCTGGTCGCGCTGTTCTCGCCGCGTTCGGCGCGGCTTTTTGCCGCCGCCGCTGGTGGCGCGCGCGCGCCGCTGTGGGTTGCTGCGATCTCGGCTGCCGTGGGGCAGGCGGCGGCACCTTTGGCCCCGGCGCGGCTGGCGATTGCCGCCCGGCCCGATGCGGATGCCATGGCCGCTGCCATTGCCGATCTGATCGCCCACGCCTGACGGGCCCAGACCCCGGAACATTCCCGCCCGTCGCGGGTTGAGCGGCTGGCCCCCCGGTTCTAAGGTGACAGCGATTCATCCGCCGCGGGGGCCAGCCGCGCCGATGCGCGGCCGATGCGCCAATGTTTCAAGGGGACAGACCGTGACCAAAGAACCGACCAAAGCCGACGACAAGCTGGTCACGCCGACCCCGACGAGCCCCGCCCCCACGCCCGAGACCGCGAAGCCCGTCGATCAGCCCGCAGAGAAGCGGGCGGAAAAGTCGGCTGACCCCATGCCCGTCAAACCGGTCGAGGCCCCGCGTCCGGTGACCCCGCCGGTCGCCGAAAAGCCTGCGGAAAAGCCCGTCGAGAAGCCCACTGTTGCGCCTGCCGCCAAGTCCACGCCCGCCCCCGCGCCGCGCCGGGGTGGCTTTGTGCCTTTGGTCCTGGGCGGCGCGATCGCCGCCGGTCTGGGCGCGGGCGCGATGTATTACGCATTGCCCGCCATGCCCGAGGCCTGGCGCCCGGTCGGCATGACCGCCCCTGCGGCGCCGGTCGAACCCGTCGACACCGCCGCCCTTGAACAGCGGGCCGTGACCGCCGCAAAGGACGCAGCCACCGCCGAACTGGATCAGGCCCGCTCGCGCATCGAGGCGCTGGAGGCCAAGCTGGCCGCCTTGCCCGAGGGCGCCGCCGACGCCGCGCCCGATCCGGCGCTGCGCGAGGAACTGGCCGCGCTGAAATCGCTGGTAACCCAACAGGCCGACCAGATCGCCGCGCTTCAGGCCCGCCCGCCCTCCAGCGGCGACAGTGCCGCGCTGGAGGGCGTCAGCGACGAGGCGCAAAAGATGCTGGACGATCTGCGCCAGCAGGCCAAGGACGCGCAGGGCCAGATCACCGCCGCGCAGGAACAGGCCAAGGCCCTGATGTCCGAGGCCGAGGCCGCCGTGCAGCGCGCCCGTGGCCAGACTGCCCTGGCCAATCTGCAAGCCGCGATGCAGACCGGTGCGCCGGTTGCTGCGCCGGTCGCGGCGCTGTCGGATGCGGGGATCAGTGTCCCCGAGGGGCTGGATGCCGTGCCGCAACTGGAAAGCCTGCGCGCCGATTTCCCCGCCGCCGCGCGTGCCGCCTTGGCCGCGGTCGCCGGGGCCGAGGCGCAGGACCAGGGCGTCATGGGCCGCGTCACCAGCTTTCTGAAAGTGCAGACCGGTGCGCGCACCGTCGGTGGCCCGCGTGAGGGTATGGATGCCGATGCGATCCTGTCGCGGGCCGAGGCCGCGCTTGTGGCGGGCGATGTCGCAGGCTCGCTGTCCGAGGTGGCCACCCTGCCCGAGCCGGGCCAGACCGCGATGGCTGACTGGACGACGCGCGCGCAGGCCTGGGTCGCCGCGCGCGAGGCCGTCGCCAAGATCGCCGAAACGCTGAACTGAAGGGGCGCGCGATGCTGGGAACCATTCTGAAGGCCGTGCTGTTCGTCGCGCTTGTGGCGGTTCTGGCACTGGCGGTGACAAATCTTTCCGATGCCGCCGCCGGGGTCCGCATCCAGATCGGGCAGACCGAATATCTGCTGGGCCCGGTGACCGCGGTGATCGCGTTGCTGGTCACCCTGTTCCTGATCTGGCTGGCGCTGAAAATCGCGGGGATGCTGTCGGCCTTCATCCGCTTTCTGGCCGGGGACGCGACCGCGCTGAACCGCTATTTTGACCGCCGCCGCCGCGCCAAGGGCTATGACGCGCTGGCGCAGGGGATGCTGGCGGTCGCCTCGGGCGAGGGGCGGCTGGCGCAGGCGCAGGCTGCCCGCGCCGACAAATACCTGAACCGGCCCGAGGTGACGCGGCTTCTGACCGCGCAGGCCGCCGAGGCCGCGGGCGACAGCCGCACCGCCTATGACGCCTATAAGGCGATGCTGTCGGATGACCGCACCCGGTTCGTCGGCGTGCAGGGGCTGATGCGGCACAAGTTGGCCGAAGGCGACACCGCGACCGCGCTGCTGCTGGCGCAAAAAGCCTATGCGCTGAAGCCGCGCCATGCCGACGTGCAGGACACGCTTTTGCAGCTGGAAACCAAGACCGGCCATTGGGGCGCGGCCCGCAAGGTCTTGGAAGACAAGGTGAAAGACGGCCGCCTGCCGAAGGATGTCTACAAGCGCCGCGATGCCGTCATGGCCCTGCAAGAGGCGCGCGAGGTCTTTGCCGAGGGTGCGACGATCGAGGCACGCGAAGCCGCGATTGCCGCCAACCGCAAGTCGCCTGACCTGATTCCGGCGGCCGTGATGGCCGCGCGCACCTATCTGGCGACGGGTGAGGGGCGCAATGCCGCGCGGGTGCTGACGAAGGCCTGGGCCGCGCAGCCGCACCCCTCTCTGGCGGCGGTCTTTGCCGAGATCGTGCCGGATGAGACCCCGCAGGCGCGGATCAAGCGGTTTGAACAGATGCTGGGCACCAACCCCGATCACGTCGAAACCCGTCTGCTGCGGGCCGAGCTGAACTTGGCCGCCGAGGACTTCCCGACCGCGCGCCGGGTGATGAAGGGCCTGCCCGACAGCCATCCAACGGCGCGAGTCATGACGATCATGGCCGCCATCGAGCGCGGCGAAGGCGCCGATGACGCCGTGGTGCGTGGCTGGCTGACGCGGGCGCTGACCGCCAGCCGGGGTCCGCAATGGGTCTGTGACGATTGCCAGAACGTGATGGCCGATTGGGCACCGACCTGCGACGCCTGCGGGCATTTCGACACGCTGACCTGGCGCGAACCCAAGGGCGCGGCGCAGCCGATCGCCAATGGCGCCGAGATGCTGCCGTTGATCGTCGGCGCCATCGAAGGCCCGAAACCCGAGCCGCAACCCGCGCCTGCGCCGGTCGTGGATGGCCCGCGTCCGGGGATGATCGACGACGACCCGCCCGCACCCGAACCGGCCCCGCGCGCCGCGCCGGTGGCCGTGCCCGTGATGACCGAGCCCGAGCTGCGCCCCGGTTTCACCGCGCCCGAGCCGAAGGCTGAGCCCAAGCCGCAGCCGCAGCCGAAACCGCACCCGCAGCCCGAGCCGAAACCCGACGACGCCCCACGCCCGGCCAGCCCGGACATGGCCGACAGCCGCAGCGACCGCGCCGCCGTCAAAGGTGTCCGCGACGAACCCGATGTCGTCGATCTGGCGCGCCGCGCGCAAGAGATGGGCTGACCGCCACGGCCGGATCATGCATGGCCGACCACCACAGGGCGGCGGGATCTTCCCGCCGCCTTTTTTCGCGCCTTGGTCGGCCGCATCACGCCCCGCCGCCTTCTGCCGAAAAACCGCAAAAGGGGGCTACACATGGCCGCCAAAGGGTGCTATCGCCCGCGCACCAGTGCCGGTGTAGCTCAGCTGGTAGAGCACGTCATTCGTAATGATGGGGTCGGGGGTTCGAGTCCCTTCACCGGCACCACCCCCACGCGGGGACAACCGCGATAGCGCACAAATCCGTGCATTTGCTGATCCCGCGCGCCCGTGGCGCGCGTTTGCGTTTGCATTTGCGCGCAAAAATGCGCACCCGGTTACGCACAAATCACGCGGGGTGCGTAAAGTGGCGACGATTCGCAAAGCGGGCAAGGGGTGGCGGGTCGAGGTGTCCCGGCGCGGGGTGCGGCGGTCCAAGGTGTTGCCGACAAAGCGCGAGGCGATTGACTGGGGCGCGCGGGTCGAGGCCGAAATCATGGCGGGCAGCACGGGCGCTGCATCACCCCAGCCGCTGTCCGAGGTGCTGACCCGCTATGCGCGCGAGGTCAGCCCAACCAAGCGAGGGGAGCGGTGGGAATCGTTGCGTCTCAACAATTTTGCCAAGTCGGATCTGGGCCGCATCAGGATGCGGGATCTGGGGCCAGAGGATATCGCCCGGTGGCGAGATGCGCGGCTGGCGGTCGTGTCGCCGGGCACGGTCCGGCGCGAACTTAACCTGCTATCGGCCGTGCTGACCAAGGCGGTCAAGGAATGGCGGTTGATCGCGTCCAATCCCTGCGAGGATGTCACCAAGCCGACGCCCCCGCCAGCGCGTGATCGGCTGGTCACCGACGATGAGATCGAGCGGCTCGTGCATGTGGCGGGGGATGACCTGGGCAACGCGACCGCGCGCGCGATCCATGCGTTTCGGCTGGCCTGCGTCACCGGGATGCGCGCGGGCGAGATCGTGGGGCTGCGCTGGGCTGCGGTCGATCTGGATTCGCGGGTTGCCCGGCTGGCCCGGACCAAAAACGGCACCGCGCGCGAGGTGCCGTTGTCGCTGGCGGCGGTCGATCTGCTGCGACCTCTGGCGGGGCGTGACCCGATTTTCGGGCTGCATTCGCGCCAACTGGATGCGCTGTTTCGCAAGGTGCGCGAAAAGGCGGCGATCGAGGGGCTGACATTCCACGATTCGCGCCACCGTGCTATCACCGACCTGTCACAAAAGCTGGATGTGCTGGCGCTGGCCAAGATGGTCGGGCATCGCAATATCAGGCAGTTGTTGACCTATTACGATGCGTCTGCGTCCGATCTGGCGCGGCGGCTGGATTAGGCCAGCCGCACCTGCCGGTTGCGCCCTGACCCGCGCGCCGCCACGCGCCCCTCGGCGATCCAGCGGCGCACGGTCGAGGTGGTGACGCCGCGCAGCCGCGCGGCCTCGGGGATCGTCACCCATTCCGGCGCGGGGGTCACCGTCGCGCCGTGCAGGGCCTGCGCCAGCGGGGCGATGTGGCGCGCGATGATGCGGTCCAGCTCGTCGCTGTCGATCACGATCATGCCCATGGTCATGCCTCGTCAATCAGTATCGTTACGCGCACGCGGACAGCACGCACCCGGCCCGCCCGCCTGTCGCGCCGATACGCGCCAGGCCCATTCCAGTCGTCGTCGTAATCTTTGATTGCTGCGGATCTTGAGGGGTGGACGGTATGTTCCAATAATCCGCCGTCGACCCCGCGATAGTAATGCAGGATTCCCCATCCGATCGCATCCTCGATTGATTCCGGTTTTTCCGGCTTTTGGTGCAGGGTCATGCCGCGCCGCCGATCTGCGCGTTGCCGATCTCGACCAGCCGCCCGCCCTGCCATTGCAGGCGCGTGGGGCGGCTGTGTCCCATCACGGCGACCGTGCTGCCGGGATGGATCGGCAGCGTATAGACCAGCTCGGCCAGGCTGTTGCAAATATCATCAGCGCACCACCCGTCGCCCGGCCCATCGGCCAACACCACCGCCGTCATATCCTGCGGCGCCGGTGGGTCGAGGGTGACGGTCAGCGCATCAGCATCGACGCCGGTCACGCGGTGCCAGGTGATCGTCTGCCGCCAGCCGTCAAACATCTGTCCGTCGGCGGGCGGCGTCGTGCGCCCCCAGTCCGCATCGGGCTGCGCCAGCCAATCCTGCCAGGCGGCAAGCGTCGGCGCGCAGGGCATCTCCTCATCGGTATAGTCCGCCAAATAGAGATGGTCGTTGATGACCGCGGTCATGCCCCGCCCCCTCTGACGATCAGCCAGGCCACCAGCAGCGTGACCACCGCGATGATCAGGGTCACCTGCGCGCAGCGCAGCGATTGGCGCAACTGTGCCTGGCGCAGGGTGCGGTCATTGTGCTGCGCCCAGATGTCGCCGATCGCCGGATCGCTGCCGACGTCATCCTGCGGTTTGCGCGGGGTCATGCCGCACCCCCGGTCGCGGGTTGGCCGCAGACGGGGCGTTGGCGGGTGGTTTGGCCGCGGGCGGATTTGAGCGCGGCCCAGGCCAGATAGCGCAGGCTGGTGGGGACCAGCACGGCCACGTCGGGCGAGGTGACGATCAGGCGGGCGTCGGCCAGGGCCTGACGCTGGATCAGGGCCGGGCGGATCGGCGGGTGGTCAGGATGGCGCATGGCCGGTCTCCCATCGGGGTTGCGATGGGGTGAAAGTTGTCATTTGGACAAGTTTCACGCAAGGGGAAAATTGTCATGGGGACAATTTTTGTAAAGGGTCATAAAAAACCCCGCCGAAGCGGGGCTTTAGGAATCGTCACGTTGCGGTAAAATCAGGGCTTGATGAAGCCGTGATCAGCGGCGGCTTTGGCGATGGCGGCGCAATGTGCGGTCTTACCGCTGTCGGGGCGGTCCTTTTGGGCGAATTCCTCGCCCATGCGCCCAACGTCGATCTGCTGGGCAAAGTTCAGGTCGCCCGCCGGGGTCTGCGCCGTGACATAGGCGGTGATCGCCGCCTGGTCGTAGGTCAGGCCACAGTATTTTTCCGAGGCCATCAGGGTGCCGATGCCGCTGGCGGCCTGCATGGCCTTTAGGCCGGCCATCGGATCGTCGGCCCAGGCCGGCGCCGCGATCAGGGTCAACAGGATAAGGGCGCGGGTCATGTTTGGGTCTCCGTAATGATTTTTTTGCCGCGGGTCAGCATGACGATGATGCCCAGGATGATCGCGCCCGCCGCCCAGATCGACAGCAGGAACCCCGCGCCCAGGGCGGTGCCAAGGGCGGCGCCCGCCCTTTCGGCCTCGGTGGTCAGGTGACTTGCCTGTTCTGCCGACCCGCCAACCCCGGAGATGAACGCGAACAACATCAGCAGGTTAAAGCCGATGAATAGCAACAAAAACAGCCAGCCGAATACGCCCCGCTTGCGTTTTTCGATACGGGTAACAGTGGTGGACAACAGTAATCCCTCCTTCAGGGTTCAACGATTTCAATATCTTGTCGTCGGATGTGGCGTCGGAACGGCGCGGCCCATAGCAGATGCACCCCATAGATCGGTGGATAGATCGGGTTGACCGAATGCAGGTCGAATGTGCCTGGGTCGCGTCCCGGCTTGAGGCGCTTGACCAGCGCGCCGTCATCGGCTGTGGCGCAGATTGCCACCTGGCCCACCGCATTGGGCGAGACGCCCAGGAAGTGCCGGCTGAAAAACAGGATGTCGCGGTCGTCGATCATGCCCGCCATCGAATCGCCCGTGACCTCGACCGCAACAATATCCTCGGGCGACAGGTCATCGGGGGCAGCGACGTAATAGAGGCCGCCGCCGGCGGCATAGGCGTCAACCAGCTCGACTTCGGCACCTGCGGCGACCCTGCCAACAACCGGAATCGGTGTCTGTGTCGCTAAAATTGCGGAGACAGGCACGCCAAGAACTTCGGCAATGCGCTTCAGCATTGTGGCTGATGCCATCCGCCGCCCGCTGATCAAGTGGCTGATATGACCCGGCGAGGTGTCCAGCGCGTCTGCAAGATCGCTCTGCTTCATGCCCTTCTGGGCTAAGATTCGGCCAATTCGTAGCTTCATGACTGTCTTATCAGCCCGATCGCGCGCGCCGCGAATGCGCGCTGTGCAAATATTTACTCTCCGACAAGTTGTCTCTTGACATGATGTCTTGTCTCAAAGACAACTTGTCGCCATGTTCACCGCGTTCATCATTTCCAAGAGCAAGGGCGATCGGGGCTTCCGCCGCAGGTTCGCCGCGCAGGTGGGGATTAGCCCCAGCCATCTGTCTGCCCTCGAGGCGTGCCGGAAAGTGCCCTCTCTCGACCTCGCGCACCGGATCGAGACCGCCACCGGCGGTGCCGTGCCGATGCGAAGCTGGGTCGATCGCCCCGATGACGGGTGCGCGTGCAGCCCCGGTTCCGAAACGGTCGCCGCTGATGGCGACCGTATCCCCGCCGCCCCGTGCGGCCCCAACCAGCAGGTGTTCCATGATCCCGATTCCCAGCCTGATGCGGCCTGATCCGCGCAGTCATCACCGTCACAGTGGGCGGCCAACGTCCTGCCGCAATCCGCTGGATCGCGCTGCGATGCGGCCCGATCGCCGCCCGTCGCCGCGCGCGCTGTCCGAGGATGCGCGGCGCACGCGCGCGGCCGCCCCGGATCGCTGGCGGGCCTTTGTTCGTGCCACCTGTCCCAGCCGCGAGGTCGCGGCGGCGGAATACGGGGTCTGTTTTCAGACCGCCTGCAACTGGTGGGACGCGCTGACCGCGCCCCATGCCGGGGCGGTGATGACCGCCTATGACCGCCACCCGGCCCAAGCCGCGCAGTATCTGCGCGCCGCGTAAGGATTTTTTACATGGAGGAAAACATGAAACCCGTCCTTGTCACCACCCAGCATCGCGGCGTGTTCGCCGGTCTGATTCCTGACGATCAGGATTTGACCGCGCGGTCGATGGGCTTGCGCCAGGCGCGCATGGCGATCAAATTTGGCACCACGCGCGGCGTGATGCAGCTGGCCGAGACCGGGCCGACCGGCAAATCGCTGATCAGTGCGGTCGCCGATATCCCCGTGCTGCACGATATCACGGCCGTGATCGCGGTGACGCCGGAGGCGTGGGGCAAATGGACGACCGCCTGATCACCGCCGACGATCTGATTGCTGGCGGGTGCTGCCGGTCTGGCGTGATGGCCTCGGCCAGTGCGTCATGGCCGGCAGCGTTTACGGTGTCAGCCGCTCTAGCGGAGGCGCGACGGGTCGGCCAGGCAGGGATCGTCCTGCGGTCGCTGGATCTGGACGGCTACGGCTACGGCTACGGCTACGGCTACGGCTACGGCGACGGCGACGGCTACGGCGACGGCTACGGCTACGGCGACGGCGACGGCTACGGCTACGGCGACGGCGACGACGACGACGACGGCGACGGCTACGGCTACGACGACGGCGACGACGACGGCGACGGCTACGGCTACGACGACGGCGACGACGACGGCGACGGCTACGGCGACGGCGACGGCTACGGCGACGGCTGACACGCTTGCCCGGAGGACGGTGGGGCATCGTGGCCTGACCGCAAACCGCCGGGGATGGCCGGGCACGGGTATCAGGACGCCGTCCCCGGAAACTGCGGCTGGCCCGGCCGAGAGGTGGGATCACCCATCAGGGCGGCTCTGTCTGACCTGCGCGCTACTGTCCTCGCGCGCGGGCAACTGGGGCGGCGCGAGGCCGCCGCCCCCTTTTATCGCCACGCACTGTCCGCCGCGTCGGGCGGTGCCCGCCGGGGCCGCGCGGTGTGCTGGCTCCTCCCCCGCGCTGTGCGGCCCTGGCGACCAATCAATTGGAGTGACCGATGAGACCTGATCCTGCGCCTGCCCCTGTCAAGCGGACGATCGCGCTGTTGGCGATCTGGGCCGTGGCGGCGGCGGCGATCGAGGGTGCGACCGACCCGGTGGCGCTGCGTCGTGCCGGCGATCTGGCCGATAGCCTGGCGCCTGACGACCCCGCGCGCGATGCGCTGCGCGATTTTGCGCAGGCCGCATCTGATCTGCGGGACCAGCCGGATCGCCTTGCCGATGCGGGCCATCTGCTGATGGATGCGGTCGAGCGCGCGGCCTGGCCCGCAGCTGATAGGAGGCTGGCCGATGCGTGATGGACCGTCCGTGTTGCCCTGCGTCGATGGCGTGATGACGATCGAGCGGCTGCGCGTCATGGCCGCCCTTGGGTCGTCGGTCGTGCTGCACTCGGACCAGGCGCGGCAGTTGATCCAGGATCTGCGCCGGCATGAGGCTGCGGCCGCCGTCCCCCCGCAGGATACTGATCGCCCGCAGGATGCTGCCCGCAGCCTGCTGTCTGGCGCTGCGTGGTTTTTGCAGGGACTGCTGGTTGGCATCACGGTCGCCGTCCTGGTGCTGCCATGACCGCCCGCCGCGTCACCGCAGCCGACCGGCTGGCGCTGCATCTGGCGGGCTGGATGGCGGCCGATGGCATCAGCGGCACCGACTGGGGGCGCGCCGCGTCGATCCTGGCCGAGTCGCTGCCGCAGGCCGGTCTGACAGGGCCGCTGGCCTGGCTGTCGCCGGTGGCGCGCGATCTGCTGGATTGCGGCTATGAGGCGCGGGGCGCGGCGGTCTGGCGGGCACGGCGGGCGCTGGCGGACTGGCACATGCAGCAAGCCGCCGATCTGTGGGAGGTCGTGCGGGCCGACCGGGCGGGTGCGGCATGATGGTTGAGTGGCGCCCGCGCAATCAGAGGAGGCCGTGGCTGGCCGAGGATATCGCCGCCCTGATGGGCCGCACCGCCAAGGCGATCGGGATGCAGGTCGTGCGCCTGCAACAGGCGGGACATGACGTGCGGCGCGACAAGCCGTCGCCCGTCCGCACCCGCATCGCCAAGCCGTTAAGCGTGCAGCAGCGTCTGCCCCGGCTGCGGCGCACCGATGCGCCGCCGGCCTGGGCTGTCGGCATGGTCGCCCCGGCCCGGCGGTTGGCCTGCCAGATCGAGGCACTGCCCCCGGTCGATGGGGTGACGCCCAACACCGACTGGGATATCTGCATGGCCCTGCGTCATGCGACGACACCGGAGATGACGCGCGCCGCGGCCCGCGCCGTGGCAATGGACCACGGTCTGACCGATCGGGTCGTGCTGGATCGCTGGTCGTCGCTGGTGCCCGCTGATTTGCGCGTGATCACCGCGCGGCCGCCCTATTACCGGCTGGCGCCGGGCGCGGATCGGCTGATCCTGTCCGTGCTGACGGTGCGCCGCGATGCCGCCCGCGCACAGGGGGTGCCCCGTGGTTGATGATCTGCGGCTGTCCAAGGCCAAGGCGGTCGACTGGGATCGGCTGATCGAGCGGCTGGAAATCGACGGGCTGACCCGCGCCGGGGTCGAGCGCATCGGCCCCTGTCCGTCCTGTGGCGGGTGTGATCGGTTTGGGATCAACACCCGCAAAGGGGTGTTTTTGTGCCGCCGCTGTGAGGCGCGCGGCGATCAGGTGTCGCTGGTGCAACTGGTGCGCGGGGTGGACTTTCCGGCCGCGCTGGATTGGCTGGTCGGCCCCGAGGAGCGGCTGACGCCTGCCGAGCGCGCCGCCGCCGAGGCCAAGGCCAAAGCGGCCCGCGCGCAGTCCGAGGCGACGGCGCGCGCCAAGCGGGCCGAGGCCGTCACCCAGGCACAGCGCCTGTGGGCCGAGACGATCCCGGCCGAGGGCACCGCCGTGCGCGACTATCTGACCCTGCGCGGCATCGGCCCGGCCCTGCTGCCGGTGATGCCCGAGGATCTGCGATTTGACCCCGCCGCCCGCTATGTGATCCCGGCGCGCGATGCCAGGCGCGGCGCGTTTGAGGTGCTGACCACCGGCCCGGCCATGGTCGCCGCGATCCGTGATCGGTCGGGGCAGGTGACGGCGGTGCATCGCACCTGGCTGGACCTGTCGCGGCCCAAGGGCAAGCTGTCGATCAGCCACCCCGACAGCGGCGATCCGCTACCCGCCAAAAAGGTGGTCGGGTCCAAAAAGGGTGGGGCGATCCGGCTGGCCCGTGGGTCGCGCGATTGCGACGTGCTGGTGATGGCGGAGGGGATCGAGACCACACTGACCGCCCTGGCGGTCGCCACGATCCCGGCCGCGCATTGGTGCGGCGTCGATCTGGGTAATCTGGGCGGGCGTATGGCCCGCGTCGAGGGCCGCCGCTGGTCCGGCCTGCCGGATCTGGACGATGCCGATGCGTTCGTCCCGCCGCCCTGGGTGCGGCGGCTGGTCTTTGTGCTGGACGGTGACAGCGATCCGGGCGCGACCCGCGCCAAGCTGATGGCGGGCCTGCGCCGCGCCATGGCTTTGGTGCCGGGTCTGGTCGGCCAGATCGTCGCACCTGGCGCTGGGGTGGACCTCAATGACGTGCTGATGGGCGATCTGCCCGAGGGGGATCAATGACAACCCGCGCTGACATCCTGGACACCGCCCGCGATTACGTCACCCGCGACCGCGCGGCCACCCATGGGCGGCCCGAGGACACCTTTGCCCTGATCGCCGCCTATTGGTCGGCGCATCTGGGCGTCACCATCAGCGCCGTCGATGTGGCGGTGATGATGGCGCTGCTCAAGGTCGCGCGCATCCGCGCCAACCCCGGCCACGTCGACAACTGGGTTGACGGCGCGGGCTATCTGGCCTGCGGCGGTGAGCTGGCGAGCGGTGGGGGTGCGGTGTGATGCGCTACCTGTCCGTCTGCTCTGGTGTCGAGGCTGCATCGCTGGCGTGGCACGGCCTCGGCTGGTCGCCCGTCGCATTCAGCGAGATCGACCCCGGTGCCTGCCGGGTGCTGGCGCATCGGTTTGGGTCCAACCTGCCGGGTGAGGCGCACGCGACAAACGGCGTCCCGAATTGGGGCGACATGACACGATTTGAGGAGTGGCCCGATGCAGATGTCGATGTCATTGTCGGCGGAACACCCTGCCAGGATTACTCCGTTGCAGGAAAACGCCTCGGCATGGCTGGCAGCCGCGGCAGCCTGTCGCTTACCTATATCCAGATCGCTGCACGCTATCGCCCCGACTGGATCGTTTGGGAAAATGTCCCCGGCGTCCTGTCAAGCCAAGGCGGACGCGACTTTGCGCGATTTTTGGGCGACCTCTCGGGCCAGTCGATCGAGGTGCCGCCCGACGGCTGGAAAAACGCCGGACTCATCCCCGGAATCGGCGACGCCTATGGCCTCGCCTATCGAGTGCTTGACGCTCAATTTGCCAGAGCATGTGACCACCCCCGCGCTGTCCCACAGCGACGGCGCCGTGTCATCGTTGTCGGATATCTTGGAGACTGGCGGCGTGCCGCAGCGGTATTATTTGACGCCGAAAGCCTGCGCGGGGATCCTCCGCCGCGCCGAGAAGCGGGGCAAAGATCTGCCCCCACCCTTGCTGCGCGCACTCACGGCGGTGGCGGGCTTGGGACAGACTTTGACCTAGATGGCGGGCTGGTCGCCAATTCCGGCGACGTGGGCTATTGCCTGACGGCGAGTGCGCAGCAAAGCCTCGACGCCGAGACCGAGACCTTGATCGCGGTCGCCCACGCTCTGCGTGGCGAGGGCTTTGACGCGAGCGAGGACGGCACTGGGCGCGGGACGCCTTTGGTGCCGGTGGCCTTTGACTGCAAGGGCGGTCAGGTCCAGACCGAGGCCGGGGGTATCGCGCCCACACTGCGCAGCATGGGGCACGGCGCCAGCCATCAAAACGGCGGCGGGCAACTGGCGATTGCCATCCAAGAGCGCGCAGTTTGCGAAAATCCCGCCTCGGGACCGGACGGCGCAGGGATCAGGCAGGACGGCGCGGCCTATACCCTTGACGCGCGCACCACGGCGCAGGCTGTGGCGTTTGACATGCGTGGCCGTGATGGCGGTGCAATGCCAGAGGGGCCGCATGACACGGCCAGTATCCGCGCCGCTGCTGGCGGATCGTCCCGCAGCTACATTGCGCAACCCTGGGCCGTCCGCCGCCTGACCCCGCGCGAGTGTGAGCGGCTGATGGGGTTCCCGGACGACTGGACTCTGGTGCCCGGCAAGCACGGCAAGCCCGCGGCTGACGGCCCGCGCTACAAACAATGTGGCAACAGCATGGCGGTCAATGTGATGGCGTGGATCGGCGAGCGGATCGCGCTGGTGCAGGGGATGCTGTGATGACCCGCGCCCCGTCCACCAAGCCTCTGTTTCGCGCCATGTCGGGCCGCGCCGCCCCGGCGGCTGCCGTAACCCTGCCGATCGAGGCACCCGCCGCGGCCCGCCCCCGTGATGACGCCCGCCGCGCGGATGATTTTTACCCCACCGTCCAGCCCTGCGCGATCCGGTCGCTGCTGGCCTACGACGGCGCGCGGATCCGCGACTGCGGCGCGGTGTGGGAGCCGTGCGTGGGCGCAGGCGATCTGGCGCGCGAGATCGAGGCGTTCGGCCTGCCGGTGATCGGGTCCGATCTGCGCGATCGCGGCTGGCCCGGCACGATCGTGCAATCCTATTACGACTGGGACGCCAGCCCGGCGCGGGCGATCATCACCAACCCGCCCTATGATCAGATCAACGCTCGCGACGGCGCGGGCCGCTGGCTGCGCCACACGCTGGACATGCCGGGCTGGGACTATCTGGCGCTGTTGCTGTCGTGGGATTGGCCGGCCGCCGTCAAAAACGGCCTTGGCGCGCTGCTGGATGAGCGGCCCTTTAGCAGGGCCTGGCTCATCCGCTGGAAAATCGACTTTACCGGCGACGGCAGCCCGCCGCAGCGCAACGCCTGGTTTGTCTGGGACCGCCTGGACCGGCGCGGCCCCGGCGCCAATACCCCGCACCCCGATTTTTGTTTCATGGACCGCCGCGATTGGCGGCAGGATGGCCTGCTGTGACCGACACCCCCGATCGCCCCGACACCCCGCGCGGGCTTGACGCCGTGCGCCAGATCCTCGCCAACCCCGAGACCGTCGATCTGCCCGAGGATCTGGCCCGCCCCGTCGCTGACGCCCCGCACCCCGATCAGGCCGGGCCGGACGATGCGCCGCCGGTGGATGACCGCCCCGCCGACGACCTGCCGCCCGAGGTGGCCGAGGCCGTGCGCGATTGCGCCGAGTTTGCGCTTAACGATTTTGGCAACGGTCGCCGGTTTGTGCGGCATTTTGGCACCGATCTGCGGTTTGTCGGCCGCATCGGCTGGCACGTCTGGGATGGCCGCCGCTGGGCCTGCGATGAGGAGATCGCCAAGGACACCGCGCCCCGCGTCCGCGCCGCCGCGCAAAAAATCGGCCCGCTGATCGAGCATGAGGCCGCCTGGCTGCGCCCGCTGTGGCATGAGAGGGAGACGATCCGGGCCGAGATCGAGGCCGCCGAAAACGAGTCCACGCGCCTTAAACTGATCCCGCCAAATGATCGCCCGGCGACATATGCGACCGAGCTGCGCAATGCCTCGGCCAGGATCGACGCCGGGCGCGCCACGCTGGACGCCTATCACAAAAAACGGGGCCGCATCCTGACCCACGCCAAAAACGCCGGTAACAGCGGGCCTCTGTCCAACATGGCCAACGAGGCGCGGGTGATGCTGGCCGTCCATCACGACGATATGGATGCCGACCCGCTGGCGCTGTGCGTCGACAACGGTGTGTTGCGGTTTGCGCGGGTCCGCGACGGCGACCGCTGGTATGCCTCGGCCGAGCTGGTGCCGCATGACCGCGCCCACAACATCAGCAAGCTGTCGCCGGTGATCTATGACCCGGATGCCGAGTGCCCGACGTTCGATGCCTTTCTGTCGCGGATCATGCCCTCGCATGAGATGCGGCGGTTTTTGGCGCGCTGGCTGGGGCTGTCGATCACCGGACTGACCTGGGAACAGCGGCTGGCGTTTTTTTACGGGTCGGGCGCCAATGGTAAATCGGTGCTGGTCGATCTGATCGCGCGCATCCTGGGCGACTATGCCGCCACCGCCAAGATCGAATCGCTGACCGGCAAGTCGCGCCGGGGCGGCGGGGATGCGACGCCCGACCTGATCCCGCTGGTCGGCGCGCGCTTTGTCCGCGCCTCGGAACCCGATGAGGGTGAAAAGTTGCAAGAGGGGCTGATCAAGGAACTGACGGGCGGCGAGACCATCCTGGTGCGCGCGCTGCACGCCGACTTTATCGAGGTGCGGCCCCTGTTCAAGCTGACGATCAGCGGCAACCACAAACCCGAAATCAGGGCGACCGATGACGGCATCTGGCGGCGGGTGATGCTGGTGCCGTTTGACGTGCAGATCCCCAAGCCCGAGCGCGACCCGGACCTGATCAACAAGCTGGCGGCCGAGGCATCGGGCGTCCTCAACTGGCTGATCGGCGGGCTGCTGGAATATCTGGAGATCGGCCTGGCCGAGCCAGCGGCGGTGCTGGATGCGACCGCCGAATATCGTGAGGACAGCGACCCGATCGGGCAGTTTTTGGCCGACTGTTGCGCGGTGACCGGCGACCCCGACCACTCGATCCCGGCCACCGAACTGCGCGATGCCTTTATGCTGTGGCAGATCGGGCAGGCCATGACCGCCTGGACCGACACCACCGTATCCAAGCGCATGGCTGAAAAATCGCGCCGATACCGGGGGCCGCGCGGGGTCTCATTCACAATCCGCAAATCGGCAGGGGTCAAGATTTATGACGGTATCCGCCTGATCGAGCCATTCGCGGGCCGTTTCCGCGACGCGCCCCGCGATGCCCAGGGCCGGTTTCTGCGGTCGCGCGCCGAGGGCCAATCGTGATCCCCGCACCCCCAATCACCGCCCTTCGGGGACGGAAGGGACGCAAACCGACTGGCGCGGGGACGATGCGACCCACCGGGGTCAGGGGGATGGCGGCCCGAATTATCATTCCGGGTCAATTGCTTGACGCCGCCGCCGGGGTCGATGGGGACGCTAGGGACGCAATTTTCAGGGTTATGCGCGCGCGTAATTCAACGGGGTCTGGGGTGGGGTTTGAAATGGTTTCTTGCGCGTAACTTTACAGATTGCGTCCCTAGCGTCCCCAGCGTCCCTATTTCCGCCCTAACGTCCTGATTTCATTCGCTTACGTCCCTTTCGTCCCTTTGATCCTATCGTCCCCCACTTCTTGATCTATCGTCCCTATCGTCCCTGTTAAGAGACCAACCAACACAAGCCCTAGCGGAGACAAAAGAATGAACCACAAGATGAGCGAAAAGGGGCAGTCAAAAGGAATGGACCGGGCCGGGATCGAGGCGATCAAGGCCGCCGCCGCCGTCCCGGCAAGCTGCGGGCCGGACATTGCGCCCAGCCCGGCGCGTGGCCCCTATCGCCTGTGGCAGCCGGTCGAGATGCGCCCGGACCCCAAGAACGCGACCGGCTGGCGGGCCGAGACGGTGGGCCACCTGGGCCGTGACGCGATCTGGCGCGTCACCGCGCTGGATCTGATCAACCGGGCCGCCCGCCGTGCGCGCCGCCCGGAACCGTTTGGCCCGGACCATCTGTCGGTCGCCGCGCGCTACGCCGCCCTGGCCGAGCGGCACAGCGCCGGTGGCGTCAAATGCGCCAACCTGCTGTCGTCGGGTGGCGGGGGTGATGGCGGCGCGGCCTTTATGGATACCTATCTGGCCGAGGGCCGCGACCTGACCCTGATGCAGTTGCGGATCGGCAGCGGCTGCGCCCTGGCCGTGCGCCGCATCCGCCCGTCGCATCGCGGCGCGGGCGCGCGCAACATCAGCGACCGGGCGCTGGTCGATGCGGTCGTGATCCACGGGCTGTCGCCCTCGGACGTGCTGCGCGCCGCAAGCTGGTCCGTTGACGGCAAGCACCGCCGGGTATTGGTCGAGGCCCTGCGTGGCATCCTGGACCGGATGAGTGGTGCTGCGCGCTAGGGCTTGACGGCTTATCCCCGTCCATCGCATAGATATGGGTATTATCCACACCTGCGCCCCGAGGGATCATCCCTGCGGGGCGCAGTGCATTCCGGGGGTGGTGTGATGGCGCGCCTGCGTGAGGCCAAACCGGCGGTGCGGGGCGTGACAGCGCCGTTGCGCGGTCGGGCTGATGATCAGACCAGATCAGAGCGTGAGGCCGCCCGCCACCGTCAGCGCGATGTCGAAGTCGACAGCCGTCGCTGGTATAAGACCCAAGCCTGGCGTGACCTGCGCTGGGCTACCCTCGTGCGGGCGCGCTTTGCCTGTGCGATGTGCGGCGCGGTCCATGCGGCGGACACGTCGCAACTGGTTGGCGATCATATCCGGCCGCATCGCGGTGACGCAGCCCTGTTTTGGGCGCCGCACAACATCCAGTGCCTATGCCGTGGCTGCCACGACCGGCACAAACAGAGCGCCGAGCGCAACCGCGCGGCGGACTTTGATGACCTGCTGCGCGGGTGGGAGGGGGGTGGGCAATAGTCCCCAGCCCCCCGCCCAGAGACCCGCGCCCCCCTCACGCGGAGATTTTTTTACGGTGGACACGGAAATCGACCTGTTCGGCAACCCCGTGCGGCACGGGCCGCGGGGGCGCGGTCGGCCTCCGTTTGTGGTAACGCCTGAAAAAGTCAATAAAATCAAGCTAGGATTAGCGCTTGGCTGGTCAACAGAGAGGCTGGCGAATGCGCTGGCTTGCTCGACGGCCACGCTCAAGCGGTATTTTAGAGCCGAGCTGTCCGAGCGGTCGATGGCGCGGGATCAGCTTGACCTGACGCGGCTGGCGCTGGTGATGGCGGAGGCCAACAAGGGCAATGTCGGCGCGATGCGCGAGCTGTCGCGGATGATCGAGGCCAACGACCGACGTGTGATGGCTGCGACCTATGGCGATGTGCCCGACGCCGCGCCCCAGAAGCCCGCGCGGATCGGGAAGAAAGAGGCCGCACAGGCGGCAGCAGAAAGTGTCGGGGGTGAGGGGTCGGACTGGGGCGCTGACATCCTGCCGGGGTTCGGGCGGCCGAATTGATCCGGGGTCAGGAGTGGTCGACGGCGCTGCCCGACTGGGAGCGCCGGATCATGGCCGGGGAATCGCTGATCCCTGACCTGCCGTTGGTCAGGGCGGCGGCGGAAAAGGCACTGCGGATTTTCAAGCGGCTGCGCGCCCCGGACATCCCCGGCAATCCGACCTATGGCGAGATCAGCGCACCCTGGGTGTTTGATTTCGTGGGGGCGGTATTTGGGTGCTATGATCCGGTCGCCCGCGCCCGGATGATCAGCGAGTTTGGCCTGTTGGTCCCTAAAAAAAACGGCAAGTCCTCGATCGCGGCAGGGATCATGGTCACCGCCGCGATCCTGAATGACCGGCCCAATGCAGAGCTGCTGCTGATCGCCCCGCGCATCGCAGTGGCAAATATCGCGTTTAGCCACGCGGCAGGCATCATCCGCCTGGACGAGGAGCTGTCGGCGATTTTCCACATCCAGGAGCATCGACGCCAGATCACCCACCGGACAACGGGCGCTGTGCTGGTGATCCAGCCTGCCGATCCCAAAGTGGTCACCGGGTCAAAGGCAGCCTATGTGCTGATCGACGAGTTGCATGAGTTTGCGCAGATGCCGCGCGCGGATGCGGTGCTGCTGGAGATCACCGGCGGCCTGGCGGCGCGGCCCGAGGGTTTTTTGCTGTGGATCACCACGCAATCCAAAAAGCCGCCACAGGGCCTGTTTAAGGCAACGCTGGAAAAGGCGCGGGCGGTGCGGGACGGCACACTAGATTTGCCGATCCTGCCGGTGCTGTATGAGATGCCGCTGGCCGTCGCCCGTGACGGCGGTTGGAAAAACCCGGCCACCTGGCCGCTGGTCAATCCGTCGCTGGGTCGGGGTGTGACGGCGCAGTTTCTGGCCGACCAACTGGCGACGGCCGAGGCCACCGGACCAGAGGCGCTGGCGCTGTTTGCCAGCCAGCATTTTAATGTGCAGGTCGGGCAGGCGCTTGAGCATGACATGTGGCCGGGCGCGCTGTTCTGGGAGGCTTGCGCCGAGCCGGGGGGGCTGACGCTGGATCAACTAATCGCGCGCAGCGAGATCTGCACGGTCGGCGTGGACGGCGGCGGCCTGGATGACCTTTTCGCGTTGGCGGTGATTGGGCGCGACCGCGAAACGCAGGACTGGCTGCACTGGTGCCACGCCTGGGCACAGCCCGAGGTGCTGGAGCGGCGCAAGGGAATCGTGGCGCAACTGCACGACTTTGAGCGCGAGGGCAGCCTGACGATTTGCGCGCTACCGCGCGAGGATGTCGAGGCGGCGGCGGATGTGGTGGCGCGACTGCTGGATGCCGGACTGTTGCCGGATGGCGCACCGGGGATAGGGCTGGACAGCTATGGCATCGCCGAGCTGCTGGACGCGTTGCAGGCGCGTGGTGTGGTCGAGGAGCAGATGGTCAGCATTGGGCAAGGGTGGAAATTGCAACCTGCCGTGCTGTCGCTGCCCCGGCGGCTTAAAGAGCGCCGGTTTTGCCACGGCGGGACCGGCTTGATGGCGTGGGCGGTCGGCAATGCCAAGGCCGAGCTTAAGGGGAGCAACTGGGTCGTGAGCAAACAGACGGCAGGCGCCAGCAAGATCGACCCGCTGATGGCGACCTTTAACGCGGCGTGGCTGATGCTGCGCAACCCGGCGGGCGGTGGGATCAGTGACTTTCTGGCCGCGCCGGTAATGGTGGTGTGATGTCTGGCACGATGACCGCCGCTGCCCAGACGATGCCGGTGCTGCTGGACCGGCACGCGCGGCCGCTGGCTGCGGTGGGCGATCTGGCAGGGATGACCAAGGACCAGCGGCTGTGGCTGTCCCGTGGGGATCTGGGTTTTTATGTCGGAGCCAGTGCAGCGGGCAAGGCCGTGACGATCCAGTCGGCAATGCAGCTATCAGCATTTTGGGCCTGTGTCCGCCGCACGGCCGAGGCCATCGCCAGCCTGCCGCTGGACCTGTATGAGCGGCAGCAGGACGGCGGGCGCGTCAAATCGCAGGACGCTCTGGCTGATGTGCTGACCTTTAGCCCTAATGCTGATCAGACCGGGGTCGAGTTCTGGGAGGGGATGATCGCCTGGCTGTGCGTGCGCGGCAATGCCTATGCGGTGATTGACTGGTATGGCGACCGGGTGTCGTCGCTGTCGCCGTATCCGTCGACCCATGTCAAACCGGTGCGGTCGCTGGACGGGGTGCTGTCCTACGTCGTGACCGAGCCTGACGGCACCCGCCGTCCGGTGGCAGCGCGCGACATGCTGCACCTGCGCGGCTGGGGCTTTGGCGGAGATGAGGGGCTGTCGCCGGTGGCCTTTGGCGTGCAATCGCTTGGCACCGCCTTGGCGGCCGAGGAGACGGCGGGCAAAATGTTTGGGTCGGGGATGCAAACCAGCGGTGTGCTCAAGACCAACCAGCGGCTGTCGCCCGCGCAGCGCGAGCAGTTGCAGGAGGTGATGAGCGGATACGCCGGGTCCAACAGGGCGGGCAAGCTGATGATTCTGGAGGCGGGGATGGATTATCAGGCGCTGACGATGAATCCCGAGGATGCACAGATGCTGGAATCGCGCCGGTTTGGGGTCGAGGAGGTTTGCCGATGGCTGGGTGTGCCGCCGATCGTCATCGGCCACTCGGCCGATGGACAGACCATGTGGGGGTCTGGGGTCGAGCAGATCATGCAGTCCTGGCTGACGTTGGGGATCAACCCCGTCCTTAAAAAGATCGAGCAGCGCATCGCCAAGTCGCTGATCCCGGCGAGGCTGCGTCGGACGATCTATGCCGAGTATAACCGCGAGGCCCTGTTGCAGATGGATAGCGCCGCAAAGGCGGCCTTCCTGGGGGCGATGGCGACGACCGGTACGATGACCGCCAATGAGCGGCGGCAAAAACTTAACATGGAGCGCCATCCTGATCCGGCAGCGGATCAACTGTTTATCCAGGGTGCGATGGCGCCGATCGGGCAACTGGCGGGCGCAGCGCCCGGCAAGCTGACGGAGTAACCGACGATGACCAAACGGGTTTTGCCCGCCGCCCATCTGGGCGCGCGGCCTGTCAGCCTGCGCGCGGAACTATCGCCGCGGGCGGTCGACATGTGGCATCCGGGCCTGCAAGCCCGCGCCGCCGATGGCGGCAAGAACGCCCCCTATCAGATCGACGTGCTGGAGGTGATCGGGGAAGATCCATGGACCGGCGGCGGCGTGACGGCCCGCAAGATCGGTGCGCTGCTGCGTCAGGCCGGGGACCGTGATCTGATCGTCAACGTCAACAGCCCCGGCGGCGACGTTTTCGAGGGGCTGGCGGTCTATAACCTGCTGCGCGAGCATCCGGGCGCCGTGACGGTGCGCATCATCGGTCTGGCCGCCAGTGCAGCGTCGATCATCGCCGAGGCCGGGGACACGGTGCAGATCGCCCAGGCGGGTTTTTTGATGATCCACAATGCCTGGGTGTTGTCGGCAGGGGACCGTCATGCCTTGGCGCAGACCTGCGAGATGCTGGCCGCTGTCGATGGGGTGATGGCGGATGTCTATGCGGCGCGGTCAGGTCTGGCCGCCAGCGAGGTTACCGCGCTGATGGACCGCGAGACCTGGCTGTCTGGCAAGGAGGCGATCGCGCGCGGCCTGGCCGATGAGCATCTGGCCTCTGACGCCGTGACCGACAACGCCAAGGCGAGCGCCGCGCCGCATTTGCGCGCGCTGCATCGCGCCGACGCATTGATGGCCCAGGCCGGCGCGAGCCGGGCCGCGCGCCGGGAAATCATCGGGGAATTGACCGCCATGCCGCGCGCTGGCGAGGACGGCACGCCGGGCGCTGCCGTGAGAGGGGCCGCCGCCGACCTGCTGGCGCGCCTTAAATCCATCCACGTCGGCTAGAGGGGATCACCATGCCGTTGGACGAAAAACAGATCGGCGATATTGCCGATCAGATGACCCGCATCTCGGCCGAGATGCGCGAGGCGACCCAGCAGATCAAGGCCGACGCGGCCAAGGCACTGGACGAAAACAAGCGCCTGGGCGCGCTGACCGCCGAGACCAAGGCCGCCGCCGATCAGGCGCTGGCCAAACAGGGCGAGCTGATGGCGCAGGCGGATGCGCTGCGCGCCGATTTGCGCGAGGTCGAGCAGCGCCTGTCTGGCCGCCGTGCGGGCGCCGGGCCGCGCCAGTCGGCGGGCCAGATGATCGCGGCCTCGGATGAGATCGCGGCCTTTGCCAAAGTCGGTGACGGCAAGGTCAAGGTCAGCGTTCAGGCGGCGATCACCAGTGCGCCGGGATCGGCCGGTGCCCTGATCGCGCCGCATCGTGACCCCGAGGTGGTGATGCCCGAGCGCCGGATGTTGCAGGTCAAGGATCTGCTGACGCCCGTCCCGACGATCAGCGACCTGATCCAGTTTGCGCGTGAGCTGACCCGCACGGGTGCGGCTGGCGTCGTGCCGGATGATGGCGTGACCAAAAAACCGGTGCTGGAACGGGCCTGGGGCAAAGAGGAGGAGTCCGTCAAGACCATCGCGGGCATCATGCACATCCACCGCTCGACGCTGGCCGATCTGCCGCGGCTGGCCGCCGAACTGGACGGCGAGCTGCGCTATGAGGTCGAGTTGGCCGAGGAGGCGCAGATCGTCGCGGGCGACGGCACCGGCGAAAACATGTCGGGCCTGATCGCCAATGCCACCCCCTACGCGATGGCTGCCAAGCACGCCCAGCTCAAGGGCGGCACCGCCAATCGGATCGCCATGGTCCGCCTGGCGATGCTGCAACTGGCCAAGGCCGGCTATGTGGCGGACGCGCACCTGTTGTCGCTGGATGATGCGGCGATGCTGGACCTGATGGCCGATGAGGTAGGCAAGTATATCTACGGCAACCCCAGGGGGTCGATCGGCAACGCCGTGCTGTGGGGCCGCCCGGTCATCGAAACGCTGTCGATGCCGGAGGATTCGTTCCTGACCGGGGCATTCCGCCGCGCCGCGACCTATTACGAGCGCGAGGCGACCGAGGTGCTGTTTTCGACCGAGCATGGCGACAACTTTGTCGTCAACATGATCACGGTGCGCGGCGAAAAGCGGGCGGCGCTGGCCGTCAAGCGACCCAAGGCGCTGGTCTTGGGCGACTTTGGCTTGGTTGCCTGATCGACGACTGCCTGATGGGCTGCCTGTGATGGGCAGCCCATACACCTGAACACAAGGAGATGAAAATGCTGCTTAAATCCCTACGCCCGGCGGTCGGCATCTATGGCACCGTGCCCAAGGGCGGCGTCGTCGAGGTCGATGAGGCCACGGGCAAAAAGCTGCTCAAGACGGGGCGTTTTGTCCAGGCGACGGAGGCTGACATCGACGACGCCGCTGCGCGCGAGATCGGCCGCGTTGCGACGGCCAGTGGGGCCGATGCCGACACGGTCGATGCGGGCACGGACAAGGACGATGCCGATACGGTCGATGCGGGCACGGACAAGGACGATGCCGATACGGTCGATGCGGGGACGGACATCGGCAATGCCGACAAGGGCAAAGCCCAAAAAAAATGACCCGCGCGCCTGTTGTCAGTCTGGATGCGGCAGTGGCGCATCTGTCGCTGCCGCCTGACGCGGATCTGTTGCAGGTCGCGCGCCACGTCGCCGCTGCAACGAGGGCGGCGGAAATGTGGCTGGACAGGGCGCTTTATGCCGGCGCAGCGCCCGACCCGCTGCCCGACGGGGCAATTGAGTGCGGGCCGGATATCGAGATGGCGATCCTGACGATGACCGAGATCAGCTATAACAGCCGCGACGGGGTTGCAATCGATCCGGCGCGCGGCCTGCCGGATGCTGTTTTTGCGCTGCTGTCGCCCTATCGCCGGTGGCGCAGCCTGTCCGGGGCTGTGTGATGGCGCTGTTTGACCGCGCCCCACAGGCGGGCAGCTATCGCACGCGCGTGCTGGTCTTGCGCGCAGCGGTTGTTGACGATGGCTTGCAGCGCAATCGACAGGCATTTGCGCCGGTCGGTGATCTGCTGCCCGCCGCCCGCCGCGATCTGTCGGATGGCGAGCGGTTTGCGGCAGGCATGGTGCGGCCCACCATCGCTGCGCGATACACGATCCGCCAGTCGCCGCAGGTCTCGGCGATCGGGCTGACCGACCGGCTGCGCGCGGGCGGCGCCGATTGGGAGATCATCGGCATCAAGGAGGTGGGCCATGGCGCGGCCCGCGAAATCACGGCGCGGGTGCTGACGTGAGGGTCACAGTCGGCGTGCAGGGACTGTCAGAGGTCGAGGCGGCGTTGGGTCGGCTAAAGCCCGCGACGGGCAAGGCGGCCCTGCGTCGTGGTGCGATCAAGGCGTTGCAGCCGATGGCGGATCTGGCAGCAAGTCTGGCGCCCCGCGACACCGGGTCGCTGGCCGAAAGCATCGTTGTCAGCGCCAAGGCAAAGGGTGCCGGTGCAGATCGTGGCCGATCCGCATTTGCTGCCGCCATGCGCGGTGGTGCGTCCAAAAAGGAGGCGGGCGCAGCCAAGCGCGCGGCCATTGCATCGGCCATGGAGTCGGGCGAGGTGCCCAGCGTCGAGCTGTTTATGGGGCCGGCCAAGGGCAGCAAGCGCGCTGCGATCAAATCCGTGGTGCAGGAGTTTGGGTCGCGCAAGCAGGCGCCGCACCCCTATATGCGGCCCGCCTGGGACCGAGACCAAGCGGCCCTGTTGGAGCGCGTCACCGTCGAGTTGCGATCCGCGATCGACAAAGCCGTCGCCCGCGCCACCAAAGCCGGAAAGCTGCGAGGATGAGCCGACACCTGACGCCGATGCTGGCCGATCTGCGGCGGCTGCTGATGGCTGATGCGGCGGTCATGTCCGCCGCCCCCGGCGGGATCGACTGGGCCGAGCACCCGCAGGATGTGGCGCATGGCACCTATGTCGTGCTGACCCTGATCGATGCGGGCGAGGGCCTGACCCAAGGCGGGCCAGACGCGCTGCTGACGGCGCGTGTCCAGGTCGACTGCTATGCGCTGGCCCTGTTGGGCGCGGCACAGGCTGCCACGACCGTCGCATCCGTGCTGGACGGTTACCGCAACGGCGCTTTTGCCCTGATCAGATCGGCAGGGTCACGATCCCTGCGCGAGGATGGCGACCCGGTGCTGCACCGGGTGTCAAGCGACTATATCATCAACTACGGAGGTTAGGATGGCGCAGGTCAAATCACAGGCCGACATCTCGTTTGACGACAAGGTCGAGATCGGGCGTGGCGACACCCCCGCCTGGACCCAGCTTTATGGGCTGGAGGCGATCAGTTTCCCGGAGTTTTCGCGCGACAAGATCAAGGTGACGCACCAGCAGTCACCGAGCAGGACGCATGAGTATAAGCCCGGCCTGAAGGATGCGTCGGATTGGGAGCTGGAAAAGCAGTGGTGGCCCGCTGATCCCGGCGATGAGATGCTGGCCGCGCTGGTCGCGCTGACCGATGCAGGCAACGCCGAGGATGTGCTGCTGCGGATCACGATCGGCACCGAGGCGCGCACCTATTCCGCCTATGTCGACAGCTACGATCCGGCGGCCGATCTGGGTGAGGTCCGCAAGGCGACGGCCAGGTTTGTCGTCGCTGCCAAGGTGGTTGTCTGATGTTTGACCGGATGACCGCGCGGCATGGGGACCGCATCTTGACCCTGCAATTGACGATGCTGGCGATGGCCGATTTGCAGGACAAATATGGCGCTGATCTGGGGCCTCTGGGTGCGATCAACGCTGATTCCGCGCCGCCTTTTCGGGCCATGGTCGATGTCGTGGCCGCCGCCCTGCGGCGTCATCATCGTGACATCGACCACCTGTCGGTCGCCGACGATCTGCTGACCGATGATCTGACGATTTTTGCCCGCCTGATGGCCGTCAGTTTCCCGCAGCCAGAGGGTGCGGGTGAGCCGGGAAACGGGCAGGCGGCGACCTGACGGTCGCCGAGATCTTGCAGGGCTGGGTTGTGGCAGGTGGCGACCCGGCCAGATTTTGGGATCTGTCCCCGCGCATGTTTGCAATAGAGTCGGCGGCACTAGCCGCGCGACGACGGGCGCAGCGCGGCGATCTGTGGGATCTGGCCGCAATGATGCGTGCCGAAAAGTTGCCTGCGCGGGCCGAGATCACGGGATCTGGTCCCGTCGCAAGGCGCCGCTATCCCGCCGAGATGTTGCCCGCCCTGCTGCGGGCCGCCGAGCGCGGGATGCGGGTCATCAGTTTCGAGGAGTGGCGCCGCGGGCGCCGGGGGTCTTAAATGTCCAACATGATCATCGGGTCGCTGCGGGTGGCGCTGGGTTTGGACAGCGCCCAGTTTCAGACCGGCGTCGCCCAGGCGCAAAACAGTCTCAAGCGCATGGGCGCGGCCATGTCCAAGGCCGGCGCGGTGATCAGCGGTATCGGTGCCGGGGTGACGCTGGCCCTGCGCAAGCAGATCGACGCGGCCGACGACATGTCCAAGGCTGCCGCCAAGTTCGGGGTGCCGATCGAAAGCCTATCCAAGATGGCGTATGTCGCCGATCTGTCGGGCGTCAGCATGGAGACGATGGGCACGGCCCTGGGGCTGCTGTCCAAAAAGATGGCGGCAGCCGGGTCGGGCAACAAGGCGGCTGCGGCGCAGTTTGCTGCGCTTGGTGTCAGCGTCAAAGACGCCGAGGGCAATCTGCGCCCCGTCGAGGCGGTGATGATGGACCTGTCGGATGTCATCGCCAAGATGCCGGACGGCGCGGAAAAATCGGCCCTGGCGATGCAGTTTTTTGGTCGCAGCGGCACCCAGATGATCCCGATGCTGAACGGCGGGGCAGAGGCGATCCGGTCGATGATGGCCGAGGCCGAGAGGTTTGGCCTGGTCATCACCGAACAGACTGGCAAATCGGCAGAGGCCTTCAACGACAATATCTCTCGCTTGTCGGCGGCCGGGCGTGGCTTTTCGATCATCCTGATGTCCGCCATGGCCCCGCATCTTGAGACGGTCTCAAACCTCGTCGTCGGTGTCGCCATGGCCTTTCAGGATATGGCGCCATGGGTGCAGGGTGCGATATCGGCTTTTGGCGGGCTGATCGTGATCGGTGGCCCCGTCTTGGTCGCACTGGGCGCTGTCGTGTCCGCATTGGGGACGCTGGGGCCTGCCTTTGTCGCGTTGGGTGTGGCTGTCAAGGCGGTCGGGGTGGCGATGATGACCAACCCGATCCTGATGATCGGGGCCGTGCTGGCAGGTGCCGCCCTTGCGATCTACCAAAATTGGGATCGCATCGCGCCGTGGTTTGCCGAGCAATGGGCGGCGATCCAGGCGGCGGTGGGGCCGGTCGTTGATGACCTCAAGGCGCGCTGGGACAATCTGGGGGCTGTGGCCTCTGCGCTGGGCGACAAGATCGTGGACCTGGGGCAGCGCGGGTTTAACTGGCTGGCTGGCGTCGCCGATCGGGTTTCGACGGCGCTAAGCGCGCTTGGTGGATACATTTCTGGCGGATTTTCAGCTGGTTGGTCTACGGCTACCGATGCGGTGGCGGCGTTTGGCCGGGATGCGCTCGAATGGCTGATGGCCTTGCCGCAGCGGATTCTTGAGGCATTTTCGGCACTGCCGAGGCAGATGCTGGAGATGGGTGGGCAGATCGTCGCGGGGCTTAAGGACGGGATCGCGGCCGCCTGGGATGGCATGGTCGCCGGGTTCCGTGACCGCGTCGAGGGCATGAAAAGCAGCTTTAAGAGCTGGCTTGGAATCGCGTCGCCGTCGCGCGTGTTTAGGCAGTTCGGGGAGTGGATCACGGAGGGCTTGGGCGAGGGCATCCAGAGCGGCGCGGGGCCTGTGATGCAGGGCATCACCGATCTGGCGCAGGGTTTGTCCGGCGTTTTCAAGGGGATGCTGTTCGAGGGGGCAAGCTTTGGCAAGTCCATGCGGTCGATGCTGGGGCAGACGCTAGGCGGCTGGGCCAATAGCCTGTGGGACAGCGGCTGGAAGGGGGTAATGAAGGGGATCGGCATCCCCGGATTTGCCAACGGCGTCACCAATTTTGCGGGTGGTCTGGCGACGATCAATGAGCGCGGCGGTGAGCTGGTCTCGCTACCGGGGGGCAGCACGGTGGTGCCGCATGACCTGTCGCGGCGGCTGGTCGACGGTGGATCGGGTGGCACGGTCAGGGTCGTGATCGAGGAGGCGCCCGGCTTTGCCGCGCGCGTCAGGACCGAGGCCGAGGGCGTCGCAGTGCAGGTTGTGCGCGGGGCCGCGCCCGAGATCGTCGGGCAGTCGGTGCAGGCCAGCCAGCGGTCGATGAGCAAGAGCAAGGCGGCTTGGTCGCTGTGACCAACGTCTATGCCTGGCCGCCGGTCGCCAATGTCGCGGCCGAGTGGTCGCAGGTGGCACCGATCGGGGTGTCGCGGTCGCTGCTGACCGGCGCGCAATTTGTCAGCGCCGCGCAGCGCCGCCGGCGGGTGGCGCGTCTGGACGTGTCCGCGCTGTCGCTGGACCGCAATGCGGCGGGCTATCTGGAGGTGCTAAAGCGCCTGCTGGACGGCGGTGTCCACCTGGTGCGGCTGTGGTCGACGCCGATCACCTGGCACCTGGACGACGAGGCCGACAACGCCCGTCGGTCCAGGCCGATGAGCTGGATCATGCCGCCCGAGGGCCTGCCCTGGTCGATGCCGCCGGGCGCGCTGGATTGGTGGACTGGCCCCGGTCGCACCGTCGCCACCGCGACCACCGGCACGGTGCTGCGGATCGAGGGGCTGCCCCCGCTGGCGCAGGTTGCACGACCGGGCGAGTTTGTGACCGTTGGCGGCCAGACGGCGATGATCTTGCGGCCCGCGTCAGCGGACGCCGAAGGCCGTGCAGATCTGCATCTGGTCACCCCGATCACCGCCACGGGTGATGCGCTGATTGGGGTGCGTGAGACGGCCGTATTTGCGGCGGACGAGATGCCCCGCTGGGTGCAGCCGACGGGCGACAACTGGACGATCAGTTGGTCGTTTACGGAGGTCCACCCGGATGAGCGGGCGCCCTGGGTCGAGGTTGACCCGTGGCGCTGACGCGTGGTGTGCCCGCGCCGATGCTGGCTGCGCTGTCGGGCGTGATCCATCCGGTGATCCTGGTCTGGATCGACTGGCCGGGCGCGCCGGTGCGTGCCCATAGCGGCGTCGGCACGATCACCGCATTGGGGCAGTCGTGGTCGGGCGTCGGCCCCCTGGGCGGGGTGGATGTGCCGCCCGAATCCGCGGGTATCGCGGCAGTTGAGGCGGGCCTGACGCTGGCGCAGGTGCCGGCCGATCTGGACGGGCTGATTGACGATCAGATTCGGGGGCGGTCGGTCGCGCTGTATCTGGGCGCACTGGCAGGCCGCCCCGGCGGGGCATCCGGTGCCGACACGGCAGGGCAGGGCAACACCCTGATCGCGGCGCCCGTGCTGCTGTTTTCCGGGCTGGCGGGGCAGTTGGCGCTGACCGCCAGCGCGGCTGGGGTGCAGGTCACCCACGATGCCCACCTGTCAGTGATCACCGGCCAGGAGGCCCGGTCGGGCGCGGCGGTGCATCACAGCGATGAGGATCAGCGCCGCCGATACCCCGCCGACACAGCCGGGCGGCTGGTGATCATGGCGATCGCGCGCGCCCAAAAAATGACCTGGCCGCAATCGTGACGCTGCCTGCCCGTCCAACTGCGGCCGTAGTGTTGGCCGCCGTCGATCGCGTCATGTCCGTGCGCTGGCAATGGGGGCGCGCGGATTGCTGCACTGCCGCCTGTGACGTGTTCCAGGCGCTGTGGGGCCGCGACCCAATGGCGTCCGTGCGGGGCCGCTATGACAGCGCCATGGGCGCTGTCCGGCTGATTGGCGAGTGGGGCGACCTGCCCGCGATGGCCGAGGCGATGGCCCGCGCGGCCTTGCTGCGGCCCAGCAACGGCCTGTGCGGCGATCTTGGCCTGTCGATGCCGGGGGCCGCTGGTGGGCCGGACGGCCGGGCCATCCTGATCTGTGTCGGCCCCGGTCGCTGGGCCGGTAAAACAACCGGCGGGTATGCAATCCTGCCCAATGCGGAGCGTGCCTGGGGTGTCTAAGATCGGCCTGATCCTGATGCTGGTCGTGCTGGGACTGCTGCCTGCGCGGGCAGATGCCGCGCCCGTGATCGCGGCGGCCAGCGCCGTCAGCAGCTGGTTTACGGCGACATTTGGGGCGACGATCGGGGGCGCGCTGCTTAAACTGGGCGGGTCGGTCCTGCTTAACGCCGCTGCGTCGGCGATCATGGGGCGGCGCCAGCAGGGATCGCAGCAGGATCTGATCCGGGATCTGCAACAGCCCACCAGCCTGCCGGTCTATCGTTACGTCTATGGCAAGTGCTGGGCGCCCGGCACCCCGGCGCCGGTGCGGGTGATCGGCGACACGATTTATGCGTGCTATATCCTCAACAGTCGCCCGTCCGCAGGTCCGTTTGCCGTCTATCTGGACAAGCGCCTGGTAGCGGTCAGCGGTAACCCCTACGATTTTGCCGGGGCCGGTGCCGTCGCCACCAATGAGCCGTTTGCCGGGCATTGCAGCTACTGGATCGGGCGGGGGGATCAGATCGCGCCGCCTGCGCAGATCCTGGCCGAGGCCGGGTCTATTTTCCGTGCCAGTGACGGCTGGCGCGGGCTGACGGTGATCTGGCTGCGACTGGTGGCGGGCGACAATGAGCAGCGCCAGCAACGCTGGCCGTCGACGCCGCCCGAGGTGATGGTCGATGGCCGTTGGTCACTGCTGCGCGACCCGCGCCGCCCCGCTGCCGCCCCGGCCTGGTCGGCCAATCAGGCGCTGGCGGTGCTGGATGCGCTGCGGTCCAACCCGCTGCGCCCGTATGACGATCGCAACCTGCGGCTGGACGATTTTGCCTGGGCGGCGGATGTGGCCGATGCGCCGCTGCCGACCAAATCCGGGGTGTCGATCCCCCGATTTGAGGTCAACGGGGTGCTGGCATTTGCGCCGGGCCGTGAGCTGGAGGACCAGGTGGGGCCGCTGGTCAATGCGGGTGCCAGCCGCCTGCTGCGGGTCGGCGGTCAATTGGGCATCGTGCCGGCGATCTGGCAGCCGCCCGCCGTCACGATCAGCGACGTGCTGGACGACCGGCCGCTGGCTTTTGAGCGATACCGGGCATCGGGCGACCTGGCGACCGAGGTGAGCGCGACCTATACCGCGCCGTTGCGGTATTACGAGACGGCCACCACGCCGGCGCATGTGCTGCCCGGTGCGGCGGCCGAGGATGGGGGCGCGGTGCGCCCGGTCAGCTATGACCTGTCGCTGGTCACCGACCACCGGCAGTGCCAATACGTCGCCGCGATCATGGGGCGTCGGACACGGATGCAGCGATCTATCAGCGCCGTCCTGCCAGGTCACGCCTTTGACCTGGTGGCCGGTGCAACCCTGCGTCTGGATCTGCCCGCCCCCTATGCGGCGCGGTCGGGGGTTTACGAGGTCGAGAGCATCCACCCTGGGTTTGACCCGATCGGCCTGTCCGGGGTGGCGCTGCGTTGCCCCGTCACCCTGCGCGAGATCAGCGCCAGCATCTACGACTGGGATCCGGCGCGGGACGAGGGCGAGGTGACGATCGAGGGCTTTGACCCTACGATCGGGGCTGTCAAACCGCCCGGCGCGGTCAGTGTGATCAGCGATGCGTCGACGGTGCTGGTGTCTGGCGACCTGGCGCTGGCGCGGGTGCTATTTGCCGCCCCGCCCTCGGCCAGTGCATCGGTGATTGGATACGAGTGGCAGCACCGACAGGGTGCAGATCTGTGGCAGACGGGTGGTGTGATCGATGGGCGCGCGCGCGACGCGCAAAACCGTGTCTTTGGCTATCTGTCGCCGGTCGTCGTCGGCGCATCCTATCAGGTCCGGCTGCGGGCAGTTGCCCCCGGCGGGGCATCCACCTGGGTCGAGTCGCCGCAGATCGTGGCCTCGGCTGGGGCCTGTCTGGCACCGCCGCCGGTGCCGGTCAGCGCGATCGGCGGGTCGAGGCAAATTGCGGTGACGTTCCGCGCCCCCAACAGCGCCGATTTTAGGGCGCTCGAGATCCTGCGGGCGACGACCAGTAACCCGGCTGCGGCCGTCGTGCTGGGCAGCCCGCAATATGCGGCCGCCAATGCCAGCGTGACCGTCATCGACGCGGGCCTGCCCGCATCTGCGACCTATCACTATTTCGCGCGGTCGATCGGCCGGCATGGGGCGCGATCGCCCCTGTCGGGTGCTGTCACCGCCACCACCACCTGACAGGAGACCGCAATGGCCCCCAAGCCCGTTTATGCCCTGCCGATCGCCGGCGGGGTCGCCACCCGTGACGCGCACGACCGCGAGGTCAACAGGTGCCTGTCGGCGATCTGGGACGCGGCCGTCATGGCGCAGGCCGGCACCGCCGAGCAACAGGCGATGCTGGCCGAGTTGCAGGCCGTGCGGGATGGCGCGATTGCGGCAGCAGAGACTGCTGCAACCCAGGCTGGCGCCGCGGCGGCCGCCGCCCGCTTTACGGTCGCGGGTCTGGCTAACCTGATCGACCTGACAGATCATGACCTGCCTGTCGGGACCGTAATCATGACCCGCGCCGAGGGTTACGCCTACGAGGTGGTCGAGAGCGACCCTGACCTGACCACGGCAGGCGGTATTGGCCTGCGGGTGTTGCCCGGCCCGGTTGGCTATGACGTGCGCGCATTTGGCGCCAAGGGCGACGGGGCGACCGATGACACCGCCGCGATCCAGATGGCGGCCAGCCGCCTTCAATCCGGGGAGTCCCTGTATTTTTCCGCCCTGTATGACGGCCCGCCCAAGATCGATGTGCAGTATCTGATCTCGGCACCGATCATTTTTGCCGCAAATGACGTCAAGATCCACGCGCCGCCGCGCAGCGATTATGGGGTTGCGATCAGGACGGTGACGCCGGGCCATGACATGTTCAAAATCTCTGGTTACGGCTATGGGATTGAAAACATCATGTTTTGGGGCATTCCGGCCCGCGAAACCGGTGTCAATAGCACGAACAGGGGACTCGTGTTTGACCGCAGCGTGCTGGGCGATCAGGCCACCTACTGCAATCTGGATCACGATGTCATCGATTGCGGCTTTTTCGACATGGGTGTCGGCATCTATGGGCGGGGCCGCAATGTTTTCGTCCGTGACTGCATCTTTTCCTGCGGGCGGGTCGGCATTCAGGGCGTGTCGCATTTTTACGCCAACGGTGCTGCCGAAGAGCATTTTCGCGGCTGGACCATCACCAACAATAGGTTCCACTCGGTCGGGGAGGCCAGCACCCTTTACGGTGCGCCCGATCCCACGTTTTGCATTGATTTCCCGGTCACGACAGACACGTTCCACCTCCAGATCAGCGGAAACAATATTGATTACTGCGGCCCGTTTTATCGCGGCAGCCTGTGCCAGGCCATGATCACGGACAATATCGCAGTCGGCCTGCGCGGCACTTTTGTCGACGGTGGGTCGCCCGCCGCGACGCTTAACTCTGGCAACCGCCAGTCGCTGATCAGCGGCAATATCGTCAATATGGTCGCCTCTGTTGCCGCGAGCACGACCCGTCAGGCTGATTATGGGATTAACGGTCGTGGCTATACCAATCTGGCGATCACGGGCAATGCACTGTCAATGTGCAACCGGGAGGCGATCCTGCTGGACCGGCCTGGCTGTAGCGTGATCTCAAACCAGATCATGAATGCAGGGGCGGGCTACAGCAGGGACGCGATCGACTATCCCGCGATCAGTGTCCACGGCGCCGCCACGCTGGTGGACGGCAACCACGTCAGATCGTCGTTCGCACCGAGCAGCTACAGTTACGCGTTGTTTGTGACCGGCGCAACGCAGATCGACGGGGTTATCCTGGGCGGCGGCAACGTGTTTGATCCGGGGCGATTGGGGGACGTGTCGTCGGCCAGCCCCAGCACGATCGGGGGTATCCTCACGCAGAGAGGCGGATCAACCGTGCTGTTTGCGCGCAACTCTGGGTCAAAGCGGCTCGCGCGCCGGTCGCAGAATTCGGGCGGCGCGTATCTGGAATTTGGCGCAATCGAGTTCATTGTCCAGTCTGCGGTTGCGGGCGGCGAAAAAGCGGATGCTTTGCTGCGCGCGACCCGGAACGGGGTGCTGCTGGACAATATCCGGGCGCACTGGGGCGGCGGAGTCCAACTGCCCCCGCTGGCCGCCGCGCCAGACAGCCCGCCCCCCGGCCTGCTGGCCATGGCCGACGGCACCGGCTGGAATCCTGGATCTGGGGCAGGCCTTTATCGCTGGTCCGGGTCGGCCTGGGTTTTTGTCGGATAGCCATCCACTTTGGGGGGTAAAAATGACCGTGATGACCTGGGCGCGGGGTGAGGCCCGCGAATATGGGCTGGTCCTGGCGCAGCCGGACCTGTCGCCCGCCACCGACGACAGGGTGCAGTTGCGCGTCGGTGCCTGGCCGACCTGCGTGGTGATCGAGGCGCAGCCCCGCGATCTGTCTGCTGCGCCTGGTGCGCCCGCGCAGCCCGGCTGGGCGATCCGGCTAGACGATGCCGCACTGGCTGACCTGCCCGCGCGAGCCTATGCCGCGTCGATCTGGCGGGGTTCGGCGGGCCAGATGCGGCGCGTGATCGAGGCCGCGCCGCGCATCCTGAATATCGTGGAGGTGTGCTGATGACCGAGGTGTTGATTGACGGCTGGGTCGGGCCGCCGGGCGGTCAGGGTGCTGCTGGACCTGCTGGTCCCGCAGGCCCTGCTGGCCCGCAGGGGGACATTGGCCCGCAGGGCGATCGAGGCGCGCAGGGTCCGGTTGGGCCTACGGGTCCGGTCGGCCCGCCGGGTGCCAGTGGCCCGGCTGTCGCTGGCCCTGGTCTATTGGCTGGCCAAAGAGCGCGGCGACCTGACCCGGCGCGGCAGCCTGATCGACGGGATCGGCGACACGGCATGGGTTGCGGTCGGGCTGGGCTATGCCGGGCCGTGGTGGTGGCCGATGGCCGTGCTGACGGCGGTGATCGCCGGGGCGGTTTTGCGGCAATGGACAATCGAAAGGGGGCGAAATGCCTGATCATCCAACAACCTGGGCCGAGATCGGCCGTGCCGTCTGGGCCGCCGCCCTGACGCAGATGGCGATCGGTGGCGCAGCTGGTGGCCTGACAAACGCGCTGGTGACCAGCCAAGAGCGCCGGTCAGGGCTACGGCTGATCGTGATCGGGTCATTGGTCGCAACCGGCATGGGGGGTCTAGGCGGTGTCGCGCTGACGCTGCTGACGGATCTGCCAGCGGCTGCGATCCCTGCTGGGGCGAGCGTTGGCCCCGTGGCCTATGTGCTGGGGCTGTTTGGTGCGCCCGTGATCGAGCTGATGCTGGCGCGCATCAAGGGCGGGCACCTGTTTGGGGGCAAAAAATGACATGCAAGGTGGTCGACATGGCAGATGAGATGCGGTTGTTTTGGCGGCGTATCAGGCTGGGGATCTGGGTTGCGCCGCTGGCGCTGATCGTCGGCTACTGGCCTGCGATCGGTGAGACCAGGCTTGCCCGCGATCTGCTGCTGCGCACCCCGTTCCTGGCGGTCGCGGTGACCGAAAGCCAGGTGCTGCCCCGTGGCATCAAGGTGTCGGGCCATATGGTCAAGCGCCGCTGCGATTATCGCGCACTGTCGGCCTATGTGCTCTCTGGCGACCGATGGCGCCGCGCGCTGATCGACACCAGCCCCGAGGATGCCGTAGCGCCAGGCGGTAACCGACCGCCCGGATCGCAATCCTGGGGGCCGTGGCTGATCGAGGTGCGCGGGGGTGTCGTGCCGACCGCGTGGCGTATTTTTGCGCATCACCTGTGCCCCGAGGATCGCGGCGTCGCACAGGTCAACCTGTTTGCCCAGGGGGAGTGGCGCGATGCACAGCGTTGAGCAGATCGCCCGCGAGATCGTCGCCCGCGAGGGTGGTTACGTCAACGACCCGGCCGACCCCGGCGGGGCGACCAAATACGGGGTCACGATCCACACGATGCGGGCGCTATGGCTGGACCTGGACGGCGACGGGCGGATCACGGCCCGCGATGTGCAGGCGCTGACCCGCGCGCAGGCCGAGGATATTTTCGTGCGGCACTATTTCCGCGCGCCCCGCCTGGATCTGCTGCCCGAGGCGCTGCAACCGGCGGTGTTCGACATGTATGTCAATGGGGGCAGCAACGCGGTCAAGATCCTGCAACGGCTGCTCAATCGCCTGCTGCCGGTCGATCTGATCGAGGATGGCCGGATGGGGCCGTTGACGGCCCGCGCGGCGCACCTGGCCGCTGCCGATCTGGGCGCGCAGGTGCTGGTCGATCAGTATGGCGCGGCCCGCCGCGACTATTACTATCGGATCGGCGATCTGCGCCCGGCATCCCGCAAATACGCCCGCCGCCGCGATGGCGGCAAGGGCGGCTGGATCACCCGCGCCGAGGAGTTTATGACGCCCGCCGCCCGCCTGACGGACGCGCAGCATCGCACGCGGGTGGCAAAATGGGGCTGACGCGATATCTGACGACCGTCGCCCTGCTGGCCGCCCTGTGCGGGGCTGGCTGGGGCTGGTGGCAGGGCCTGCGCGCCGACCGGCTGGCCGCCGATCTGGACACCGCCACCGAGGCGCTGGCCGGTGCCCGTGCGGCGCTGGCCGCCCAATCTGCCCATGTCGCCCGCGTCGAGGCCGAGGCCGCGCGGGCCGATCAAATCCGCCGCGACATTCTGGAGGCCCCCAATGCGGACTGCCCTATCCCTGATTGGCTGCGCGATCTGCCTGGCCGCCTGCGCGCCACAGATCGCCCCGTCGCCGATCCCCGCTGACCTGCTGCGCCCGGTGCCGCGCCCGGCGCGCGATGTGGTGACCCTGCGTGATGCTGGCCTGTTGATCGTGGACTACGATCAGGCGCTGGCCCGCGCCAACAGCCAGATCGCGGCGGTGGCGCAGGTGGTGGGTCCGTAAAATCGATCGCCACCCCCACAAAAAAAAATCTAGACGTGCTGGCGATCTCGGTGTTATGGCTTGGATGGGCCAATGGATTAGGTTCGCCGCCGATCCTTGTGCTTGTGGCCATTGGCGTGGCCGCGCGCTAGTTTTGAGCTTGCCAGTCTCCGGGTCTGACAACAGACCCGGAGATTACTTATATCAACTTATGCAGCAGCGCGTCAGCGAGGAACATCGGCTGGCCGTCCCCGCTTGCCGCCGCGCGGCTCATCGGGCCATTCCGGGGGGCGGAACCCGGCGAGCAGCCAGCGCATCACCTGGGCGGCTGTCGCATTGACATAGGTGCCGCTGGCCGTTTTGCGTTTGTATTTTGAGACCGTCCCCGGCGCGACCCCGAGTATCGCCCCAAGCTGGCTGTCGGAAAGGCCCAGCGTGTGCTGGGCCTCCTTGAACTCATCTGATGTCATGCGTTGCTCTCATCGCGCCACCAGGTTTCGTTTTCCCAGATCGCCTCAAACTCGGCCAAGCTGTTGGCGCGGTCAGCGATGCGGTCGGCCTCATCGTTGCTGATGTCGTAGTTGCCAGCAAAGTCGGCGCCGAAAGTGTTGTTGGTGGCGGCGTTTTTCAGGGTGGCGATCTCGTGGCGGGTCATATCAGCGTCTCCTTTTGTTTGGCGGGCTCCATTGCCCTGCTGATGAATTAAATATAGTCACATTGACTGCATTTGCAACAGGAAAAATGCAGGCTGCGCGATTTTTTTACTGGGATTCGTCGTCGGTCAGCAGGCCGAGGCGTCGGAGTTGCATGGCCACCCAATTGGGGGACCGCATCCCCTCGGCGCGCGCCCTGCGGACCACCGCATCATGTTCGGCGGCCGTCACCCGCAGGGTGATTGTGCGCAGGCCGGTGGGCTGTGTGCGTTTGCTGCGGTCATTGGACAGCAGCGCGACCTGTTGGGCAACCGGCCGGACGTAACCCGCGCCCAAAGCCTGACGGATTTCGGCAATCCCAACCTGCTCCAGCGGGATCTGATGTGCGTCGATTCCCCCGGTCTCTGACAGGCTGGCGACGGTGATGCCGTCCCGCATCGCGCGACGTTGTTCCTCGATCGGCAGCGTGCCTAGGGTGCGCAGCAGCATTGCCTGACCGGCACAGCGCACCACCAGCTCGGGCAGCAACCGCCCAGCGGCGATTTCGGGCAAATAGGTAAACAGCCCGCCACCGCGCAGCGCTGACAGATCCTCGCCCCGCCGTTGCAGTTCGGCCCAGATCGTCGCCAGGTAGGCGAGCGATCGCGCTGTGATGCCGATCGCCTGGGCGAGTTCGTCGCGCAGATCCTCGGTCGGGACCGCTGCAATGGTCGCGGAGTCGAACCGCTGGGTGACATCAGAGGTCATGTTTTGGTGTCCTATCCAGAATCATCCGTGATTGTTTCAGCATTTGTGCCAGCGCGCGCCTGCGTTTGTAACGCGCCTGGGCATCCCGTTGCGCAGCATCCCACTGCTGTCGGCGGTCTGGTGGCATTGCTGCCAGCCAGTCGCGGAAATAGGCGCGTATCGAATCCCGGTTCGCCCTGTAATACGCTCTGGTCGTTTCCCGTTTTTCGGCGATTTCTTCTGGAGTTGCGGTTCGCCGCTGCTCGATCCGCCTAGCCTGTGCAGCGGCGCGGCGCCTCTCGACCACCTCGGGGCGGCGCATGTATGCGCGATACCACTCTAGATACAGAGCCCACGCCTCTGGGTCGGCCCGCAGCCGCTGCAACCGCCGCGCCGTTCGATTTCGATCGTAATCAGGATCGCGCGCGAGTTTTGCTGCGTGATGGGCTCGGTTGCGCAGGCGGCGGTATTCGATCCTGCACTGAGTGGCCCCGCAGGTCGCCGCGCTGCCGGATTTCAGATAGGGCAGCCCGCAGATGGCGCAGCGCCGTGATCGGCAGGATTCGCAGGCCCGGATTGCGCGCCTGTCGTCGTCACCCGAGGCCAGGCGTCTGACTGGCACCACGGTTTCCGCGCCGCAGTCGCAGCGGCAAACCCATCCTGTTCCCTTCTCGGTCCGGCAACGGGATAGGGCAACAAGTTTCCCGAACCGCCGCCCCGTCAGATCAGAGGCTGGTGGCATCGTTGCATTCCAGCGATTCGGCTAGGCCTGTAAGTCCAAAGCAGTTTTGCATCACACACCTGCCGCCAGTTGTTCGATCAGGCGCGAGGCATCTGATTTGGTCAGATTTGCGACCACGTTGGCACCGTCACAGCTGGCGCCAACGGTCATCGCCGCA
The DNA here is from genome assembly GCF_041927815.1 of Paracoccus zhouxuedongae. NCBI lineage: Bacteria > Pseudomonadati > Pseudomonadota > Alphaproteobacteria > Rhodobacterales > Paracoccaceae > Paracoccus > Paracoccus zhouxuedongae. Next base: position 194,443 of record NZ_JBHFHM010000001.1, read on the forward strand.
CCCGGATCGCGGTCGATCAGGCGCTCGAGATAGGCGATCTGGCGTTCGGTGGCGGGCGCCTCGGTCGTCGCAGGTTTGACAACCTCGGCAGCGACCACCGTGGCGGCCACGGTTTTCGCCAGGCGATCAAAGGCCGCGCAGGTGTTTTTCGAGCCGGAGATTTCAAAGGTTTCCGCCGTCACGCGGCGCACAATGCGACCGTCAAACGTGGCCATCTGGCAGTAGATCGTTTCACCCACCGGCGCGGCCAGGTTCATGCCGAGTGAGGTCGCCAGGGCGTCGGCTTGCGCTTGCGTCAGGGTGATGGCCAGGGTCGTCATGTCAGCGTCTCCTTGGTTGGCGGGCTCCATTGCCCTGCTGATGATTTAAATATAGTCGAACTGACTGCATTTGCAACAGGAAAAATGCAGGCTGCGCGATTTTTTTTCGGAGGGCGGGTCAGCCCCGCCCCTCGTCGATCAGGGTCATCAGCGCGCGATAGGCGCGCTCGTGACCGCAGGGCGCCCCCTTGAGCCACCGACCAATCGTCTGCTGCGTCGATCCCAGGATCGGGGCAGCGGCATAGGCGCTACCGCCGTGCCGCGCGATCCAGTCGCGCAGCACCTGGTCAAAGGGGCGGGGGTCGTCAATAGGTGCCGGGGTCATCGGGCGCTCTCCTATACTCGTGCCACGCCCACGCTAGGCATCGCGACAGATCACCTGTCCATTGCAGCGCATCAGGATACCGCGAAGCGGTCGGCTCGACGCGATCGGCGATCCACGGGGCGCGCGGCGGTGGCCGACCAAACGTCGGCAGGTTGGACTGTCCCCTGTGTATCGCCTCCCATAGGCGATCGCTGCCCCGCTGCCGCAGCGCGACTGCCATTGTCAGGATCGGGTCATCGACGGCCCACAGGGTTGCAATCAGGCAGGTGCCCGCGTGGGTGCCGGTGAGGGTGTAACCGTCGACGATCTGGGCGGTGCCACCCGTGAGGATGATGTCGAGCGCATCGGACAGGCGGCTGATAGCGACATCGGATATATCTGTGCGATACTGGTTGACCGACCGGCCGGTATTGCAGGTGATGTGTCTAAAATAGCTCATCTGCCTAGCCGCGACATCAGGTCTGATATGATCGTGCTGGCCTCTGCCACGGTCAGCGCCGCTGGCAACGGTTGCCCGCCCTCGCCCAGTCGGCGGCGCATCGCCACGATTGCGGCCCGCTGCCTGCCGGTTGCACGGCGCGGCGGGCGGGGCTGCGCCTGCGCTGTGTCCTCGCGCCCCAGCCGGATCGTCACCTGTCGGCCCGGTTGGATCGGCGGGATGGCGATCAGCGGCATATCACCGGCGCGAGCCGCCAGGATCGGCGTCAGTGTCGTATCCCGCCGCGCCCAGGCTTTGATTCGCATCACTGGACCGCCCAGCATCGGTCGATAGGACCAACTGACCAGCCCGTGCCGCCGCGCGAGATCGGCCAGGCCGCCCAGCACCGGCGGCAGTGCCCCCTCGACATTGGCGGGCAGCACCGTGCGCGTGACATCCCAGGCACCCAGTGCCCAGGCCGACGCGAGGATCTGCGCCTCGGTGTCGGGCGCGATTTGCAGCGGCAGCGTCGTTTCGGCCGCGCGCTGCCAGTCGAGGGCCGTGACACCGACTGGCTGGTCGTCGGGCGCGGATTGCGACCATGCGGCCCAGTTGATAGCGATCAGCCCATGCGGCTGCCCCAGCACCGCATAGGCCGAGATTGAGCTGATCGGCATGTCCTGCCGATCAGCGATGGTGGTGATTTGGCGGAGCATCATTAGCTCGCGAGCAGATCGTCGATCAGAGCCGAGGCATCGCGCTTGCTCATGCCGGGGTGGTATTCGCCGCCCAGACGCTTGATCAGCGCGATTTGCTTGGGAGTGATGGCATCTTTGCCGGTAGTGGTGGCGATCGCGGGAGAGGGGGCGGCGTCCTCGACGTTGATCGTCAGGCTTTTGGTTTCGCCCCATTTCCGCACATAGGCCGAGATATAACCTTCGCGGTCGATTTCAATCCGCACGATCTCGTAGCCATCAGCCTCCCAAGCGGCCAGCTCTTCGCGCGGGGTTCCGCCGACTTTGGTGCCTGCGGGGCGAGTGTTATACTTGACGATCATCTGTCTGTCTCCTGCCCCTCGATCCGGCGGGGCGCCCGCATCAGCTCGTCTGCTGATAAGTCGTATATACTAACATCACGTTAGCATTGCAAGAAGGAAAATGCCGCCGCCCGCAAAAAATACGCACAATGCTGGAATGGTAAATCAAATCATTGCCTTAAGGCGCCCTTCACCGGCACCACCCCTTTCCCACCCTTGACAGTTCCCCCCGCGCCGCCGTTCATCGGGGCATGGTCAACGCGCCCGGCTCACTTCCTGGTCTTTCCGACGCCGCCTGGGGCGATGTGCTGTCGGCGATGGATCGCACCTATGCCGATCTGGTCGATCACCAGAACCAGCTTGAGGCGCAGAACGCCGAACTGGAATCGCTGCGGTTCCATCTGCATTCGGTGCTGCAATCGGTCTCGGACGTGCTGATCGTCGTCAATCGCACGGGCCGGATCGAGGACATCTCGGTATCGACCTGCGATCGCACCGGCCAGTCGCGCGATCACCTGCTGGGGCAGGACGTCAGCACGCTGTTCCGCCCCGAGGATCAGCCGCGCCTGGCGCAGGCTTTGACCGATGCGGGCCACAGCAAGGCCCCCCAGCATCTTGAGGCGGGGCTGGATGCGGTGGATGAGGTGCTGGACCTGGCCGTGGCGCCGCGTCTGGATGATCGCGGGCGCGTGGCCGGGCTGGTGCTGACGGGCCGTCCGGTGGGCGAATTGCGCCGCGCCTATACGGCCCTGGCCCACAGCCATGCCGAGCTGAAATCGGCGCAGGCGCAGCTTGTGCGCAACGAAAAGCTGGCGTCGCTGGGGCGGCTTCTGGCCGGGGTCGCGCATGAATTGAACAACCCGATCAGCTTTGTTTACGCCAATACGCACGCGCTGGAACGCTATGCCACGAAGTTCGAGACCTATTTCGACCGGGTGCAGGCCGGCGCCTCACGCGATGAGCTGATCGCCCTGCGTGAGGATCTGCGCCTGGACCGCGAATTGCGCAACCTGCGCGAGGCAGTGCGCGGGGCGCGCGACGGGGCCGAGCGGGTGCGCGATATCGTCGAGGATCTGCGCCGCCTGTCCGCCGATGGCGCGGGCGACATGATCGCCTTTGACCTGGCCGAGACGGTGCGGGTGGCGGCGAACTGGGTGCTGCGCGGCACCAAGACGCCGGTGCCGGTGCGGTTCGAGGGTGAGGCGCCGCTGATGGTGCGGGGCCGTGCCGGGCATGTGCAGCAGGTGGTGATGAACCTGGTGCAGAACGCCATCGACGCGCTGGACGGCACGCCGGATCCCGCGATCACCATTCACCACCAGCCGCAGGCGGGGCGGGCGTTGTTGACGGTGGCCGACAACGGGCCGGGCATTCCGGCAGCGCTGCGGCCCGCGATCTTTGATCCGTTCTTCACCACCAAGCCGGTCGGGCGCGGCACCGGGCTTGGCCTGTCGATCAGCCACAAGATCGTCGAAGAGCATGGCGGGCGACTGCGCCTGATCGACCAGCCGCGGGGCGCCTGTTTCGCGCTGGATCTGGCGTTGGCCGAAACGCTGGATGGGGGCGCGACATGAACCTGCTTTGGCTTCAGGCGGCGGGTTGCGGTGGCTGCACGATGTCGCTGTTGTGCGCGGAAAGCCCCGACGCGCTGACCGCGCTGGACCGCGCCGGGATCGACCTGATCTGGCATCCCGCGCTGTCGCCGCAGACCGGGGATGAGGTGCGCGACCTGCTGGATCGGATCGCGGGCGGCGATCTGGCGCTGGACATCCTGTGTGTCGAGGGCGCGGTGGCGCGCGGGCCGCGGGGCACCGGGCGGTTCCAGATGCTGTCAGGCACCGGGCGGTCGATGCTGGACTGGGTTCGGGCGCTTGCGCCGCGCGCCCGGCATGTGGTGGCGGTCGGCAGTTGCGCGGCCTTTGGCGGGGTGACGACGGCGGGCGGCAACCCGTCGGACGCGGCCGGCTTGCAGTATGAGGGGGCGCATCCCGGCGGCATCCTGGCCGCTGGCTGGCGCGCCACGGGCGGGCTGCCGGTGATCAATGTCGCGGGTTGCCCCACCCATCCCGGCTGGGTGATCGAGACGCTGATGCAACTGGCCGAGGGCGCGCTGGATGCCACCGGTCTGGATGCCCTGGCGCGGCCGCTGTTCTTTGCGCAGCATCTTGTGCATCACGGATGCAGCAAGAACGAGTTCTATGAATACAAGGCCAGTGCGCGGATGCTGTCGGAAATCGGCTGCATGATGGAACATCTGGGCTGTGTCGGCACACAGGCGGCGGGCGATTGCAACATCCGGCCCTGGAACGGTGCGGGATCCTGCACATCGGGCGGGTATCCCTGCATCAGCTGCACCGCGCCCGAGTTCGAGGAACCGCGCCACCCCTTTGCCGAGACGCCAAAGATCGCGGGCATTCCGATCGGCCTGCCCTCGGACATGCCGAAGGCGTGGTTCATGGCGCTTGCCTCGCTGTCGAAGGCGGCGACGCCCGAGCGGATCGCGCGCAACGCCGTCGCCGACCGCATCACCGTGCCGCCCAGCCCGCCCAAGGCCCGGCGATGAGCGGGGACGCAAGCGCACCCCGGCGGCTGATCGTCGGTCCCTTCAACCGGGTCGAAGGCGATCTGGAGGTGACGCTGGACATCGACGCGGGCCGGGTGCGCGCCGCGCGGGTGAATGCGCCGCTGTATCGCGGGTTCGAGCCGATGCTGACCGGGCGCGACCCGATGGATGCGCTGACGCTGGTGCCGCGCATCTGTGGCATCTGTTCGATCAGCCAATCGGTCGCCGCCGCCCGTGCGCTTGGCGCGGCGATGGGGGTCGAGCCGACACCCGAGGCCGCCGCGATGATCGCGCTGATCCATGCGGTCGAGAATGTCTCGGACCACCTGTTCCATTTCAACCTGTTCTTCATGCCCGATTTCGCGCGCCCCGCCTATGCCGGGCAGGAGTGGCACGGGGCGATGATCGACCGTTTCACCGCCGCCGAGGGGTCCGCGCAGCGCGCGGCGATGGCTGCGCGGGCGGAACTGATGCACATCCTGGGGCTGATGGCCGGGAAGTGGCCGCATACGCTGGCGATCCAGCCCGGCGGCGTGACCCGCGCGCCCGGCACCAGCGACAAGATGCGCATCATCGCCGCGCTGCGCGGCTTTCGCCGCTGTCTGGAAAAGGTGGTCTTCGGCGCCCCGCTTGAGGCCTTTGCCGCGCTGGACAGTCAGGCGGCACTGATGCGGTGGCAGACGGGCGATGTGGGCCTGTTCATCAGGGCCGCCACCACGCTGGATCTGGCGCGGCTGGGGGCGGGGGCGGGGCGGTATCTGTCGTTCGGCGCCTATCCCTTGGCCGAAGGCCCGGTCTTTGCCGCGGGGCTGTGGGATCGCGGCCCGGCCGGGCCGGTCGATCAGGGGGCGATCCGCGAAGACCTGTCGCATGCCTGGATGCTGGGCGGCGCGGCGCATCCGTTCGACGGGCAGACCGACCCCGATCTGGCAATGCGGGAGGCCGCCTATAGTTGGTGCAAGGCCCCGCGCCTCGATGGCCAGCCGGTCGAGGTGGGGGCCTTGGCGCGGCAACTGATCGATGGCCATCCGCTTGCCGCCGATCTGGTGGCGCAGGGTGGTGGCGTGCTGGCGCGGGTCGCGGGGCGGCTGCTGGAACTGGCGCGCAGTCAGCCGGTCCTCGAGGATCTGGCCGCCCGCATCGACACCGGCGCGCGCTATATGGTGCAGGCACGGATGCCCGCTGCGGCGCGCGGTGCCGGTCTGGTCGAGGCCGCGCGCGGCGCCCTGGGCCATTGGCTGCGCATCGAGCGGGGCCGCATCGCGGGCTATCAGATCGTCGCGCCGACGACCTGGAACTTCAGCCCGCGCGATGCGGCGGGGGTGCCCGGCCCGCTGGAGGCCGCCCTGGTCGGCGTGCCGGTGGCCGAGGGTGAAGTGACCCCGCTGGCGGTGCAGCATGTGGTGCGCAGTTTCGATCCCTGCATGGTCTGCACGGTGCATTAGGTGGAGGGCGCCGGGGGCGCTGCCCCCGGACCCCCGGCGTATTTGGGCAAGAAAGAAGGCGGCGTGGCGGGCAAGACGATCAGGGTGCGCGGGCAGGTGCAGGGCGTCGGCTTTCGGCCCTTTGTCTGGCAGCTTGCGCGGGATCACGGCGTGGCGGGGCAGGTGCTGAACGATCCCGAAGGCGTGCTGATCGAGGCTTTTGGCGGCGATCTGGATGGCTTTCTGGTGGGTTTGCGCGACCGCGCGCCGCCTTTGGCGCGGGTCGATGCGGTCGAGGTCGGTGATCTGGCCGGGCCTGCGCCGAAGGGCTTCGTGATCGGCGCCAGTCGCGGGCAGGGGGCCGAGACCCGCGTGACCCCCGATGCCGCCACCTGCGACGCCTGCCGGGATGAGGTGTTCGGCACGGGTCGGCGCGCGGGCTATGCTTTTACGAACTGCACCCATTGTGGGCCGCGCTTTTCGATCCTGAACGGCCTGCCCTATGATCGGGCGCGCACCACCATGGCGCGGTTTCGTCTGTGTGATGACTGCCGCGCGGAATACGGTGATCCGGCCGACCGGCGATTCCACGCGCAGCCCATCGCCTGCCCCGCCTGCGGCCCGCGTCTGTGGGCCGAGGATCGCGCGGGCGAGGTCGCGGGTGATCCGGTGGCTTGGGCGGCTTCGGCCTTGGCGGCGGGGCAGGTACTGGCGATCAAGGGGTTGGGCGGGTTTCATCTGGGCTGCGACGCGCTGAATGCCGATGCCGTGGCGCGGCTGCGCGACCGCAAGCGGCGGCCGACCAAGCCCTTCGCTGTCATGGGGACGCGGGCGATGATCGGGGATCTGTGCGCGCCCAGTCCGGCGGAGTGGGCGCTGCTGGCCGACCCCGCCGCGCCGATCGTGCTGATCGCCTGTAACCCGCCAGCCGGGATCGCGCCGGGGCTGGGCCATGTCGGCTGGATGCTGCCTTATACGCCGCTGCATCATCTGTTGCTGGCGGCGGTTGGGCGTCCGCTGGTGATGACCAGCGGCAATCTGTCGGGCGAGCCGCAGGTGATCGGCAATGACGAGGCGCGGGCGAAGCTGGCGGGCTTTGTCGACGGCTTTCTGATGCATGATCGCGACATTGCCCGGCGGCTGGATGACAGCGTGGAACGCGCCACCCCGCCGATGGTGCTGCGGCGTGCGCGCGGGCGGGTGCCGGGGGTGCTGCCGCTGCCGCCGGGGTTCGAGGGCGCGCCGCAGGTGCTGGCGATGGGCGGGCAGATGAAGGGCGCGATCTGTCTGACCAAGCGGGGGCAGGCGATGCTGTCGCATCACCTGGGCGATCTGGACGGGGCGCTGAACCGCGATCAGTTCCACCGCGCCATTGCCGATCTGGGCGCCTTGTTCGACCACCAGCCGGCGCGCATCGCCATCGACCTGCACCCCGGCTATGCCGCCAGTCAGGCCGGGCAAGCGATGGCAGATGCGATGGGGCTGCCGCTGATCGCGGTGCAGCATCACCACGCGCATCTGGCGGCGTGCCTTGCCGAAGCCGGCTGGGCGCGGGACGGCGGGCAGGTGGCGGCGATCGTGCTGGATGGCACGGGTCTGGGGACCGACGGCCAGACCTGGGGTGCCGAGGTGCTGCTGGGCGATTACCACGGCGTCACCCGCATCGCGCATCTGGCCCCCGCACCGCTGCCGGGTGGCGATCTGGCGGCGCGTGACCCGTGGCGCAATCTGCTGGTGCGGCTGGATCAGGCCGGGCTGGCGGATCTGTCCGACCGGCTGCTGGCTGGTCAGCCGGTCGCCGCGCTGCGGGCTGCGGTCGCCGCCGGGGTGAACGCGCCGATGGCCAGCTCGATGGGGCGGCTGTTCGACGCGGCGGCGGCGCTGCTGGGCCTGTGCCTGCGCCAAAGCCATGAGGGTGAGGCGGCGATGCGGCTGGAGGCGGTGGCGCGCGACGCCCCGCCCTATCCGCTGCCGGGGCTGGACCCGGCGCCGATGTTGCGCGCCATGGCCGCTGATCTGGCGGCGGGGCGCGATCTGTCCCTGATCGCGGGGGCTTTCCATGCGGGCATCGCGCGGGCCTTTGCCGGGGTTGCGCGCGGGCTGGTGGAACGGGGCGAGGCGCGCGCCGTGGTCCTGTCAGGGGGCTGCTTCCAGAACGCCCGGCTGCTGGCCGCGTTCCAGGCCGAACTGGCCGGGCTGCCGGTGATCAGCCATCGCACCACGCCCGCAGGCGACGGCGGGCTGGCGCTTGGCCAGGCGGTGATCGCGGCGGTAAGCGGCTGACCGGTCGGCGGGGCGACTGGTCAGCAGCTGACCGGGCCGTTGCCGCCCGGTGGCGATCAAGTCCTTGTCATCAAACACGAAATCGACATCGCGCGCAGTGCGCATTTTTCCTGACATCGCGCCCATCCCGCCTGCCAGTCTGTCCTGAACCAACGCGGCCACGCAGGGGAGGGCGCCTTGTCCCAGATCGAAACCTTTTACGACGTCATGCGCCGGCAGGGGATCACCCGCCGCAGCTTCATGAAATATTGCGCGCTGACCGCAAGCGCCCTGGGCCTTGGCCCGGCTTTCGTGCCCAAGATCGCACATGCGATGGAAACCAAGCCGCGCACCCCGGTGATCTGGGTCCATGGCCTTGAATGCACCTGCTGTTCGGAAAGTTTCATCCGGTCCGCGCATCCGCTGGCCAAGGATGTGGTGCTGTCGATGATCAGCCTTGATTACGACGACACGCTGATGGCCGCCGCCGGGCATCAGGCCGAGGCCGCGCTACAAGACACGATCGAGAAATACAAGGGCAACTACATCCTGGCGGTCGAGGGCAACCCGCCGCTGAACGAAGACGGCATGTTCTGCATCGTCGGCGGCAAGCCCTTTGTCGAACAGTTGCGCCATGCCGCCCAGCACGCCAAGGCGATCATCAGCTGGGGCGCCTGCGCCTCCTATGGCTGCGTGCAGGCGGCGGCGCCGAACCCGACGCGCGCGACGCCGGTGCACAAGGTCATCACCGACAAGCCGATCATCAAGGTGCCCGGCTGCCCGCCCATCGCCGAGGTGATGACCGGCGTCATCACCTATATGCTGACCTTCGACCGGCTACCGACGCTGGATCGGCAGGGCCGCCCGGCGATGTTCTATTCGCAGCGTATCCACGACAAGTGCTATCGCCGCCCGCATTTCGACGCCGGCCAGTTCGTCGAGGCCTGGGACGATGAGAACGCCCGCAAGGGCTATTGCCTTTATAAAATGGGCTGCAAGGGGCCGACCACCTATAACGCCTGTTCGACCGTGCGCTGGAATGAGGGAACCTCGTTCCCGATCCAGTCGGGCCATGGCTGCATCGGCTGTTCCGAGGACGGTTTCTGGGATCAGGGGTCGTTCTATGACCGGCTGACCACGATCAAGCCGTTCGGCATCGAATCCAACGCCGACACGATCGGCATGGCCGCCGCCGGTGCGGTCGGCGGCGCGGTGGCCGTCCATGCCGCCATATCCGCGCTGAAGCGCGCTCAGAAAAAGAACGAGGAGGCCTGATCGATGGTCGTCGCAACCCCCAACGGCTTCAACCTGGACAATTCCGGCCGCCGCATCGTCGTCGACCCGGTGACCCGCATCGAAGGCCATATGCGCTGCGAGGTGAACGTCGACGATCAGGGCATCATCCGCAACGCCGTCAGCACCGGCACCATGTGGCGCGGGCTTGAGGTGATCCTGAAAGGCCGCGACCCGCGCGATGCCTGGGCCTTTACCGAACGCATCTGCGGGGTCTGCACCGGCACCCACGCGCTGACCAGCGTGCGCGCGGTCGAGGATGCGTTGGGGATCAGCATCCCCGACAATGCCAACTCGATCCGCAACATGATGCAGTTGAACCTGCAAATCCACGATCACATCGTGCATTTCTATCACCTGCACGCGCTGGATTGGGTGAACCCGGTCAACGCCCTGCGCGCCGACCCCAAGGCCACCAGCGAATTGCAGCAGACGGTCAGCCCCAGCCATCCGTTGTCCAGTCCCGGCTATTTCCGTGACGTGCAGAACCGGCTGAAGGCCTTTGTCGAAAGCGGTCAGTTGGGGCTGTTCAAGAACGGCTATTGGGACAATCCGGCCTATCTGCTGCCGCCCGAAGCCGATCTGATGGCGACCACCCACTATCTTGAGGCGCTGGACCTGCAAAAGGAAATCGTCAAGGTCCACACCATCTTCGGCGGCAAGAACCCGCATCCGAACTGGCTGGTCGGCGGCGTGCCCTGCCCGATCAATATCGACGGCGTTGGCGCGGTCGGCGCGATCAACATGGAACGGCTGAACCTTGTCAGCTCGATCATCGACCGCTGCATCGAGTTCAACCGCAATGTCTATCTGCCCGATGTGGTGGCGATCGGCGGCTTTTATCGCAACTGGATGTATGGCGGCGGGCTGTCGTCGCAGGCTTGCATGGCCTATGGCGACATTCCCGAAAATCCCAATGATTTCAGCGCCGAGCAGCTGCACCTGCCGCGCGGTGCGATCATCAACGGCAACCTGTCCGAGGTGCATGACGTCGACCCGCGTGACCCCGAACAGGTACAGGAGTTCGTCGACCACTCCTGGTATACCTATGGCGAGCCGGGCCGCGGCCTGCACCCATGGGACGGCGTGACCGAGCCGAAATACGAACTTGGCCCCAATGCCAAGGGCACTCGCACCAATATCGAGGCGCTGGACGAGGCGGCGAAATATTCCTGGATCAAGGCCCCCCGCTGGCGCGGTCACGCGATGGAGGTGGGGCCGCTGGCGCGCTATGTCGTCGGCTATGCCAAGGGGCATGAGGACATCAGGAACCAGGTCGATGGCCTGTTGCGCACGATGAACCTGCCGCTGAACGCGATCTTCTCGACCCTGGGGCGCACGGCGGCGCGGGCGCTGGAAAGCGAATATTGCGGGCGGCTGCAAAAGCACTTCTTCGACAAGCTGATCGCCAATATCCGCAACGGCGATCAAAGCACCGCCAATGTCGAAAAGTGGGATCCCTCGACCTGGCCGAAAGAGGCCAAGGGTGTCGGCATGACCGAGGCGCCGCGCGGCGCCTTGGGTCACTGGATCAAGATCAAGGACGGCCGGATCGAGAATTACCAATGCGTCGTGCCGACCACCTGGAACGGCAGTCCGCGCGATGCGGCCGGCAATATCGGCGCCTTCGAGGCCAGCCTTCTGGATACCAAGATGGAACGCCCTGACGAGCCGGTCGAGATCCTGCGCACGCTGCACAGTTTCGACCCCTGTCTGGCCTGTTCCACCCATGTGATGTCGCCCGACGGTCAGGAACTGACCCGGGTCAAGGTCCGCTAAAAAGGGGAGATGCGACCATGAAAATCCTGCCGATGGCAACCCTTGCCGCCCTGATCGCCAGCCCGGCGCTTGCGCATACCGGGGTGGGCCATGCCGATGGTTTCGTGCATGGGCTGACCCACCCGATCCTGGGGCCGGATCACCTGCTGGCGATGCTGGCGGTCGGCCTGTGGTCGGGCTTTGTGCTGCCGAAGCGTCTTTGGCTGGGGGCGGCGGCCTTTCTGGCCGCGATGGCGGCGGGGGCGGCGATGTCCTGGGCGGGCATCGCCTATCCGGCGGTCGAGGCGGTGATCCTGGCATCGGTCCTGGCCTTCGGGCTGCTGACCTTGGTGTCGCGCCGGGGGCAGGCGCACGGGCTGACGCTGGCCGCGCTTGCGATGATCGCGGCCTTTGCCTCGGCCCATGGCCACGCCCATGCGACCGAGGCGACGGGCAATGCCGCCGCCTATCTGGCGGGATTCCTGATCGCTACCGCGGGCCTGCATCTGGTCGGCATCGCCCTGGCCCGCCGGGTCGCGGCCTGGCCGCTGGCGCAGCCCCTGATGGGGGCCGGGATCGCGCTGTCCGGCCTTGCGCTGATGGCGGGCTAGGCCATGGCGCAGTCCATCCACACCCCGAACCCCGATGTGCCCCTGCCGCTTGAGGCCGCGCGCCTGACCGGCGACGCCACCGCCCAGGACATCCAGTCGATCCGCAAGCGCACCTCGGTCTATGTCTATGAGGCGCCGGTGCGGTTGTGGCACTGGACCAATGCGGCGGCGATCCTGATCCTGTGTGTCACCGGTTGGCTGATCGGATCGCCCCCGCCGACCGTCGGTCATACCGAGGCCACGCATCAGTTCATCTTCGGCTATATCCGGTTCGCGCATTTCGCCGCCGCGATGATCCTGACCGTGGGCTTTTTCGGCCGCATCTACTGGGCCTTTGTCGGCAATCACCACGCGCGGCAGATGTTCTATCTGCCGCTGCTGAACCGTCGCTGGTGGGCCGAGCTGATGTTCGAACTGCGCTGGTATCTGTTCCTTGAGCGTCAGCCCAAGAAATACGTCGGCCATAACCCGCTGGCGCAACTGGCGATGTTCTTCTTCATGACGGTGGGCCTCAGCTTCATGATCGTTACCGGCTGGGCGCTGTATGCCGAGGGCGCGGGGCAGGGGTCATGGCCCGACACGATCTTTGGCTGGGTGCTGGGGCTGGTGCAGAACAGCCAACGCCTGCACACGCTGCATCACCTGGGCATGTGGGCGATCGTGGTCTTTGCGATCATCCACATCTATGCCGCCGTGCGCGAGGACATCATGTCGCGGCAATCGATGGTGTCGACGATGATTTCGGGTCATCGCACCTTCAAGGATGACCGGGCCGAGTGATCGTCCTTCCCCGGACGGTGAATCGGGCGCCCTTGTGGCGCCCGATTGCTTTCCGGTTCTCGCGCAAAGTGGAAGATTACTTTTCGGTTTTCGGGTGGTCCTTGTTGTCGCTTTCGCCTGAATTGACAGCGAAATCAGCGCATTATCCAAAATCACCCGCCGCCATCATTTTCATTGCGGGGTGCAAACTGGAAGCCCTACTCTCGACTTAAGCCAAAGGCGGTCAACCGCCTTCCAGCTACCTGGGGAGGGGCGGCATGACCGACACCGGACCGAACATCCTGATCCTGGGGATCGGCAATCTGCTGTGGGCCGACGAGGGTTTCGGCGTCCGCTGCGTCGAGGAACTGGCGGGCCAGGTCGCTTTGCCCGATCATGTGCGGATCATGGACGGTGGCACGCAGGGCCTTTATCTGCTGCCGTTTCTGGAACAGGCCGATGCGATGATCGTCTTCGATGCGGTCGATTACGGCCTGGCCCCCGGCACGCTGAAGGTGGTGCGCGACGATCAGGTGCCGGCCTTCATGGGCGCCAAGAAGATGAGCCTGCACCAGACCGGCTTTCAGGACGTGATCGCCACCGCCACGCTGATGGGCTATTGCCCCGCCCGCATGGTGCTGATCGGCTGCCAGCCGCAAGAGCTGGAGGATTACGGCGGCAGTCTGCGCCCCATCGTCGCCGCCCAGATCGCCCCGGCGCTGGACATCGCCCGGCAGGTGCTGGCCGATTGGGGCGTCACCGTGCGGCCCGGACGCACCGCCACCGGCGATCTGGCCGACCCGAGCCTTGCACGCACCGCCTATGAGGGCGGCCGCCCCGCCGCCGATGACGCCTGCCGCATCGGCGATCACCGCTTTCTGCCCGAGGTCGGCTGATGTGCATCGGCATTCCCGCGCGGCTGACCCAGGTCACCGGCATCGCCGGCCAGACCGAGGACGGCGCGCTGATCGACCTGTCGCTGACCCCCGATGCCCGCGCCGGTGACTGGGTGCTGACCTTTCTGGGCGCGTCGCGCAGCGTGATCGACGCCCAGACCGCGCGGCTGATCGGTGATGCCCTGGCCGGTCTGGCCGCCGTCATGGCCGGTGGCGACGCGGGCGCGGCCTTTGCAGACCTGGAGGCCCGCAGCCCCCAGCTTCCCCCCCATCTTCAGGCCGCGCTGGATGCCGGCCACAGCACCGGATAGGCCATGCACGATCATTCCCACGCCCATGACGACGACACCGTCACCGCGCCGCGCCCGCCCCATCCGCTGATCGCGCGGCTGGAATCCGATCTGGGCTGGCCACGGCTGACCGATGCGGCTGAGGTCGCGGCATTCACCGACCGGGCCGGCGCGCATTGCCTGTTCATCCCCGGCGATGCGGCGCGCAATCTGGAAACCGCCGATGCCGCCGTCATCCTGCCCGAACTTCGGCTGGCCTTTCAGGGGGCCTTCGATTGCGCCCTGGTCGATGACGCCATCGAATCCGACCTGCGCCACGCGCATCGGGCGCTGAAGACCCCCGGCTTCCTGTTCTTTCGCGATGGCCGCTTTGTCGGCGCCATCGAAAAGATCCGCGACTGGGATGATTACATGACCCGCATTCCACATCTGCTGGGGGCCTGATCCATGGCGACCTTTCACCTGCCGCCCGCCGGTTTCGGCCCCGGCTCGCAACCCGAGGACGACGAACTGATCTATACGGCCATGCCCTCGGGGATGCGCACCTATGCGCCGCACCTGCCCGAGGTCGATGACGGCGCGACCGCCGCCCCGGTGCTGGCGCTGCTGGCGCGGGTGGCCGATGCCTGCGATGCCTGCGCGGCGACCGGGCAGGGGGCGGATTTCGATCTGACCGGCCTTTCGCCCGCCGCGCGCCGCCTGCTGGCCGAAACGCTGGGCCAGGGCGAAGTTGCGATGAAGATCCGGGGCGCGCCCGCGCTTGCCGTGCAGGAAAGCGTCTTCGCCGGGGTCTGGGCGATCGCCGGTTCGGGCATCGACCGGATCGAGGTCGCCCCCGCCCCGGCGCTGGCCACCCGCCGCGCGCATCTGCCGCATCGCCCCGCGCTTGGCGCGCAGGCCGCGCGCCCGGCAGGGGTGGTCAATGCACCCGCGCTGATCTCGGAACTGGCGGATGCTTCGGCGGCCTGGGTGCCGGGCAAGATGGCGCATGTCGTCAACCTGACCCTGCTGCCGCACACGCCCGAGGATCTGGATTGGCTGGACCGCGCCCTGGGTGAGGGCGCGACCACCATCCTGTCGCGCGGCTATGGCAATTGCCGCGTCACCGCAACCGCGCTGGATCACGTCTGGAAGGTGCAGTTCTTCAACTCGATGGACAGCCTGATCCTGGACACGTTCGAGGTGACGGCGATGCCCGAAGTCGCCCTTGCCGCGCCCGAGGATCTGGCCGACAGCGCCGCCCGCATCCGACAGGTGATCGAGGCTATCCGATGAGCGCCGCCCCCGCCCCCCGCGCAGGCTTTGAAGGCTCGTATCTGGGCGCCAATGACCGGATCAGCCCGGCGGCGATCCTGGAATGCAAGATCTGCTGGACGCCCTATGACCCGGCCGAGGGCGACGACACAAGGCAGGTGCTGCCCGGCACCGCCTTTGTCGATCTGCCCGGCGATTGGTCCTGCCCCGGCTGCGGCGCGCCCAAGGCGCAGTTCATGGTGCGCGACGACCCCGGTGCCGCCGCTTTGGCCGAGGCCGCCGCGATCGACGCCCGCACCCGCGCCCTGGTCGCTGATTTCCGCGACATCTGGCATTCGACCATGCGCCAGGTGCCGATGGTCAACGCCGCCCTGCATGTCGAGGCCGTGGCCTTTGCCCTGCATCAGGGCCGCCCGCTGGGTGTGCTGATCTCGCCCTGGTTCATGAACCTGGTGATGCTGCCCGCCGGGGGCGAGGACTGGTCGGCGCTGACCCCCGGCGCGAAAGAGGTGATCGACTTCCCCTCGGGCCGGTATGAGTTTCTGCACAATACCCGGCCGATGACAGGCGGTTACAAGGCCTGTTCGCTGTTTTCACCGATGGGCGATTTTGCCAGCCAGATGCAGGCGGTCGAGGTTGCGCGGGCGGTGATGGCGGCCCTGTTCGACCCCGCGCACCGCGATGAGGACACCGACCGCGCCGCCACCATCCGCGCGGCGCGCGAGGCCGAGCTGGCCCCGCCCGCCGAGGCCGAAGCGGCATTGCCCGAAGCCCCCACCCGGCGCGCGGTGCTGACCGGCGGGCTGTCGCGTGGGGCCGCCGGGGAGGATGCCGGATGACGCCGCTGGGGGGCCTGACTCTGGATTGGCGGCCGATGGGACCGGCGCGCATCACGCTGCGCCGATCCCTTCCGGTCGAGGCGTTGCTGCTGGGCCGCCCCGTTGATCAGGCCGGCCCGATGCTGGCGCGGCTGTTCAACCTGTGCGGCGCGGCGCAGGAAACCGGGCTGCGACTGGCCCTGGGTCTGCCCGCGCCGGTCGATGCCCTGCGCGCCGACATCATCCGCGATCACATGGCGCGGTTGGCGGTGATCTGGCCACGACTGCTGGGGCTGGCGGTCCAGCCGGTCAAGCCGCCCGCCGCGATCGACCTGCCCGCGCCGGGTCAGATGGCCGCCTGGCTGACCTCGGGTCAGGGATTCGCGCCGCTGATGGCCGCGATCCGGGCGGCGGTGCCAAGGGGCGACTGGCACCTGCCCGACCCCACGCCCGCCGCGCTTGCCTGTCGTGCTGCCTGTGAAAACACCCCGGCCGGGCGGCGCGCGGATCACCCGCTGCTGGCCGGACAGCCGCGCGATCTGTTCTGGCGTGCGATGGGGCGGCTGGTCGATCTGGCGAAGGTGCTTGCGGGCGACCTGCCGCCCGCGCGGTCGCCTGCGCCGGGGCTGGCGATCCTGCCCGCGGCGCGCGGGGCCTATCACCTGCGGGCGGCGCAGGTGGCGGGCATCCTGACCGCGCTGGACCGGATCACCCCCACCGATCACATCACCGCGCCCGGCGGTCTGGTCGAACGCGCGCTGTCGGGCCTGCCTGACCGCGCCGCCGCCGATCTGGCGCTTGCGATCCTCGACCCCTGCCTGCCGGTGCATCTGACGGGTGCCGTCCATGCATGAAATGTCGCTGGTCGAGGGCATCCGCAGCATCGTCGAGGATCAGGCCCGACTGCACCGCTTTGACCGCGTGACCGTGCTGCGGCTGGAAATCGGCCGCTTTGCCGGGGTGGAAAAGCCCGCGCTGCACTTCGCCTTTGACGTGGTAATGCGCGGCAGCCCGGCCGAGGGCGCGCAGCTTGAGATCGTTGATCTGCCGGGCCGTGCGCTGTGTTACGACTGTATGGTCGAGGTCGACCTGGCCGCCCGGCTGGACCCCTGCCCGCGCTGCGGCGGCGGGCGGCTGATGCCGGTGGCGGGGGATGAAATGCGGATCAAGGATATGGAGGTGGTCTGATGTGCACGGTTTGCGGTTGCGGTAGCGCAAAGTTCGAGGGGGCGGGGCATTCGCAGGGTCATCACCACGCCCACGACCATGACCATCACCACGGCCATGCCCATGACCACCTGCATTTCGGCACCGGCGCTGCCGGGGTCAGCGTGGCGGGCATGTCGCAGGATCGGCTGATCGCGGTCGAGGCCGACATTCTGGCCAAGAACGACGCCTATGCGGCGGGCAACCGGCGCGTGCTGGCGGCGCTTGGGGCCTTGGCGGTCAACCTGGTGTCCTCGCCCGGATCGGGGAAAACGACCTTGCTGTGCCGCACCATTCAGGCGCTTGGCGACACGCCGCTGGCGGTGATCGAGGGCGACCAGCAGACCAGCAACGATGCCGACCGCATCCGCGCCACCGGCGCCCGCGCGATCCAGATCAACACCGGCAAGGGCTGCCATCTGGACGCCCATATGGTTGGTCACGCCATGGATGATCTGGCGCTGCAACCGGCCAGCCTGCTGTTCATCGAAAACGTCGGCAATCTGGTCTGCCCCGCCGCCTTTGATCTGGGTGAGGATGCCAAGGTGGCGATCCTCTCGGTCACCGAGGGTGAGGACAAGCCGCTGAAATACCCCGACATGTTCACCGCCGCGCGGCTGGCGATCCTGAACAAGGTCGATCTGGCGCCCCATTGCGATGCCGATCTGGATGCCTATGTCGCCAACCTGCGCCGCGTAAACCCGGCGATCGAGGTGATCGCCTTGTCGGCCCGCACCGGTGAGGGGATGGCGGATTGGCTGGCCTGGCTGGGCCGCGCGCGCGCCGCCAAGACTCTGCGGCGGGTCGGCTGATGGCCAGCCCGCGCCCCGCCGTCCTTCTGGTCGATGACGAACCGCATTCGCTGTCGGCGATGAAGATGGCGCTGGAGGATGATTTCGACATCCTGACCGCGCCCGATGCGGCGGCGGGCGCGCAGGCCCTGGCCGACAACTGGGTGCAGGTCGTGGTCTGCGATCAGCGGATGCCGGGCCGGTCGGGCGTCGATTTCCTGACCGAGGTGCGCGAACGCTGGCCCGAAACCGTGCGCATCATCATCACCGGATATACCGACCCGGCGGCGATGATCGCGGCGATCAACGATGCCGGGATACACCAGTTCATCGCAAAGCCCTGGCATCCCGACCACCTGCTGATGGCGGTGCGCAATGCCGCGCGGCTGTTCCAGCTTGCGCGCGACAATGAACGGCTGACGCTGGAAATGCGCTTTGCCAACCAGACGGTCGAGAGCCGGGTGGAAAAGCGCAGGCGCGCGCTGCGCGAGGGGATGGGGTTTGAAACCATCCTGCGCAGCCCCTCCAGCCCGATGAACGCCACGGTCGCCCTGGCCCGTCAGATCGCCAGTTTCGACGTGCCGGTGCTGCTGACCGGCGAGGCGGGGACCGGCAAGGCGGCACTGGCGCGGGCGATGCATTACGGATCGCTGCGGTCCGACAAGCCGTTTTACGAACTGGCCCTGGCCGGCCTGCCCGAGGATCTGGCGGCGATCGAGCTGTTCGGGGCGCGGCGCGGTGTGCTGCCCGGCGGCGTGGCCCGGATCGGGCTGATTCAAAAGGCGGATCGCGGCACCCTCTATCTGTCGGGCATCGACCAGATCGGGCCGGGATTGCAGTTGCAACTGCTGCGGCTGCTGACCGAAGGCGCCTTTGTCGCGGTTGGCGCGCAGGACAGCACCGCCAGCCAGCTTCGCCTGATCGCCGGGGCCAGCGGCGATCTGCGCGCCGCCGTGGCCGAGGGCCGGTTCCGCGCCGATCTGATGTATGCCCTGGCCGCAACCGAAATCGCCGTCCCGCCGCTGCGCGCCCGGCGCGGTGATGTGGCGATTTTGGCGCAGCATCTGCTGGACGATCTGTCGGCCCGCCACGGCAAGCCGGTGGCCGGTTTCGACGCGGCCGCTCTGGATTTTCTGGAGGGCTATGACTGGCCCGGAAACCTGCGCGAATTGACCAATGAAGTGA
Source organism: Paracoccus zhouxuedongae (assembly GCF_041927815.1). Classification (NCBI taxonomy): domain Bacteria; kingdom Pseudomonadati; phylum Pseudomonadota; class Alphaproteobacteria; order Rhodobacterales; family Paracoccaceae; genus Paracoccus; species Paracoccus zhouxuedongae. Next base: position 213,652 of record NZ_JBHFHM010000001.1, read on the forward strand.
CGCGGATGCTGATCCTGGCGCAGGATCGGGTGCTGGGCGCCGATCTGATCTCGCGCCCGATCCTGCAACAGGCGCCGGGCGATGATCCCGCCGACCGCCGCGCTGATGCGGTGCTGTGCGCCGATGGCACGCTGAAGGACCGGCTGGATCTGATCGAACTGCGCATCCTGCGCGAGACGCTGACCCGGCACCGCTGGAACAAGTCGCGGGCCGCCGCCGAGCTGGGTCTCAGCCGCGTCGGCCTGCGCGCGAAACTGGACCGCCACGGCCTGACCCCGCCCGGCGGGCGCGACACGACCGACGACCCCCTTGAGGATGAGGAGATTTGACATGTGCCTGGGCATTCCCGGCCAGATCATCGCGGTGACCGACGCCGCCCGGCAGATGGCCATGGCCGAGGTCTCGGGCGTACGGCGCGAGGTCTGCGTGGCCCCGATCGACCCCGGCGACCCCGCCGCGCTGATCGGTGAGTGGGCGCTGATCCATGTTGGCTTTGCGATGTCGCGCATCGACCCCGACGAGGCCGCCCGCACGCTGGAGGCTTTGCGCGATCTGGGCGAGGCGCAAGAGGCGCTGGAGGCCATGGCCGAGGGCCAACGCGCGCTGGAGGGACGGTCATGAAATACGCATCCGAGTTCCGCGACCCCACCGCTGCCCGCGCCCTGCTGGGCGAAATCGCCCGGCTGGCCGACCGCATCGGTGCCACGCCCGAGGCGCCGGTCAACATCATGGAGATCTGCGGCGGCCATACCCATGCGATCTTTCGCTATGGCCTCGACAAGCTGGTGCATCCCGGCATCAGCTTCATCCACGGTCCCGGCTGCCCGGTCTGCGTGCTGCCGATGACGCGGGTCGATGAATGCATCGCCATCGCCGAACGCCCCGAGGTGATCCTGACCACCTTTGGCGATGCGATGCGGGTGCCGGGGCGGCGCGGGTCGCTGTTGCAGGCCAAGGCGCGCGGGGCCGACATCCGCATGGTCTATTCGCCGCTGGATGCGCTGGAAATCGCCCGGCGCAACCCCGACCGGCAGGTGGTCTTCTTCGGCCTGGGGTTCGAGACCACGACGCCATCCACCGCGCTGTCGATCCAGATGGCCGCGCGCGAGGGGTTGGGCAACTTCACCGTCTTCTGCAACCACATCACCGTGCCCGAGCCGATCCGGGCGCTGTTGATGGACCCCGACATGCGGCTGGATGGCTTCATCGGGCCGGGCCATGTGTCGATGGTGATTGGCACCCATCCCTATGATTTCATCCCGGCCGAGTTCGGCAAGCCCATCGTCGTGGCCGGGTTCGAGCCGCTGGACCTGCTGCAATCGGTCTTGATGGTGCTGCGCCAGATCGCCGAGGGCCGCGCCGAGGTCGAAAACCAATATGCGCGCGTGGTGCCCGAACATGGCAACCCGGTCAGCCTGGCCGCGATTGCCGATGTCTATGAACGCCGCCCGCGCTTCGCCTGGCGCGGCCTGGGCGAGATCGACGCCTCGGGCCTGCGTATCCGGGCAGCCTATGCCGAGTTTGACGCCGAAACCCGGTTCGGCATCGGCTATGGCAGCACCCCCGAGGCTGAGGCCGAGGGCTGCGCCTGCGGGGCGGTGATGACCGGTCGCATCAAGCCGACCGCCTGCCCGCAATTCGGCGCGGGCTGCACGCCTGAAGCCCCCCTGGGCGCGCTGATGGTCAGCTCCGAAGGGGCCTGTGCCGCCTATTGGCAATATGGCGGGGCGCGCGGGGTGGCTGCGCAATGACGCTGCGGGATACCCATGTCACGCTGGCCCATGGCGGCGGCGGCAAGGCGATGCGCGATCTGATCGAGGACGTGTTCACCGCCGTCTTCCGCCCCGACGGGATGGAGGATCAGGCGCGCCTGTCCGATGCTGCCCTGTGTCAGCCGGGTGCGCGGCTGGCGCTGACCACCGACGGGTTCGTGGTCACTCCGCTTGAGTTTCCGGGCGGCGACATCGGCAAGATCGCGGTCTGCGGCACGATCAACGACCTGGCCGTGGGCGGCGCGCGGCCGCTGTGGCTGTCGGCGGCCTTCATCATCGAGGAAGGCACGCCGGTCGATCTGTTGCGGCGGATCGTCGCCAGCATGGCGCATGAGGCGGCCCTGGCCGGGGTGCGGATCGTCACCGGCGATACCAAGGTGGTGGGGCGCGGCGCCGCCGACCGGCTGTTCATCACCACCACCGGGGTTGGCGCGATCCCTCCGGGCCGCGATCTGCGCGCCGATGCGGTGCGGCCCGGCGATGTTGCCATCGTCAACGGAATGCTGGGCGATCATGGCGCGGCGATCCTTGCGGCGCGGGGTGATCTGGCGCTGTCCAGCGACCTGCAATCGGATTGTCAGTCACTGGGTCATCTGATCGAGGCGGTGCTGGCCGCCGCCCCCGGCGTCCGCTGCGCCCGCGATGCCACGCGCGGCGGCCTCGCCTCGGCCCTGAACGAGATCGCGCAGGCCGCGGGGGTGGGGGTCAGCATCCGGGAAACCGCGCTGCCGCTGCGCGACGAGGTGCGCGGCACCTGCGAGATCCTGGGCCTTGATCCGCTGTATCTGGCCAATGAGGGCACGCTGGTGCTGTTCGCCCCGCCCGATCAGGCCGAGGCCGCCCTGGCCGCGATGCGCGCCCGCCCCGAGGGCGCGGGCGCGGCGATCATCGGTCAGGCGGTCGCGGAACACGCCGGGCAGGTGCGGATGCAGACGCTGTTCGGCGGCAGCCGCGTCGTCGATATGCTGGTGGGCGAGCAATTGCCGCGCATCTGCTGACGCGGCTGCCCTTGCCGCGCCATTGAAGGTGGTGCGCCAAGGCCGCGCCCGCCCGCCTTGCCCCGCCCGCCTTGCCCCGCACCGGCTTGCCCCTGTCGCGCGCCCGGCCTAGGCTGGGGCATGACCGACTGGCTTTCCTATCTGGCTGCCTTCGCGCTGTTTCTGGCCGCGCATATGATCCCGACCCGGCCTCGCATTCGGGGTTGGCTGGTGGCGAGGTTGGGGAAGGCGGGCTATCTGGCGGGCTATAGCCTTCTGTCGCTGGGGCTGTTGTATCTGCTGATCCTGGCTGCCGGAAACGCCCCGCGCGTGAGCCTGTGGCATCAGACGGCGGCGGCGCGGATGGCGGTCAATCTGGCGATGCCGGTGGCGATCTTGCTGGCCGTGCTGGCGGTTGGCGCGCCCAATCCGCTGTCCTTTGGCGGGCGGCAGGCGGGGTTCGATCCCGACCGGCCGGGGCTGGCGGGGATCACGCGCCATCCGCTGCTGTGGGCGCTGATCCTGTGGGCGGTCGCGCATCTGATCGGCAATGGCGAGGTTGCGCATGTCGTGCTGTTCGCGGTGATGGCGCTGTTTGCCGCGATGGGGATGGTGGTGCTGGACGCCCGCCATCGTCGCAGGCTTGGGGATGCGGATTTCGCCCGGCTGACCGCGCGCGCGCCGATCCTGCCGCTGTCGGCGGGCTGGCCGCGGGGCTGGGGCAGCGCGGGCGGTCTGTTGATCCGGCTGGCCCTGGCAGGCGTGATCTGGGCGGGGCTGCTGCATCTGCACCTGCCGCTGATCGGTGCCAGCCCGTTGCCATGACGCGCGGTTGACAGGCCCGCCCGCCGGGTCTATGCGCGCCGCTTGTCGGTCCCTGACCGGCCAAGTCTCCGCAACCTTGACAAAACGGACAGCAACATGACCCGTTATCTTCCTGGCGTGATCGCCATGGCCGCGATTGTCGTGGCCTCGAACATCCTGGTGCAATTCCAGTTCGGCAATTGGCTGACCTGGGGCGCCTTCACCTATCCCTTCGCCTTTCTGGTGACCGATGTCATCAACCGCATCCACGGCGCGCAGGCCGCGCGCAAGGTGGTGCTGGCGGGCTTTGTCGTGGGGGTTGCCAGCTCGCTGATCGCGGCGGGGATGGATCGCACGACGCTGCGCATCGCCATCGGTTCGGGCACGGCGTTCCTGCTGGCGCAGCTTCTGGACGTGACCATCTTTGACCGGCTGCGCGCCGGCACCTGGTGGAAGGCGCCGTTCGTGTCGACCTTTTTCGGGTCGGCGGTCGATACCTTCCTGTTCTTCTCGATCGCCTTTGCCGCCAGCCTGTCCTTCATCAACCCTGCCGATGACGTGACCTGGGCCGCCGAGCGGCTGCCGCTGATCGGCATCGGCCCGGACGTGCCGCTGTGGGTGTCGCTGGCTGCCGCCGACTGGCTGGTCAAGCTTGGGCTGGCGATCATCGCCCTGGCGCCGTTCCGCGCCATCGTCACGCATCTGACGCGGCCCGCCCGCTAAGGCTGTCACGGAAGATTCACCCTGTGTCTTGCGTTTTCGGGTTTGACAAACACCAGATATGTGGCAGCCTTCGCACATCGGCAACGCAATGAAAGGAGGTGGTCCAGTGTCTAGAGTGACGTTGGAGAGAGGATTCGGGACAGCAACGGGGGCCGAGGCCTGAGGGCAACCCCAAGGGTTTACACCCGCTGCTGGGTCGGTCGGATCATCGCGATCCCTAACCGGACCATCTCCTATGATCTCGGGGGCTGCCGGCAACGGTGGCCCTTTTGAGTTTGCGGGCGCCGCCTGTGGCGGTTGCCCCCAAAGATGCGTATTTGGGCAAGAAAGAAGGGCAGGGCCGCGGCCCTTGGGCCATGGGGCGCGTGATGCTGTGGATTTCGGACGCCGTGCAGATTGCCGAATGGGAGCTGTCGGAACAGTTCACCCGGTCGCAGGGACCGGGGGGGCAGAATGTGAACAAGGTCTCGACCGCGGTGGAACTGCGCTTCGAGGCCGAGCGCAGCCCGCATCTGACCCCTGCCGTCAAGGCGCGGCTGAAACGGCTGGCGGGGCGGCGGTGGCTGGCGGATGGCGCGCTGATCCTGCGGGTCGAGGATACCCGCAGCCAGGCTCGCAACCGCGAGATCGCGCGTGAGCGGCTGGCCGATCTGATCCGCGCCGCCTTGGTCGCGCCGAAGCGGCGGGTGGCGACGAAGCCCACTTTGGGTTCGGTGCGCCGTCGGCTGAGCGCCAAGAAGGCGCGCGGAGCCGTCAAGGCGCTGCGGGCCGGTGACATCGATCCCGAGGGCTAGGCCTGTCTGCCCGGTTCCGGTTGTCGCGCCCGATCTGTCCCGCTAGAGAAACGTGACAGTTTCACGGCGGAATCATGACATGACCCAGCACGACCCCGTGCCGCCTGGCGGCCTCGCGCCCAAAGACCCCAGCCAGAACCGCTGGAAGACGCTGGACAAGGATCTGGGTCGCTGGGTGATCCTGGAAACCGCGACGCGCAGTCTGGCGCGGCCGATGGTGGCGCCGGGCCTGGCGTTGGCCTTCATCCTGCTGGCGGGGCTGACGGCGCTTCTCCTGATGGGCGAGGCTACGGGCACCCCGGTCATCGTCGCCGCTGCCGCGATCGGCGCCTATATGGCGCTGAACATCGGCGCCAATGACGTGGCCAACAATATGGGTCCGGCGGTCGGCGCCAATGCGCTGACCATGGGCGGCGCGCTGATCATCGCGGCGATCTTTGAAACCGCGGGGGCGTTGATCGCCGGGGGCGATGTGGTCAAGACCATTTCGACCGGGATCGTCGCGCCCGGCGCGCTGCCCGATGGCGAGACATTCGTCTGGGCGATGATGGCGGCGCTCTTGGCGGCGGCTTTGTGGCTGAACCTGGCGACCTGGCTGGGGGCGCCGGTGTCGACCACGCATTCGATTGTCGGCGGCGTTGTCGGCGCGGGCGTGGTCGCGGCGGGGTTTGGTGCGGTCAATTGGGGCGCGATCGGCACGATTGCCGCAAGCTGGGTGATCTCGCCGATCCTGGGCGGGCTGATCGCTGCGGCGTTCCTGGCCTTCATCAAGGCGCGCATCGTTTACCGCGAGGACAAGATCGCCGCGGCGCGGGTCTGGGTGCCGGTGCTGATCGGCATCATGGCGGGGGCGTTTTCGGCCTATCTTGCGCTGAAGGGGTTGAAACGGCTGATCGACCTGTCGCTGGCGCAGGCGGTGCTGACGGGCCTCGCGGTGGGCTTGCTGACCTGGGCGCTGATGATCCCCGTGGTGCGGCGCCAGTCGCAGGGGCTGGAGAACCGCAAGAAATCGCTGAAAAAGCTGTTTGGGATGCCGCTTGTGGCCTCGGCGGCGCTGCTGTCATTCGCGCATGGGGCCAATGACGTGGCCAATGCCGTGGGTCCGCTGGCGGCCATCGTGCATGTGGCGCGGGCCGGGTCGATTGATGCGGCGGTCGGGATTCCGCTGTGGGTCATGGTGATCGGCGCGGCCGGGATCTCGTTCGGGCTGGTGCTGTTCGGGCCAAAGCTGATCAGCATGGTCGGGCAAGAGATCACCAAGCTGAACCCGGTGCGCGCCTATTGCGTGGCGCTGTCGGCGGCAATCACGGTGATCGTGGCAAGCTGGCTGGGGCTGCCGGTCAGTTCCACCCATATCGCGGTCGGCGCGGTTTTCGGCGTGGGGTTTTTCCGCGAATGGCACGCCGATCGGCGCGCGCGGGCCAGCGGCGTCGTCAAGGGCAAGCCCATCCCGCCCGAGGATCGCGCCCGGCGCAAGCTTGTCCGGCGCAGCCATTTCGTCGGCATCGCGGCGGCGTGGGTGGTGACGGTGCCGGCCTCGGCGTTGCTGTCGGCGGCGATCTTTGCGGTGTTGCGGGCGTTTTCCTGACCGGGATTGGCGCGCGCCCGGTGGCGGTCTATACCGGCCCGGCAGGGAGGCCCCATGACGCACGCACCAATCACCCCCGACTTTGACGAGATCATCGACCGCATCGGCACCCACTGTTCCAAATGGGACCAGATGAAGGCGGCTTACGGCGTCGATCCGGCGCAGGGCGGCCTGCCGATGTGGGTGGCCGACATGGACTTCCGCCCCCCCGCCTGCGTGCAGCAAGCGGTCGAGAAGATGGCCGCGCATGGTGTCTATGGCTATTACGGCGATGATGCCGACTACCGCGCCGCAATCTGCTGGTGGATGGCCAATCGCCACGGCTGGACGGTCGACCCCGCGACGATCTTCACCACACATGGGCTGGTCAACGGCACCGGTCTGGTTGTGCAGGCCTTTACCGAGCCGGGCGACGGGGTTGTGCTGATGACCCCGGTCTATCACGCCTTCGCCCGCACCATCCGCGCCGCCGGTCGGCGCGTGATCGAATGCCCGCTGACGCTGGAGGATGGCCGTTACCGGATGGATTTCGACCGCTGGGATGGCATGGTCGAGGGTGCGCGGCTGGTCATGCTGTGCAGCCCGCATAACCCCGGCGGGCGCGTCTGGACGGCGCAGGAGCTGGCCGATCTGGCCGATTTCTGCGCCCGCCACGACCTGATCCTGGTCAGCGATGAAATCCATGCGGACCTGGTGTTTGACGGCGCGCGCCATGTCCCGATGGCGGTGGCGGCCCCGCAGATCGCCGACCGGCTGGTGATGATGACGGCGGCGACCAAGACCTTCAACATCGCGGGCGCGCATGTCGGCAATGTCATCATCGCCGATCCCACGCTGCGGGCGCGGTTCGCGGCGGTGATGATGGGGCTAGGGATCTCGCCCAACTCATTCGGGGTCGAAATGGTGCGCGCCGCCTATTCGCCCGAGGGCGCGGCCTGGGTGGACGCGCTGATGGTCTATCTGGATGGCAACCGGCGGCTCTTTGACGATGCGATCGCGGCGATCCCCGGCCTGACCTCGATGCCGCTTGAGGCGACCTATCTGTCCTGGGTGGGGTTCGAGGGCTGCGGCCTGACCCCGGCCGAGGCGCAGGCGCGGGTGCAATCGGGGGCGCGGATCGCGGCCAATCATGGCGCGACCTTTGGCGCCGGTGGCGAAAACTGGCTGCGCTTCAACCTGGCCACGCCGCGCGCCCGCGTGGCCGAGGCCGCCGCGCGCCTGCGCGACGCCTTTTCCGATCTGCAATAGGACGACCCGCCATGACCCGCATCCTGCCGCTTGCCCTGCTGCCGCTGCTGGCCGCCTGCGCTGCGCCCCCCGCGACCGGCATCACCGACCCGCATGAGGGGCTGAACCGCCGCGTCCATGCGTTGAACCTGGCCATCGACCGGCAGGTCTCGGGTCTGACCGGCGGCAGCGATGCCGCGCCCTCGGGCAAGGTCACGGTCAAGGATGAGCTGTTCATCACCGCGGGCAATGTCACATCGAACCTGTCGCTGCCGGGCAAGGTCGTGAACCACCTGCTGCAAGGCCGCCCCGAACCCGCCGTCAAGAACACCTTCCGCTTCCTGATCAACAGCACGCTGGGCGTCGGCGGTCTGTTCGACCCGGCCGCCCAAAGTTTCGCGCTGCCCGAAACCGATACCGATTTCGGCGAGACCCTGCATGTCTGGGGCGTGGGCGAGGGGGCTTTTCTGATGCTGCCGGTGCTGGGTCCGACGACTGAGCGCGATCTGGTCGGCCGCGTCGTCGATTTTGCCATCGACCCGGTGGGCAACTGGATACAGGAGCCGCGCGACAAGAACGCCCTGCGCGCCCTTAAGGTCATCGCAAAAGTCGGTGAACGGGGCCAGTTTGGCGGGACTGTGAATAGCATCCTGCACCAATCTGCCGATAGTTACGCGCAATTGCGGCTGATCTATCTTCAGAAACGCCGTCATGAACTGGGCCAGACGAATCAGGATGACGCCTATGACCCTTATGACGACAACTAACCCCACCCGCCGCGGCCTGCTCGCCCTGGCCGCCGCAGGTGCCGCCGTCGCGCTGCTGCCGCGCCCGGCGCTTGCGCTGACCGATGCCGAGGCGAAATCGCTTATCGACACCGCCCTGGGCGAGGTCTACCGCGTCATCAACTCGGGCAAGCCCGAGGCGCAGATGTTCAAGGATTTCGAGGCGATCTTCACCAAATACGCCGATGTGAACACCATCGCCCGGTCGGCGCTTGGTCCGGCGGCGCGGGCGGCCAGCCCGCAGGATCTGGCCGATTACACGCTGGCCTTTCGCGGCTACATCGGGCGCAAATATGGCCGCCGCTTCCGCGATTTCATCGGCTCGAAGATCGAGGTTGTCAGCGCCCGCCCGGTAAAAACCTTCTGGGAGGTCAAGTCGATGGCCCGCCTGAAAGGCCGCGCGCCGTTTGAAGCCCTGTGGCATGTGTCGGACCGGTCGGGCAAGAACCTGTTCTTCAACATCATCATCGAGGGCGTGAATATGCTGGCCGCCGAACGGTCCGAGGTCGGCGCGATGCTGGATGCCAATCGCGGAGACATGCGCGGGCTGATCGCCACGCTGCAAAAGTCGGGCTGATCGCGCCCCTGCACGGCGGGCTTCCTCTGTTTCCGAATACTCAAGCCGCCGTGACCCGCCGCCGCGTCGCTGAGTATTTATGAACAGAAGAAGCGCGTTTTGCGAGGAAGGGCGGGCCGGTGGGCCGTCTGCGATGGATTGCGCGGGCGCGCGTCTCGCCCTAAATCGGGGCCATGATGCGCGCACCCAACCTTCGCCCCATTCTGATCCATCCCGACCCGCGGCTGAAAAAGATCTGCGCGCCGGTGGTGGGTATTGACGACGATCTGAAGCGGCTGGCCGATGACATGATCGCCACCATGTATGACGCGCCGGGCATCGGTCTGGCCGCGCCGCAGGTCGGTGTGCTGTCGCGGCTGATCGTGCTGGATTGCGAGAAAGACCCGCAGGCGCCGCGAAATCCGATCGCCATGCTGAACCCGGAACTGACCTGGGCCTCGGATGAGACCTCGGTCTATGAGGAAGGTTGCCTGTCGATCCCCGATCAGTTCGCCGAGGTGACGCGCCCCGCCGCCGTCACCGTTCGCTGGACCGGGCTGGGCGGGCAGGCCGAGGAGGCGACCTTTGACGGCCTATGGGCGACCTGCGTGCAACATGAGATCGACCATCTGAACGGCAAGCTGTTCATCGACTATCTGGGTCCGCTGAAGCGGCAGATGATCACCCGCAAGATGGAAAAGCTGAAGCGCGAGTTGGCGCGGGGATGAACGTGCCGACCGTCCCTGGCGCGGTGACGCGCGCCATCGTCACTTATCCCGATGACCGGCTGCGGGCGGTCTGCGCGCCGGTGGGGGTGGTCGATGCTGAGATCCGGCAACTGGTGATCGACATGCTGGCCACCATGTATGCCGCGCCGGGCCGTGGCCTGGCCGCGCCGCAGGTCGGCGTTCTCAAACGCTTGTTTGTCATCGACGTGACCTGGCGCGACGGCGCGCCCGATCCGATGATCTGCATCGACCCCGAACTGTCCGACCCATCCGACGTCATGGTCGCGCGTGAGGAGGGCTGCCTGTCGATCCCCGATCACCCCGTGATCGTCACTCGCCCCGACGCGGTGAGCCTGACCTATACCGACGTGACCGGGCAGCGCCTGACCCGCCGCCTGACCGGCATCGCCGCCACCTGCGCCCAGCATGAGTTCGACCATCTGAACGGCGTGCTGATCCTGGATCACGAAAGCCCCGCATGACCGTTCGCCGCTTCCTGCCCTATGCCGACCGCCGCCTGCATCAGCCCGCCGCCGAGGTGCCCGAGATCACCGAGACCGTTCGGATGATCTGGGATGACATGATCGACACGATGGAGGCGATGCCCGGCGTCGGCCTTGCCGCGCCGCAGATCGGGATCATGCTGCGGCTGGCGGTGGTGGATGCGTCCGACAAGCGGGGGCAGGCGGTGCGGATGGCGAACCCCTCGGTCCTGCATGCCTCGGTGCAGTTCCGCAGCCATGAGGAAGCCAGCCCGAACCTGCCCGGCGTCTCTGCGCTGATCAACCGCCCGCGCGCGGTGACGGTGCGGTTCCTGAATGATCAGGGCGAATGGGAGGATCGGGATTTCGTCGGCCTGTGGGCGACCTCGGTGCAGCATCAGATCGACCATCTGAACGGGCGGGTGTTCGTCGATCACCTGTCGCCCACGCGGCGCAAGATGCTGGTGGCGAAATCGGCCAAGATGGAGCGGCGGCTGTGAAGATCGTGTTCATGGGAACGCCGGATTTCTCGGTTCCGGCGCTGCGGGCATTGGCTGCGCGGCATGATGTGGTTTGCGTTTATACCCAGCCGCCGCGCCCGGCGGGCCGGGGGCAAAAGGATCGCCCGACGCCGGTTCATGCGACGGCCGCGGCCCTGGGGATCGAGGTTCGCCATCCGCGCAGCCTGCGTGACGTGCAGGTGCAAGCCGATTTCGCCGCGCTCGGGGCCGATGTCGCGGTGGTGGTGGCTTACGGTCTGATCCTGCCGCAGCCGGTGCTGGATGCGCCGCGTTTCGGCTGCCTGAACATCCATGCCAGCCTGTTGCCCCGCTGGCGCGGTGCCGCGCCGATCCATCGCGCGGTGCTGGCGGGTGATGCGGAAACCGGCGTGGCGATCATGCAGATGGAGGCGGGGCTGGACACAGGCCCGGTGCTGCTGGAGGCGCGCACCCCGATCGGGCCGACCGACACGACCGCCGATCTGCACGAGCGGCTGGCCGCCATGGGCGCCGATCTGATCGTTCAGGCGGTGGATGGCCTGCCGCTGCCCGCCACGCCGCAGCCTGACGGTGGCGTGACCTATGCTGCCAAGATCGACAAGGCCGAGGCGCGGATCGACTGGACCCAGCCCGCGACGGCGGTCGCGCGCCAGATCAACGCGCTGTCGCCCTTTCCCGGCGCCTGGGGGCTGGCGGGCCTTGAGCGGATCAAGTTCCTGCGCGCCCGTGCCGTGCCGGGGCAGGGCGCTGCCGGGGCGCATCTTGGCGGGCTGGTGATCGCCTGTGGCGAGGGCGCCGTGCAGATCATCGAGGCGCAGCGCGAGGGCAAGCGCCCGATGGCGGCCGATGATCTGCTGCGCGGCTGGTCGCCCCCCGATTTCACCTAAGGTCCGGGTGGCAAGGTCGCTTGAGTATTTGGGAACAGAAGAAGCTGCCTTTGCAAATGCGCCTACCCGCCGCATAGTTCTGCGATGTTCTTTCTGACGCCCCTTCTGGCGCTGCCGCGCATGGTGATGAACCTGGCCCTGATGGGGCTGCTGTTCCTGTTCACCCGCCCCGGCGGCTGGGCGGTGGCGGTGGTGCTGATCCTGCTGGCGATGAAAGTATGGTTCCCACGATGAACACCGTTCTGATCCTGAACGCCCATCCCGAAACGCCCGATGCCGGGGCGTTGAACCGGGCTTTTTGCGACAGGGCGGCGGATCATCTGACGGCAGCGGGCTATACGGTTTTGCGCAGTTCAGTGGCGCAGGATTGGGACGATGCAGAGGAGGTCGCCAAGCATCTGGCCGCCGACGCGGTGATCCTGCAAACCCCGGTGCATTGGATGGGCTTGCCATGGCGGGCCAAGCAATATGTCGATCAGGTGTATAACGCCGGCTGGAAGCAGTTGCACCGCAGCGACGGCCGGCACCGCGCCAATCCCGAAACGGGCTATGGCACCGGCGGGCTGATGCAGGGGCGGCGCTACATGCTGTCGCTGACCTATAACGCGCCGCGCGGGGCCTTTGACGCGCCGGACGAATATCTGATGCAGGGGCGGGGAGTGGACGACATGTTCCTGCCACAGCATCTGAACTTTCGTTATATGGGCTACGGTGTGATCCCGACCTTTGCCGCGCATGACGTGCTGCGCAACCCGGTCATCGCTGATGATTTCGCCCGCTTCGACGCGCATCTGGCGCGGCATTTTCCGGCCCCGTGATTGCGCTGTGATTATCGGCGCGGAGGTCGGCTTTTGTAAACCGGAAGCCGCCAGCCAAAGGCCATGGACCCCGCTCGCAGCAGAAAAGTGCAAATGCCGCAGGCAACCAAAGCCAGGCCGGACGGCAGGCCGAAGGCCACGGCGACCAGTGCCGCGACCGCGCCGCCAAAGGCCGCGCTCAGGTAAAGCTCACCCTGTTTCAGGACCAGCGGCACCTCATTGCCGACGACATCGCGCATCAGCCCGCCGAAGGTGCCGGTGATCACCCCCATCAGCGTCACGATGATCGCGCCGTGGCCCATCTGCATGGCCACGCCGACCCCGGCGGGCACGGCGATGGCCAAGGCCCCCGCATCCAGCCACAAAAGCGCGCGATAGCGGCTTTCCAGCAGATGCGCGGTAAAGAACACCAGGATCGCGGCGCCCACGGCCACCGCGATCAGCTCGGGCCGGCCCAGCCAGATCGGGTCGCGGCCCAGCAGCAGGTCGCGCAGCGTGCCGCCGCCAAGCGCGGTCAGCGCTGCGAAGAAGATGAAGCCTACCGGGTCCAACTGCGCCCGGCTGGCGACCAAGGCCCCGGTCAGCGCAAAGACCAGCACCGAGGCGAAATCGAGGGCCAGCACCAGCGTCATTTGAACGGCGCCATCCCGGCGCGGGCCAGTTCATCGGCGCGTTCGTTCTCGGCGTGTCCGGCGTGGCCCTTGATCCATTTCCAGACCACCCGATGCCGCGCCTGCGCCGCGTCCAGCCGCTGCCACAGATCGACATTCTTCACCGGCTTGCGGTCGGCGGTTTTCCAACCGTTCCGCTTCCAGCCGTGCATCCAGCCGGTGATGCCGTTCTTCACATAGGCGCTGTCGGTGGTGATGGTGATGTCGCTGGCGCGGGTCAGGGTCTCAAGCGCGGAAATCGCCGCCATAAGTTCCATCCGGTTGTTGGTTGTGTCGGCCTCGCCGCCCTGCAACTCGCGTTCCTTCACCACCACGCCGCCATCGACGGCGCGCATCAACACGCCCCAACCGCCGGGGCCGGGATTGCCGCTGCAGGCGCCATCGGTCCAAGCCAGGATCTCAGCCATGCAGCCCCACATATCCCGGCAGCGCCGCCACGCGCGCCAGCCAGCGGTTGATCGCGGGGAAACGGGTCATGTCGAAACCACCCTTGTCGCCCGCCGAATGGGTGTAGCCATAAAGACAGATGTCCGCCAAGGACGCGGCATCGCCCGCCAGCCAGTCATGGGTCGCCAGCCGATCCTCCATCACTTGCAAGACGGCGTGACCCCGGTCCAGCAACTCGGCCATCCGCTCGGGCGTGGCCAGATGGGCGCGCTCGGGATAGCAGCGCAGCGCGCCACGCACGGCGATCACCGGCTCATGGTTATACTGTTCCCAGAACAGCCAGCCCAGCATCTGCGCACGGGTGACCGGATCGGTGGGCCAGAACGCCGTCCCCTCGCCCAGATAGCACAGGATCGCATTCGATTCCGCGATCTGCCGCCCGTCCTCGACATGCAGGCAGGGCAGCTTGCCAAAGGGCAGCGCGCCCGCCTCCTTGGCGGCGCGGGTGGCGTCGGAGCCGTTTTCGCAATCCACTACCTCGACCCGCCGCCCCAGTAGTGCCAACAGCAACCGCACCTTGTACGAATTGCCCGATGACGGCATGGAAAACAGCTTCATGGCTTCTCCTGTGAAAAATACTCCGGGGTCCGGGGCGGCGCCCCGGTCCCTACCGCAACACCCGAGGCACCTTGAACTCGATATCCTCGCGCGCGGTCTCGACCATCTCGACGGTGACGTCAAAGCGGGCGCGGAAGGCGTCGATCACCTCATTCACCAGCACTTCGGGCGCACTTGCCCCGGCGGTCACGCCGACCGCGCGCACGCCCGTCAGCGCGCGCCAGTCGATTTCATCGGCACGGCCCACCAGTTGCGCATAGCCGCAGCCCGCGGCGCGGCCGACCTCAACCAGGCGGCGCGAGTTCGAGCTGTTGGGCGCCCCGATCACCAGCAGCGCGTCGATGCGCGGCGCGACAGCCTTGACGGCGGCCTGGCGGTTCGTGGTGGCATAGCAGATGTCTTCCTTGGCCGGCCCGACGATCCCCGGAAACCGCGCCTGAAGCGCAGCGACGATTGCCGCCGTGTCGTCGACCGACAGCGTGGTCTGGGTGATGAAGGCCAGCCGGGCCGGATCGCGCGGGCTGACGCGGGCCACATCCTCGACGGTTTCGACCAGCAGCACCTCGCCTTCGGGCAACTGGCCCATGGTGCCCAGCACCTCGGGGTGGCCGGCATGGCCGATCATCACCATCTGAAGGCCCTCGGCATGGTGGCGCTCGGCCTCGATATGGACCTTGCTGACCAGCGGGCAGGTGGCGTCGACATAGATCATCTCGCGCCGCGCGGCCTCGGCGGGCACCGATTTCGGCACGCCATGGGCGGAAAAGATCACCGGACGGTCGCCCGGCACCTCGTCCAGTTCCTCGACAAAGACCGCGCCCTTGTCACGCAGGCTGTCGACGACGAACTTGTTATGCACGATCTCATGGCGGACAAAGACCGGCGCGCCCCACTTTTGCAGGGCAAGCTCCACGATCTTGATCGCGCGGTCCACGCCCGCGCAGAACCCGCGCGGCGCGGCCAGATACAGGGTCAGGGGCGATTTCGGTTCCATGCCCCTGACCTAGCCGGGGCGCGGCGCGGCGTCCAGACGTGCCGCGCCCGGATGGGGGCGCCGCGCGCGCCCGTGACCTGCCGACGACCAATCCTGTCGGCCCGCGATCACGGGCTGCGCGCAGTCATTTCTCAGGTCTCGACCGGGCTGCCCTCGGGGTTGGCGTCGCGCGGCTCGCGCGGCAGGTCGCGCGGGGGGCGGCCGATGATGTCGCGCAGCGCGTCCAGTTCGATGAAATTATCGGCCTGGCGGCGCAATTCGTCCGCGATCATCGGCGGCTGGGTGCGGATGGTGGACACCACCGACACGCGAACCCCTTGGCGTTGCAGGCTTTCGACGAGCGGGCGGAAATCGCCGTCGCCCGAAAACAGCACGATGTGATCCAGCCGCGGGGCCAGTTCCATCGCATTCACCGCCAGTTCGATATCCATACAAGGATTACCCCGATGTTGAAGTCGAGATCGCCGAAGGCCCGGCCCGTGAAGCGGTGGTGCAGCTTCGCGCCGGTAGGTTGGACGTGGCGTTCGTCGCGGGCACGCCCCAACCACCCGACTGCCATTCCCGTCGCACATGGACCGAACCGCTCTTGGCGGTGCTACCGGAACGGCATCCGCTCGCCAAGCGGTCAGCCGTCACATGGCCCGATTTGGCAGGCGAGACGTTCCTTGTCCGGCATGGCGGCACTGGACCGCAGGTTCATAGCCATATCGTGCTACGCCATGCCGAGCGCTGGCCTGCGCCGTCGATCCTGCGCTTCGACGTGGGGCGTGGCACCCTTTTGTCTTTGGTCGGACAGGGCTTTGGCATCACCATCGTCGGCGCGGCCACGGCGCTGTTGCCGACAAACGGCATTGTCTTTTTGCCCTTCACCGACGAGCCGGAGCCGGTCGCCTTCTCGGCTGTCTGGTCGCCGTCCAATCGCAGCGCGGCGCTTCGCAACCTGCTCAGCCTCGCCAACGACATGGGCCGGAAGGTCTGCACGGACTACCGTTCGATACTACCACGGATAGCGAAGGCGTGAGCGACAAGTCCACCGGCACCGTACAATTATCCAGCAGCCAGTTCGCTGTGGTTGAAAAGAGCCATAAATGCACCCTTGTCCCGTGGCGGCCGGTCATCAACCGCCAGCTCAGCAGCGAGGTCTGCGCGGGCAGATAGGACCGGCGCTATAGGATCAATGCTCTATTCGACCTTCCTCTCAAAAGCGTTATCTGACCATCGTTGCGTAGCGAACCGAAGTGTTTGCGGAAGCACAGTCCGGGACTGTTACTGCCATCGCCGGAAAGCGACACTTGCATTAACACCGCCAAAGCCGAATCCGTTGGAACGCCTATCAACCGGCCTTCACAGAATGAACGCAAATCCTGGACTCGAGCACTGTTGCTAACTGACACCCACAGTTATGAAGCTACAAAGTGAGAGGAGAGCATGTTGTCGATCTAGGAGACCCCTGAAATGGCATCTAGAAGCTCTCTAAGGCCCCTCACAGTCCCGACTCCGAGTCTAAGGTGTCACACTTACATGCCCGTAAACCGCCTAGCCTCTGAGGGCTTAAATAGAACGTATCCTACAAAATAGACACAGTGCCATATTTATTTCACATCTACCTCTTGACGAGCTACAACACGACACCCACATTACTCCTGCATTCCCCAAGTGGCGTGTCGTTTGAGGTGAAGATCGCCTGTATCCGAGCGCTAGACAAGGATTTTCTGCCGCAAGCGGCACCTGCGGTCGCGCAGACTGCTGGATCTGGACGGATCAGACCGCGAAGCCGCTGTTTCCTTGCCCAGGGGCGGCGTTTTTCAGCGCAGCGGACAGATCTGTCCAGCCGCTTTCGTTCAGTTTGAGCGTGGATCGCGATCATGCGCATAGCGGTGGCGCTCGCAATCGGCGGATAGCGGCGAGGATGGCGCGTACCATCGTGCCGGTGACAGCGACCTCGGCCAGCTGGAAGGTGATGGTGCGGGCGTGACGGACCACACGTGCCCCGATCTTGATCAGCTTCAGTTGCAGGCTGGTCAACGACCAGTCGGCCATGGCCTCGGGCAGCTCGATGCAGCGCAAGAAGGTGGCCAGGTTGTACGCCAGGGCGTGCAGTTGCAGCCGCACCTCATTGTCGCGGAACTTCCGGCACGACAGCCGCGTCCAGCGAAAGGCGTATTTGCCCTCTTTGATGTGCTGCTCGGCGGTGCCGCGCTGGTTGTAGAACCGCACCACCCAGTCCGGCTCCATCGGCAGGTTGGTGACGATGAAGCCGAAACGCGGGAACAGTTCGCCCGGATGCCATTCGATCTTGGCGATCACCCGGCGTTCCTTGTCCCAGGACGCCGCCTGATACTCGAATTCCTCGAAGAACCGCTTGACCTTGGTCAGTGACGGCCGCCCGACAGGGCGCGTTAGCCGATGCGCGATCTTGTCCTTGAGGACCGCGTTTGCGGGCAGCCGGATGGCGTAGAAGAACCGCGCTTCTTCCAATCGCTCATAGATCGCCGGGATCGCGTAGGCAGCATCGGCCCGGAAGAACCTGCCACCAAGGTCGCGCTCCGCGTAGCGCGCAATGACGGGGTCGAGAACATCACGCCAGCCATCGGCGCTGTGGACGTTGCCATGGCGCAGGGCGCAGCGTTCCAGCATCCCGAACTGGTTGAACAGAAAGTTGGGGTGATAGCAGCTACAGTCGAAATGGCCATTCCAGGCGGACCCTTCCTGGTCGCCATGGGTCGGGCTGACCGAGCTGTCCATGTCCAGAACGATGTACTTCAGCCCGTTACGGTCATGGAACCGGTCGATCCATTGCCCGTTCAGGTCGGCCAGCGCGGCACGGTTCCCGGCCAGAGCCAGCGTCTCGGTCTCGAACCGTCCCATCTGCGATGCCGAGGCCGCTTGTGCATCGACCGCTCTGCCGCCGACAACTTGGCGCATGACCGGATCGCAGGCGAGACGGTTGGCGTCGTTGACATCCTCGTATCCGGCCAGCCGCCCAAAGACTGATTGCCGGAACAGGCCGTCGAGCCGATGGACCGTGTTCTTGCCAGAGCGAGTATCGCGCAGCGCCGCTGACGCCAAATCGGACAACCCGAGCGCGTCATCAAGCTCGCGCATCACCAGAAGGCCGCCGTCGGAACTGAGCTGCGTGCCGCGAAATTCCAGCCGCACGCGAGGGTCGAAATCCACCCGATCTGCCCGTTGCAAGCCCGCACCCTCTGGGTGATCCATAAAACGCGCCCCTCGCAGCCTTCAACACCATGTTTTATATAGGAAATATAATGGTCAGGACAGCGAAATCAGCGCCTTACTTGGGAAATGTGGGCCATATTGCCCTTGACCTTGCGACGGCCCATCGAATCGGTGAACTCTTTCGCGGGCTTGGTCACCATGGTGAAGCCGTTGTAATTCAGCCAGTCGACCAGCGGGCGAATGGGGCTGTATTCCTCGGTTTCCAGCAGGGCGGTATAGTAGAAGGCACGCACCAGTTTGCCGCGCCTTTCAAACTCTTGTCGCAGCAGCTTGTAGTCGATGTCGAACCCCAAGGCCCGCGCCGCCGCATAGAGATTCGACCCGTCGATGAACAACGCCAGTCGATCGTCCTTGTAAAACATCATCTCTTCCTTTTGGGTCGGAGCCGATCCGAGTGGTGGTGGTGTGACCGGCTCTGCATCGCCGAGGTGGTCGGCGATGCCATGGCAAGCCATCAAATTACACTGAACTTGTCCATATACTTTCATGGGAACATATTCGAGTTGGCGAAATTGGCAGACGGGATGGTTCAAAGCCGTGCAGATGGCGCGAAAAGCCGCGCATTGGTGGCGCTTGGCGGCAATCTTGACGGGGCCGACGGCAGCCCGCCCGCCGTCATGCTGTGCCGGGCCGTGGCGGCGCTGTCGAACCTGGCGGGCGGTCGGCTGCGGGCGGTGTCGCGGTTCTATCGCACGCCCGCCTTTCCGGCAGGATCGGGGCCGGATTATGTGAATGCCTGCGCTGCGCTGGATTGGCCGGGCACGGGTGATGATCTGCTGGCCGCGCTGCACCGGATCGAGGCCGAACTGGGCCGCGACCGTAGCGGCGCCGCCCGCTGGCAATCGCGCGTCGTCGATCTGGATCTGCTGGCACTGGGCGGGTTGATCCGTCCCGACCCCGCGACCGAGGCGCATTGGCGCGGCCTGCCGGTTGCCGCGCGCGGGCAGATCGCCCCGCCCGTCCTGATCCTGCCGCATCCGCGCCTGTCCGAACGCGGCTTTGTGCTGGTGCCCTTGGCCGACATCGCACCCCGCTGGACCCATCCCGCCACCGGACTGACCGTGGCGGCGATGCTGGCCGCGCTGCCCGTCGATGAGGTCGCGGCAATCGCGCCGCTGTGGCCCGAACAGGCCTTGTCAAGCCCGGCCTGACCCGCTAAGGGGTGCTTTCGTTCTTCTGACGGATAGAGGTTTCCATGGCCCGCGTGACGGTCGAAGATTGCGTTGACAAGGTTCCCAACCGGTTTGAACTGGTGCTGCTGGCCGCCCACCGGGCGCGTGAGGTTGCGGCGGGTTCGGCCCTGACCGTGGATCGTGACAACGACAAGAACCCTGTCGTCGCCCTGCGCGAGATCGCCGAGGAAACCCAGCCCGCCGAGGCCCTGCGCGAGCGGCTGATCGAATCGCACCAGACCCAGATCGAGGTCGACGAGCCGGAAGACGACAACATGGCCCTGCTGATCGGGGCCGAGGTCGACCGCCCGGCCAGCGACGACATGGACGAGGAAAAGATGCTGCGCGCGCTGATGGATGCGCAGGGGCGCGGCTGACGAACAGGATTGAACGGGGGGTCTTCGCCAGATCATGATGGATGTCGAAGACCTTCTGTCGCTTGTCCGCAACTACAACCCCCGCAGCAACGAAGATCTGATCCGCCGCGCCTATGCCTACGGCCTGGCCGCCCATGAAGGCCAGACCCGCCATTCGGGCGAAGCCTATTTCAGCCATCCGATCGCCGTCGCCGCCATCCTGACCGAGATGCGGCTGGATGACAGCACGCTGGTCACCGCGCTGCTGCATGACACGATCGAGGACACCCGCTCGACCTTTTCCGAGGTCGAGGCGCAGTTCGGCACCGAGATCGCGGAGCTGGTCGATGGCGTGACCAAGCTGACCAATCTGGAACTGACCTCGAACCAGTCCAAACAGGCCGAGAACTTCCGCAAGCTGTTCATGGCCATGGCCAAGGATCTGCGCGTCATCCTGGTCAAGCTGGCCGACCGGCTGCACAACATGCGCACCATCCGTGCCATGCGCCCCGAAAAGCAGGCGCAGAAATCGCGCGAAACCATGGACATCTATGCCCCCCTCGCCGGGCGCATGGGGATGCAGTGGATGCGCGAGGAACTGGAAGACCTAGCCTTCAAGGTGCTGAACCCCGAAGCCCGCGCCTCGATCATCCGCCGCTTTCTGACGCTGCAAAAGGAAAGCGGCGATGTGATCCCCAAGATCACCGCCGACATCCGCCTTGAACTCGACCGCGAGGGGATCGAGGCCGACGTCTTTGGCCGCGCCAAGCGCCCCTATTCGATCTGGCGCAAGATGGAGGAAAAGCAGCTTTCCTTCTCGCGCCTGTCCGACATCTACGGCTTTCGCATCATCTGCCGGACCGAGGCCGATTGCTACCGCATCCTGGGTGTCATCCACCAACGCTGGCGCGCGGTGCCGGGGCGGTTCAAGGATTACATCAGCCAGCCGAAATCGAACGGCTACCGCTCGATTCATACGACCGTTTCAGGCCGCGACGGCAAGCGGGTCGAGGTGCAGATCCGCACCCGCCAGATGCACGAGGTGGCCGAGGCCGGGGTTGCCGCGCATTGGTCCTATCGTGAGGGGGTGCGGGCGCAGAACCCCTTTGCCGTCGACCCCGCGAAATGGATCGCCAGCCTGACCGAACGCTTTTCCGAAACCGAGGCCGATCACGATGAGTTTCTGGAAAACGTCAAACTGGAAATGTATTCCGACAAGGTGTTCTGCTTCACCCCCAAGGGCGACGTGTTCAGCCTGCCCAAGGGGGCGACGCCGATCGACTTTGCCTATGCGATCCACACCCGGATCGGCAATTCCTGTGTCGGCGCCAAGGTCGACGGCATCCGCGTGCCATTGTGGACGCGGCTGAAGAACGGCCAGTCAGTCGAAATCATCATCGCCTCGGGGCAGCGGCCGCAGGTCACCTGGCTGGACATCGTCGCGACCGGCCGCGCCAAGGCCGCGATCCGCAAATCCCTGCGCGAGGAAGACCGCGACCGGTTCGTCAAGCTGGGCGGCGAACTGGCGCGGGTGGCGTTTGAACATGTCGGCCGCAAGGTCAGCGAAAAGGCGCTGCGCACCGCCGCGCGCACACTGGCGCTGCCGGACGCGACCGAATTGCTGGCCCGGCTGGGCAGCGCCGAAATCACCTCGCGCGAGGTGATCGAGGCGCTTTACCCCGAACTCGCCGCCTCGGTGGTGCTGGATCAGGTGCAGCCCGACCGCGCGGTGGTCGGCCTTGCCGCCGATCAGGATTTCCGCCGCGCGCCCTGTTGCCAGCCGCTGCCGGGCGAGCGCATCGTCGGCATCACCTATCGCGGCAAGGGCGTGGTCATCCACGCCATCGACTGCCCGGTGCTGGCCGAATATGAGGAACAGCCCGCCCGCTGGGTCGATCTGCATTGGCACGCGGGCCGCCATGCGCCGGTGTTCGACGTGTCGCTGGGCCTGACCATCGCCAATGGTGCGGGGGTGTTGGGCCATGTCTGTTCGGCCATCGGCCAGCAGGGCGCCAATATCGCGGATTTGACCTTTGTCGACCGCAAGCCCGACTTCTATCGGCTGGCCCTTGACGTGCAATTGCGCGACAATGAACATCTGCACGCCGTGTTGACCGCGCTGGACGCGGAATCCGATGTGGCCATGGTCGAACGCTTGCGTGATCCTGCGCGCAAGCCCTGAACGAAGCATGATGAAAGGGCGCCCGCGTGGTTTTCAAACGTCGGACCCCCCTCAGTTGGCGGCGCAAGGCGGCTGAGCTTTTGTATCCGCGCGGCGGATGGTGGCGCGCGGGCAGCTATGTGCTGCACCGCGTCCGCCGCCTGCCCGACCAGCCGCACCGGATCGCGCGTGGCGTGGCGGCGGGGGTGTTCATCAGCTTTACCCCGCTGTTCGGCTTTCACTTTCTGGGGGCGGCGCTCTTGGCCTGGCTGCTGGGCGGCAACATCATCGCCGCGCTGCTGGCCACCTTTGTCGGCAATCCGATCACCTTCCCGCTGATCGCCTGGTCCTCGACGCAACTGGGTCGCTGGCTGCTGGGCAAGCCCGGCGCCCTTAGTCCGCGGCGCATCGTCAATGACTTTGCCGCGGCGATGGACAATCTGTGGGCCAACCTCCGATCCGCCTTTACCGCCGCCGAAGCGCGTTGGGATGGGCTGGCGTTGTTCTTCAGCGACCTGTTCGTGCCGTTCCTGTTGGGCGGGGTCATTCTGGGGCTGATCGCGGCGGTGATCGCGCATTACCTGACGCTGCCCCTGTTCAACGCCTATCAGAACCGACGCCTGCGGCTGGCCGCCGCCCGCGCGGCCAAGGCCCGCGCCCTGCAAACAGCCGCCCCCGATGCGTTGATCGCCGCGACCACGGGGCTTGACGATGCGGGGTCAGCCGACGCACCGTCGGTTGAGCCGCGGCGCGAAGATCGCTAATCTGGCGCGCAATCAGAAAAGGGCTGATCCGACCATGCCGAAACGTCTGCGCCTTGGGGTGAACATCGACCATGTGGCCACGGTGCGCAACGCGCGCGGCTCGGCATATCCCGACCCGCTGCGCGCCGCGCTGCTGGCCGAAGCGGCGGGTGCGCATGGCATCACCGCGCACCTGCGCGAGGATCGCCGCCACATCCGCGATGCCGACATTGCCGCGCTGATGGAACAGCTTCGCCTGCCGTTGAACCTGGAAATGGCCGCGACCGCCGAGATGCAGGCCATCGCGCTACGCCACCGCCCGCACGCCGTCTGCATCGTCCCCGAAAAGCGCGAAGAGCGCACGACCGAGGGCGGCCTTGACGTTGCCGGGGATGAGGGCCGCATCCACGACTTCATCGCCCCCCTGCGCGAGGCGGGCTGCCGCGTGTCGCTGTTCATCGGCCATGAGGCCCGCCAGATCGAGGCTGCCGCCCGCATCGGCGCCGCCGTGGTCGAACTGCATACCGGCCAGTACTGCGACCTGCATCACGAGGGTCGGCTGGACGACCGCGACATCGAGCTTGCCGCGCTGACCGAGGCCGCGGGCTATGCCGCCGAACTGGGGCTGGAGGTTCACGCGGGCCACGGCCTGACCTTTGACACCGTCGGCCCGATCGCCGCGATCCGCGAGTTGCGCGAATTGAACATCGGCCACTTCCTGATCGCGGAATCGATCTTCATCGGCCTCGAACCCGCCATCCGTGAGATGAAGCGGCTGATGGGCGCCGCGCGCGGCTAGCGTCGGGCGCGCCCCGGCCGTTGCGCGTCGCAGCCTTGCGGCGTGCGGCTGGCGTGATACGCAAAAGATACGCAGAAGATACGCAGAGGATACGCGGAAACTGCGCGGGCAATGTGCCGGAATGGGGGTGGCGATGATCCTGGGGATTGGCAGCGATCTGGCCAATATCGACCGCATCGCGGCCGTGCTGGATCGCCACGGCGACCGCTTTCGCAACCGCGTCTTTACCCCCACCGAACTGGCCCGCGCCGCCCGCCGCCCGCATGAGGCCGCGACCCTGGCGAAACGCTGGGCCGCGAAAGAGGCCTGCTCCAAGGCGCTTGGCACCGGCCTTGCCATGGGTATCGCCTGGCGCGACATGGCGGTGACGAACCTGCCCACCGGCCAGCCGGTCATGACCCTGACAGGCTGGGCAGCAGATCGGCTTTCGGCCATGACGCCAAATGGTTACGCGGCGGTCGTGCATGTCAGCCTGACCGATGATCATCCCTGGGCGCAGGCCTTTGTGGTGATCGAGGCGCGGCCCCTGGCGGCCATGCCTGTGGGTTGACTCCGGCCCGCCCGCGCCGCATGTATCCCGCAAACCCAAACAGGGCAGAGGGGCACCATGGCTTCCAATTCGCAGGGCGGCGCCAAGGGCGGCGTGATCGAGACCGTCAAGACGGTGGTCTGGGCGCTGATCATCGCCGGCATCTTCCGCACGCTGTTCTTCCAGCCGTTCTGGATCCCCTCGGGCAGCATGAAGGACACGCTGCTGATCGGCGATTTCCTGTTCGTCAACAAGATGGCTTACGGCTATTCCGCGCATTCCTGCCCGTTCTCGGCCTGCCCGATTTCCGGGCGGATCCTTGCCTCGGCGCCCGAGCGGGGCGATGTCGCGGTGTTCCGTCATCCCACGCGCGGCGTCGATTTCATCAAGCGCGTCATCGGCTTGCCGGGCGATACCGTGCAGATGAAGGACGGCATCCTGCATCTGAACGGTCAGGCCGTGCCGCAGACGCCCGACGGTGTGTTTGCCGAAACCAAGGCCCCGCAAGGCCCGCAGGCCACCATGCCGCGCTGCGCCAATGATCCGGTGGGCGAAGGCGCGGTCTGCGAAAAGAACAAGTTCGTCGAGGCCCTGCCGCGCAGCGATGGCAGCGTCACCAACCACTCGGTCCTGTCGATCACGACCAATTGGGTGGCCGACAACACGCCGCTTTATACCGTGCCGCCGGGGCATTACTTCTTCATGGGCGACAACCGCGACAATTCCGAGGATTCGCGCTTTCCCGCGCAGGTCGGCGGCCTGGGTATGGTCTCGGACGAATATCTGATCGGCCGCGCCGACCGGGTGATCTTCTCGTCCGCCGGTAAATCGCTGCTGTTCTTCTGGACCTGGCGATCCGACCGGTTCTTCAAGGCGATCGAATGAAGCCGGGGGCCGAGGCCACGGCCTTTGCCGCCCGTCTGGGTCACGCCTTCGACCGCCCCGAATTGCTGGTGCGGGCGTTGACGCATTCCTCGCTGTCGACACCGGCCCGGCGCGACAACGAACGGCTTGAGTTTCTGGGCGACCGGGTGCTGGGCCTGATCATCGCCGAGGCGCTGACCCGCGCCGATGGCAATGCGACCGAGGGCCAGCTTGCCCCCCGCTTCAACGCCCTCGTGCGCCGCGAAACCTGCGCCGAGGTGGCGCGCAGCCTGGATCTGGGCGCGGCGCTGAAGCTGGGGCGGTCGGAAATGCTGTCGGGCGGGCGCCGGAAAGAGGCGCTGCTGGCCGATGCGATGGAGGCGGTGATCGCCGCCGTCTATCTGGATGCCGGTTTCGATGCCGCCCGCGATCTGGTGCTGCGGCTGTGGGGCGACCGGGTGACGCGCGTCGCGGTGGATGCCCGCGACGCCAAGACCGCGCTTCAGGAATGGGCGCAGTCGCGCGGCCTGCCGCCGCCGCTTTACGCGGTGACCGGCCGCAGCGGTCCCGACCACGCCCCGCAATTCGCGGTGGCCGCCGAACTGGCCGATGGCCGCCGGGCCGAGGGCGCCGCCGGATCCAAGCGCCAGGCCGAACAGATTGCCGCCGCCGCCCTTCTGGCCCAAGTGGAGACCAACCATGTCTGACACCGCCCCAACCCGCGCCGGCTTCGTCGCCCTGATCGGTGAACCCAATGCCGGCAAATCGACGCTTTTGAACCGCATGGTCGGCGCCAAGGTCAGCATCGTGACCCACAAGGTCCAGACCACCCGCGCCCGCATCCGCGGTATCGCCATGGAAGGGCAGGCGCAGATCGTGTTCGTCGACACGCCCGGCCTGTTCCGCCCGCGCCGCCGCCTGGACCGCGCCATGGTCGCCGCCGCCTGGGGCGGGGCCGCTGATGCCGATCTGGTCGTGCTGCTGATCGAGGCGCATCGCGGCCTGACCGACGGCGCCCGCGCCATCATCGAGGCGTTGGCCGACAAGGCCAGCGGCCAGCCGGTCGCGCTGGCGATCAACAAGATCGACCGGGTGCCCGCCGAAAAGCTGCTGGCCCTGGCGGAGGAAGCGAACAAGGCTTTTGGGTTTGAGCGGACCTTCATGATTTCCGCCGAACGCGGCTATGGCGTCGATGACCTGCGCGCATGGATCGCGGATCGGCTGCCCGAAGGCCCCTGGCTCTACCCCGAGGATCAGATCGCCGACCTGCCGCTGCGCCAGATCGCCGCCGAGATGACCCGCGAAAAGCTGACCCTGCGCCTGCATGAGGAACTGCCCTATCAGCTCACCGTCGAGACCGAGAAATGGGAGGACCGCCGCGACGGCTCAACCCGGATCGACCAGCTGATCTATGTCGCGCGCGACGGCCACAAGGGCATCGTGCTGGGCCATGGCGGTGAAACGATCAAGGCCGTCAGCCAGGCCGCCCGCGCCGACATCGCCGAGTTTCTTGGCCGCCCGGTGCATCTGTTCCTTCAGGTCAAGGTGCGCCCGAACTGGCTTGAGGAATCCGAGCGTTACGGCGAAATGGGTCTTGATTTCCGCGATGGCGACTGAGGCGCGTCTGGCCGCGAACCTGTGGGTCGCGGCCTATCTGGCGCGGATGCAAGCCGCGCTGATCCCGGCCTATGTCACCCGCCGGGGCGATGGCACATCGGGCGCGGTCGTCGTCAAGGTCGCGCATCTGGACGGCACGGCCACGGCCCATGTCCGCCGCTATGACTTCGCCACCGACAGCCGCCAGTGGGAGGTGCTGACCGACGGCCCCGAGGCCCAGGTCGATGCCGTGCTGGCGCGCGAGGCCGCAGCCGACCCCGACCTGTGGCTGATCGAGATCGAATCCAAGAATGGCCGCACGCTGCTGGATGAGGACGGATTAAGGTGAGTACTTATGAACAGAAGAAGCCAGTTTCTTCTGTTCATAAATACTTACGCCATGGATCAACTGCCGCGCGGCAGGGGATTTAGCGCCTTGTTATAGGCTTGCCAGTCGCTGATGTCGGGATAGAACTGCCGCCGCCAGGCGCGCACGCGCGGGTTCATCCGCCGCCGCCACAGGGGCGGGATCATCGCCATGGCCGTCATCGCCGGATAGCCCAGCGGTAGCTGCGGCGCGTCATCGGTGCTGTAGGTCTGAAGCAGCGGGAACCGCCGGTCGGGTTTGTAATGGTGATCCGAATGGCGTTGCAGGTTGATCAGCAACCAGTTCGAGGCGGTTTGCGCGGCGTTCCAGCTATGATGCGGCTGCACATGTTCATAGCGCCCCTCGCCCAGGTGGCGGCGGGTCAGACCGTAGTGTTCGACGTAATTCGTCAGCTCAAGCTGCCAGATGGCGGACAGCGCCTGAAGCAGGAACAGCCCGACCCCGACCCAACCGCCGATCAGCCCGGCAAGGGCCAGGGCGGCGGCTTGCAAGGCGGCGTAGCGCCAGAACGGGTTCGTGGGATGGAAAGGCCCGCGCCCGGCCCGCGCCAGCTTCTGCACCTCGGCCGCCCATGCGCTGCCGGGGCAGTCGCGCAGCACGCGCAGGAAGAAGCGATGGAAGCCCTCGTTATAGCGGGCGGTCACGGCGTCGCGGGGGGTGCCGACATGGCGGTGATGCACCAGCAGATGCTCGCTGCGGAAATGGCTGTAAAGGACGCTCGCCAGCAGCAGGTCGCCCAGCCAGCGTTCCAGCCGGTTCTTTTGATGCAGCAGTTCGTGGCTGTAGACGATGCCGATCGTGCCCGAGATGACGCCGATGCCGAAGAACAGGCACAGCACCTCCCACATGGCCAGGTGGTCGGTGCGGGTGACCCACCAGATCATGCTATAGATCGTGGCCGCCTGGATCGGGAACCAGATGATCGTGATCGCGCGGTGCCAGAACAGGTCGGATTCGGGGGTGTCGGTGTCGGGGTTCGTCTGGTTCAGGCCCAGCAGGCTGTCCATCACCGTCATCAGCGCCCAGGCGTAAAGCGGCATCAGGAACACCGTCCAGCCGCCGACCCGCGCGCCGATCACCGCCAGCGGCACCAGGGCCAGCGACAGCCAGAAGGGCAAGGCGGAACGGAACCGGGGGGCAATCACATGCGACATGTCGCGGCTTATACCGGCGCGGGCCGCGCCTGCCAATGCGGCGAATGGGCCGGCTCACAGATGCGGCTGTGCGGCGGCCCAGACCTTGCGCATCAGGCCGGGCAGGGCGCGCGGGTCGATCTGGGGGATCGGCACGAAGGCGCCTGACAGGGGCGGGTGCGATCCGGGCAGATCGGCCAGCATCGGTGTCAGCGTCAGCTCGAAATGGGTGAAGACATGCCGGACCGAGGGCAGCGCGCGCCAGTCGGCTTGCAGGGGCGGGGCGTCCGGCGTGCCATCCCAGCCCCCCGTGGGAAAGCCCAGCGTGCCACCCAGCAGGCCCTTGGCCGGGCGGCGCTGCATCAGCAGGCTACCCTCCGCGTCCCGCGCCAACCAGACCCGGCCTTGGCGCTGCGGCTTTGGGGGCTTGGGGCTGCGGGCAGGCAGCGCCTCGGCCAGGCCCTTCGCCTGGGCCGCGCAATCGCCGCGCAGGGGGCAGATGGCGCAGGCCGGGCGGCGCGGTGTGCAGATCGTCGCGCCCAGATCCATCATCGCTTGTGCAAAGTCGCCGGGCCTTGTGTCGGGGGTTAGCGTGGCCGCCAGATCACGCAGGCGGGGCTTGGCGGCAGGCATCGGCTGGGTCACGGCGAACAGCCGCGCCACCACCCGTTCGACGTTGCCATCGACCACGGTTTCGGGCGCGTCATAGGCAATGGCGGCGATGGCGGCGGCGGTATAGGGGCCGATGCCGGGCAGCGCCAGCAGCCCGTCGCGCGTGGTCGGGAACTGGCCGCCCGCCGCTGCCACGGCGCGGGCGCAGGCGATCAGGTTGCGGGCGCGGGCGTAATAGCCAAGCCCCGCCCATTCGGCCATCACCTGTGCATCGGGCGCGGCGGCCAACGACGCGACATCGGGCCACAGAGCGGTGAAACGGTGGAAATAGTCGCGCACGGCGGCGACGGTGGTCTGTTGCAGCATCACCTCGGACAGCCAGATGCGATAGGGGTCGGGCCGCGCCCCCGCCGCGCGCGCCGCCGGGCGAATACGCCAGGGCAAGTCGCGGGCATGGGCGTCATACCAGTCCAGCAGAGCGGGAACGATCCTGTCACGCAATCTTTAGCCCTCGGTGATGGCGCGCAATGCGCGGGGTGCTGGCGCGCGGCGCCGGGATGTCTAAGATAGGCGCTGACAAGGACAGGACCAATGGCCCCGAACCACAGTGATCGCCCAAAGCGCCGGATGCGCGGGTTCGAGCCCGCCGCCGGTCTGCTGCGCGCCCGCATCCGTGCGGCGGGCGAGGCGCGGGGCTTTGCCGTTGCCCGCCTGCTGACCGAATGGGAGGCCGTGGTCGGCCCCGATCTGGCCGCGATCTGCCGCCCGGTCAAGGTGGGCTACGCCCGCACCAAGGGGGCCGAGGCCGCGCTTGGCGCCACGCTGACCTTGCTGACCAGCGGTGCCGCCGCGCCCGTGGTGCAGATGCGCCTGCCGCAGATCCGCGACCGGGTGAATGCCTGCTATGGCTATAATGCCATCGCCCGGATCAGCGTGACCCAGACGGCCGCAGCCATGGCAGCGCCCGGCCTGGCCGAGGCGCAGGCCGCCTATGCGCCCCCCCCTGCCGCCCCCGATCCGCGGCTGGCCGAACAAGCCGCCGGGCTGACCGAAGGCATCACCGATCCCACGCTGCGCGCGGCCCTGGCGGGGCTGGCGCAGCTTGTTCTGACATCCCATCACCCGATGAAAGGCTGACATGATGAAACTGCTGCCCCTGACGCTGATCGCGGCCCTTGGCCTGACGGCCATGCCCGCTTTGGCCCAACAGACCACCGCACCCGCAACCCCCGCCGCGACCGCGCCCGCCGAGGGCATCCTGCCCGACATGACGATGGGCGCCACCGACGCCCCGGTCGAGGTGATCCAGTACGCCAGCTTCACCTGCAGCCACTGCGCTGCCTGGGAAAAGGACATCTTCCCGCGCCTGAAGATGGAATATATCGACACCGGCAAGGTCAAGTTCACCCACCGCGAGGTCTATTTCGACAAGGTGGGCCTGTGGGCCGGGATGGTCGCGCGCTGCGGCGGGGATCAGAAGTATTTCCCGATCAGCCAGATGATCTATGACGAACAGGCGAAATGGATCGGCGACGGCCAGCCCACCACGATCGCGGACGGCCTGCGCAAGCTGGGCGTCAAGGCCGGGCTGACCAATGAACAGGTCGATGCCTGCCTGGACGATCAGGCCATGGCCGAAAAAATGGTCGCCACCTTCCAGGCTACGGCTGGCAAGGACGAGATCAACGCGACGCCGACCTTTATCATCAATGGCGAAAAGAAATCGAACATGCCCTGGGATGAGTTCAAGGCGATTCTGGACGCCGAAATCGCCAAGGCCAAGGGCTAAGCCCGCCGAATGATCCAAAAGGCCGCCCGCAGGGGCGGCCTTTTGCTGTGTCAGCCGCGCAGCGGGCGGTCGCCAAAGATCGCGCTGCCGACCCGCACATGGGTGGCTCCCTGCGCGATGGCGGCGGGGAAATCCGCGCTCATCCCCATCGACAGGCCGCGCAGGCCGTTGCGCGCCGCCATCTCGCGCAGCAGCGTGAAATGCGGCACCGCATCCTGATCGTCGGGCGGGATGCACATCAGCCCTTGCACCGGCAGGTCCATCATCTTGCAGGCGGCGATGAAATCATCGGCTTGCTCGGGCAGGATCCCGGCCTTTTGCGGCTCGGCCCCGGTGTTGACCTGAATGAAGATGGCGGGCGAGGCCCCGCGCGACTGCGCCAGCCGCGCCAGCTTTTCGGCCAGCGACGGGCGATCAACCGAATGGATCGCGTCGAACAGATCGACGGCCACCTTGGCCTTGTTCGTCTGCAACGGCCCGATCATATGCAGCGCGACACCCGGATGCGCGGCCTTCCACGCGGGCCATTTCGCCGCCGCCTCTTGCACATAGTTTTCGCCAAAGACGCGGTGGCCGGCCTCCAGCACCGACAGCACGCGCGGCGCCGGTTGCAGCTTGGACACGGCGATCAGCGTGACATCGCCCGGATCGCGCCCGGCTGCGCGGGCGGCTTCGTCAATGGCGGCGCGGATGGTGTCGATGGTCATGGCATCCCCCGAATGTGGTCGCAGAAAGCAGAAAGAGCGGGCAAAGCCCGCTCTTTCCGTAGTCCGGTTCTGACAGGATCAGAACTTGAACTTCAGGCCCAGGTCGGCAACCGCTTTGGTTTTCACGCCGTTGGTTTCCATGTCGTTGTCAGCGATACCGCCGACGATCGAGGCGCCGCCGCCCAGATCGTATTCAGCGCCCAGACCCCAGTAGGTGGTCTTGGTGGTGGCGTCGACGACGCGGATCATGCCCTTGACGGTGGTGGCGCCGAAGGTCGAAGCCGCACCGATGCCGTATTCCTTGACGCCGTCGATGGCGCCCGAACCTTTGGCGTAGTAGATGCCGCCCTTGACGTTCGAGAACTCACCAGCGGCCGAGACCGACAGCAGTTTCGCGGTTTCGTTGCCGCCTTCCCAGTTCTTCGCGGCTTCGTAGGCCAGACCCAGACGGGTGGTGCCGAACTTGTAGCCGAAGCCCAGAGCGTATTCCTGGTTCTTCACCTTGGCGCCGGCGGCGGTGTAGGTCACGCCGTCGTTCAGCGAGGCGGCGAAGTCCATGTCGCCCATGCTGTAGGTGTACAGCAGAACCGGGTTGTTTTCGCTGGTGCGGGCGCCGTCACCGGTGATGAAGCCGATGTCGTTCGCCGCGATGTCGGTGAAGCCGATTTCCGGCAGGTCGCCGTGGATTTCTTCGGCAGCGCCGACCACGTCGCCCATGGCGATCTTGCCGAACGCGCCCGAAACCCAGATGTCGCCCGCATAGCCCTTGGCGCCAGCGGCGGCGTTGTCGGCGCGGATGTTACCGCCGAACGACAGGCCCGAGTCCGATTCGCCGGTCAGCGTGAACTTGACGCGAACGCGCGACGAGAAGTTCATGTCGTCGCCGTTGTAGACGAGACCCATGCGGCCGTCGCCGCTGACAGCGACTTCAGCTTGGGCGAAGCCCGCCGACAGGATCAGCGCGGTGGTGGCAAAAAGAACCTTTTTCATGGTTTTTCCCTCATTGTGTCCTGAACCCCCACCCCGGCGGGCCGGTGTGGGTATGGCGTCACTTGATCGCCAAGGAGGGTTCATTGCAACGGAATCAGATGGGGCGTTGCGAAACAGCGGCGGGCGTGGTGCAGTCTTGCCACAGGGATGCCGCGCCGCCCGGTTGGACACGCTGCCGTCGCGGCAAGCGGGCCACGGGGCGGCGGCTAGCGCAAAGTCCTTGTCGCCCGGCGCGCGCATCGGCTAGATACGGGGGCAGCGCGCGCGGCGCGCCCCACTGACCGGAGCCAGGCCATGACCCATTCGCGTTTCCCGCGCATCCCCGCAGCGCCCGTGGCGGCCCTGGCCGTGGTCGGCCTGCTGGCGGGATGCGGCAGCATGGGCAACATGTTCAGCTATAACCAGGCGGCCGCCAAGAAGGCCGAGACCCAGGGCGTGCTGACCGAGCGCGAGACCGGCTCGACGATCTGGGATCTGTTCAGCAACAAGTCCGATCCGAACGTCAACGTCTCGGTCAACAAATATATCTGGCGCGCCAGCCTTGAGGTGCTGAACTTCCTGCCGGTGCAGTCGGTCGACCCGTTCACCGGCGTCATCATCACCGGTTATGGCACGCCGCCCGGCGGTGGCCGGTCCTATCGCGCCTCGGTCGTGGTAAACGACCCGGCGCTGGATGCGCGGTCGCTGAAACTGTCGATGCAATATGCAGGTGGCGGTGCCGTCCCCGCCGAGACCGTGCGCGCCGTCGAGGATGCGATCCTGACCCGCGCCCGCCAGCTGCGTATCCAGGATCGCAACCTGTAAGACCCGACCCTTGCCCCCGCCGCCCGCCGCCGTGTAAACCATGCGGGCAATTCTGACGGGGAAAGATCATGTCGCGTTACGATCCTTCGGTCATCGAACCGAAATGGCAGGCAGCCTGGGACAAGGCCGGGGTCTTTGCCGCCAAGGCCGACCCGTCGCGCCCGAAATATTATGTGCTCGAGATGTTCCCCTATCCTTCGGGGCGCATCCACATCGGCCATGTGCGCAACTATACGATGGGCGACGTGGTGGCCCGTCACAAGATGGCGCAGGGCTTCAGCGTGCTGCATCCGATGGGCTGGGACGCTTTCGGGATGCCGGCGGAAAACGCCGCGATGGCCTCGGGCGGGCATCCGAAGGACTGGACCTATGACAACATCGCGGTGATGAAGGGCCAGATGAAGCCGATGGGCTGGTCGCTGGACTGGACGCGCGAATTTGCCACCTGCGACCCCGAATATTACGCCCAGCAGCAGGCGATGTTCATCGACATGCTGGATGCCGGCCTGATCTATCGCAAGAACGCGGTGGTGAACTGGGATCCGGTCGACATGACCGTGCTGGCCAATGAGCAGGTGATCGACGGCAAGGGCTGGCGGTCGGGTGCCGATGTCGAACGGCGCGAGCTGACCCAGTGGTTCTTCCGCATCAGCGATTATTCCGATGAACTCCTGTCGGCCCTTGACGGGCTGAAGGACTGGCCCGAAAAGGTGCGCCTGATGCAGGCCAACTGGATCGGGCAGTCGCGCGGTCTGCAATTCGCTTTTGACACGGTGAACGCCCCCGCCGGTTTCGACAAGATCGAGGTCTATACCACCCGCCCCGACACGCTGCTGGGCGCCAGCTTCGCCGCGATCAGCCCCGATCACCCGCTGGCCAAGGCACTGGAAGCGGACGACCCGCGCGTCGCCTCCTTCTGCGCAGAGGCCCGCAAGGGCGGCACCACCGAGGAGGCGCTGGCCACCGACGAAAAGAAGGGCATGGATACCGGTATCCGGGTGCGTCATCCGCTGGACCCCGCCTGGGAACTGCCGGTCTGGATCGCCAACTTCATCCTGATGGATTACGGCACCGGCGCGATCTTCGGCAGCCCGGCCCATGACGAACGCGACCATGAGTTCGCGACGAAATACGGCCTGCCGATCCGCGCCACTTTTGCCCTCGAAGGCACGTCGGATGCCGATGCCTTTGTCGCGGCGGCCCCCTATGTGCCGCTGAAATCCGAGCGCGTCGAATACGTTCGCGGCTTTGCCGGTGAGCGCCTGCAAACCGGCGAGGATGCCGTCGCCGCCGCCATCGCCCATGCCGAGGCCGAAGGTTATGGCACTGGGGTGACAAAATATCGCCTGCGCGACTGGGGCATTTCCCGGCAGCGTTACTGGGGCTGCCCGATCCCGGTCGTGCATTGCCCGACCTGCGGCGTGGTGGCTGAGGCCAAGGAAAACCTGCCCGTCCGCCTGCCCGATGACGTCACCTTCGACGTGCCCGGCAACCCGCTGGATCGCCACCCGACGTGGCGTGATTGCGCCTGCCCGAAATGCGGCGGCGCGGCGAAACGCGAAACCGACACGATGGATACATTCGTTGACAGCTCGTGGTATTACGCCCGCTTCACCGCGCCGCGCGCCACGACGCCCACGGATCTGGCGGCGGCGGAGTATTGGATGAATGTCGATCAATATATCGGCGGCATCGAACACGCGATCCTGCACCTGCTCTATTCCCGCTTCTTCGCCCGCGCCATGGTCAAGACCGGCCACCTGCCCGAGGCCGCGAAGGAACCCTTCAACGCGCTGTTCACGCAGGGCATGGTGACCCACGCGATCTATCAGACCCGCGACGCGCAGGGCCGTCCGGTCTATCACCTGCCCGAGGACGTGGCGGATGGCAAAGTCATCGCCACCGGTGAGGCGGTCGAGGTCATCCCCTCGGCCAAGATGTCGAAATCGAAAAAGAACGTGGTCGATCCGGTCGACATCGTGCAGCGCCTGGGTGCCGATACCGCGCGGTTCTTCGTGATGTCCGACAGCCCGCCCGAACGCGATGTCGAATGGACGGCGGCGGGCGCGGATGCCACGCACAAGTTCCTGGCCCGCGTCTGGCGCCTGGCCGATGAGGCGCGTGACGCCGCCGATGCCGAAGACCCGGCCCTGCTGCGCGCCGCCCATAAAGCGATTGATGAGGTGACGCGCGCCATCGACGGCTTTGCCTTCAACAAGGCGATCGCGGTGATCTATGGGCTGACCAATACCATCGCCAAATCCGACGCCCGCGCCGGGGCGCGGGCCGCCGCGCTGCGGATCATGGCGCAACTTATGGCACCGATGGTGCCACATCTGGCCGAAGAAATCTGGTCGATGCTGGGCGGGCAGGGGCTGGTAGTGCAGGCCCCCTGGCCCAAGGCCGACCCGGCGTTGCTGGTCGATGACAGCGTGACCCTTGCCGTGCAGGTCAATGGCAAGCGCCGCGCTGAAATCACCGTGCCGCGCGACATGCCCGCCGATCAGGTGCAGGCGATTGCCCTGGCCGACCCCGAGGTGGTCAAGTTCATGGGCGGACCGGCGAAAAAGGTGATCGTGGTGCCGGGGCGGATCGTCAATGTGGTCGCCTGATCGCCGCCTGGTCCTGGCCGCCCTGCTGGCGCTTGCTGGCTGCGGCTTCACCCCCGCCTTTGCGCCGGGCGGCGGCGCGGCGGGCCTGTTGAACCAGGTCCGCCCCGATGACCCCGTCGATGCCGATGGCTTCGCCTTCAACCGCCGCATCGGCGAACGGCTTGGTCCGGCGGCGGACGGCGCGCGGTTCCGGCTGGCGACGGCGATCAGCGTCAAGACGGCGGCGCAGGGCATCACCTCGACCCAGGCGATCACCCGCTATGCGCTGAACGGCAGCGCCGATTACACGCTGACAGATGCCGCCAGCGGCGCGGTGCTGGCGCGGGGGAATGTGGCCTCGTTCAGCTCGCATTCCGCGACGGGCACCACGATTGCCACGCTGGCCGCCGAACGCGATGCCCGCGACCGGCTGATGGTGATGCTGGCCGATCAGGTGGTGACGCGGCTGATCGCCGTCGCCCCCGCGCCATGAAGCTGACCGGGGCCGAGGCCGCGCGCTACCTCGCGGCCCCCGATCCGGGCCGCGCGGGGCTGCTGATCTTCGGTGCCGATGCGATGCGGGTGGCGCTGAAACGACAGGACGCCATTGCCGCCCTGATCGGCCCTGAGGGCGAGGCCGAGATGCGCCTGACCCGCATCCCCGCCGCCGAATTGCGCCGCGATCCGGCCCGGCTGACCGATGCAATCAAGGCGACCGGCTTCTTCCCCGGCCCGCGCGTGGCCTTTGCCGAGGATGCGACCGATACCGTGGCCGAGCCGATCCTGGCCGCGCTGTCGGCCTGGCAGCCGGGCGATGCGATGATCGTCGTCACCGCCGGTGCGCTGCCCGCCAAATCGGCGCTGCGCAAGGGGTTCGAGGGCGACCCCCGCACCGTCGCCATCGGCATCTATGACGATCCGCCGGGGCGCGAGGAGATCGCCCAGATCCTGCGCACCGCCGGGCTGACGGACATCACCCCCGAGGCCCTGGCCGATCTGACGCAACTGGCCCGCGCGCTGGACCCCGGCGATTTCCGCCAGACCTGCGACCGCATCGGCCTTTACAAATGGGGCGATGCGACGCCGCTGACCCCGGCCGAGGTCGCAGCCCTTGCCCCCGCCACGATCGAGGCCGAGGTCGACGACCTGATCCATGCCGTCGCCGAAGGCCGCACGCAGACGATGGGCGCGCTGATGGGGCGGCTGGCGGGGCAGGGCACCAACCCTGTCACCCTGTCGATCAGCACCCTGCGCCATTTCCGCGCGCTGCACGCCGCCGCCAGCGACCCGCAAGGCCCCGGCGCGGGCCTGTCGCGGCTGCGCCCGCCGGTCTTTGGCCCGCGCCGCGACCGCATGGAACGCCAGGCGCGCGACTGGTCGACCTTCCGCCTGGAAGAGGCGATCCGCACGCTGATCGACACCGACCTGACTCTGCGCTCGACCTCGCGCGCGCCGGCGGCGGCGGTGATGGAACGCGCGCTGATCCGTCTGTCGATGATGCCAAGGCGCTGACATGGCCTTCTTTCTTGCCCAAATACGCCGGGGGTCCGGGGGCGGCGCCCCCGGCCTCACCACATGATCCCGGCACTGGTCATCGGCGCTGGTCCCGCCGGGCTGATGGCGGCCGAGGAACTGGCGCGCGCGGGCCATCCGGTGCTGATCGCCGAGGCGCTGCCGACCCCCGCGCGCAAGTTCCTGATGGCGGGCAAATCCGGGCTGAACCTGACCCGCGATCAGGCGCCCGATCTGTTCGCCAGCCATTACACCCCCGACTGGATCGCCCCCCATGTCGCTGACTTCGGCCCGGCGCAGGTGAGGGCCTGGGCGCAGGGCCTGGGAATCGCGCTGTTCACCGGCTCGACCGGGCGGGTGTTCCCGGTCGGCATGAAGGCCGCGCCCTTGCTGCGGGCCTGGCTGGCGCGGCTCGATGGCCTGGGGGTGCGGCTGGCAACCCGCTGGCGGTGGCAGGGCTTTCAGGGCGACGGCTTCGCCTTCGCCACGCCCGAGGGACCGCAGGTTCTGACCCCGCGCGTTACCGTGCTGGCGCTTGGCGGGGCGTCCTGGCCGCGCCTTGGCTCTGACGCGGCCTGGGTGCCATGGCTGGCCGCGCGCGGCGTGCAGATCGCGCCGTTCCGGCCAGCCAACATGGGCCTGCGCGTCACCTGGTCGGCCGCCATGGCACCGCTGTTCGGCCAGCCCGTCAAGGGCACCGCAATCACCGATGGCACCACTGCCACCCGCGGTGAGTTCGTCATCGCCCGCAGCGGGATCGAGGGCGGCGGCATCTATCCCCTTGCCGCCCGCGCCCGCGACGGGTCCGCGCTGCATCTTGACCTGATGCCCGATCTGACCGTTCAGGCCGCCGCCGACCGGCTGGCTCGCGCCCGGCCCGGCGAAAGCCTGTCGAACCGGCTGCGCAAGCGCTTGCGGCTGGACCCGGCGCGCGCGGCGCTTGCGCGCGAATGGGGTGGCGCGCTGCCTGCCGATCCTACCGATCTGGCGGCGCGGCTGAAGGCACTGCCGATCCGACATGACGGGCCGCAGGATCTGTCCCGCGCCATCTCCTCTGCTGGCGGGATCACGCGCGACGCGCTGCACGACGACCTGTCGCTGCGCGCCCTGCCGGGCGTCTTTGCCGCAGGCGAGATGCTGGATTGGGAGGCCCCGACCGGCGGCTATCTGCTGACCGGCTGTTTCGCCACCGGGCGTGCCGCAGGCCGCGCCGCCGCCCGCCGACTGGCGGGCTAATCCCGCGCCATGGCGCGTTGCAGGGCAGGGCGCGCCCGCATCCGATCCAGATAGTCGGTCAGCCAGGCTTCCGTCACCGGAAAGCGCGCGGCCAAGGCCCAGGTCAGGCAATGGGTCAGCAGGATGTCGGGCACCGTCATCTGATCGCCCATGACAAAGGGGCCGCTGCCCAGCCGATGCACCAGCCCCTTTTGGGCCTTCTCGAACTCCCACCTCAGGCTGTTCTTGATGGCGCCGATGCGCAGATCCTCGGGCAGCACAAAGCTGTGGCGGGCGGCGGTCCACAGCACCGCGTCG
This sequence comes from Paracoccus zhouxuedongae, assembly GCF_041927815.1. Lineage (NCBI taxonomy): Bacteria > Pseudomonadati > Pseudomonadota > Alphaproteobacteria > Rhodobacterales > Paracoccaceae > Paracoccus > Paracoccus zhouxuedongae. The sequence goes on from NZ_JBHFHM010000001.1 coordinate 252,482, forward strand.
AACTCATCCAGCAGCAGGTGGGTCAGGCTGTCCTGGCGGGCGCGGTCCAGCGTGCCGGGGGCATGGGTCATCGCGCCATGGCGGTCGGCCAGGAACTGAAGGATCGCGGTCGAGTCGGTGATCGGCGTGCCGTCCACGACCAGCACCGGCACCTTGCCCGCCGGGTTCAGCGCGATCGCCTGGTCCGACCGTGGCCGGGCGGGCACATGGTCATAGGGAAGGCCCAGTTCCTCAAGCATCCACAGCACGCGCAGGGCGCGGCTTCTTGATGATCCGATCAGCGTATAGCGCGCGTCCATGGCTGTTCCCTCGGCGATCCCCATGCCCCGAATGAAGCGCCGCGCCGCCCGATCCGCAAGCCCGATCTTGCGCGCGATCCCCCTTGCCGGACGCTGCGGGCGGCCCTAGCGTGGCGGTCTGCCCGTCAAGCCCCGAGGCCCCCATGGACCGCACCGACCGCGCGCCGCTGTTCACCCCCGTTCTGATCGGCGGTTCGCTGATCCTGATGCTGTCCTTTGCCGTGCGTGCAGGCTTCGGCGTGTTCCAGATCCCGATTGCGCAGGATCTGGGCTGGCCGCGCGCCGATTTCAGCCTGGCGATCGCCATCCAGAACCTTGCCTGGGGGATCGGCCAGCCGATCTTCGGCGCGCTTGCCGAACGCTTTGGCGACCGGCGCGCGATCATCCTTGGGGTCGCGCTGTATGCCGCCGGGCTGTTCCTGACCGCCTTCGCCATCACCCCCGGCCAGATGCAATGGCTTGAGGTGCTGGTGGGCTTCGGCATCGCGGGCACCGGCTTTGGCGTCGTGCTGGCCATCGTCGGGCGCGCCAGTTCGGATGCCAACCGGTCGATGGCGCTTGGCATCGCCACCGCCGCGGGTTCCGCCGGGCAGGTCTTTGGCGCGCCGCTGATCGAGGGGCTGCTGGCCGTCTATCCCTGGCAGACAGTGTTCATCATCCTGTCGGGGCTGATCCTGCTGACGCTGCTGATCCTGCCCCTGCTGCGCGCCCCCGCCCGCGCCACGCGCGCCGAGCTGGAGGACTCGATGGGCACGGTTCTGGTGCGGGCGGTGCGCGATCCCTCCTATATCCTGATCTTTCTGGGCTTCTTTTCCTGCGGCTATCAACTGGCCTTCATCACCGCGCATTTCCCCGCCTTCGTGACCGAGATGTGCACCGGCATCGAATCCGGCGGGATGCTGGCCAGCCTGGGGATTTCCACCACATCCGCCCTGGGTGCTGCGGCGATTTCGCTGATCGGTCTTGCCAATATCGCGGGCACGATCACCGCGGGCTGGCTGGGCAACCGCTTTCCCAAGAAATACTTGCTGGCCATCGTCTATACGTTGCGCACCATCGTGTCGGCGGCCTTCATCCTGATGCCGATCACGCCAACCAGCGTGATCCTGTTTTCACTGGCCATGGGGGCCTTGTGGCTTGCGACGGTGCCGCTGACCTCGGGTCTGGTCGCGCATATCTATGGGCTGCGCTACATGGGCACGCTGTATGGGCTGGTGTTCTTTTCGCACCAGTTGGGGTCGTTCCTGGGCGTCTGGCTGGGTGGGCGGCTGTATGATATTTACGGCGATTACACCTTTGTCTGGTGGGTGGGTGTCGCCGTGGGGGCGTTTTCGGCCATCGTCCACCTGCCGATCCGTGAGGCGCCCTGGCAGCCGCGCGCGGCGGCTGCCTGAGCGTCTGGTTCACGCTGCCTTTTCGGGCGGCGTGGCCAGCACCACGATGTCGGACATGATGCGGTTCAGCTCAAAATCCTTGGGGGTATAGACCCGCGCCACGCCGTAACCAAGCAGGGTGCGGGCGTCGTCATCGGGGATGATGCCGCCGACGACGACCGGCACATCATCCAGCCCGGCATCACGCATCCGCGCCATCACCTCGGCGATCAGCGGCAGGTGGCTGCCCGACAGGATCGACAGGCCGACGACATGGGCCCGATCCTCGACAGCTTTCGTGACGATCTGTTCGGGCGTCAGGCGGATTCCCTCATAGGTGATGTCCATGCCGCAATCGCGGGCGCGGAAGGCGATCTGTTCGGCGCCGTTGGAATGACCGTCAAGGCCGGGCTTGCCCACCAGAAACTTGAGCCGCCGCCCCAACCGGCTGCTGACCGCATCGACCTGGGCGCGGATCTCGTCCAGCCCCTCGGTCTTGTTCGAGGGGTTGCGCGACACGCCGGTCGGGCCGCGATACTCGCCAAAGACCTTGCGCATGATCCCGGCCCATTCGCCGGTCGTGGCCCCGGCTTTCGCAGCGGCAATGCTGGCGGGCATGATGTTCTCGCCCGCCTTGGCCGCATCGCGCAGCGCACCAAGCGCAAGCTGCACCGCGCCTTCGTCGCGCGCGGCTTTCCACGCGGTCAGCCGGGCGATCTGATCCTGTTCCACCGCCGGATCGACCACCATGATGCCGCCATCACCGGCGGTCAGCGGCGAGGGCTCGCCCTGTTGCCAGCGGTTGACGCCGACCACGATCGTCTCATTCGCCTCGATCCGGTTCAGCCGTTCGGCATTCGATTCGACCAGGCGACCCTTCATATAGTCGATGGCGGCGACCGCCCCGCCCATGGCGTCCAGCGTCGCCAGCTCCTCGCGCGCGCCGGCTTTCAGCGCCTCGACCTTGGCGGCGATCACCGGGTTGCCGTCGAACAGATCGCCATATTCCAGCAGGTCGGTTTCATAGGCCATGATCTGCTGCATTCGCAACGACCATTGCTGATCCCACGGGCGCGGCAGGCCAAGCGCCTCGTTCCAGGCGGGCAGTTGCACGGCGCGGGCGCGGGCATTTTTTGACAGCGTCACGGCCAGCATCTCGATCAGGATGCGGTAGACGTTGTTTTCGGGCTGCTGTTCCGTCAGGCCCAGGCTGTTCACCTGCACGCCGTAGCGGAAGCGGCGGTATTTCTCATCCGTGATGCCGTAGCGGTCGCGGGTGATTTCGTCCCACAGCTCGGTAAAGGCGCGCATCTTGCACAGCTCGGTGACAAAGCGGATCCCCGCGTTCACGAAAAAGCTGATGCGGCCGACCATCGCCGGAAAATCGGCGGGCGCGACCTTGCCTTGCAGGTCGTCCAGCACAGCGATGCCGGTGGCAAGCGCATAGGCCAGTTCCTGCTGCGGCGTCGCCCCGGCCTCTTGCAGGTGATAGGAACAGACGTTCATCGGGTTCCATTTCGGCAGGTGCTGTGCGGTATAGGCCGCCACATCGGTAATCAGCCGCAGGCTGGCTTTCGGCGGGCAGATATAGGTGCCGCGCGACAGATATTCCTTGATGATGTCGTTCTGCACCGTGCCTTGAAGCGCCGCCACATCGGCCCCCTGTTCCTCGGCCACGGCGATATACAGCGACAACAGCCAGGGCGCCGTGGCGTTGATTGTCATCGAGGTGTTCATCTGCTCAAGCGGGATCTGATCGAACAGCGCCCGCATGTCGCCCAGATGGCAGACGGGCACGCCGACCTTGCCGACCTCGCCCCGGGCCAGAACGTGATCGCTGTCATAGCCGGTCTGGGTCGGCAGGTCGAAGGCCACCGACAGGCCGGTCTGGCCCTTGGACAGGTTGCTGCGATACAGCGCGTTCGATTTGGCGGCCGTCGAATGGCCCGCATAGGTGCGGAACAGCCAGGGTTTGTCCTTGTCGACCATCGCGAGCCTCGCAACAATATTTCGATGGGGTTAGCGATAGCGAAAGAATGATACCTCGTCAATTCGCCGCGCTGCGGCATGACGGGGCGTTCTGTTGGGAAATTGACGCAAGGGAAACTTTGTCATTGCCTTTTGGCAGGTCTGTGGCAGGCTTGGATCCGGTTCCAGTCCACGAGGTTTCCCATGTCACTGCCCCGCACCGCGTTGATCGCCGTGCTGACCCTGACCGCCACCGCCGCCCTCGCCGAGGATCGCCGCGTCACCATCGTCAATAACACCGGCTTTACCCTGACCGAGTTCTATGGATCGAACACCGGTTCGGGCAGTTGGGAGGAAGACATCCTGGGCAATGACGTGCTGCCCTCGGGGCGGCAGGTCAGCATCAATTTCGATGATGCCAGCGGCTACTGCATGTTCGATTTCCGCGCCGTGTTCGAGGATGGCGAGGTGCTGGAACGTGCCGGGGTGAACGTCTGTGAGGTGAGCACATTCACCTACGACTGACCGCCTTTGCCAATCATCGGCGTGACCTCCATCATAGCTGCACATGGTCCGTTCATCCTTGTCGGGTCTTAGCGCTGAAGGAGGTATCCATGCGCCATCTGACCACCCTGACCCTGATCGCGGGCCTTGCCCTGCCGTCGCTTGCCCTGGCCGAAACCTTCCAGATCGGCATCCACAACGAAGGCGATGAGCCGATCGTGGCCGTTCATGTCGTCGATCTGGACGGCGCCGAATATGCGGATCTTCTGGGCGGCGCCGAAATCGATCCGGGCGATTCCACGACCCTGGCCATCGAGACCGAGGCCGAGGATTGCGAAGGCGATCTGATCGTCGATTTTGCCGATGGCAGCCGCGATTCGGTCGAGGACGCCAATCTGTGCGACGACGACGATTACAGCTTCGACAACTGATCTGATGCGCAGGGGCCGGGGTATTCCCCCGGCCCCTGGCCGAACCGACAGCGCCCCCGCGCATCGGGCGCCAATCCGCCCCTTCATTGCCGTTGCCGTCGCGATGTCTCTGCAATGCGGCGGACATATTGTTTCAAAAACGCAGCGTCAAACCTTGCATTGTTGCGCTTTGCTGCGTATTCGATCCTGAACGCCGCCCCGATTCTGCGCCGCGGCAAGACAGGAGATGACGATGGCCCTTGATACCCCCCCCGCGATCGCCCCCTATGACGCGCCGGTCAAAGACCTGTATGAAATCGGCGAGATGCCGCCCCTGGGGCATGTTCCCAAGAACATGTATGCTTGGGCGATCCGGCGCGACCGCCACGGCGAGCCGGATAAAAGCTTCCAGGTCGAGGTGGTGCCCACCTGGCAGGTCGACAGCCACGAGGTGCTGGTTCTGGTGATGGCGGCGGGCGTCAATTACAACGGCGTCTGGGCGGGGCTTGGCGTGCCGATCAGCCCGTTCGACGGCCACAAGCAGGATTATCACATCGCCGGTTCGGATGCCTCGGGGATCATCTGGGCGGTCGGCGACAAGGTGAAGAACTGGAAAGTGGGCGACGAGGTTGTGATCCACTGCAACCAGGACGATGGCGACGATGAGGAATGCAACGGCGGCGACCCGATGTTTTCCCCCAGCCAGCGGATCTGGGGATATGAGACGCATGACGGCAGCTTTGCCCAGTTCACCCGCGTCCAGGCCCAGCAACTGATGCCGCGCCCCCGCCATCTGACGTGGGAGGAAAGCGCCTGTTACACCCTGACGCTGGCCACCGCCTATCGGATGCTGTTCGGCCATGCGCCGCATGATCTGCAACCGGGCCAGAACGTGCTGGTTTGGGGCGCCTCGGGCGGTCTGGGGTCGTTCGCCATCCAGTTGATCAACGCCGCCGGCGCCAATGCGATCGGCGTCATCAGCGACGAATCCAAGCGTGATTTCGTGATGGGTCTGGGCGCCAAGGGCGTCATCAACCGCAACGATTTCAAATGCTGGGGCCAACTGCCCAAGGTGAATACCCCAGAATACAACGACTGGCTGAAAGAGGCGCGCAAGTTCGGCAAGGCGATCTGGGACATCACCGGCAAGGGCGTCAATGTCGACATGGTGTTCGAACATCCGGGCGAGGCGACCTTCCCGGTGTCCTCGCTGGTGTGCAAAAAGGGCGGCATGGTGGTGATCTGCGCCGGCACATCGGGGTTCAACTGCACCTTCGACGTGCGTTACATGTGGATGCACCAGAAGCGTTTGCAGGGCAGCCACTTTGCCCATCTGAAACAGGCCGCCGCCGCCAACCGGCTGATGCTGGCCCGCCGCATCGACCCCTGCATGTCCGAGGTGTTTCCCTGGGCCGAGATCCCGCAGGCGCATATGAAGATGCTGAAGAACCAGCACAAGCCCGGCAACATGGCGGTGCTGGTGCAGGCCCCGACCACCGGCCTGCGCACCTTCGAGGACGCGCTTGAGGCCGGGCGCCGGTGAAGCTGCCTGATGCGTGACAAAAAGGGGCCACACGGCCCCTTTTTTCATGTGTGCGCGCTTGGGACTTGCACGATGGGCTGCCTGCCCCCATATGGCGTGTGCGACACTGTGATTCTTCGACGACCTGTCTCCGACCAACGGCTTCAGTCCCCTCGATTTTGACCTGACTGCGCCGGGCCACCGCATGTTGCGGGTGGCGTCAAAAAAGGAGATATCACGATGGCCAAGGGCACCGTGAAATGGTTCAACACCACCAAAGGTTTCGGCTTCATCGCCCCCGAGGGTGGCAAGCGCGACGTGTTCGTGCACATCACCGCGCTGGAGCGCGCCGGTCTGCGTGACCTGAAGGACGGCCAGGCCGTGACCTTCGACATCGAAGCCGGCCGCGACGGCCGCGAATCCGCGACCAACATCGCCCTGGCGTAAGCCAGACCGCGACGGATGCGAAAGGCGGCCTTGGGGCCGCCTTTTTTCATTGGGGTGACGCTGGGCTGCAACTGCCCTTTCCCATGGCACAGCGCGCCGCGCCGCGGTATCAAACTGCATGACCCTGCCCACCCTTTCCCCCGATCAGGCCGAGGCCTGGGATGCCGTTGCCGATGCGCTTGGCGCGGCGGGGGTCGATCTGGCCGATGCGACGCTGATGCCCGCGACCGAGGGCAAGGGGCGGGTGCTGGCGGTCATTGGCAAGGCGGGGTCGGGCAAGACGCTTCTGCTGGCGCAACTCGCCAAGGCCCTGGATGAGGCCGGGGTCGAGACCGTCTCGGGCGATTGGGAGGGGCGGCGGCGGCGCGACCGGCGAACGCTGGCGATCCTGTCGCCCACCAACAAGGCCGCCAGCGTGCTGCGGTCGCGCGGGGTGGCGGCTACGACCATTCATCGGATCCTTTATACGCCGGTCTATGACCCCGAATATGAAAAGATCGCGGAATGGCTGGCGGGGCAGGGCGAGCGTCCCCGGATCGAGGGGCTGGCGATCGAGGGGCTGACCGAAGAGGCCCTGGACCGCGCCAAGGCTTTTTACGAAAATGTCAAATCCATCCCCGGCGCTTTGGCCGCTGCGGGCCTTCGCGGGTCCGATTTCATCAAGGGCTGGAAACGCCGCGATGACCCGCTGGACATCGGTTTCGTCGATGAATCCTCGATGCTGGACGAACGCCAGTTCGATGACCTGCGCGAGATTTTCCCGACGCTGATCCTGTTTGGCGATCCCGCGCAATTGGCGCCGGTCGGACAGTCGGGGCAGATGGTGTTCGACCGGCTGGCGGCCAGTCAGAAGCTGATCCTGAACCGCATTCACCGCCAGGCCGATGACAACCCGATCCTGGATCTGGCCCATGCCCTGTCGACCGACATCAGCTTTGAGGATTTCGAGTCCCTGGTGCAGCGCACCGCGGCCGCCGACCCGCGCGTGATCTGGGCCGAGCGGGTGAATGCCGATCTGATGGCGCGCAGCCCGGTGCTGGTCTGGCGCAACGCCACCCGCATCCGCCTGATCCAGGCCTTTCGCGCCGCCCATGGCGCGCCCGCCGACCAGTTGCTGCCCGGCGAGCCGCTGATCTGCGACGGGATCGAGCTGCCGCTGAAACACCGCAAGAAACGCATCGACCTTGAGGCGCGCGGCCTGATCAAGGGCGCGCAGGTCATCTATCTTGGCCCCGGTCGCAAGCCCGGCTTTTCGCGCCTGCATGTGATCGGCGCCGAAGACCCGCGCCTGTCAGCGGCCAGCATCGTCAAGATCGAGATGCCGGATGAGGAAGAACCCTTTATCCCCCATGCCGCGACGATGGGCGCGACCTTTCTGCATGGCGCGGCGGTGACCATCCACAAGGCGCAGGGCAGCCAATGGGAGGATGTGCAGGTCTTTGCCCCCGATCTTTACGCCGCCGCCCGCGCCGGGCGCACCGAGGCCGGGCTGCCCCTGTGGAAGCGGCTGGCCTATGTCGCCATCACCCGCGCCGAACAGCGCCTGCATTGGGTGGTGCGCAACCGGCTGGCGCGGCCGCAGGGCGATCTGTCGGTGGCCGATCTGGCGGTGCCGCGCGGGGCATTGGCGCTGGATCAGACAGACTGACGCCCGACCTTTGGGGGCCGGGCGTCGCTGGGTCTAGCGGCTGAACTTCTTGTATTTCACCCGCTTGGGCTCGATGCTGTCGGGGCCAAGGCGGCGCACCTTGTCATCCTCATAGGCCTCGAAGTTGCCCTCGAACCATTCGACATGGGCGTCGCCCTCGAACGCAAGGATATGCGTGCACAGGCGGTCGAGGAAGAAGCGGTCGTGGCTGATGATGACGGCGCAGCCGGCGAAATCGTCCAGTGCGGCTTCCAGGGCTTGCAGGGTCTCGACGTCCAGATCGTTGGTCGGTTCGTCCAGCAGCAGCACGTTGCCGCCTGATTTCAGCAGCTTGGCCATGTGAACGCGGTTGCGTTCGCCGCCCGACAACTGGCCGACCTTTTTCTGCTGGTCGCCGCCCTTGAAGTTGAACGCCGAAGCATAGGCGCGGCTGTTCATCTGCGCGTCGCCCAGCTCGATCTGCTCGGCGCCGCCGCTGATTTCCTCCCACACGGTCTTGTTGGGATCCAGTGCGTCGCGCGACTGATCGACATAGGCCAGCTTGACGGTATCGCCATAGGTGATCGAACCGGCGTCCGGGGCCTCATGCCCGGTCAGCATCTTGAACAGCGTCGATTTACCGGCGCCGTTCGGGCCGATCACGCCGACGATGCCGCCCGGCGGCAAGGCAAAGGTCAGATCCTCGATCAACAGCTTGTCGCCCATAGCCTTTTTCAGGCCCTCGACCTCGATCACCTTGCCGCCCAGACGCGGGCCGTTCGGGATGATGATCTGCGCGCGGGTCAGCTTGTCGCGCTCGGACTGGCTGGCCAGTTCCTCATAGGCGTTGATACGCGCCTTGGATTTCGCCTGGCGGGCCTTGGCCCCGGCACGGATCCATTCCAGTTCGCGCTCCAGCGTCTTTTGCTTGGCCTTGTCCTCGCGGCTTTCCTGCTCCAGGCGCTTGGCCTTCTGTTCCAGCCAGGCGGAATAGTTGCCCTCATACGGAATGCCGCGACCGCGATCCAGTTCCAGGATCCAGCCGGTGATGTCATCCAGGAAATAGCGGTCGTGGGTGACGCACAGGATCGTGCCGGGATATTCGATCAGGTGCTTTTGCAGCCACGCAATCGTTTCGGCGTCCAGGTGGTTGGTCGGCTCGTCCAAAAGCAGCATGTCGGGCTGTTCCAGCAGCAGCTTGCACAGGGCCACGCGGCGGCGTTCACCGCCCGACAGGGTGTCGACATCGGCATCATCGGGCGGGCAGCGCAGGGCCTCCATCGCCACGTCGATCTGGCTATCCAGATCCCACAGGTTCTGGGCGTCGATCGTATCCTGAAGCGCGGCCATCTCCTCGGCCGTTTCATCGGAATAGTTCATCGCCAGTTCGTTATAGCGATCCAGGATGGCCTTTTTCGCAGCCACGCCCAGCATGACATTGCCGCGCACGTCCAGCGAGCTGTCCAGTTGCGGCTCTTGCGGCAGATAGCCGACCGTCGCGCCCTTGGCGGCCCAGGCCTCGCCGGTGAAATCCTTGTCGATGCCTGCCATGATGCGCAGCAGCGTAGACTTCCCTGCGCCGTTGACGCCGACGACGCCGATCTTGACGCCGGGCAGGAAGTTCAGGCGGATGTTTTCAAAGCACTTCTTGCCGCCGGGATAGGTCTTGGACACGCCGTCCATGTGATAGACATACTGATAGCTGGCCATGGGAACGCTCCTGACGGCAAAACGGGGTTGGGCGGTATGTAGGGGAAAGCGCGCGCGGTTGGAAGGGTGTTGACCTTGGCGGGGCGGGCGCGGATGGTGGCGGCATGAAAATCGCGACCTTCAACATCAATGGCATCAAGGCCCGGATCGAGGCGCTGAACGACTGGCTGGCCGAGGCCCGGCCCGATGTCGCGCTGCTTCAGGAAATCAAGTCGGTTGATGAGGCCTTCCCGCGCGAGGTGATCGAGGATCTGGGCTACCGCGTTGAAACCCATGGGCAAAAAGGGTTCAACGGTGTCGCCATCCTGTCGCGCCTGCCGTTGGAGGATGTGATGCGCGGCCTGCCCGGTGACGACAGCGACGAACAGGCCCGCTATATCGAGGCCACGGTGATCGGCACACGCGCGGTGCGGGTGGCGGGGCTTTACCTTCCCAATGGGAACCCCGCGCCTGGGCCGAAATATGATTACAAGCTGGAGTGGATGGCGCGGTTGGAGGCGCGGATGCGCGCGGCCCTGATCGAGGAAATGCCGATGCTGTTTGCCGGCGATTACAACGTCATCCCGCAGGCCGAGGATGCCGCGCGCCCCGAGGCCTGGGTGGACGACGCCCTTTATCTGCCCGACACCCGCGCGGCCTTTCGCCGGATGGTCAACCTCGGGCTGACCGACGCGCTGCGGCTGTATCAGCCTCAGGGCGGGGTCTATACCTTTTGGGATTATCAGGCCGGAGCCTGGCAGCGCAACAATGGCATCCGCATCGATCATCTGCTGGCCACGCCGCAGGCCGCCGATCTGCTGCGCGCGGCCGGGGTCGACAAGGACTGCCGCGCCAAGGACAAGCCCAGCGATCACGTTCCCGTCTGGGTCGAACTGGACGCCTGAACGGGCAGCGCCCCCTGTCCCCGCAGTCAGATCGCGGTCGGATCGTAATCATAGACCCAATCGAAGCGGTCCAGCAGCTTGCCCGGTGCAAGCGCCGAGATCAGCCGCAGCCCGGCATGGCCCGCCAGCCGTGGCAGGCCGGTCAGGTGGTAATTGCGGGCGTTGCGGTTGGCAGCCTCGACGATCTCCTGGCAGCGGTGGCGGCGGGCGATCTGATAGGCCTCGATCGCTTGGGCCGGGTCGGTATGGCGATCCAGCATCGAGGCCAGCACCCAGGCATCTTCCATGGCCATGACCGCGCCCTGCGCCAGAAAGGGCAGGGTGGGATGGGCCGCATCGCCCAGGATCGCGACCGCGCCGCCGCCCTCGACCCGGCCCCAGCGGGCGGCGACCGGGTGGCGGAACAGGCCCCAGAGATAGCAGCTGTCGACCTGCGCCAACCATCCCGGCACCGGGCCGCGAAAGTCGCGGAAGGCGGCGCGCAGGGTCAGTGGGTCGTCGGTCAGGTTCCAGCTTTCCTCAACCCAATCGCGGCGCTCCTCGACCGCGACGATGTTGCGCAGGCCGTGGCCCATCGGATAGCTGACCAGATGCCGCCCGCGCCCCATGAACACCTGCGGGACGACAGGTTCGCTGGCCGCCGCCGGGATCACCGCACGCCAGGCGACCTGACCGGTAAAGAACGGACGCGGCTGCGGGCTGCCCGCCGCCAGCGGGCGCAGGATCGAATGCAGCCCGTCCGCGCCGATCACAAGGGGCGCGTGATGCGTCACCCCGCCGGCCATGGTCAGCGTCACGCCATCCGGTCCGAAGTCGGCGTGATCCAATCGCTGCCCAAGGATCACCTGAACACCGGCATCGCGCGCCCCCTGCGCCAGCAGGTCGATCAGCCGCGGGCGCCAGGCGACGCGAAAGGCCTCATCCGGGCGATGTGCCAGCAGGTCCAGACGCGCCACCCGGTCGCCGGTTTCGCCGTTCAGCAACTCGATCGCCTGACTGCGCGGGGCAATCGCGGCTAGCCCCTCATCAAGGCCAAGGGCTTTCAGAACGCGAATGCCGTTGGGCGAAAGTTGCAACCCGGCGCCGACCTCGCGCAGGGCATCGGCCTGTTCGATCAGCGTGACATGGGCGCCGCGCAATGCCAGTGCGCGCGCCGCCGTCAGCCCGCCGATGCCGCCGCCGATGATGGTGACGGGCCGACCCCGCAGCGCGCCGGTCATGCCCGCACCCCCTTCATGGCACCCCGGTCCCAGTCGGCGCAGCCTTGGGTCGGCAGGTTCGGGATCGGGCGCATGGCTTACCTTCGGTCAGTCGTCGCGGTGGACGCGCTCGCGGCGTTCGTGGCGCTCTTGCGCCTCAAGCGTCATGGTGGCGATCGGGCGGGCGTCCAGCCGTTTCAGGCTGATCGGCTCGCCCGTCATCTCGCAGTAACCATATTCGCCATTGTCGATCCGGCGCAGCGCCGAGTCGATCTTGGCGACCAGCTTGCGCTGACGGTCGCGGGTGCGCAATTCCAGCGCGCGGTCGGTCTCCTCGGATGCGCGGTCGGCAATGTCGGGGACATTGCGGGCGCTGTCCTGCAACCCTTCCAGCGTTTCGGCGGATTGTTCCAGCAGCTCGGCCTTCCATGCCTGCAACTTGCGGCGGAAATATTCCAGCTGCCGGTCATTCATGAAGGGTTCGTCCTCGGCCGGACGATAATCGTCGGGAAGAAACGTTTGCTGTTTCATCCTGTCTCCTTTGCGCGCCGGTGGATGACGTTGGGTCACGACGATCATCCGGCCTCCTCGCGCGTCCCCTTAAAGGATGAAAGGGGGGTTGTCACCACCCCGATTAGCCTGCGGCCCGATTTGCCTGAGGCCCGAATTGCGCAAGGGTTGAATGGTCGGACGGGGCCGCCTAATCAGGGCGGGCAGCAACGGGGGGCGACATGCGCTTTCAATCGACCGAAACCTATGTCGCGCCGGATGATCTGGCGGTGGCGGTGAATGCCGCAATCACGCTGGAACGCCCGCTGCTGGTCAAGGGCGAGCCGGGCACCGGCAAGACCGAACTGGCGCGCCAGGTGGCCGCCAGCCTGAGCCTGCCGATGGTGGAATGGAACGTCAAATCCACCACCCGCGCGCAACAGGGGCTTTACGAATATGACGCCGTATCGCGGCTGCGCGACAGCCAGTTGGGCGACGAAAGGGTGCATGACGTCGCCAATTACATCCGCAAGGGCAAGCTGTGGCAGGCTTTTGAAGCCCCGGCCAAGGTCGTCCTGCTGATCGACGAGATCGACAAGGCCGATATCGAGTTCCCGAACGACCTGTTGCAGGAACTCGACCGGATGGAGTTCCACGTCTATGAGACCGGCGAAACCATCCGCGCCATCCATCGCCCGGTGGTCATCATCACCAGCAACAATGAAAAGGAACTGCCCGACGCCTTTCTGCGCCGCTGTTTCTTCCACTACATCCGCTTCCCCGAACACGAGGTGATGAAGCGCATCGTCGACGTGCATTTCCCCGAGATCAAGCCGCGCCTGCTGGAAACCGCACTGGCGACGTTTTATGAACTGCGCGAGGTGCCGGGGCTGAAGAAGAAGCCGTCAACCAGCGAGATGCTGGACTGGCTGAAGCTGCTGTTGGCCGAAGATCTGTCGCCCGAGGATCTGAAGCGCGATCCCTCCAGCCTGCTGCCCCGCCTGCATGGCGCGCTGTTGAAGAACGAACAGGATGTGGCGCTTTTTGAACGGCTTGCCTTCATGGCGCGCAGGCAGCAGGGGCGCTGAACGGTTCAGCCGTCGCAATCGGCCGTTCGCGCGTCGCCATGTGCCAACCGGGGCTTGCGTCCGGCCGCGGGTCTGACCATCTAGGTGCCACAACAGGGGGCGCCGATGGCTGAGACACCGACTTTCGATCAGGCCCGCGCGGCGCTGAACCGGCTGCGCGATTGGGCCGCCTGCGCGACCGAGGCCGAGATCGCGGCGCTGGACCCCGCCGTGGCGCGGCTCTTGCCGGGGCGCGCGGTCGGCAATTACCCCGACCTGTCGCGCGACTATCCGGCCGATTTCACCGTGACCCCGGCCTATAAGGACAGCCTGCCCGATCTGCAAAACGGCCCCGCCAGCCTGATCGTCGGCGCCGCGACCGGCATCCAGCATGTCGGCATTTCCAACTTTCGCCTGCCGATCCGCTATCGTCGCCGCGAAGGCGGTGAGGTCAGCCTGGAGACCAGCGTGACCGGCACTGTCAGCCTGTCGGCTGCCCACAAGGGCATCAACATGTCGCGGATCATGCGGTCCTTCTATGCCCATGCCGAGCGTGATTTCAGCCTTGAGTTCATGTCCGAGGCGCTGGACGATTATCAGGATCATCTGGACGCACTGGATGCGCGGCTGTCGATGCGCTTCGCCTATCCGATGCGTGTCGCCTCGTTGCGGTCGGGTCTGGCGGGATGGCAATATTACGATATCGCCGCCGAACTGGTTGAAATCGCGGGGCAACGCAAGAAGCTGCTGCATCTGGATTATGTCTATTCCTCGACCTGCCCGTGCTCGCTGGAACTGTCGGAACATGCGCGGCGCACGCGCGGGCAGTTGGCCACGCCGCATTCGCAGCGGTCGGTGGCGCGGATCTCGGTCGAGATGAAGGGCGACATCCTGTGGTTTGAAGACCTGATCGAGATGTGCCGCCGCGCCGTGCCGACCGAAACGCAGGTGATGGTCAAGCGCGAGGATGAACAGGCCTTTGCCGAGCTGAACGCCGCGAACCCGATTTTCGTCGAAGATGCGGTGCGCGCATTTTGCGCGGTGCTGCGCGACGATCCCCGGATCGGCGATTTCCGCGTGGTGGCCAGCCATCAGGAAAGCCTGCACAGCCATGACGCGGTGTCGGTGCTGACCGAAGGCGCGACCTTTGCGGGCGACAGTATCGACCCGCATCTGTTCGGAACGCTGATCCATCGCGGATGATCGCGCCAAGGTGATGGGGCGTGACGGCCTGCCACCTTGCCGTGGCGCGCAAGCGGGTGTTCAAGCGCCTCTTTCCATCTGATGAGGTTCCGATGATCCGCCTTATGTTGCCGCTGACCGCCGTGACGATGATCGCCGCCTGCGTCCCCCAGGCGGGGGTTGAGCTTGGCCCGCGCGGCGTGACCCCGATCGCCGGTGTCGAAAGCAGCCATGGCAATGTCACCACCACCGTCACCACCGCGCCGAATGTCACCACCACGGTGACGACCAGCCGCCACAGCGGGGCCTCGGCCGGGGGGGGCATCCGCAGCGATGCGCTGGTTGCGGGGCTGATCGGGGGCCTGCTGGCGCAGCCAGCCGCGCCCAGCCTGCGTGGCACCGCCGGGCGCTGGAACGTGCGCGAGGCTGACGGGCGCGTCTGCACCGTCGATCTGTCGACGCAGGATCGCTTTGGCCGCCGCGATCTGTCGCAGACGGGCTGTTTCGGCGCGCCGATGGTCTGGGCGAATGGCTGGGTGTTGCGCGGCGACAAGATCGTGTTGAACGACGCCGCGAACAACGAAATCGCCACACTGAGCCGCGCCACGGATGGCACCTGGACGGGTGCGGGCGTCACGCTTTATCGTTAGAACGATTGCGGAACAGAACTTGGCGGCCCGTGCCTGCGCGGCTATGATGCGCGGATGAACGGTTTCGACGATCACCCCCCCGCCCGCGCGCCGCTGTCGCAGCAGGCCATGGCCGCCCGGCCCGCCCCCTATTTGGAGGGGCTGAACCCCGCGCAGGCCGCCGCCGTGCAGACGCTGGATGGGCCGGTGCTGATGCTGGCCGGGGCGGGCACCGGCAAGACCCGCGCGCTGACCACGCGGATCGCGCATCTCTTGACGCTGGGCAAGGCCCGCCCGAATGAGATTCTGGCGGTGACCTTTACCAACAAGGCCGCGCGCGAAATGAAGGATCGTGTCGGCCGTCTGGTCGGCGGCACGGTCGAGGGGATGCCCTGGCTGGGCACCTTCCATTCGATCAGCGCCCGCCTGCTGCGCCGCCATGCCGAGCTGATCGGCAATGACCGCGTGACGCTGAAGCCGAACTTCACCATTCTGGACACCGATGATCAGATCCGGCTGCTGAAGCAGTTGATCACGGCGGCCAATATCGACGAAAAGCGTTGGCCCGCGCGGCTGCTGGCGGGGCTGATCGACGGCTGGAAGAACCGCGCGCTGACCCCGGACCGGGTGCCCTCGGTCGAGGCAGCGGCCTTCAACCACATGGGAACCGAGCTTTACGCCGCCTATCAGGACCGGCTGCTGACGCTGAACGCCGTCGATTTTGGCGACCTTCTGCTGCATGTGGTGACGATCTTTCAGCGCCACCCCGATGTGCTGCACCGCTATCAATCCTGGCTGAAATACATTCTGGTCGATGAGTATCAGGATACCAACGTGGCCCAGTATCTTTGGCTGCGGCTGATCGCGCAGGGCCATCACAATATTTGCTGCGTGGGCGATGACGACCAGTCGATCTATGGTTGGCGCGGTGCCGAGGTCGGCAATATCCTGCGGTTTGAAAAGGATTTTCCCGGCGCGACGGTGATCCGGCTGGAACAGAACTACCGGTCGACCGAACATATTCTGGCGGCGGCCTCGGGGCTGATCGCGGCCAATCAGGGGCGGCTGGGCAAGACGCTGTGGACCGAGGAAAAGGGCGGCGAAAAGGTTCGCCTGATCGGTCACTGGGATGGCGATACCGAAGCCCGCTGGATCGGGGAGGAGATCGAGGCTTTCGCCAGCGGTCTGCGCCCCATCGGCCGGATCGGGCTGAACGGTCAGGCCATCCTGGTGCGTGCCAGCCACCAGATGCGCGCCTTCGAGGACCGGTTTCTGACCATCGGTCTGCCCTACCGCGTCATCGGCGGCCCCCGGTTTTATGAACGCCTGGAGATCCGCGACGCCATGGCCTATTTCCGCTTGGCCGTCAGCCCCGCCGATGATCTGGCCTTTGAACGCATCGTCAATACGCCGAAACGTGGCCTGGGCGACAAGGCACAGCAGACGATCCAGCGCATCGCCCGCGACCGCGCAATCCCCCTGGTGATGGCCGCGCGCGACGCGGTGGCCGAGGGCGCGATCAGCGGCAAGGGCGGGGCGGCGCTGCGCGAACTGGTCGAGGCCTTGGGCCGCTGGCACGCCGCCACGCTGGATGAGGGGGCAAGCCATATCGAACTGGCCGAACGCATCCTTGATGAAAGCGGCTATACGGCCTTCTGGCAGGCCGACAAGACGCCCGAGGCGCCGGGGCGGCTGGAAAACCTGAAGGAACTGGTCAAGGCCTTGGAGGCCTTTACCAATCTTCAGGGCTTTCTGGAACATATCGCGCTGATCATGGACAATGACAGCGAGGATGCGTCCGAAAAGGTCAGCATCATGACCCTGCACGCCGCCAAGGGGCTTGAGTTTCCGGTGGTCTTTCTGCCGGGGTGGGAGGACGGCCTGTTCCCCAGTCAAAGATCGATGGATGAGACCGGCCAAAAGGGCCTCGAGGAGGAGCGGCGGCTGGCCTATGTCGGCATCACCCGCGCTGAAAAGCTGGCGACGATCAGCTTCGCGGGGAACCGGCGCGTTTATGGGCAATGGCAATCGGCGCTGCCCTCGCGCTTTATCGACGAACTGCCCGAGGCGCATGTCGAGGTGCTGACCCCGCCCGGCCTTTACGGCGGCGGCTATGGCGCGGCGGGGATGGCGATGGCGCGGGCTGTGGACAATGCCGTGGCCGACAGCCTGCACGACCGCGCGGCCAAGGCGGATGTCTATGCCTCGCCCGGCTGGCGGCGGATGCAGGAACGGGGTGCCGATCGCGCGGCGCGGGCCGCCAAGCCGATCACGCTGGAGGGCAAGGCCACGCGCCTGTTCAGCCCTGGCGACCGAGTGTTTCACCAGAAGTTCGGCTATGGCACCATCGCCGATGCCGAGGGCGACACAGCCACGGTCGATTTCGACAAGGCCGGGTCGAAGCACTTGAAACAGGCGTTTCTGGTGGCGGCGGATGTGGCGGGCGACGTACCGTTCTAACGCACCCGGCCGCGCCAGCCGGGCGGACGCCGCGCGACCCACGTGACGAAGCGGGCAATCTCGGGATGGGCGCGCAGCGCGGGCATCGTGGCGTAATCGCGCGCCAATTGCGCCTCGGTCAGGGTCTTGTGGATGGTCAGGTGGCAGACAGCGTGCAACAGCACGACGGGCCCATTCTTGCCGCCCTTCAGCCGTGGGATCAGGTGGTGGCGGCTTTGCGGCACACCCGCCGGGATCGGGCGGTCGCATAAGGGGCAGATCGGGTTGGGGCAGATCGGGGCGCGGTCAGGATCATCCGCCATGACCGCGCCGCCCGTCAGATCGCGTCCAGCGCGCCGCGCAGATCGGCGATCAGATCGCGCGCATCCTCGATCCCCGCCGACAGCCGCACCAGACCGGGGGTGATCCCCAGTTCGGCCTTTTGCTCGGACGGCAGACGCTGATGGGTGGTGGTCGCCGGATGGGTGGCGATGGTCTTGGCATCACCCAGATTGTTCGAAATGGTGACGATCTTCAGCGCATTCAGGAAGCGGAAGGCGGCCTCTTGCCCGCCCTTCAGGTCGATCGACAACATGGTGCCGCCGCTGCCCATCTGCGCCATGGCCAGGGCGTGATCGGGGTGGCTGGCATGGCCGGGATAGATCACCTGCGCCAGACGGGCATCGCCGATCAGCGCCTCGGACAGGGCCTTGGCGTTCTCGGCCTGGGCGCGCACCCGCAGGTCCAGCGTGGTCATGCCGTTCAGCATCACCCAGGCATTGAACGGGCTGATCGCGCCGCCGGTATGTTTGAGGTAAGCCTCAAGCGGGCCACGGATGTAGTCGCGCCGCCCGCAGACGACGCCGCCCAGACAGCGCCCGCCGCCGTCGATATGCTTGGTCGTGGAATAGACGACGACATCGGCCCCCAGGTCGACCGCGCGCGAAAAGATCGGCGTGCTGAACACATTGTCGACGATGACGATGGCGCCCGCGTCATGGGCGATGCGCGATACGGCGGCGATGTCGATCACCTCAAGCGTGGGGTTCGACATGCTTTCAAAGAACACCGCGCGGGTCTGGCCGGGGCGCATGGCGGCCTGCCATTGGTCCAGATCGCGGCCATCGACCAGCGTCACATCGACGCCGAACCGGCCCAGAACCTCTAGCACATAAAGGCACGACCCGAACAGGGCCCGCGCCGCGACGACGTGATCGCCCGCCTTCAGGATCGCGGTCAGCGCGCCATTGACGGCGGCCATGCCGCTGGCGGTGGCAAAGGCATCCTCGGTGCCCTCGATCGCGGCGATCCGATCCTCGAACATGCGCGAGGTGGGGTTGCCGTAGCGGGCATAGATGAACTCGTCATCGCCGGACTTGATGAACCGCGCCTCGGCCTGTTCGGCGCTGTCATAGGCAAAGCCCTGCGTCATGAACAGCGCCTCGGCCATTTCGCCATACTGGCTACGACGAATGCCGTGATGCACCAGACGGGTGCGGGTGTGATGATCGGACATCATTTATTCCTTGGGCTTTTCAATGCCATAGGTCGAGAACAGGCGGGCCTGCAACAGCAGGAAGATGAACATGATCGCAGGCAGCCCGAAGGTCTTGAAATTGACCCAGAAGGTGTCGGACTGGCTGCGCCAGATCACCTCATTCGCGACGGCCAGGCCCAGGAACAGGCCGATCATCCGCCGCGTCAGGATCGTCCAGCCGGGTTCGCGCATCGGCAGCGCCTCGGACATGACGAGGGCCAGCCACGCCTTGCCGCGCATGAGGCCGAAGCCCAGGATGGCGGCGAACAGCAGATAGATCAGCGTGGGCTTCAGCTTGAAAAAGCGTGGGTCGTTCAGCCAGACCGACAGGCCGCCGAACACCACGACCAGCACCAGGGTGGCGATCTGCATGGCCGACAGATGGCCGGTGATCCGCCATTGCAGCAGCGTGGCCAGGGCCAGCACCGGCACGAACACGGCGGTGGCGGCGATGAAGCCGCCGTAGCTGCGCCCGGCCACGGTGAAACTGGTATCGCGCCACAGCAGGAACAGCACGAAGAACACCAGCAGCGGGCCGAACTCCAGCACGGTTTTCATCAGCGGGTGGATCGGTCGCGGTGTCATTCTTGCCCCTTGTCCTGTGGTGGCGCCTGTCTATCACCCGGCGCGGGCGATCTCTACCAGGATTGCGCCACCCGCGATCATCGCCATCAGCGCCGTGCGGCGCGGCCCGACCTTTTCGCCCAGCACCAGCCAGCCGATCAGCGCGGCAAACACGGCCGAGGTCTCGCGCAGCACCGCCGCTTGGCCGACATCCGACAGCCGCGTGGCCAGCATGATCGACCCGAACGAGGCGAAGGCGACAAGCGCCCCCATCACCCCCAGCCGGATCAGCGGCACCAGTTCGGATGCCGGTAGCCGTGTCCAGCGACGGCCCACGATCAGCGGCATGAAGAAGCTGTCGATGAAGAAGAACCAGGCGATGAAGGTAAAGGGGTTGGCGGTGGCGCGGATGCCATAGGCGTCATAGGTGGTATAAAGGGCGACGAACCCGCCGGTCAGCACCGCAAGGCCAAGCGCGGGCACCAGCCGGTCGCGGTCGATGGTGACATGGCGCAGGTTATAGGCGGCCAGCCCAAAGATACCGCTGACGAGGATGGCGATGCCCAGCCATTGTCCGGCGTTGTAACGCTCACCAAAGACCAGGCCCGAGGCGATGACGACCACCAGCGGCGCAGTGCCGCGCACCACCGGATAGACCACGGTATAGGCGCCGCGTGCATAGGTCGCGGCCTGCGCCATCTTGTAGCCGGCATGGATCAGGAAAACGCCCGCGAAGATCGGCCACATATGCGGCTCGGGCCAGGGCACGACGAACAGCGCAACGGGCGCGGCCATCAGCCCGGCGGCAATGTCGATGGCGCCGCGTGACAGCCAGGGATCGTGACGACCCTTTTGCAGTGCCCCGAACAGCGCGTGCAGAACCGCCGCCGACAGCGCAAGAATCAGTGCCAGACGGTGCCCGGCTTCGCTACCCTCAAGCGCAACCAACGATTCAACCATGCAGGCCCCCGCGATGCCCAACGCCTTTTTTGCAGACTTTCTTCATGATTTGACCATCGGCACCGAAAGCATGCCCTTTGCCACCGCCATCTTGCGGCTGATCGCCGCCGCGCTGATGGGCAGCCTTATCGGATGGGAACGCGAGGTCAACGCCCGTCCCGCCGGTTTGCGCACACATATGCTGGTATCGCTGGCTTCGGCCCTGTTCGCGTTGCTGGCGCTGGAACTGACCTATCTGGGCGATGAGGCCGGGGTGCGGCTGACCAGCGACCCGCTGCGGATGATCGAGGCCGTCACCTCGGGCGTGGCGTTTCTGGCGGCGGGGTCGATCATCACCTCGGGCGGCAAGGTGAAGGGGCTGACCACCGGCGCGTCGATGTGGATGGCGGGCGCGGTCGGGCTGGCCTGCGGCATCGGCAAGCTGCAACTGGCCCTGGTGGCGATGGTCTTTGCGCTGATCGTGCTGTGGATCGTGCGCCGGCTGATGCCCGACATCACCCCCGATCGGAACGCCGATCAGGATTGATCGGCCAGCCCGACCAGAGCCTGCGCGAATTCGGCAGGGTCAAAGGGCGCGAGGTCGTCGATCTGTTCGCCCACCCCGATCGCATGGATCGGCAGGCCAAAGCGGTCGGCCAGCGACACCAACACGCCGCCGCGCGCGGTTCCGTCAAGCTTGGTCATCACCAGGCCCGAGACGTCTGAAATCTTTTGAAAGGTCTCGACCTGGCCAAGCGCGTTCTGGCCAGTGGTCGCGTCCAGCACCAGCACGGTGTTATGTGGCGCGCTTGCGTCCTTTTTGCGGATGACGCGGACGATCTTGGCCAGTTCCTCCATCAGATCGGCACGGTTTTGCAGACGGCCCGCGGTGTCGATCATCAGCAGATCGGCGCCCTCGGCCTCGGCCCGGGTCATGGCGTCAAAGGCCAGGCTGGCGGGGTCGCTGCCCTCGGGGGCGGTCATCACCGGCACCCCGGCGCGTTGGCCCCAGACCTGCAACTGCTCGACCGCCGCGGCGCGGAAGGTGTCGCCGGCAGCGATCACAACGGATTTGCCGGCGGCGCGGAACTGGCTGGCCAGCTTGCCGATGGTCGTGGTCTTGCCCGAGCCGTTCACGCCGACGACCAGCACCACCTGCGGGCGCTTGGGATAGATCGGTAGCGGCCGCGCGACGGGGGTCATGATGCGGGTGATCTCATCGGCCAGCAGGCGCTTGATCTCGGTCGCGGAGAGGCGCTTGCCCATCCGGCCCTCGGCGATATTGGCGCTGACGCGCAGCGCGGTGTCCACGCCCATGTCGGCCTGGATCAGCAATTCTTCCAGGCTTTCCAGCATGGCATCGTCCAGCTCGCGCCGGGGTTCGGTCGCGACAGGCGGGGGGGCGGCTTGCGGGGCGGCTTGCGGGGCGGGGTCGGGCTTGCCGAAGATGCGGCCCAGCAAGCTGCCGGAGGGCGCGGCCTCGGGTTCCGGTTCCGGTGCAGGGGCAGGGGTCGCCTGCGCGGCCGGAGGGGCGTCGGGGGCGGCCTGCGCTTCAGCCTCGGGTGCGTCGCCGATGATCGCGTCCAGCCCCTCATCCAGCCTGGATGAGGATCGCGTCAGACGC
This sequence comes from Paracoccus zhouxuedongae, assembly GCF_041927815.1. Classification (NCBI taxonomy): domain Bacteria; kingdom Pseudomonadati; phylum Pseudomonadota; class Alphaproteobacteria; order Rhodobacterales; family Paracoccaceae; genus Paracoccus; species Paracoccus zhouxuedongae. The sequence continues at coordinate 274,895 of NZ_JBHFHM010000001.1, forward strand.
GCCTTCAGTTTGGAAAAGAACGACATCGGCTTTCCTTTCGCTTGGCCCCACCCCCACCTAGTCAATCGCGGCGCGCAAAGGAAGGGGCGCACGACACTGGCGCGGGGCCGGGCGGGGCGATAGATTGGCCGAAAACGGAAACCCATGATGCCGCGCCTGCCTGCCCGCCACCCGCTGACCCGCCTGTTCACCGCCCGCGTGCCGGGCGTCAGCGCCTTTTCCATCGCCGCGATCCTGCCGGTGCCGCTGTTGCTGGCCGGATCGTTGGCGGGCGGCATCTGGCCATGGGTCGCGGTCGCCTATCTGACCTGCCTGACCTGGGGGCTGGATGTGCTGATCGCCCGCGCTGCCCCCGACGCCCCCGAAGGGACCGAGTTTCCCGCCGCCGACAGCCTGTCGGTCGTGCTGGCGCTGTCGCATCTTGTGCTGCTGGCGGTCGCGGTGATGGTGCTGGCGCGCGCCGACCTGACCTGGGCCGAGCGCGCCGGGATTTTCTTCGGCCACGGGATTTTCTTCGGCCAGGTCTCGAACGCCAATGCCCATGAGCTGATCCACCGGGGGTCGCGTGTCCTGCACGGGCTGGGGGTGGCGGTCTATGTGTCGCTGTTGTTCGGGCATCACGCCTCGGCGCATCGGCTGGTGCATCACAGCCAGGTGGCGACCGATGCCGACCCCAATTCGGCGCGGCGGGGCGAAAGCTATTACCGCTTTGCGCCGCGCGCCTGGGTCGGGTCGTTCCGGGCCGGGCTGGCGGCGGAACGCAGCCTGTGCGCGCGCAAGCCGGGGCGGCTAAACCCCTATGTGGTCTATGTCGGCGGCGGGCTTGGCATCGTGCTGGCGGTGGCGGTGATGCTGGGGGCGCGCGGCGTTCTGGACTATCTGCTGCTGTGCCTGTGGTCGCAGGCGCAGCTGTTGCTGTCGGATTACGTCCAGCATTACGGGCTGCGCCGCCGCATCGGCCCCGATGGCCGCCCCGAGCCGGTCAGCGCCCGCCATAGCTGGGACGCGCCGCATCCGATGTCCTCGCTTTTGATGTTAAACGCGCCGCGCCATTCCGACCACCATGCCCATCCCCTGCGCGCCTATCCCGCGCTGCGGCTGGACCCCGAGGCCGGCGGCCCGGCCCGGCCGATCCTGCCCTATCCGCTGCCGATGATGGCGACGCTGGCCCTGTGGCCGGGACGGTTTCGCAAGCTGATGCACCCCCGGCTGGCGGCGCTGGAGGCCGCGCGCTGATACGACAAAGGGGGGCCATGGCCCCCCTTTGCGGCATTCCTGTGGCGGCTGGTCAGTTCGACGGCGCGGCCATGCCGTGCATCCCGTGCATCCCGTGATCCATGGCGCCCATGCCCTGCATCCCCGTCGGCATCCCGTCCTTGCGTTCCAGATCGACCGGCACGTCCAGGGTGATTTCGCCAGCCTTTTCAAAGACCAGCGTGACCGTCACCTTGTCGCCATGGTTCAGTTGGCGGTTCAGGCCCAGGAACATGACATGGTCGCCGCCGCGCGCAAGGGCGTGGCTGGAATGGGCGGGGATCGCAAAGCCGTCGGGCACATGCACCATCGACATGACACCATTGGCATCTGCCTTGTGGGTGTGCAGTTCGACCTTGGCGGCGACGTCGGATTTGGCGTCGGCCAGCCGGTCATCGCTGTCGCCGGTGTTTTCGATCACCATGAAGGCCGCACCGGCCTTGGCCGAGGCACCGGCCACGCGGGCATAAGCATCGGTGATCTTGATGGCGCTGTCCTGGGCAAAGCCGGGCAGGGCGGTGAATGAGGTCAGGGCCGCGACGGCGGCCAAAGTCAGCATCTTGCGCATGGGATTTCCTTTCAGACGCGGGTTGTGGCTGTGACGGTTCGGGTCACGCCACCGGCGGTGAACGGGCGCGTGGTTGTGGTGCAGTGGCGGCGGCGCGGTGCGGGGCGGCGGCGGGCACCAGATCCTCGGCCCGTGTCTGGGGACGCAGAACAGCCGGGTCGGGCAGATCGAGGGTCGCCAGCAAGCCCAACACCATATCCGGGCACAGATGGATCTGCTGCACCGGATGGCCGTCGCGGTCGACGCTGATGGTGGTGACGCCCGCACCCGAACAGATGACGATCTGCCCCGCCATGTCGCGCGTCTGCCCCCGCGCCATGGCCATGGTCACCGAGGTCAGGGCCAGCACCGCGCCCAGAAGGGCGGCCAGCAGGGGTTTCGTCAGGGCGGCTCGGCTGCGTCGCATCACCGCCCGATTAAGCCGCGCGGCCCCGCGAAAGGAAAGTCACAAATGACAAAAGCCCCGCCGAGGCGGGGCCTTGCGTCATCGTGCCGCGTAGCTGCGATCAGGCAGCGGTCGCCGACTTGGCGATGTCGCGCTTGATTTTCAGCGCCTTGGGCGACAGTTCGTCATCCTTGGCTTTCGCCAGGAAGGCGTCCAGGCCGCCACGGTGGTCGACCGAGCGCAGGGCATGGGCCGAGATGCGCAGGGTGTAGGACTGGCCCAGAGCGTCCGAGATCAGCGTGACCTCATTCAGGTTGGGCAGGAACCGACGCCGGGTCTTGTTGTTGGCGTGGCTGATGTTGTTGCCCGACATCGGGCCTTTGCCGGTCAGTTCGCAAACGCGCGACATGGTCTTCTTCCTTCATCATCGGGCAGCGGAAAGCCCGGTCTATTCCATGCGGTTGACAGAAAGTCAACGGGCGCCGCAAGGCAGCGCCCAAATCTGAGGCCGGGACATAGGCGGTGGCGCAGGCAAGGTCAAGCGATTCCCGCTGATCCCGCGCCGCTTTGCCCCTTCAGCCGACGCTCGATATCGATCAGCGCCTGTTTGCGCCACAGCCCGCCCGCATAGCCGGTCAGGCTGCCGTCGGCGCCGATCACCCGGTGGCAGGGGATGACGATGGCGATCTGATTGGCGCCATTCGCGCGGGCCACGGCGCGGCTGGCGGTGGGGCGGCCGATGGCGCGGGCCAGATCGCCATAGCTGCGGGTCTCGCCCGCTGGGATTCGGCGCAGTTCCGCCCAGACCTGACGCAGAAAGCGCGTGCCATGCAGGGCCAGGGGCAGGGTAAAGCGGGCGCTGCGGGCGGCAAAGTAATCGGCCAGTTCGGCCTCGGCCTGGTCGGTGATGGGGCTGCGCCCCAGGCCGATCGCGCCCCGCACGGCGCGCGACAGGCGTTGCAATTCCGCGGGCAGGCCCTTGCGGTCGACGAACTCAAGCAGGTGCAGCGCCTGGTCGTCGCAGACCGCGATCATCCCGCCCAGCGGCGTGTCGATCCAGTCGGCGACCAGCCCGTGCGGGGCGCGCATCGCGGCGGGCGGATGGCCGAACAGCCGGGCAAAGGCATCGCGAAAGCCTGATGCGCTGTCGAACCCCGCATCCAGCTGCGCGGCAATCACCGGATCGCCCGCCCGCAGACTGGCCACCCCCGCGCGCAGCCGCCTGAGGCGCGCCATATCAAGGAAAGTCATGCCGAAATGCCGCCGGAACGCGCGCCGCACGGTGGACGGGTCAAGGCCCATGGCGGTGATGTCGCCCTCGCGCCAGATGCGGTCGGGGTCGGCCTCAAGCGCGGTCATCAGCACCTGCACCACCGGATCGTGATCGGCGGCGGGGCCGATCGGGTGGCAGCGGCGGCAGGGGCGGAAGCCATCGGCCATCGCCTCGGCCGGGGTGGCATACCAGCGGCAATTCTGCGCCAACGGCTTTTTCGCCGGACAGGTCAAGCGGCAAAAGATCCCGGTCGAGGTCACGCCGACAAGCGCGCGCCCCTCATATCCGGGGTCGCGCGCCAGCAGCGCCTGATACAGCGTGTCGGGGTCGGGAAGCGGGAACAGGTTCTGGGTCATGGCGGTATCCTGCACGATTCCGATCGGCATGGGGCCGGAAATCGGGCGTTTATCTGCCCCCGCCATGGCGACGGAACATCGCGGTCAGCATCGCGGCCTGATCGTCAAAGCCGAAGGGCGGGTTCACCACCGCCAGCCCCGATCCGATCATGCCGTGGCCGGGCCGGGCCGGGGCAAAGCCCACCTCATGCAGGGTGATGTCGGGCAGCGCGGCGCGCAGCCCATCCGTCATCGCACGATGCGCGCCCGAGGTCAGGATCGGATACCACAGCGCAATGATCCCGACATTCCATTTGCGCGCGATCTGCGGCACCAGCCGGGTCAGGGTGTCGTAATCGGCCTTCACCTCATAGCTGGGGTCGATCAGCATCAGCCCGCGCCGCGGTGTTGGCGGGGTCGCGGCGACCGCCATCGCCAGCCCGTCGACCTTTTTCACCACCGCCTGAAAGGGCAGCATGGCGCGGGCCAGTTCGTCATGTTCGCGGGGGTGCAGCTCGGCCAGGGTCAGGTGATCCTGCGGGCGGGCGATCAGTGCAGCGATCAGCGGCGATCCGGGATAGGCACTCGGCCCGTGCTGGTCGCGGACCTGCGCCAGCACCCGCAGCAGCGGATGATCGGCGGGCAGCCAGCCCCCTGCGGTCGCGCGGCGGATGCCCTGCGCGGCCTCGCCGGTCTTGATCGCCTCGGGCGCGGCCAGATCGTAAAGCCCGCGCCCGGCATGGGTTTCCAGATAGCTGAACGGCTTATCCTTGCGCGTCAGGTAATCCAGCATCCAGGCAAGCGCCGCGTGCTTGTGCAGATCGGCCAGATTCCCGGCATGGTAAAGGTGTTGATAGGACAGCATGGCCCTGCATACACCGTCGCGCCTTTGGGAAGAAGGGGGGGAGGCAGCGGCGGTTTCCAGGGAGGAGGAAGAAAACCGCCGCGCCATCCGCGCGACCCCAAGGGGGAGGAGTGGATCGCGCATATCGGGGCCGTCTGGCCCGGTATTCTGGCGGCCCCCGGGGAGGAGGATGGGCGCCGCCGATCACGAAGGCCGGGGAGGAGGATGGCCTTCGGATGTCTGGGCCTTGCGGCCCGGTATTCTGGCGGCGCCCCAGAGGAGGAGGCGGGACGCCGCCGATCATCGGGCCGGGGAGGAGGGTGGCCCGCGGATCTGTGGACCTTGCGGCCCGGTATTCTGGCGGCCCCCAGGGGAGGAGGGCGGGTGCCGCCGATCACAAAGGCCGGGGAGGAGGATGGCCTTCGGATGTCTGGCCTTGCGGCCGGTGTTCTGGCGGCGCCCAGGGGAGGAAGCGGGCGCCGCCGATGTCCGAGGCCGGGGAGGAGGTGGCCTCGGGTTAGGAATTACTTGCCGTAAGCGGCTTCGTGCGCGATCCGGGTGATCATCGACCGGTGGATGCCCAGGTCGGCCATGTCACGCGCCGTCAGGGCACTCAGCTCACGCAGGGTTTCGTTATAGACGCGGCGGCGCGCATAGGCGTCAGCCAGCGAGGCGATCGTTCCACGCAGGCGGGCGATCAGCCCGACATCCGCGGTGTTGGTGTTCATCATGGCCATTTCAGCCCTCATCTTTCGTCGTTAGCGCAACCCAAAGCGGTTCGGGCTGTCTGTTGAGGCGAAGATGGGCGAAATGCTGCATCTGCACAATAGGGGCAAATGGCATTTCAGCCATGCGCGTGACGCATGGCTTATCCGCCTGGTTCCCCCCAAGTGACCACGCCGCCGAAAAACGCAGCGTCATTCATCAAAATTGCACAAAATCCGGGCCTTCGGTGGTCAGTGACCTGCCGGAAAGGGCAGGTCGTGACCAATTTCCGGTCATGCAGCCGTTACATAGGACACGCGCCTGTGATCTCCGTGCGGAGGCCTGTGGGAGGGTGACGCAGCGTCACCGGTGGCGCTTATGTGTGCGGTAACGCTGCCGTGCAGAAAATCGCTGTCCCGAACGCATGCGGTGGGGGCGGGTGGGCGATTCCCTTTTCGCGACGCGCGGGGCAAATTGCCCGTGCGCGCGCGAATCATCTGGTGCGGATGGCGTTCGGCCCGGGCACACCTGGTGCGCCGCAAGGGTGCGATCGGCGAAAAGTCGCGCATCCTTAGTTGTCGATGGGAAAGCATGGGTGGCGGTATGGGACGGGATGGGAAACAACATATGGGGGTTGTTATGGGTGTGGCGTCTATATCTGCCTGCGCCCGACCGGTCGGCCCCATCTAATCCCTTGTCGCGCCGCAAAAATCCCGGCTTCATCCCGTCTGGTGGCCAAATATTTCCATTGCTTCCCATGTTTTCCCATGGCATTCCTGAGTCACGGAAAACGGGCAAGGGGCAGCAAGACCCCACCGGCGAGAGCAGGTTTCATACAGGCACCCGATTTTCCGGCATGACGATCCGGCCGCGCATGAGCAGCACCTTCCCCAGGTGGCGCAAAAAACCGGACGACCCCGCAAGGGGCCCGCGAAGGGAACGAGGGCGGCGGATCGGGCAGTGGCAGCAGCCCGATCCGCCGTTTCCTTTTGCGGCGGATGGGACAGGACGGGACGGGAGCAGCGGCCGGTGGCGCGCAGGTTCAGAGGATCAGAGACCTACAAGGTCGACGGCAAGGGCAGGGTCTCGATCCCGGCCCGGTTTCGCCGTGTGATCGAACAGGGTGATCCCGAATGGGAAACCGGCAAGCGCCCGCAGATCCTGATCGTCTTTGGCGATGACCACCAGAAATGCCTTGAACTTTACACGATCGAGGCGGCCGAGGAAATCGACGCCCGCATCAGCCGCCTGCCGCGCGGCTCTGCCCTGCGTCGCCGCGCCGAGCGCAAGATGAACGCCTATGCCTATGAGGCCGAGATCGACGAGGAGGGCCGCCTGGTCCTGCCCGCGAAGCACCGTGACAAGATCGGGCTGACCGATCAGGCCTATTTCGTCGCAGGCTCTGACACGTTGGAAATCTGGAACCCCGACACATTCGCCGTGGTCGAGGCCGAACTGGATGCCCGCGATGCCGAGGAGCTGCCGCTCGGCGTCGACATCCTGTCCTTGCTGCCGGATCTGTGATCATGGGGTCGGCGCCGCATATTCCGGTGCTGATCGACCCGCTGATCCGTGCCGTCGCGCCGGTCGCGGGGCATTGGGTCGATGGCACCTTTGGTGCGGGCGGCTATGCCCGCAGACTGCTGGATGCCGGGGCTGACCTGCTGACAGGTATCGACCGCGACCCTTCGGTCTTTGCCATGGCCGCGCCCTGGGCCGGTGACTACGGCGACCGGCTGCGACTGGTCGAGGGCACGTTTTCCGATCTGGATGATCTGGCGGGCGGCCCGGTCGATGGCGTGGTGCTGGATCTGGGCGTGTCGTCCATGCAGCTTGACCAAGCCGAGCGCGGCTTTTCCTTTCAGAAGGACGGCCCCCTGGACATGCGGATGGGCGGCGACGGGCCATCCGCCGCCGATCTGGTCAACAGCGCCGATGAGGGCGTGCTGGCCGATGTGCTGTATCATTATGGCGAAGAGCGCGCCTCGCGCCGTATCGCGCGCCGCATCGTCGAGGCGCGGCGCACCGCGCCGCTGACCACCACCGCCGAGCTGGCGGCACTGGTCGAATCCTGCCTGCCGCGCCCCAAACCCGGCCAAAGCCACCCCGCCACCCGCGCCTTTCAGGCAATCCGCATCTGGGTGAATGACGAGTTTGGCCAGCTTGTCGCCGGGCTTGAGGCGGCTGAGCGCGCGCTGAAACCCGGTGGTCGGCTGGCGGTCGTCAGCTTTCACTCGCTCGAGGATCGGATCGTCAAACGCTATCTGGCCGAGGCCGCGGGCGAGGTGGGGCAGGGCAGTCGCCACGCCCCGGTGCTGGACCGCCCCGCCCCCGCCTTCCGCCTGCTGTCGCGCCGCGCCATCGGCCCGGATGACGCCGAACTGGCCGTGAACCCGCGCGCACGCTCCGCCAAGCTGCGGGTGGCCGAACGCACCGAGGCTGCGGCCACGCGCCGCGACCGCACCACGCTGGGCTTGCCCGGCCCGATGCTGAAAGGACGGATCTGATGCGTGGCTTTCTGCTGGTCCTGGGCACGCTGGTGGTGCTGGCGCTTGCGTTCTGGGCCTATAATGAGAACTACCGCACCAAGGCCGCCATCGACGGGATGACCCAGGTGCGCCGCGACATTGCGGGCCTGCGGGAATCCCTGGGCGTGCTGCGGGCCGAATGGGCCTATCTGAACCGGCCTGAACGCTTGCAGGAACTGGTAAACCTGAACTTCGACCGGCTGCAACTGCTGCCGATGGATGCCGCGCAATTCGGCAGTGTCGAACAGGTGGCCCGGCCCGCGCCGCCCGCCGAACCGACCCCCGAAGCCACCCCCGAACCCACCCCCGAGGAGGCGAGCCAATGACCCGTCTGCCGCTGCGCCCGCTGGCCCGCATCCTGAAGGCCCGCGAACAGGGCGAAAACCCCGACGTGATCGAACGCGAAAACCGCGCGATCCGATCCGAGCCGGTGCGCGAACGCGCCTGGCTGCGGGCCGAGGCGCGGCTGGTGCTGCTGGCGATCGTGTTCCTGGGGGCCTTTGCCACGGTCGGGCTGCGGATGGGGGCGATGGCCTCGGCCCGGCCCGAGGAGCCGCGCAGCCAAGTCTCGACCAACCAGATCCTGACGCAGCGTGCCGACATCACCGACCGCCGTGGCCGGGTGCTGGCCACCAACCTGGCGACCCATTCGCTGTATGTTCAGCCGCGTCTGATGGTCGACCCCAAGCGCGTCGCGCAGGAACTGATGGCGATCTTCCCCGATCTGGATGCCGAGCGCCTGACCCGGCAGTTCACTGACGGGCGCAGCTTCATGTGGGTGAAAAAGACCATCAGCCCCGAGGAAATGCAGGCGGTCCACGACATCGGTGACCCCGGCCTGCTGTTCGGCCCGCGCGAGATGCGGATCTATCCGAACGGCACCTTGGCCGCGCATATCCTGGGCGGCGCGCGGTTCGAAAAGGAAGACGTGTCATCGGCCGAGGTGGTCGGCGTCGCGGGCGTGGAAAAGTCGTTCGACGTCTGGCTGCGCGATCCTGCCAACAATGGCGCGCCGCTGGCCCTGTCCATCGACCTGCCTGTGCAGCACGCGATGGAGGACGTGCTGTCGGGCGGCATCAAGCTGATGGGCGCCAAGGGTGCCGCCGGCGTGCTGATGGAGGTCAAGACCGGCGAGATCCTGGCGATGGCCAGCCTGCCCGACTTCGACCCGAACCGACGCCCCAGCCCGCTGCTGAAGGGCGACCCGTCCGACAGCCCGCTGTTCAACCGCGCGGTGCAGGGGCTTTACGAATTGGGGTCGACCTTCAAGATCTTCCCCGTCGCACAGGCGCTGGAGCTGAAGCTGGTCAACCCGCGCACCCAGGTCTCGACCCGCGGGCCGCTGCGGATTGGCCGCTTCTCGATCCGCGATTTTCACAATTACGGCGCCAGCCTGTCGGTGACCGATGTGATCGTGAAATCCTCGAACATCGGCACCGTCTCGGTCGCGCGGATGATCGGGGCGGAACGGCAGCGCGCCTTCCTGGGCCGACTGGGACTGATGGAGGCCACCCCGGTCGAGTTGATCGAGGCCCCGACCGCCCGCCCGCTGGTGCCGCGCCGCTGGCCCGAGGTGACCTCGGCGACTGTCGCCTTTGGCCACGGCCTGTCGGCCAGCCCGCTGCATCTGGCCGCCGCCTATGCCACGCTGGCCAATCGCGGGCAGCGCGTCACGCCGACCATCGTGCATCGTGACAGCCACCCGCAGGGCGAACAGGTCGTGTCGCCCGCCGTGGCCGCAACCACCGTCGAATTGCTGCGGCAGGTCGTGGTGCGCGGCACCGCGCGCGGCGCCGAGATCGAGGGCTACAAGGTCGCGGGCAAGACCGGCACCGCCGACAAGCCGCGCCCGCAGGGCGGCTATTACGACAACAAGGTGATCGCCACCTTCGCCTCGGTGTTCCCGGCGGATGATCCGAAATATGTGCTGGTCGTCAGCCTGGATGAACCCACCGGCACCCTGGGCGGCGGCGAAAGCCGGGTGGCCGGGGCGACCGCCGTGCCGGTCGCCGCGCAGGTGATCCGCCGCGTCGCGCCGCTGCTGGGGCTGCGGCCCGAGGTTGAACAGGGCAAGGGCGGTAAGGTAAAGGTCGCCGGAAACTGACGCCGGGACATTACCCGGACAGGCTGGGGGCAGACATGACAGGGCAGGCAAAGACGCTGGCGGATCTGGGATTGACCGCGCGCGAAGGGCGCGAGGCGCAGATCACCGGGATCTCGGTCGACAGCCGCACGATCAAGCCCGGTCATCTGTTCGCCGCACTTCCCGGCAGCGCCGTGCATGGCGCCGAGTTCATTCCCTATGCGCTGCGGATGCAGGCCGGCGCGATTCTGACCGACCGGGCGGGGGCCGCGCAGGCTGCCGAAGCGTTGAAGGGCGCGACCATCCCCGTGGTGGTGGCCGAGGACGCCCGCGCCGCGCTGTCGGGCGCGGCGGCGCTGTGGTTCGACCGTCAGCCCGACACCGTGGTCGCCGTCACCGGCACCTCTGGCAAGACCTCGGTCAGCCAGTTCACCTTGCAGATCTGGCAGGCGCTTGACCTGCCCGCCTGCGCCATCGGCACCATGGGCGTGACCGGCGATTTTCAGGCGCCGCTGGCCCATACCACGCCCGAACCCGTCACCCTGCACCGCATCCTGGCCGAGGCGGCGGCGGCCGGTGTGACCCATGCGGCGATGGAGGCATCCAGTCACGGGCTGGATCAGCACCGGCTGGACGGGGTGCGGCTGAAGGCTGCAGCCTTCACCAACTTCAGCCAGGATCATCTGGATTATCACAAGGATTTCGACAGCTATTTCGCCGCCAAGGCGCTGCTGTTCGACCGGGTGCTGCCCGATGATGCGCCCGCCGTCATCAATGCCGACGACGACCGGGGCCGTGAACTGGTGGCGCGGCTCAAGGCGCGCAGCCAGCCGGTCTTTACCATTGGCCGGGCCGAGGGCGCTGACGCCCGCATTCTGGGGCAACGCTTTGACGCGACCGGCCAGGATGTGCTGGTTGACTGGCGCGGCGTGACCGAGCGGCTGCGGCTGAACCTGATCGGCGGGTTTCAGGCAGAGAACGTGCTGGCGGCGGCGGCGCTTGCGATGCTGTCCGGCTCGCCGCGCGATCAGGTGCTGGCCGCGCTGCCGCGGATGCGCACCGTGCGTGGCCGGATGGAGTTGGCCGCGACCCGCGCCAATGGTGCCACGGTCTTTGTCGATTACGCCCACAAGCCCGGCGCGGTGATCGCCGCGCTGCAATCGCTTCGCCCGCATGTGATGGGCCGGATCGTGGTTGTGCTTGGCGCGGGCGGTGACCGCGACCGTGGCAAGCGTCCGCTGATGGGGCAGGCGGCGGCGCAATATGCCGATGTGGTCTTTGTCACCGACGACAACCCCCGCACCGAAGACCCCGCCGCGATCCGTGCCGAGGTGATGGCCGGGGCCGGTCCCGACGCGACCGAGGTGGGCGACCGCGCCGAGGCGATCCTGCGCGCCGTCGATGCGCTGCAACCGGGTGACGCGCTGCTGATTGCCGGCAAGGGCCATGAAACGGGGCAGTATATCATGGGCAATGTCTATCCCTTTGACGATGCGGAACAGGCGTCCATCGCCGTGGCCGCACTGGATGGTGTGCTGTGAGCCTGTGGACATCCGCCGCGATTGCCGCCGCCACGGGCGGGCACGCGACCCGCGATTTCGATGTGCAGGGCATCGAGATCGACAGCCGCAAGGTGGCCCCCGGTGAATTGTTCATCGCTTTGGCGGCGGCGCGCGACGGCCATGATTTCGTGGCCGACGCCCTGTCCAAGGGCGCGGCGGGGGCGCTTGTCAGCCGCATCCCCGACGGGCTGGACGACACCGCGCCGCTGGTCATCGTCGATGACGTGCAGACCGCGCTTGAGGATCTGGGCCGCGCCGGGCGGGCGCGGATGGCGGGCCGCGTGATCGCTATCACCGGGTCCGTCGGCAAGACCTCGACCAAGGAAATGCTGCGCGCGGCACTGACCGGGCAGGGCGCGATCCATGCCGCCGAAGCCAGCTACAACAACCACTGGGGGGTGCCGCTGACGCTGGCGCGGATGCCCGCCGCGACGGACTTTGCGATCATCGAGATCGGCATGAACCATCCGGGCGAGATCGCGCCGCTGGCCGCCATTGCCCGCCCGCATGTGGCGATGATCACCACCATCGCCCCCGCCCATCTGGAGGCGTTCGACAGCATCGACGACATCGCCCGCGAAAAGGCCGCGATCTTCTCGGGGCTGGAACCCGGCGGTGTCGCGGTAATCCCGCAGGGGCTGGGGACGACCCCGGTGCTGATGAATGGCGCGGGCGCGGCCCGGATCATCGGCTTTGGCACCGGCGTGGATGACGACTGGCGGCTGACCCGCGCCACGCCCGCGCAAGGCCGCATGGTGATCGAGGCCGAGGCCGCCGGGCAGCCGTTCGTGTTCAAGCTGGCCACCACCGGTCGGCATTTCGCGCTGAACGGTCTGGGCGCACTGGCGGCCGCCGATGCGGCGGGGGCTGATGCTGCGATTTCGGCCATTCATATCGCCGATTGGCAGCCGGTCGCCGGGCGCGGCCTGACCGAGCGGATCGTGCTGGATGCCGCCGATCCCGCGCTGTCGTTTGACCTGATCGACGATGCGTATAACGCCAACCCCGTCTCATTGGCCGCGGCGCTTGAGGTGCTGGCGACCGCTACCCCGCGCGACGGGATCGGGCGCATCCGCAAGGGCCGCCGCATCGCCATTCTGGGCGACATGCTGGAACTGGGTGCCGATGAGATGGCCCAGCATGAGGCGATGGCCGATCACCCCGCTTTGGCCGATGTGGCGGTCGTGCATTGCGTGGGGCCGCGCATGTTCAAGCTGTGGAACGCCCTGCCGCGCGACAAGCGGGGGGAATGGGTGCAGGCGGCGACCTCGCTCGCGGCGGTCGCGGGACGGCTGGTGGATGCGGGCGATGTGGTGCTGGTGAAAGGGTCAAAGGGCATCCGGGTGTCGCTGGTCGTGGATGCATTGCGAAAACTGCGGCAGGGCGAAACCCTGACCGCAGGATCAGAGGGAACTGCCTGATGCTGTATTGGCTGTCGAGTTTTTCGGAAGGGGGTGACCTGTTCAACCTGTTCCGATACATCACCTTTCGCGCCGGTGCGGCCTTTTTCACCGCGCTGATCTTTGGCTTTCTGTTCGGGCGGCCGCTGATCAACTGGCTGCGCATCAAGCAGAAAAAGGGCCAGCCGATCCGCAGCGACGGACCCGAGGGGCATTTCGTCAAGGCGGGCACGCCCACCATGGGGGGCCTGCTGATCCTGTCGGCGCTGCTCGTCTCGACCCTGCTGTGGGCGCGGCTGGACAATGCCTATATCTGGATCATCCTGGCCGTGACCTATGGCTATGCGGCGATCGGTTTTGCCGATGACTATGCCAAGGTGACCAAGCACAACACCAAGGGCGTGTCGGGCCGGGTGCGTATGGGGCTGGGGCTGGTGCTTGCGGCGATGGCGGGCGCGGCGGCGGCATGGGTGCATCCCGACGCGCTGACCGGGCAGTTGGCGCTGCCGGTGTTCAAGGATGCGCTGATCAATCTGGGCATCCTGTTCGTGCCCTTTGCCATGGTGGTGATCGTCGGCGCGGCCAATGCGGTGAACCTGACCGACGGGCTGGACGGCCTTGCCATCGGGCCGGTGATGATCGCAGCCGGCACGTTCGGGGTGATCGCCTATATGGTCGGCAACGCCAATTTCGCCAGCTATCTGGGCGTGCATTTCGTGCCCGGCGCGGGTGAGATATTGATCTTTGTCGCGGCGCTGATCGGCGGCGGGCTGGGCTTTCTGTGGTATAACGCGCCGCCTGCGGCGGTGTTCATGGGCGATACCGGCAGCCTGGCCCTGGGTGGCGCGCTTGGGGCGATTGCCGTGGTGACCAAGCATGAAATCGTGCTGGCCATCGTCGGCGGCCTGTTCGTGGTCGAGGCGCTGAGCGTCATCATTCAGGTGATGTATTTCAAGCGCACCGGGCGGCGGGTGTTCCTGATGGCCCCGATCCACCACCATTTCGAGAAGAAGGGCTGGGCCGAGCCGCAGATCGTCATCCGCTTCTGGATCATTGCCCTGGTGCTGGCGCTGATCGGTCTGGCGACGTTGAAGCTGCGGTAAGCGCCGGGGGCTTCGCGCCCCCGGACCCCCGCGGAGTATTTGGAAACAGGGGAAAGCATGATCGCGGTGCAGGGTTACAAGGGCGCGAAGGTGGCGGTGCTGGGTCTGGGGCGGTCCGGGCTGGCAACGGCGGCGGCGCTTGTCGCGGGCGGGGCCGAGGCTTTGTGCTGGGATGACAGCCCCGAAAGCCGCGCCAAGGCGGAAGGTCTGGGGCTGGCCGTGCATGATCTTTCGCGCGAGGGGGCGTTTGACGGTGTGGCCGCGCTGATCGTCAGCCCCGGTATCCCGCATCTTTATCCGCGCCCGAATCCGATCATCGCCCGTGCGATGGCTGCGGGGGTTGCGGTCGACAATGACATCGGGCTGTTCTTCCGGTCGCTGGGGCGGGCGGACTGGGCGCAGTTCGACGTGCCGCCGCGCGTGGTCGCGATCACCGGCTCGAACGGGAAATCGACCACGACCGCGCTGATCCATCACATCCTGCATCAATCCGGGCGGCCGACGCAGATGGCGGGCAATATCGGGCGTGGCGTGCTGGACATCGACCCGCCGGGCGAGGGCGAGATCGTGGTGCTGGAACTGTCGAGCTATCAGACCGACCTGGCCCGCGCGCTGTCGCCCGATGTGGCGGTGTTCACCAACCTCTCGCCCGATCATCTGGATCGCCATGCCGGGATGGGCGGCTATTTCGCGGCCAAGCGGCGGCTGTTTGTCGAAGGCGGGCCGTCGCGCGCGGTGATCGGCGTGGATGAGGTCGAGGGTGTGTTCCTTGCCAATCAGATCGCCGAGATGGCGGGGGATGACCGGGTGATCCGCGTCTCATCCGCGCAGAAGCTGGGCGACTGGGGCTGGTCGGTCTTTGCGCGTAAGGGCTTTCTGGCGGAATGGCGCAAGGGGCGCCAGGTGGCCAGCATCGACCTGCGCGAGGTCCGCGGCCTGCCCGGCGCGCATAACCATCAGAATGCCTGTGCGGCCTATGCGGCCTGCCGGTCGCTTGGTCTGTCCCCGCGCGAGATCGAGGCCGGTTTCCACAGCTTTGCGGGCCTGCCGCATCGCAGCCAGACCATCGCCGAGATCGGTGGCGTGCGCTATGTCAACGACAGCAAGGCCACCAATGTCGACAGCGCCGAAAAGGCGCTGGAGGCGTTTCAGAGCATCCGCTGGATTGCCGGAGGGCTGGGGAAAGAGGGCGGGATCGGTGCCTTGCGCGGGCATCTGGGCGCGGTGAAGAAGGCCTATCTGATCGGCCATTCCGCGCGGGATTTCGCGCTGGAACTGGGTGATCTGCCGCATGAGATCTGCGAGACGATGGACCGCGCCGTGGCCCGTGCGGCGGCCGAGGCCGAGGCGGGTGATACCGTTCTGCTGGCCCCGGCGGCGGCAAGTTTCGACCAATATCCGAACTTCGAAAAGCGCGGTGAGCATTTCGCGGAACTGGTCAAGGGCTTGCAGGGGTAAGGCCGTTGCGCCGCGGATTGCGCGGTCAGAAACCCTCGCCGCCGTCGCCCTGATAGGGGCGCGCCAGATCGCTGAACCGGGTGAACCGCCCCTCGAACGCCAGTTCGACCGATCCGATCGGGCCGTGGCGCTGCTTGCCGATGATGACCTCGGCCTTGCCATGGACCTTTTCCATCAGCGCCTGCCATTCGGCCATCTTGTCGATCTGGTGATCGGCGGGCTTTTCGCGTTCGCGGTAATATTCCTCGCGGAACACGAACATCACGATGTCGGCGTCTTGTTCGATCGACCCGGATTCGCGCAGGTCGGAGAGTTGCGGGCGCTTGTCCTCGCGGGATTCGACCTGGCGCGACAGCTGTGACAGGGCGATCACCGGCACCTCCAGCTCCTTGGCGATGGCCTTCAGGCCCTGGGTGATTTCGGAGACTTCGTTGACGCGGCTGTCCTTGGCACTGGCCGGGCGGACCAGTTGCAGATAGTCGACGATCACCACATCCAGCCCATGCGTGCGCTTCAGCCGCCGGGCGCGGGCGGCCAACTGGCTGATCGGCAAGGCGGGCGTGTCGTCGATATAAAGCGGCGCCTTTTCCAGCGATTTCGCGGCCTCGACAAAGCGGCGGAAGTCGGTTTCGGGCATGTCGCCCTTGCGGATGTTTTCCGACGGCACTTCGGCGGCTTCCGACAGGATGCGGGCCGCAAGCTGTTCGGCCGACATTTCCAGGCTGAAAAAGCCGACGACCCCGCCCTTGACCGCGCCCACCGAACCATCGGGCCGGGTGCCCTGCTGATAGGCCTTGGCGATGTTATAGGCGATGTTCGTCGCCAGTGAGGTTTTCCCCATCGACGGCCGACCGGCCAGGATGATCAGGTCGGATTTGTTCAGCCCGCCCATCTTCTTGTCCAGATCCGTCAACCCGGTCGAGATCCCCGCCAGCCCGCCGCCGCGCTGATAGGCGGCAAGCGCGATGTTCACCGCCTCGGTCGTCGCCTTCAGAAACGACTGAAAGCCGCGCTCGGTCGTGCCCTGTTCGCCCAGCGTATACAGATGCTGTTCAGCCGTGACGATCTGATCAGAGGGGTCGCTGTCCACCGCAACCGTCTGGGCGCGGGCGGTAATGTCCTGGCCCAGACCGATCAGCGCGCGGCGCAGCGCGTGATCGCGGATCAGTTGCGCATAATCGCGCGCCGCATAGGCCGCGATCGCCGCCCCCGCCAGACGCGCCAGATAGGCCGGGCCGCCCAGTTCCTTCAGCCCCTCGTCATCCTCCAGAAAGCTCTTGATCGTGACCGGGCTGGCCAACGCGCCCTTGTGGATGCGGGCGGCGGCGATTTCATAGATGCGCCGATGCACGGGGTCATAGAAATGGTCGGGCTTCAGCAGGCCCGCCACCTTGTCCAGCACCTCGTTATTTGTCAGCAGCGCGCCCAGAAGCTGCTGTTCGGCCTCGATCGAATGCGGCAGCGGGTTCTGGTCCGGGGCGGCGTCTGGCGAGGCGGGCAGGCCGGCGGGCTGGCGGGTCTGGGGCAGGGCGCGAATGTCGGTCATCTGGGTCTCCGTCGCTGCCTTCCTAAAAGGCCGGGCGGGGCGCGGCAAATTGTATAAATCTGTGGAAAACCCGCGGGCGCGGGTTCGGTCGGCCAAGGCCGCGCGGGCCTTGGGTTTTTCGTCAGCGGCGGTGCGGGCGGAAAAGCGCCGACTGCGGCCCTTACCGCGATTGGCGCGCCTCTTGCCAGGCGCGCGGCGCCTTCAGGAAGGATTCGACCTCGGCCAGGGTGGCGTCGTCAAAGCTGCCCATGTCGCGGGCGGCCGCCAACACGTCCCACCAGGTGCACAGGCTGTGCAGCGTCACGCCCGCCTCGGCTAGCCGCGATTCGGTATCCGGGAAGATGCCATAGCTGAAGATCACGGCGGTATGCGCGCAGGTCGCCCCGGTGTCGCGGATCGCCTGCACGAAGGACAGCTTGCTGCCGCCGTCGGTGGTCAGATCCTCGACCAGCAGCACGCGGTCGGCCTCGGTCATGACGCCTTCGATGCGGGCGTTGCGGCCGTAACCCTTTGGCTTCTTGCGCACATAGGTCATCGGCAGGGCCAGGCGTTCGGCCACCAAAGCGGCAAAGGGAATGCCCGCGGTTTCGCCCCCGGCGATGTTGGTAAAGGCCTCGATCCCGGCGTCGCGCATGACCGTGGCGGCCATGAAATCCATCAGCATCGAGCGGATGCGCGGATAGGAAATCAGCTTGCGGCAGTCGATATAGGTCGGCGAGGGCAGGCCCGAGGCCAGGATAAAGGGTTCCGCCGCGTTGAAATGCACGGCCTTGATCTCCAACAGCGCGCGGGCGGTCAGGCGGGCGATTTCGGACCGGGGGGGGAAGGTGGCGGGGATCATGCGGTGGTCCTTTCGGCGACGCGCCAGAAAATCGGAAAACCGGGGTCGAACACGGTGACCGGGCCGGCTCCAGTGTCGATTTTCGCGGGGAAATGGCTGGGCTGGTCGGATTTTTCCAGACGGATAAACCCTTTGTTCACGGGTAGCCGATAAAAATCGGCGCCATGTTTCGACGTGTAATCGCCCAGCTTGTCCAGTTTGCCCGCCGCCTCAAATACATGGGCCAGCAGCGGCAGGGTGTTGGTCGCGGTAAAGCAGCCCGCGCAGCCGCAAGCGCATTCCTTGGCCGGATCGGCATGGGGCGCGCTGTCGGTGCCCAGAAAGAAGGTCGGATCGCCCGAGGTCGCGGCCTCGACCAGGGCAAGCCGGTGGCTTTCGCGCTTGGCGACCGGCAGGCAATAATAGTGCGGCTTGATCCCGCCAACGAGGATGTGATTGCGGTTGATGATCAGGTGGTGGGTGGTGATCGTCGCCGCCAGATCCGGGCCGCCCGACCGCGCGTAATCGACGCCATCCTTGGTCGTGACATGCTCCATCACCACACGCAGACCGGGCGTGGCCCGCCGCACCGGATCCAGCACACGGTCGATGAAGACCGCCTCACGGTCGAAAATGTCGACGGCGGTGTCGGTCACTTCGCCATGCACACACAACGGCAGGCCGATCTCGGCCATCACCTCAAGCGCGGGGCGAACACGGTCGAAGTTCACAACGCCCGACGCCGAATTGGTCGTTGCACCGGCCGGATACAGCTTGACCGCGCGAATGATCCCGGCGGCCGCCGCCGCGCGCAGGTCGTCCGGGTCGGTGTCCTCGGTCAGATACAGGGTCATCAGCGGGGTGAAGGCATCCGCCGCCGGAATCGCCGCGCTGATCCGGTCGCGATAGGCTGCGGCCTGTGCACCCGTGACGACCGGTGGCACCAGGTTCGGCATGATGATGGCGCGGGCGAAATCGCGGCTGGTTTCCGGGGCGATCCCGGCCAACATGGCGCCGTCGCGCAGGTGCAGGTGAAAATCGTCGGGGCGCGGAATCGTCAGGGTCTGGGTCATGGGACGGAGTTACACCGGGGCACGGTGCAAATCCAGCGGTTGCAGCAGGCGATGGTCAGGTCGCCCACGGGGCGGCTTCTCGGCAGCAGCGGCGGGCATGGGCACCGCGACGTATTAGACCGGATGGTTCGTGCGCCCCCCTTCACAAGAACTGACGCTACGGCAAGAAACTTTCCCGCTGGCGCGCAGGTTGCGCAGATGATTGATTGGCCGCCCGGGCTGGCGTCGGCGGCTGTCGTACTGCCCGCCGCGGCCTCCCTATGACAGGTGCAAGATGCGAAATCCCTTTCTGGACAGCCTGATGGCGCCGGTGACCCTTGGTTGCGCGTTGCTGCAACTGGGCATGGATTCGCAACGGGTCATCGCCCTGCGGTCGGCCGGTCTGATGGGCATCTGGTCCATGCCGCCGGGTGAGGCGGCGCGCATGGTGTCCGAAAAATCCCAGGCTGCGGCCCTGTCGATGCGCGCCGCCAGCCTGGCGATGGCGCGCGGTGAAACGCCCGATCGCGTGGTTCAGGCCGCGCTGAAGCCCGTCAGTCGCAAGGCCCACGCCAATGCCACCCGCCTGACGCGGCAGGGCCTGCGGGCCAAGCGCAGCTAAGGCCCCGCGCGCCAGACCCTCGTGGGTGCGAAAGAGGGCTGCGGGTGTGGCGGTTGTGCGAGTTCTGCAAGATGTGCCCGGTCTGTTGGAGGGCACGGCGCGTTCGTCGACTGGCCACCCGGGTGCCGCTGATCTTTCGGAGCGGCAAGATCGTTCGCCCATGCCCGCAAGGCGTGACTTAGGGTGACCGCAGAGCAGCGATGAGGCGTACCCAAATGCTACACGTCGCATGCCCGCGTGGCGGGGATGTCGCATACCCGCACAGCGGCGATCGTGTTGGTGGAGGAGGCCGCGCGCGGAGCGTTTTCCTTACCACAGCGCGGGCGGCTGGGACACGCTGGCGGTCACGTCGATCTTCGGAGAAGGTTTGAGGTGCGAGACCTTGGGCCTGCAACGGACACTAACCATAGCGGCTGTAGGGCATGTCCGCAGGGCCACGCCTCGAACGCCCGCACAGCGGCGAAATGGCGTGTCCGCGAAGGGGTGACATCTCATGCCTAGAATGCAACGGCACCGCTTGGTTATGGCTACGCCGCCGGCGGCGCGGCGCATTGCCGGTTTGCAAGCTCCTATCAGGTCGCCGGGCTGAGGCGACCGGTTACCCTTGGCGCGCCTCACTCATTCCCCTGAAAGCCTACCCGCCTTGTAAAGGGTCAGCCTTGTTCCAATTGGCATCGCCGGCTCGGTAGCTTCGACCATGTGACACCTGACAAACCTTGTCATCTCGGCCCGCTCATGGCCCATCGACCTCCTGCGCCACGCTCAGGACCGGCATTCTACCAAGCCCGCCCACCTTGTCAGGCCGCCAGCCGCTTCCACCGGGCCCACCCTAGCCTCACCGCGCCGCCACCTTGTCCCCGTCGAACATGAACATTCGGTATGCCCGCTGATCCACACCTCGGCGATCGCGATCGCGGTCGCTACGGCGAAGGCCCTCACCACTGCACCGCGCTGCAAACTGGCTCAACACGCCCGCCGACTCTTCGCCGTCCTGCCGAAGCAACCCGGCACCGGACTGGCCGACGTCTTGAAGCCAAGACAGTCCCTTCCTCGAAAGGCTCGCTCCACGGTCAACCTCGGTCGGCCGCCTGGCGACGCGTTCTTCAGACCCCTCGTTTGGCGCATTCGGTCGAGGCGCCCACGTAAGCGGTTCACAAGCCTGAAAGTCATGCAGCAGGGTGCGACCCGGTGCGACGGGTGGCCGACAGCTTGCCCGGCTGTTCCGACGATCGGGTGATTGCGCCAGGCGGCCCCGTTGCCACCCGAGTTGTCCTCAAGCCTGTCGCCTGTGGCCGTTTGCCTCAGCCGCGTCACGGCGATGCGATTGGCGCAATGCCCCGCGTGGACCGCACCGGCCGGCCGACGCGCGGCGCACGCGGACGGCCCCATGCCCATCCCGCCACAGATCACCACGAAAAAGGCCGGGCAACGACGCGCCCGGCCCCTTTCGTGCTGGTTTGCCGATCTTAGATCAGCTTGCCCATCGCAACGGCGGTGTCGCTCATCCGGTTCGAGAAGCCCCACTCGTTGTCGTACCAGGTCAGGATGCGGACCAGCTTGCCCTCCATCACCTTGGTCTGATCCATGTGGAAGACCGAGGAATGCGGGTCGTGGTTGAAGTCGCTGCTAACCAGCTTTTCATCGGTGAAGCCCAGGATGCCCTTCAGCTTGCCATTCGCGGCGCTGCGGATCGCCTCGTTGATTTCCTCGACGCTGGTGTCACGCGCGGCTTCGAACACCAGATCGACGACCGACACGTTCGGGGTCGGCACGCGGATCGCCACGCCGTCCAGGCGGCCCTTGAGTTCCGGCAGCACCAGGCCCACGGCCTTGGCGGCGCCGGTCGAGGTCGGGATCATCGACAGCGCGGCGGCGCGGGCGCGATACAGATCCTTGTGCATCGTGTCCAGCGTCGGCTGGTCGCCGGTATAGCTGTGGATCGTGGTCATGAAGCCGCGCGTGATGCCCACGGTATCATTCAGCACCTTGGCAACCGGCGACAGGCAGTTGGTGGTGCAGCTGGCGTTCGACACGACGATATCGTCCTTGGTCAGCGAATCGTGGTTCACGCCATAGACGATGGTCTTGTCGGCGTTGTCGCCCGGCGCCGAAATCAGCACCCGCTTGGAGCCGTTTTCCAGATGGGCCTGGCACTTTTCCTTGCTGGTGAAGATGCCGGTGCATTCCATCACCACGTCGACGTCTTTCCACGGCAGTTCGGCGGGGTTGCGCAGCGCCGTCACCTCGATCGGGCCGCGGCCCACATCGATGGATGATCCCTTGACGGTCACCTGCGCCGGAAAGCGGCCATGCACGCTGTCATAGCGCAGCAGATGCGCGTTGGTTTCGACCGGGCCGAGATCGTTGATGGCCACGACCTCGATATCCTTGCGGCCCGATTCGATGATCGCGCGCAGCACGTTGCGGCCGATCCGACCGAAGCCGTTGATGGCAACCTTGACCGTCATGAAGTCCTCCTGTCTGACAAGGGCAGGGCGGCGCGGCAGGGCGCCACCGTCGCCGGTCACCATGGGGAAATCCTGACAAAAGGCAACGGCTGTTCGCGCCAACGTCGCCCAGTTGCGACCAAAATCGGGGGGGTGTCAGCGCCAGAAGGCCAGATATTCGATGAAACGGTCGGTCCGTTTCAGCATGAAGAAGGTGCCGCGGCCTTGGTTCAGCGCAAGGTCCGCCACGATCAAGGCCAGAATCGTGACAAGCAGCACAAGGGCCAGGCGGTTGGTCATGGCGGCCGATCCTTTGGTTGCGGCGCAGGTCTGGCCCGGGTGATAACCGAGCACGGGGCGCGGGCCAAGCCAGATGAGCGCGGCAGGGGCCGCCGTGATCGGGGCCAGTGCGGTGCCACATCCCGGTCCGCGCCGAGGGTGGTTCTGTCGTGGGACTGTCCGGGCAAAGGCGCTGCCGCTGCTGCTGATCGCAGTGAGGGCGCAGGGGCCGGTCTTGGTTCGCCGCAAGGGCGCCGCTTGTCGCGCCATCGTGCCGCGCCCGACCGGGGGGCTTGGTGGTCATGTGACGCAGTGGCCGGATCCGGACGCCATAGGTGCAATCGACATCGCACTCCCTGAACGGGTGTGACGCGGCGCGCCTGACACCAGAAACCGCACCTTCGATCTGTAGAGCGTTGCCCGTGCACGCCTGGCGCCCCCGCTGCTACGCGTCGCACGCGCCAGGGGTCGCCCTTCTGTTGGGCATGTTCATTCCAGGCTGAGGCGCTGCTCCGCCACCCACGGAAACGATCCCCATCGCCGTGCGTGGCCCGAATGTGCGGCCTATCAGTCAGAAAGCGGGTCTGACGGTGCTTGCCTGTTACCAGCATCGGCACCTTCGATCTGTGGCGCGTTTCCCGTGCATGCCCTTCGCCGCCGCTGTTACCTGTCGCACGCGCAAGGGTCGCCCTTCTGTTGGGCATGTTCGTTCCAGGCTGAGGCGCTGCGCCGCCACCCACGGAAACGATTCCAATCGCCGTGCGTGGCCCGACTGTGCGGTCCATCGGCCAGCGACCTGGTCTGACAGTGCCTGGCTAATGGCAGAGCCTGCACGCGTCAGTCCTCACCGGCGATCAGGAATATCTCGCCGGCCGCCTCCATCTGACGGATCGTGGTGACGACCCCTGCCATCGCTTCTTCGATGTCCTTGTCCTTCAACTTGCCAAGGTTGCCCATCTCCTCGCGCAGGGTGGCGGCCATGCGTTGCGACATGCAGCCAAGGATGAACTCCGCGGCTTCGGCATCCTTGCCCTTGGCCCCGGCAAGCGCCTTGAGCAGGGCGGTCTGGTCGATCTCGCGCAGGATTTTCGGGATGTCGCGCGGATCGATGCGGACCGGGATGTTGGTAAAGGTGAAGATCGCCTTCTTCACCTCGGCCGCGAAATCGGCATCATCCTGTTCCAGACCGGACAGCACCGCGTCACGGGTATTGGCGGGGGAATAGTTCAGGATCGCGCCGACACGCTCGACCGGGCCGGTGTCAAAGGCGCGCACCGGCGCCGCATCCAGTTGATGCGCAAGCGCAAGGCCGATGCGGCGCACGGTTTCCGGCGCGATGTTCGAGGTCAGCGACACCGCATAGGCCACCGCCCGCGCCCGTTCCTGCGGCAGCCGCCCAAGGATGTCGGCGGCCTTTGACACGGCAACCTTGGAGACCATCACCGCCGCAATCTCGACGCTTTCGTTCTGCGCCACGGGCAGCAGCGCCTCGGCTGACAGGCCGGTGACCCGTTCCCAAGGGTCGCCGCCCGAGCTGGCCCCCGCCATGCGCCGCAACCGCCCGGCTGCTTCGCGCGACAGATGCCCCTCAAGCAGGTCAAGCGCGCCGCCAAGCCCCTCGGGGAAGGCAAGGCCGATCCCCTCAATCAGGGTGCAAAACTCATGCACGACGTGATCCAGGGTGTCGCGGTCGATCGGCTCCATCCCGGCGATCGATTCGGTGATCGCTTCCTGCATGTCGGCGGGCAGATCCGACAGTGGCAGGTCAGCCCCCTCCGCCGCCAGAAGGCGGACGATGATCGCCACCTTCTGTCGTTGCGTCAGCGGGCCGGGAAGCCCGCCAAGGGATGAAGACATCAGCGCCACCGCCCGCCCTTTCACCTGCGCGTTCGCGGCAAGATGGCAGGACGGGGTTAAGGGCGGGTAAAGAACCGATCAGTCGTTAAAAACCCGCGCAAAGATCGTGTCGACATGCTTGGTGTGATAACCAAGGTCGAACTTTTCCTCGATCTCGGCGGGGCTAAGCGCCGCCGTCACCTCGGCATCGGCCAGCAGCTCGGTCTTGAAATCGGCACCCTGTTCCCAAACCTTCATCGCATTGCGCTGCACCAGCCGGTAAGCATCCTCGCGCGATACGCCGGCCTGCGTCAGCGCCAGAAGCACCCGCTGGCTCATCACCAGACCGCGGAACTTGTTCATGTTCTTCAGCATGTTATCGGGATAGATCACCAGCTTGTCGATGACCCCCGCCAGCCGGTTCAGCGCGAAATCCAGCGTAATCGTGGCATCCGGCGCGATGCCGCGTTCGACGCTGGAATGGCTGATGTCGCGTTCGTGCCACAGCGCGACATTCTCCATCGCGGGCACCACGCACATCCGCACCAGCCGCGCCAGACCGGTCAGGTTTTCGGTCAGCACCGGGTTGCGCTTGTGCGGCATCGCCGACGATCCCTTTTGGCCGGGGCTGAAGAACTCTTCGGCCTCCAGTACTTCGGTGCGCTGCATGTGGCGGATTTCGATGGCGATGTTTTCAATGCTGCTGGCGATCACCCCAAGCGTGGCAAAGAACATTGCATGGCGGTCGCGCGGGATCACCTGGGTGCTGATCGGCTCGGGGCGCAGGCCCATTTGCGCGCAGACATGCTCCTCGACCGCCGGGTCGATATTGGCGAAGGTGCCGACCGCGCCGGAAATCGCGCCGGTCGCCACCTCGTGGCGGGCGTTCAGCAGGCGCGCCCGACCGCGCGCCATTTCGGCGTAAAAGCGCGCGAAGGTCAGACCCATGGTGGTCGGCTCGGCGTGGATGCCATGGCTGCGGCCGATGCGCACGGTGTCCTTGTGCTCGTGCGCGCGGCGCTTCAGCGCGGCCAGAACCTTGTCCATGTCCTCGATCAGGATGTCGGCGGCGCGCACCAGTTGCACGTTCAGCGTGGTGTCCAGCACGTCGGAACTGGTCATACCCTGATGCACGAAGCGCGCCTGGTCGCTGCCGATATGTTCGGCCAGATGGGTCAGAAAGGCGATCACATCATGCTTGGTCACCGCCTCGATCTCGTCGATGCGCGCCACGTCGAACTGCACATCCTTCGCCCGCCAGACGGCCTCGGCGTTTTCGCGCGGGATGACGCCCAGATCGGCCTGGGCGTCGCAGGCATGGGCCTCGATCTCATACCAGATGCGGAACTTGGTTTCGGGTGACCAGATGGCGGTCATCTGCGGGCGGGCATAGCGCGGGATCATCGGGGCCTCCTGTGGTTGCAACGGCTTTAGCGGCTGGTCGGCCATCGGGCAATGGCCGGGGGCTTGCGAGGCGGCGGGATTTCGGCGCAACTGATCCAAAGAGGACAGGGATGAGCGACATTCGCCAAAAGCATCTGGCCTTTGCGCCCTGGCACGATCCGCGCACGCGGCGGATGCCGGGCACGATCCCGGTTGCGCCGCAGGATTGGCTGCTGGTCGATGACGCCTATGGCGCGCAGATGGGCCTGCGCGACCGGCTGATCGACACCACGCCCGACCGGGTTCACGCGCTGACGCCCCAGGCGCGCCCGGCGGCGGATGAGCTGCTGGCGATGGTGCTGCCTTTGTTGCCCGCGCTTGGCCACCAGATCCAAGGCGAAAAGATCACCCGCCCCGATGGTGCCTCGGTCACGCTGGACCCCGCCCAGCCCCTGCGCAGCCTGGGTCAGCTTTGCGCCGAGGATTTCTGCCTGATGCAGCCCGGCGGCGCGGGCGAACATGTGCTGACCGGAGCCATCCTGTGCTTTCCGGCGGGCTGGACGCTGGCCGAGAAAATGGCCCGACCGATGATGGCGATCCACCGCCCGGTCGCCAGCTATACGCCCGACATCGGTGCCCGCGTCCAGCGCCTGCTGGACGGTGTGCGTCCCGGCATCGGCCTGATGCGCGGCACGGCGCATCATTCAAACGCCCCCCTTCACAACCCAAGAACCGAGGCACAGGGTCGCGCCCCCGAAGGCCCGCTGCCCTTCATTCGCGTCGAACGTCAGTGCCTGTTTCGCCTGCCGCAGACCGGCGCGGTCGTGTTCTCGATCCATACCAGCGTGATCGACCCCGCCGATCTGACGCCGGATCAGGCGGCCACCCTGGCCGAGTTCCCGATCCGCGACGCCGCATGACGACAAAGGGCGGCCCCGCAAAGCCGCCCTTTCTTCTTTGCAAAGATATCCCCCGCGGAGCGTCCGCAGCCGCCACCCCCGCAGGTGGCCGGTATCAGCCCAGCACCACCATCTTGTGCTTTTTCTTGCCGATCGAGACCTTAAGCCCCTCGCCGATCATCGCGGCGTCGATCAGCAGATTGCCATCGGCCACGGCCTCGTTGTTCAGCCGCAGCCCGCCCTCGGCGATCAGTCGTTTCGCCTCTTTCCCGGAAGGTGCCAGCCCGGTGCGCACCAGCAATTGCACCGCCGACAGGCCGTCACCCAGATCGGTCGCGGCCAGCGTCACGCTGTCCAACGCGCCCCCGGCACCGCCTTCGGCAAAGACGGCGCGGGCGGTTGCCTCGGCGGCCTGGGCGGCCTCATCGCCATGCAAAAGCGCGGTGACCTGATTGGCCAGGATCACCTTGGCCTCGTTGATCTCGGCCCCCGACAGCGCGCCCAGCCGGTTGCATTCCTCGACCGGCAGTTCGGTGTAAAGCTTCAGGAACCGGCCCACATCGGCATCGGTGGTGTTGCGCCAGAACTGCCAGAACTCGAACGGCGACAGCATGTCGCCATTCAGCCAGACCGCGCCGCCCGCCGACTTGCCCATCTTGCGCCCGTCGCTGGTGGTCAGCAGCGGGCTGGTCAGGCCAAAGATCTCGCCCTCGACCACCCGGCGGGTCAGGTCGATGCCGTTGACGATATTGCCCCACTGGTCCGACCCGCCCATCTGCAACCGGCAGCCATGGCGGCGATACAGTTCCAGAAAGTCATAGGCTTGCAGGATCATGTAGTTGAACTCAAGGAAGCTCAGCGATTGTTCCCGATCCAGCCGCGACTTGACGGATTCAAAGCTCAGCATCCGGTTGACGCTGAAATGACGGCCGATGTCGCGCAGGAACTCAAGATAGTTCAGCCCGTCCAGCCATTCGGCATTGTTCAGCATCACCGCATCGGTCGCGCCCTCGCCATAGGACAGATAGCGCGCGAAGACCCGCTTCATGCCGGCGATGTTTTCGTCGATCTTGTCGGGCGTCAGCAGCGGGCGTTCCTCGCTGCGGAACGACGGGTCGCCCACTTTCGTCGTGCCGCCACCCATCAGCGTGATCGGCTTGTGCCCGGTCTTTTGCAGCCACCGCAACATCATGATGTTCAGCAGATGGCCGACATGCAGGCTGGCCGCCGTTGCGTCATATCCGATATAGGCCGGGGTCACGCCCTTCGCCAGAACCTCGTCCAGCCCCTGATAATCGGTGCAGTCGGCCAGATAGCCGCGCTCGGTCATCACGCGCAGGAAGTCGGATTTGGGATGATAGGTCATGGCCGCACTCCGGGTCTTGCCGTGGCCCTGTGCCACGGTCCAAATGCCTATAGCGGCACGATGGCGAAAGGGAAAGCGATGGACTGGGTGGCAGGATGCATGTCGGGCACGTCGCTGGATGGGGTCGATGTGGCGCTGATCCAGACCGATGGCGTGGCGATCGGCGGCTTTGGGCGCAGCGCCTATCGCGCGTTTTCCGGGCATGAGCGTGACATTCTGCGCGCCGCGCTTGGCCGCTGGCCGGGCGAGGCGGGGGTCAGCGGCGCCGCGCGGGTGGTCGAAGATGCCCATCTGGCGCTGCTGGCGGACTTTCCCGAGGCCGCGCTGATCGGCTTTCACGGACAGACGCTGGCACATGATCCAGGCGGGCGCGGCACCCATCAGGCGGGTGATGGCGCGCGATTGGCGCGGGCGCTGAACCGCCCCGTCGCCTGGGATTTCCGCAGCGCGGATGTTGCGGCGGGCGGGCAGGGGGCGCCGCTGGTGCCGTTCTTCCATCACGCTTTGGCCCGGCATCTGGGGGCGGGCGCGCCGGTGGTGTTTCTGAACCTCGGCGGGGTTGGCAATCTGACATGGGCAGATCCACGCATCGACGATCCCGCGGCGCCGGGGGCCTGTCTGGCCTTCGACACCGGCCCGGCCAATGCGCCGATCAACGATCTGATGATGGCGCGGCGAGGCCTTGATTGCGACACCGGCGGCGCATTGGCCGCGCAGGGGGTGGCCGATGCGGTGCGCGTGGCCGATTTCCTGACGCATCCGTTCTTTGCCGCCCCCGCGCCGAAATCGCTGGATCGCGACAGTTTCGCGCAGGCGCTGCGTGTCGATGACCTGGTCGATGCCGATGCCTGTGCCACGCTGACGGCGGCCGCCGCGCAAGTGGTCGCGGCGGGGCTGGATCTGCTGCCAGAACGCCCCGAACGGATCCATGTCTGTGGCGGCGGGCGGCTGAACGCGACGCTGATGGCGATGCTGGCCGCCGCCTGTGCCTGCCCCGTCCAGCCGGTCGAGCATATGGGGCTGGACGGCAACCTGATCGAGGCGCAGGCCTTCGCCTATCTTGCCGCGCGTGTGGCGCGGGGGCTGCCGCTGACCGCGCCCGGCACAACGGGCGTGGCGCGCCCGCTGGCCGGGGGGCGCCTCACGCGGCTGTGAACAGGCGCTGTCGGCTTAATTGGAACTGAAATCAGGGCCGAAGGTTGTGAAGGTGTCCCGGCGCTGCCGGTTCACCCGAAGCCGGGCGCCACCGCGCCCGACCAACAGGAGAAGACCATGAAAAAGTTTTTCGCTTCCGCCGCCGCCCTGTCGCTGATCGCTGGTATGGCGACCGCCCAGACCGCGACCACCACCACTGAGCAGCCCGCGCCGGGCATGGAAGGTATGGCGGGTATGGCAGGCACCGCTGGCACCGCAGGCATGGACGGCATGACCGGTGTCGCAACCGACGCGGCCCCCGCGGAAACCGTCGTCGCCCCGACCGAGGCTGCCGCTGCGCCGATGACCGAAGCCACGCACATGCTGGGTTCGTGGATCATGGACCGCAACGTCTGGACCACCGTACAGCCCGCCGGCACCAGCTGGGACGCCTACACCAACGTCACCGAGCGTCCGGCCGAGTGGAAGAACATCGCCAACATCGATGACATCGTGATCGACGCCGACGGCAAGATCACCGGCTATGTTGTCGATATCGGTGGCTTCCTGGGCATTGGCGCCAAGCGCGTCGCTCTGGACCCGAACGCCCTGCGCATGATGCACATCGGCGACGACACCTTCTTCGCGACCCACTACACCCAGGACGAACTGAAGGCCCTGCCCGAGTTCGACAAGGACGTGGTGAAGAACTGATCTATCATTCAGATGCGGAAAGGGCGGCCCCAGGGCCGCCCTTTTTGCATGTGTCCCAGTCTTAGCGGCAGCCCTCGCAGAACCGCTTGATCCGGGCGCAGGCCTCGGTTAGGGCCGCGTCCGACGTCGCATAGCTGATGCGGAAATTGGGCGACAGGCCGAAGGCCGCGCCGAACACCACGGCCACGCCCTCCTCCTCCAGCAGAGCGGTGGCGAAGACCTCATCATCGGTGATCGCCACGCCCTTGGGCGAGGTCTTGCCGATCAGATCGGCGATCGAGGGGTAGACGTAAAAGGCCCCCTCGGGCGTCGGGCAAGTGATGCCGGGGCAGTCGTTCAGCGCCGCCACCACCAGGTTGCGGCGGCGTTCAAAGGCCGCGCGGCTGTCACGGATGTAATCCTGCGGCCCGTTCAGCGCCTGCACCGCGGCGTGCTGGCTGATCGAACAGGGGTTCGAGGTGGATTGCGACTGCACCTTGCCGATGGCCTTGATCAGCGCCTCTGGCCCGGCGGCATAGCCGATCCGCCAACCGGTCATCGCATAGGCCTTGCTGACGCCGTTGCAGGTCAGCGTGCGGTCGTAAAGGCCGGGTTCGACCTGCGCCGGGGTAACGAACTGGAAACCGCCGAAGGTCAGATGTTCGTACATGTCGTCCGACATGACCCAGACCTGCGGGTGGCGCATCAGCACATCGGTCAGCGCCTTCAGCTCATCGCGGCTATAGCCCGCGCCCGAAGGATTCGAGGGGCTGTTGAAGATGAACCACTTGGTCTTTTCCGTGATCGCCGCCTCAAGCTGGTCGGCGGTGATCTTGTAGCCGGTCTGCATCGGCCCTTCGACAAAGACCGGCGTGCCACCGGCCAACAGAACCATGTCGGGATAACTGACCCAATAGGGCGCCGGGATGATCACCTCATCGCCGGGGTTCAGCGTGGCCATCAGCGCATTATACAGCACCTGCTTGCCACCGGTGCCGACCGTCACCTGCGCGGGCGTATAGGTCAGCCCGTTTTCGCGCGCGAACTTGGCACAGATCGCCTTTTTCAGCTCGGGGATGCCATCGACTGCGGTGTACTTCGTCTTGCCCGCCTGGATCGCGGCGATGGCCGCATCCTTGATATGCTGGGGCGTGTCGAAATCGGGCTCGCCCGCGCCCAGGCCGATGACGTCGCGCCCCGCCTCTTGCAGCTCGCGGGCCTTGTTGGTGACGGCAATGGTGGGCGAGGGCTTCACGCGGGCCAGCGTGTCGGACAGGAAGGCCATGGGACGCTCCGGTTTGTGTTTCGGCGTCCCATCTTCTAGGGTCGGCGCGAACCCGCCGCAAGAAGGAGGAGGGGATGTCCTATTACGCCGCCGATCAGGCCACTTTGGGCGACCGCATCGCCGCCGCGCGCGAGGCCCTGGGCCTGACCCAAAAGGAATTGTCCGACCGGCTGGGGGTACGCCGCAAGACCCTGGCCGAATGGGAGGACGACCGCGCCGAACCCCGCGCCAACCGGCTGCACATGATGTCGGGCGTGCTGGGGGTCAGCCTGATCTGGCTGATGACCGGCGAGGGCGCGGGCCTGCCCGCCCCCGATCATGCGCCCGTATCGCGCGCGGCCCCGGCCGTGATGGACGAGATCGCGGCCTTGCGGCAGATCGCGCAGGATCTGGCCGCCCGGCTGTCCGCGCTGGAACAGGGGGCGTCGAAATGACCGAAACCCGCGAGCATCGCCTGAAACGGCTGTCGATGCGCAGCTGGCGGCGCGGCACCAAAGAGATGGACCTGATCCTGGGGCCTTATGCCGATGCGCATCTGGCCGGAATGGACGACGAATCGCTGGATGCGTTCGAGGCGTTTCTGGCCGAGAACGACAGCGACCTATACCCTTGGATCACCGGCGCGCAGCCGCTGCCGCCCGCCCATGCGCCGCTGATCGCGCGGCTTCTGGCCTTTGCAGGCGCCCGGCACGGCTGATGTTCGGGTTTTTTTCCGTGCGGCCGGGTCTGGCTTAACGGGATATTGGGGATTTTCGGCAAGTCTGCCCAGAACGGAGGTAGACCGCATGACCCTGCACGCGCAACGCATGATGACCCTGCCCGAACCGCATCCGGTCGGCGGGGCGCTGATCCCCTATCTGGGGCTGATGGCGCTGATCGAACGGCTGCAACATCTTCTGCTGGACCTGATCAAGGATGAGTTCGAGCGGCTTTCGCTGCTGGACGTGAACCCGGTGCAGGCGCTGATCCTGTTCCATATCGCCGATCATGAGGTGACGGCCGGCGAATTGCGATCGCGCGGCTTTTATCAGGGATCGAACGTCAGCTATAATCTGAAAAAGCTGGTGGAGCTGGGCTATCTGCACCACGCCCGCTGTGCGGTCGATCGCCGGTCGGTGCGGATCCGGCTGACCGAAAAGGGCCATGATCTGCGCCATGTGCTGACCGCGCTGTTCGCGCGCCAGGCCGCCGGTCTGACCAAGGCGGGCAGTCTGGCCGATCCGGGCGTGCTGGACCGGGTGGCGGCCGATCTGGGCGGGCTGGAACGATACTGGGCCGATCAGATCCGCTATATCTATTGATCGCCTAGCCCCAGATCACCTTGCGCAGCATGTTCAGTGCGACCAATGCCAGAAAGCCTGCAAACACGCGTTTCAGCCGGGCCGCATCGGTGCGATGCGCCAGGGCGGCGCCCCAGGGCGCGGTGATCAGGGTCATGGCGATGACCACGCCAAAAGCGGGCAGGTTGACCGCGCCGATTGTATAGGGCGGCGCCTCGGGCACCTTGACCAGCAGGAAGGCCAGCACCGAGGGCAGCGCGATGGCGACGCCAAAGCCCGCCGCTGTCGCCACCGCGCGGTGCATGGCGACACCCGAAAGCGTCATCGTCGGCACCGCCAGCGAGCCGCCGCCGATCCCCAGAAGCACCGACAGAAAGCCGATGGACGCCGACCAGACCGCCCGGACAATCCCGCCCGGCATCGCCGCCCACAGCCGCCAATCCTTGCGGCCAAAGGCCATGTAGGCGGCGATCAGCAGCACCATGACGCCAAAGATCGCCTGCAACGTCGGCGTGCGCAGCCGCGCCACGACCATCACCCCGATCAGGGCGCCGATCATGATGCCCGGCGCCCAGGTCCGAATGACCGTCCAATCCACCGCCCCCTTGCGATGATGCGCCAGCACCGACCGCAGCGAGGTCACGATGATCGTCGCAAGCGAGGTTGCCAGGCAGACCTGCATGATCTGATCGGAATGATGCCCCATCGCCGTGAACAGCCACAGGAAGGCCGGGACCAGCACGATGCCGCCGCCAACCCCCAGCAGCCCGGCCAATACGCCCGCCAAGGCCCCCACCGCCATCAGCGTCAACAGCATCGGGATCAGTTCGGTCATGGGTGCCTCATGTAGCGGTGGTCCTCGTCGCGGCCAGAATGGTCACGGATCGCCCGCGGGGTAAAGGCGCGCCGACTACCGCGCGCAGGCCAGCGGCAGTCTCGGCCAGCATTGTGCGGTGGGGCAGAGGTCAGCGGGTCGGGGGGCTTGTGTGGTTCGCGGTGGCTTGGTGCGAGACCTGCCAAAGGGCCGCTGGCCATGTCGTCACGGCGCTTGCCGATGCGCCGCGCCTCAGGACGATTCCGGCCGCGCCGAGGTTTAGCACCCGGCCCATCCATGCGTGGCGCGGTATGCACTCGCCGCACTTACCCGGACCCGCAGCGCTCATCAGCCGAATACGCGCCCCGAAAGCAGACGACGCTGCGAAGAACTGCGCCCACACGTTCCGTCACGCTGTATCCATCACGAGACCGCAGCCATCACCCGGCGACTCGGCACCCGGCGCCGCTGAACCGGCGTCCCGAAAGGCCGACCGCGATGCGAAGGACCGCCCCTGCAAGTTCCGTCAGTGCGCATCGCGTCAACCGCAACGCCCGTCTGAACGCCCCGCAGCCCGCCGCCGCTGAATCCACGCCCCGAACACCACGCCGACGCCACGGACGTGCCCGCACGTTCCGTCAGGGCGCATCGCATCAAACCACGACGCGCATCCACAAGACCGCCCCGCAGCCCGCCGCCGCTGAATCCGCGCCCCGAACACCACGCCGAGGCCAAGGACGGCACCCGCACGTTCCGTCAGGCCGCATCGCATCAAACCGCAACGCTCATCCGCAAGACCACCCCGCAGCCCGCCATCGCTGAACCCGCGCCCCGAACATCACGCCGACGCCAAGGACGTCCCCGCACCGTCCGTCAGCGCGCATCACATCAAATGACAACGCCCATCTGCCCGACCGCCGTCGCCGCCGGCCTATGCACCGTGCGTCGGCCGCTATCCAGGCCCCACGCGCGTCACACCTGATCCACCCTCACGCCCTTCAAGCGGGGCACCCGAAATGGTGCCACCATGCCGAGTTCGCGGCCCAAGGGCGCCAGGCGCATCGCCCCCGGCGCCATCGTTCATCTGGACGCCCGCCCCGGCGCGGCCTATCTGTCGGCCATGACCCACGACCTTGATCTTGCCGCGCGCCTTTCCGTGGCGCCGATGCTGGACTGGACCGACCGGCATTGTCGGGCGTTTCACCGCATCCTGTCGCGCCACGCGCTGCTGTATACCGAGATGATCACCGCCCCCGCGATCATCCATGGCGACCGCGCGCGGCTGTTGGATTTCGATGCCGCCGAACAGCCGGTCGCGCTGCAACTGGGCGGGTCGGATCCCGCGCAACTGGCGCAGGCGGTGCGGATCGCCGCCGATTGGGGCTATGCCGAGATCAACCTGAACCTGGGCTGCCCGTCCGACCGCGTGCAGGCGGGTTGCTTTGGCGCGGCGTTGATGGCGCAGCCGGGGCTGGTTGGCGACTGCCTGGCGGCAATGGTCGCGGCCAGCCCGGTGCCGGTCACCGCCAAGACCCGCATCGGCATCGACGATCAGACCCCGGCCGAGGTGCTGCCTGCCTTTCTTGAGGTGATCCGCGCGGCGGGCGTTCGGCGCGTCATCATCCATGCGCGCAAGGCCTGGCTGCAAGGCCTTAGCCCGCGCGAAAACCGTGAGGTGCCGCCGCTGGATTACCCGCTGGTGCTGGCGATGAAGCGGGCCTTCCCGGATCTGCACATCTCGCTGAACGGGGGCGTCGCGGATCTGGCGCAGGTGCAAGGCCTGCTGGGTCAGGGCCTCGATGGGGTGATGGTCGGGCGCGCGGCCTATCACATGCCGATGGCGGTGCTGGCGGGGGCCGATGCGGCGCTGTGGGGTGGCGCGGCGGGGCCGACCGCAATCGAGGCCGCGCGCGCGATGCGGCCCTATATCGACCGGCATCTGGCCACCGGCGGGCGGCTGCATCAGGTGGTGCGGCACATGCTGGGGCTGTTTCACGGCCAGCCGGGTGCGCGGTATTGGCGCCAGCAATTGTCGGGCCAGATCCCCGACCGGCTGGACCATTACGACGCCGTTCTGGCCGCGATGGAGGACCGAGGCGCGACCTAAAGCTCTTCGATGCGCAGCTCGACCGGTTCGCCCTTGATGACGCCGGTGCCGGGGAGGCGTTCGATGGCGGTGTCGATGGCGTCGGGCGTGGTCTTGTGGGTGACGATCAACACCGGCGCCGACACATCCTGATGGCCATATTGCCGCATCCGGTCGATCGAGATGCCGCAATCGCCCAGAACGGTCGCCACTTTCGCCAGGGCGCCGGGTTTATCCAGCAACTCCAGGCGCATGTAATAGGGGGCAGGGGCGGCGGTGCGGGCCGCCGGGGCCTCGGCCAGGGCGCTTGCGGGCTGACCAAAGGTCGGAAGGCGGACGCCGCGCGCGATTTCGACCACATCCGACAGCACGGCACTGGCCGTGGGGCCTGCGCCCGCACCGGCCCCACGCAGCACGATCTGGCCCACGGCATCGCCATCCAGCACGACCATGTTGGTGCCGCCCTGCAATTGCCCCAGCGGGCTGTCGGCGGGCACCAGACAGGGCGACATGCGCTGTTCCAGCCCGCGCCCGGTCATCTGCGCCACGCCCAACAGCTTGATGCGATAGCCCATGTCGGCGGCGCGGTGGATGTCGTCGATGCTGACGCGCTCGATCCCCTCGATCTCCACGGCGTCGAAATTGACGCGGGTGCCAAAGGCAAGCGCGGCCAGGATCGACAGCTTGTGCGCGGCGTCGATGCCGCCCACGTCCAGCGTCGGGTCAGCTTCGAGATAGCCCAGTTGGCGCGCCTCCTCAAACACCGCGGCATAGGGCAGACCGGCACTTTCCATGCGGGTCAGGATGTAATTGCAGGTGCCGTTCATCACCCCCATGACGCGCTTCATGGCGTTGCCGGCCATGCCCTCGGTCAGGGTCTTGATGACGGGGATGCCCCCGGCGA
Organism: Paracoccus zhouxuedongae; assembly: GCF_041927815.1. NCBI lineage: Bacteria > Pseudomonadati > Pseudomonadota > Alphaproteobacteria > Rhodobacterales > Paracoccaceae > Paracoccus > Paracoccus zhouxuedongae. The sequence goes on from NZ_JBHFHM010000001.1 coordinate 310,839, forward strand.
CGGCGGCCTCATAGCGGATGACGCGGCCATTCGCCTCGGCCAGTTCGGCCAGTTCCTGACCGTGGATCGCCAGCAGCGCCTTGTTCGCGGTGATCACATCCTTGCCGGTGGTCAGCGCCACGGTGATCGCATCGCGCGCTGCGCCGTCATGGCCGCCGACCAGTTCCACCAGCACGTCGATGTCGCTGCGCCGGGCCAGGCTGACGGCGCTGTCCTCCCACGCATAGGACGACAGGTCGACATCGCGGTTCTTCAGGCGGTCGCGGGCACAGACGGCGGTGATGGCCACGGCGCGCCCGGCGCGGCGGGCGATCAGATCGGCATGGCGTTGCAGGATCTGCACGGTGCCAACCCCGACGGTGCCCAAACCAGCGATGCCAAGGCGAAGGGGGGCGGGGGCGGTCATCGGAAACTCCTGCAAATGAACGGGTCGGTGTTAGCCAATTGTCACGCCCTGCGCAACGCGCGACGGCTTAGCGGTGGCGGCTGCGCATCGCCTGCATTCGGGCGCGGGTGGCGGTGTCGATCACCGGGCCACGCAGGGCACTGGCGCGGGCGCGCAGGCCGGACGCCCCGGCACCCAGTTCCGCCTGCACCGCAACCGGATCGACGGCAGCCGCCGGATCGGCCAGCAGGGCGTCCATCGGCACCAGGCGCGGATAATCGGCATCGGTCCCGCCACAGGCGGCCAGGGCAAGGGCCAGGATCATCACGGGGGCGGGGCGCGGCATCATGGCGGGCAGCATAGCGCGGGCCGTCCGAAGGGCAAGCGCCCGGATCGCGGGCTTTCCGCGCCGCCCCCCGCCTGCTAAAGCCGTCACATGGCACGGAAAACCGGATCGCATTCCGACATCACCGGCCCGCGCGTGCGCCAGGCCGCGCGGCGGCTGTTCGCGCGCCATGGCTTTGCCGCCGTGTCGATGCGCCAGATCGCGCGCGAGGTCGGCGTTCAGGCCGGGGCGCTGTATCTTTACACCCCCGACAAGGAAGCTCTGCTGTTCGACCTTCTGCGCGACCATATGGAGGAGCTGCTGGCCGGTTGGTCGGCCTTACCCGTCGCCGCCAACCCCTTGCGCAGACTGGAAGATTTCGTCCGCTTCCACATCCGCTTCAACATCGACCGGCCCGAGGCGGTGTTCCTGTCCTATATGGAATTGCGCAACCTTTCCCCCGACAATTTCGCCGCGATCGAGGGCCTGCGCCGCCGCTATGAAGGCGAGTTGGCGCAGATCCTGCAAGACGGCGCGACCAGCGGCGACTTTGCGGTCACGGAACCCAAACTGTCGGCCTTTGCGCTGATCGCCATGCTGACCGGCGTCAACACCTGGTTCCGCGAGGGCGGGCGGCTGGATCGCGCCGCGGTCGAGGAGGTCCACTGGGACATGGCCCGCCGCGCCGTTGGCGGCTGATGTCGCTGAATAATCCGCCGCACACCCGGTGCGCGGCGCGTCCCCCGCGCCTCAGCCTCTGGCGCGCCACAACGGGCTCCCTCTGTTCAGAAATACTCGCGCCGAAGGCTTCCCCCCGCCACCCCTTGCCGCGCCGGTCCGCTGCGCCGATAATCCCCGCCCATGTCGCTGCCCCCCGGTTTCCTTGACGAGCTTCGCAACCGCGTCCCGATCTCGAAGATCGTGGGGCGCAAGGTCGCGTGGGATCGGCGCAAGACCAATCCGGCCAAGGGCGACTGGTGGGCGCCGTGCCCGTTCCACCACGAAAAGACGGCCTCTTTCCATGTCGATGACCAGAAGGGGTTCTATTACTGCTTCGGTTGCCACGCCAAGGGCGATGCCATTGGATTCCTGAAGGAAACCGAAAACCTGTCCTTCATCGAGGCGGTGCAGGTTCTGGCCGATGAGGCCGGGATGCAGATGCCCGCGCCCGACCCGAAATCGCGCGAAAAGGCCGACCGCGCCAGCCAGTTGGCCGAGGTGATGGAGGCCGCGATCCGCCATTACCGGATGCAGTTGCAGACCGCCGCAGGGTCTGCGGCGCGCGACTATATCGCCAGCCGACAGCTTGCCCCCGAAACGGTCGAGCGATTCGAAATCGGCTTTGCCCCCGACAACCGCCACGCCCTGTTCCGCGCCCTGCGCGACCGCGGCATCGCCACCGACCTGATCGAGGCCGCGGGCCTTTGCGCCACGCCCGACGACGGGGGCGAGCCGTATGACCGCTTTCGTGGCCGCATCATGTTCCCGATCCGCGACGGTCGCGGCCGCGCCATCGCCTTTGGCGGGCGGGCGATGGACCCGAATGCGCGCGCGAAATACCTGAACAGCCCCGAAACCGAATTGTTCGACAAGGGCCGCAATCTTTACAACCTGCAATCGGCCCGCGCCGCCGTGGCCAAGGGCGCGCCCCTGATCGTGGCCGAAGGCTATATGGATGTGATCGCCCTTGTTCAGGCCGGGATCGAAGGCGCGGTGGCGCCGCTGGGCACGGCGGTGACCGAGGATCAGCTTCGCCTGATGTGGCGCACCGCGCCCGAGCCGGTGATCGCGCTGGACGGCGATGCGGCGGGGATGCGGGCCGCGACCCGGCTTGCCGATCTGGCCGCGCCGATGATCGAGGCGGGCCAGGCGTTGCGCTTTGCCACGCTGCCTGCCGGGCAAGACCCCGACGACCTGATCAAGGCCGGCGGTGCGGCGGCGATGCTGGCGGTGATTGACGCCGCTGTGCCGATGATCGACGTGCTGTGGCACGCCGCAACCGAAGGCCGACCCATCGACAGCCCCGAACGCCGCGCCGCGCTGGACAAGGATCTGCGCGCCCTCGTCGCGCGCTTCACCGATCCCGCGATCCGCGCCCATACCGAGGCTGCGATCCGCGACCGCCGCCGGACGCTGTTCGCCCCCGCCCGCAGCCCGCGCGGCGATGCGCAAAGTGCGGTGCGGCCTGCCTTTGGCGTCCCGCGCGGGCGGCTGGGCGGGCGCTTTGGTCCGGCGCTGCCGATCGCGCCCTCGGCCACGGCGCGGCATTCGGCCCTGGCCTCGGCCCCTGCGGGGGTGGAACAGCGGCTGCGCGAAAGCATCATCCTGGCCACGCTTGTCGTGCATCCCGCGCTGATCGACCGGTTCGAGGCCGAGCTTGAGGACATGCGCCCGCACGACCCCGATCTGGCCGCACTGGCCGATGCGCTGCTGTCGGCGGCCGCCGTGGATGCGGACGCGCGCCCCGGCCATCTGGCGGTGCGGCTGGTCGACCGCGCGGGTGCCGCCCTTGACAGCCTGATGGCCCAACCCCATGTCACCTGCGCCCCCACCGTGCAACGCCGCGAGGATGCCGATCTGGCTGCCCTGGTCCTGACACAAGAGTTCGCGCGCCTGTCCGCCGACCGCGCGATCCGCGCCGAGGTCGCCGAGGCCGCTGCCGATCTGGACGGTCTGCCGGATGAGGGGCTGACCTGGCGGCTGAAACAGGCCGCCGCCGCCCGCCACCGCGCCGAACGTCTGGCCGATCAGGACACCAGCGACATGGGCGAGGACCGCGAGGCGTTGCGGGCGCGGCTTCAGGCGCTGATCGACGATCAGGTCTGGCGGCGCGACCGCTAGGGGCGAATCACCGGCGAATCGGTCCCTCCGATTCGGATCTGTGATTCGGTTGGATGACGGGATAAACAGGGCAGACGATTCGCCGCCCGAACCGAAGGATGCACCATGGCCGCCAAGGATAGTGACGACGCCAAGCCGGAAGATCAGGACAGCGACCCCTCGCTGGACATGAGCCAGGCCGCCGTCAAACGCATGATCGCCGAGGCGCGCGAGCGCGGCTATCTGACCTATGACCAGTTGAATGCCGTGCTGCCGCCCGATCAGGTCAGTTCCGACCAGATCGAGGATGTCATGTCGATGCTGTCGGAAATGGGCATCCAGGTCGTCGAACATGACGAGGATGGTGAAGAACCCGAAGGCGGGGATGTCGTGCCGGTGTCCACCTCGCGCGAGATTGCGGTGGCGACGACGCAATCGGAAACGCTGGATCGCACCGACGATCCGGTGCGCATGTATCTGCGTGAAATGGGCAGTGTCGAACTGCTTTCGCGCGAAGGCGAGATTGCGATTGCCAAGCGTATCGAGGCCGGCCGCAACACGATGATCGCGGGCCTGTGCGAAAGCCCGCTGACCTTCAAGGCGATCACCCATTGGCGGCGCGAACTTCTGGACGAGGAGGTTCTGCTGCGCGACGTGATCGACCTGGAATCGACCTTCGGTTCCAGCCTGGATGGCGACGATGAGGACGTGGTGGGCGATCTGGTCACCACCAGCCCCACCACCGCGCGCCCCGGCGGCGAGGATGAGCTGGACGCCGACGGCAACCCGCTGCCGCGCGGCGAGGACGAGGACGAGGAAGACGACGGCAACAACATGTCGCTAGCCGCGATGGAGGCCGCGCTGAAGCCGAAGGTGCTGGAGACCTTGGCCCTGATCGCGCGCGACTATGAAACCCTGGCCGAAATGCAGGACCAGCGGATGTCGGCCACGCTGAACGAGGATGGCAGCTTCTCTGCCGCCGCCGAGGCCGCCTATCAGAAGCTGCGCGGCGAAATCGTGCTGCTGGTCAACGAGCTGCACCTGCACAACAACCGTATCGAGGCGCTGATCGACCAGATCTATGGCGTCAACAAACGGCTGATGTCGATTGACAGCGCCATGGTGCGGCTGGCCGACGGCGCCCGCATCAACCGCAAGGAGTTCATCGACGAATATCGCGGCACCGAACTGGACCCGATGTGGATCGACCGCATCACCGCCAAGCCCGGTCGCGGCTGGCAGGCGCTGATCGACCGGTCGCGCAGCCAGGTCGAGGAGCAGCGCCTGAAGCTGGCCGAGATTGGCCAATATGTCGGCGTCGACATCACCGAGTTCCGCCGCATCGTGAACCAGGTGCAAAAGGGCGAGAAAGAGGCCCGGCAGGCGAAGAAGGAGATGGTCGAGGCCAACCTGCGCCTGGTCATCTCGATCGCCAAGAAATACACCAACCGCGGCCTGCAATTCCTTGATCTTATTCAGGAAGGCAACATCGGCCTGATGAAGGCGGTGGACAAGTTCGAATACCGCCGCGGCTACAAGTTCAGCACCTATGCGACCTGGTGGATTCGCCAGGCGATCACGCGCTCGATCGCCGATCAGGCGCGCACGATCCGCATTCCGGTGCATATGATCGAGACGATCAACAAGCTGGTGCGCACCGGCCGCCAGATGCTGCATGAGATCGGCCGCGAACCGACGCCCGAAGAGCTGTCGGAAAAGCTGCAAATGCCGATCGACAAGGTTCGCAAGGTGATGAAGATCGCCAAGGAACCGATCAGCCTGGAAACCCCGATCGGCGACGAGGAAGACAGCCAGCTTGGCGACTTCATCGAAGACAAGAACGCCGTCCTGCCGCTGGATTCCGCCATTCAGGAGAACCTGAAGGAAACCACGACCCGCGTTCTGGCCAGCCTGACGCCGCGTGAGGAACGGGTGCTGCGGATGCGTTTCGGCATCGGCATGAACACCGATCACACGCTGGAGGAGGTCGGCCAGCAGTTCAGCGTCACCCGCGAACGCATCCGCCAGATCGAGGCCAAGGCGCTGCGCAAGCTGAAACATCCGTCGCGCTCGCGCAAGTTGCGCAGCTTCCTGGATCAGTGACCCTTCCCTGATCGAATAATCATGCTAGGGTCGGGCTGGCCTTTTGGCCAGCCGCACCCATGCAGGAGAAACCAGCCATGAGCGACGACCTGCATTTTTGCCTGTATCGCAGCGAATCCACCCGTCCCGACGCCTATCGTGTGATGGAGGAGGTGGCGCCCGTCGCCGACAAGTACAACCGCCAGTTCGGCTTGACCGGCGCGCTATATACGGAATCGGATTTCTTCTTTCAGTGGTTCGAGGGGCCGCAGGCCGCCTGTGACGGCTTGCTGGCGATTTTGTACGCCGATCCGCGCCACGGGTCGATCAAGGTTCTGGCCTCGGGGCGGCTGCGGCAGCGGATGTTCCCCGATTGGCGGATGCTGATGCTGCAACGGCGCGATGACAGCCTGTTCGACTATCTGGCCGAACATGGCCGCGCCGGGCGCGAGGGCGAGGTGATGGCGATCTGCGATTTCCTGCGTGATCTGGCCGTTGCGCGCCTTGCGGGCTAGGCCATGCAGCGGCGCTTTCATTGCGCCACCAACGGCCCCGGCTTCCATGAACTGACCGACCAGATCGCCGATTGGCTGCGCGGCGCGGGCGACGGACTGTTGGTGCTGATGGTGCGCCATACTTCTGCCAGCTTGCTGATCCAGGAGAATGCCGACCCCGATGTGCAGGCCGACCTTCTGTCCTGGCTCGATCGGATTGCGCCGCAGGCCGACCACCCGTCGATGGCCTGGCTGCGTCACCGCGCCGAGGGGCCGGACGACATGCCCGCCCATCTGAAGGCGGCGATCCTGCCCACCAGCCTGTCGATCCCGGTGGTGGCGGGGCGGATGGCGCTTGGCACCTGGCAGGGGATCTATCTGGTCGAACACCGCAGCACCCCCCACCGGCGCGAGGTCGCGGCGCTGTTTCAGCCCATGCCCTGAGCCGCGCCCTGGGGTGAGTCGCAAAGGCCACACATCTGTCGCGGGCGAATCATCGCCGGATCAGGTGCTATGAAAGCGCATCGCCCCTGCATATAGTGGCAGCCGCAGCCCCTGCGTGGCTGTCGCCCCCTGCCCACCAGATAAGGGATCATCATGCGCTGTCCGTTTTGCGGAAATGTCGATACCCAGGTCAAGGATTCCCGCCCGGCCGAAGATAATGTCGCCATCCGCCGACGCCGCTTTTGCGCCGCCTGCGGGGGCCGCTTCACCACCTATGAACGTGTGCAGTTACGCGATCTGGTGGTCATCAAATCCTCGGGCCGGCGTGAGGATTTCGACCGCAGCAAGCTGGAACGGTCGATCCGTATCGCCATGCAAAAGCGCCCGATCCAGCCCGACCGTATCGACCAGATGATCTCGGGCATCGTGCGGCGGCTGGAATCCCTGGGCGATACCGACATTTCCAGCAAGATCATCGGTGAGATCGTGATGGAGACGCTGGCCCGCATCGACACCGTGGCCTATGTCCGTTTTGCCAGCGTTTACAAGAACTTCCAGACAGCCGACGATTTCGACGGCTTCGTGTCGGAATTGCGCCCGGCCGAGGAATGACCGACGCGGCCCAGATGGGCCATGCGCTGCGGCTGGCGGCGCGGGGGCTGGGGCAGGTCTGGCCCAATCCGGCTGTTGGCTGCGTGATCGTTTTGCCTGATGGTCGCGTTGTCGGGCGCGGCTGGACGCAGCCGGGCGGGCGACCGCATGCCGAACGGGTCGCGCTGGATCAGGCCGGTGCGGCGGCGCGCGGGGCGACCGCCTTTGTCACGCTGGAACCCTGCGCCCATACCGGCCAGACACCGCCCTGCGCGGCGGGGCTTATCGCGGCGGGCGTCGTGCGGGTGGTCAGCGCCACCACCGACCCTGACCCGCGTGTGGCGGGGCGTGGCCATGCCATGCTGCGCGCCGCCGGCATCGCCGTGACCGAGGGCTGCCGTGAAGCCGAAGCGCGCCATCTGAACCGCGGCTTTTTCCTGCGCGTGACCCAAGGGCGGCCGCTGGTCACGCTGAAATTGGCGCTGACACTGGATGGCCGCATCGCCACCGCGCAAGGCGAAAGCCAGTGGATCACCGGGCCCGCCGCCCGCCACCACGCCCATGGCCTGCGCCGCATCCATGACGCGGTGATGGTGGGCGGCGGCACCGCCCGCGCCGACCGCCCCGCGCTGAACGTGCGCGGCTTTGGCCCCGTTCGCCAGCCGCACCGCATCATTGTCACCCGCCAGCCGCTGCCCGATCTGCCGCCGGAAGGCCCCGACCACGGTCCGCTCCACCGCGTCTGGGGACCACTCGACGGTATCCTCAGCGACCTTGCGACCCATGGCCTGACCCGCATCTTTTGCGAAGGCGGCGGCGATCTGGCCGCGCAGTTGCTGGCCGCCGATCTGGTCGACGATCTGGTCATCTATCACGCCGGGCTGACCTTCGGCGCGACCGGGCGCCCGGGCATCGGTGCGCTGCCTGACCTGCCGCTGGCCGATCACCGGCGCTTCATCCTGCGCGCGCTTCACCAACTCGGCCCGGACAGCGTGCAAATCTGGTCGCGCGACTAGGCTTTCTTCTTGGCCGACATATCCCGGGCTGAATGGCGGCCCTGGCCGCCAGAGGGGCAGCGCCCCTAGCGCCCTCGCCATAGCCAGCTTGCCCCCGACAGCGCGCCCTGCGCCTTGGCCAGCAGCCGTAACCCCGGCCCGCCGCGCGGCACCTGACCGCTGGCCAGCCGCGCCACGATCACCTCGGGCGGGCAGGGCAGGCCGGTCACCGGATCACGGTATCGCGGCGCGGCGATCAGGCAGGCGTGGATCAGCGCCGCCAGATCGGCGGGCTGGCGGCGGGCGGGCGCCGGGCCGAGATCATCGGTCAGGCCGTAGCCCGCATAGAACGGCGCGCCCAGACAGGTCACGGGGCAACCGCGCAGCAGCGCCTCGAACCCCAGGGTCGAGGTCATCGTCCAGACCCGGTCCACCGCGCCGATCAGTGCCAGCGGGTCGGCATCGTTGACCACCAGATCGGCCAGCCCCGCTGCCTGCGTGTCATCCACCGCGCCGGGGCGCAGCCCAGCCTGCACATCGGGATGCGGCTTGAAGATGATGAACGCGCCGGGGTGCACTGCCCGCGCCGCCCGTAGCAGGTCCAGATTGCGCCGCACCACCCCCCCGCCCAGCCGGATCGAGGCGTCATCCTCGACCTGGCCCGGCACGAGGATCCGCAGCCGTGACCCATTGCGCGGCGGCAGGTCGGGCAGCGCGCCGGGGGTCAGGTTATACTTGCTGATCCCCGCATCGCGGATCGCCTGCGCCAACCGCCTGGCGCGTGCCGCCCCGCCGGGCGGTAGCGGCTCGGCCATGGCCGCCTCGATGCCCGATGGCGCGGCGGGGTCGTAATAGACCCCGCCGGTGCGATCCGCGATCAGCGACACCGGCGGCACCAGCTCTGCCCCCAACCCGCGCGAGCGCAGAAAGCCGTCCTCAACCCGGATCGCGCCATCGGGTGCCGGGGCGCTGCCCCAGACCAGAACGGGCCGCCCGCTGCGCAGCGCCTGGTGCGCGTCGCGGGCAAACCGCAGGGGGCGCTCTTGGCCGAAGAACCCGTTCAGGAACCGCCGCTTCCACAGCCGCATGTTCAGCGCGACATAGCCCGCGCGGTCCTCGCGCCAAGCGCGGGCCTCGGCCTCAAGCTGATCCACGGCCTCCTCGAATGTCAGGCAGCGATCCAGACAGGGCGAGACCCAGATCGGCGCGGTCAGATGGGTGACGGCAAACAGGCTGGCCGCGTCATGGGTGATACCGCGCCGGGGCAGGGGCGCGGCGCGATCCTCGGTCAGGCCCCAACCGGCGTAAAAGGGCTGGCCGAAGATCACCGGCCGATGGCCCGCCAGCACCGCCTCATACCCCAGTTGCGAGGTGACGGCATAGACCGCCGCCGCCCCCGCCAGCAGCTTCCAGGGCGAGACGGGGCCATCCAGCCAGACCTCACCCGGTTGCAGGTCGGCGGGGGTGAAATGGCCGGGGCGCAGGCCGCGCGCGACCTCGGGGTGGGATTTCACCACGATGGTCCGGTCGGGGTGGTCGGCCCGCGCCTGCGCCAGCATCATCGCAAAGCGCGCCGCATCCGCGCCACCGAACCGGATCGAGGCATCGCCGCGCGTCTGGTCGATGACCAGCACATAGCCCGGTTCGGGCAGCGCCGCATCGGGATCATGGCTGTTGTATTTCGACAGGTCAGCGGCGCGCAGTCGGGCGATGCCATCGACGGCGCGCGCCCGCAGGGTGGTGTCCGTCGTGGGACCGGCAGCCAGCATCACCTCGATCCGCGAGGGGCGACTGGCGTCGTAATGCACCCCCACTGGATCCAGGAGCAACCCCAAGGCAGCCCGCCTGCGCGCCCGCCCCGGGTGGACCGAGCGCAGAAACGCATCCTCGGCCCGGATCAGCGGCACCCCTGCCCGCGCCGCCGCCCATTCGCCGCGATGCGCATAGGGGCCGCGCCCCCACACGATCACGCCTTCACCCGCGCGCGGCAGGCCCGGCGCCAGATCATGCCCGGCCAGCCGCAGCACCCGCCGCAGCCCGGCATCCAGAAAGCCGCCGGTCAGGAAACGCAGACGCCGGGGAAGATCCCCGGCGTCGGCCTGTGGCGCATCCTGCCGCATCGGCTATTGGGACAGGTTGCGCAGGGTATTGGCCGTGCCAAGCGAGCCGGTCAGCGCGCCGATGGTCTTTTGCCATTGGGTATAGGGCGCCTCGGTCACATACAGCGTGTCGCCGTCGCGGATGATGAAATCGCGCGCCACGAACAGCCCGTCGGGCTTGGTCAGATCCAGGATATAGGCCATGCGCTGCGCGCCCGAGACCGGTTGGCCCAGCACTTGACTGGCGACATTCGGGCCTTCCTCGCGCAGCACAAACACGCCGGTCGGGTCGGCCGAGGCACTGGACAGGCCCCCCACCATCGACACCGCATCCAGAGCCGACAGATCCTTGGTGTCGAACTTCATCCGTTGCTGGCCGCCAAGCGCGCCAAGCGCCTGGAAGGTGCGCTTGTCTTCCTCGACAAGGATCACGTCGCCGGGGCGCAGCGCGATGTCATTGGCGGGGTTGGAATACAGTTCCGACAGCCAGACCCGCCCCGAGGTGCCGCCGCGCTTGACGGTGATCTGCGCGACGTCGGGTTCGATGGTGACGCCGCCCGCCTTAGACAGCATCGCCGACAGGGTGCGGGTCGGCCGTTCGATCGGATAGACGCCCTGACCGCCGATCTTGCCCATCACCGAGACGGTCGCCCCGTCGCCCGCCACGCGGGTCACGGTGACCTGCGGGTCGGGGGTCTGGCTGGACAGGCGGTTGGTGATCAACTGGCGCAGCGCCTCGGGCGAATTGCCGGCGGCACGGATCCGTCCGGCATAGGGCACGAAGATGTAACCCTGGCTGTCCACCTGAATCTCGCGCAGTTCGGTGGAACTGGTGCCCATGCTGGACAGCAGGCCGTCATCGACGTTTTCCCAGACCCCCAGGCCCAGCACATCGCCGGGGCGGATCTCGTCGGCGCCCACGGCGCCCGCGCCGCGGAAGGACGACCCGAAGCCAAGCGCCGCCGATGTGGCGGTGATGCGCGCGACCTGATGGGTGACGTCGACGACATGGGTGGTGCCGCCTTGCCCCGCCGTGACCGAGCTTTTGATCAGTTGCGCCCGTGTCGGGCCGGATCGCGGCAGACCGCAGGCGGCAAGCGCCGTGACAAGAACCCCAAGCATCGCCAGGCGAAGGCCTGTTTTCGCGGATATCATCACGATCTCAACTCCTTCATCGGCGGTTCGCCGGTCGCCTGTCGCGCCCTTGGGGCGTCATCTCGCGGGACGTTAGACAATTTTCAAGGGGCTTTCCAGCAAAACGAACAGCCCTAGCCATCATGCATCTGCGCGCGTGATCCGCCGCGCGCACCGGCCAGGATCGGGTCATAGGGGTCATGCGCGGCCAGCATCAGATCGGTGACCTGGCGCAACAGATACTGCCGCCCATGCGCCGAATAGAACCCCCCCGGCACTTGCGAACTGTCCAGCAGAAATTCGCGGTAGGTGGTATAGGCGCGCCGGTCGGGGGGCTGGGGCGCGGCGAAGAAATCGGCTAGCGGCTGATCCGAGACGATGCCCGGCTTGGCATAGACCGCGCGGCCCATGGCGCGCACCGGGATGCCGCGCAACAGCGCCTGTTGGGCGGCGGTCGAATTGACGGTGACGGCGGATCGCGCCTGCGCCAGAAGCCGCGCCAGCTTGCCGCCGGGGATCACGTCAACCCGATCCGCCAGCCCCAATGCGGCGGCCTGTTCGCGGATGCGGGTGATGATGCGGCCGCGGTCATCCTCAAGCGGGTGGGCCTTGAACACCAGCCGGTGATGACGCGGCGCGCCTTGGGCAAAGGCGGCCAGCACCTCGGCGGTGAAATCGGCCATGCAGTCATAGCCCGAATGCGCGACAAAGCTGGCGTCATGTTCCAGTTGCAGCAGCACCAGGTGATAGGGGCTGCCGGTGGACAGCAAGGCCCGCGTCAGCCAGCCGCGCTGCACGATCCGCCCTGGCGTCGTCAGCATCTTGCGCAGATGCAGGCGGAACTCGGCCGCGACGCTGATCTTGCGATGCGGGCGAAAGCCGGGATAGGTGCGGTTGGCCAGCAGCACCAACAGGTGATAGACAAAGCCATAGGTCACATGTTCGCGCATGTCGCCCCAGGTGGCGGGCGGTTTGCGGCCATCGGGCTGGCTGGTGGCCAGGCCGCGCGCCATGGCGTCGATGTCGATCTGCATCAGTCGCGAATGGCCGTTCGACCCGCCGCGTTCATAGGTCGCCCAATAGGGGCGCAGATAGCCTTCCTCGAACACATGCACGATCAGGCCGCGTTCGCGCGCGATGGCGATGGCCTGGGCGTGGATGGCGCGCACATCGCCGTAAAGCACCAGGCCGGTGATGCCCAGATCGTCGATCAGCCGGGTCAGCGTGGCGGGCCAATCCTCGGGCGTGCCGCGATAGGGGATATAGCCGGGCGCGCTGCCCCAGAACACCTGATCGCCGCGGTTGAAGCCGACCCGGCTGACCCGCAGCCCGGCCCGGCGCAACTGATCGGCCAGGCGGCGGAAGAACGGGCCGTGCGGGCCTTGCAGGAACAGCAGGTGCTGATCGGCAGGGGCGGGGCGGGGCGGGGCGGCGGAAACGGGGGTCGGCAACTGGGTCATGGTCCCGTCTTAGGCCGCAAGCCGCCGCCGCGTAAGGGGGATTTGCGCGCGCCGCGACACCCGGCCTTGCTTGATCGCGCCCGCCCGCCGGGCTAGGCAGGGGCAATCCAGCAAGGGGGCGCGCATGTTCACCGGCATCATCAGCGACATTGGCGAGGTTCTGGCCGCCGAGCAGCGGGGCGATCTGCACGCCCGCATCGCCACCGCCTATGACCCGGCGGGGATCGAGATCGGCGCCTCGATCGCCTGCGACGGGGTGTGCCTGACGGTCGTGGCCACCGGCACCGGCGCACGCAACTGGTTCGACGTGGTGATTTCCGCGGAAACCCTGTCGAAAACCACCATCGGCGCGGGCTGGCCGGTCGGGCGCAAGGTCAATCTGGAACGCGCCGTCCGCGTGGGGGATGAACTGGGCGGCCATATCGTGCTGGGCCATGTCGACGGCCTGGCTCGCATCGTCGAGATCCACGACCAGGGCGAATCGACGCGCATCACCTTTCAGGCGCCCGACGATCTCGCGGGGTTCATCGCGCCCAAAGGCTCGGTCGCGCTGAACGGCACCAGCCTGACCGTGAACGAGGTCGCGGGCGCGCGCTTCGGCGTCAACCTGATCCCGCATACCAAGGCCGTGACGACCTGGGGCGGGGTCGCGGTGGGCGATGCGGTGAACCTGGAAATCGACCCGCTGGCCCGCTATGTCGCGCGGCTGCGCGAATGGGGCGGGGCGCAGGGCTGATCAGCGGCGGGCCTTTCGCAGGCGGGCGCGCAGATGGCGGTCGGTCCAGATGACGGGCGCCGCCGCCAGCCACCAGACGCGCAGCGCCATGCCGGTCGGAAAGCTGATGCGCGCCGCATTCGCCGCCAGCCCGCGTGCGATGATGCGCGCCGCGCGGGGGGCGGGGACCAGTCCGCCGACCCGTGCCCGAGTCGCCGCATCGACCATCGGCGTGTCGACAAAGCCGGGGCAGATCACGCTGACGCCGATGCCGTGGCGGGCAAGCTGGCCGCGCAATGCCTCGGCATAAAGCCGCGCCCAGGCCTTTGAGGCGGCATAGGCCGGCGGCCCGCCAAGCGCGCGGAACCCGGCGAGCGAACTGACAACCCCGATCTGCCCGCGCCCGCGTGCCCGCATCAGCGCGATGACCGGATCGACCGTGTTCAGCAGGCCATCGACATTGGTGCGGGTGATCGCGCGCGCGTCATCCGCCGTCTCGCGGCCCGGCGCGGCGATGCCCGCCCCGGCGATCAGCAGGTCGATGGGGTGGCGCGCGTCCAGTTCGGCCAAGGCCTGCGCCATGGCCGGCGCGCAGGTGACATCGACGGGATGCAGGCTGGCGGTCGCGCCCTGCGCGCGGGCAAGGTCAGCAGTGGCCGCCAGCCGGTCGGGATCGCGCCCGAACAGCGCCAGATGCCGCCCCGGTCCGGCCAGTTCGCGCGCCAATGCCGCGCCGATCCCGCCGCTGGCGCCGGTGATGACGATGCAGGACCAGGTGCCGATCATGGCGCGATTACCCGGAAGGCGGCGGCCAGACCGATGCCGCCCGCGATCCCCATCATCGCCAGCCCCAGATCGCCGGGCCGCCCATCGGCCCGCGCCTGCGCCATCAGCCGCACCACCAGCACCGCGCCGGAGGTCCCGAACGGATGGCCAAGCGCAATCGCCCCGCCGTCGCGGTTCACCCGGTCGGCCTCAACCCCGATCTGGTCCAGCGAGGCCAGAACCTGCGCGGCGAAAGCCTCGTTGAACTCGATGAAGCGGGCCGCGTCCGGGGTCAGATCGGGGCGTCGGGCGCGCAGCGCGGCCATGGCGGCGACCGGACTGATGCCCAGGATATTCGGATCGACCCCGGCGGCGGCGGCATCGACAAAGGCAAGCGCGCGGGTGTGACCAAGCGCCCGCGCCCGCGCCCGGCTGGTGATCGCCAGCACAGCCGCGCCATCGTTCAAGGGGCAGGCATTGCCCGCCGTCACCGTGCCGCCGGGCCTGCGGGCGGGCAGCGCCGCCAGGGCCTGAAGGCTGGTCGTGGGGCGCGGGCCGTCATCGACCTGGACCCCGGCCATGGGCACGATCTCGGCGGCAAAGCGACCGGCCTTGGCGGCGGCGAGGGCGCGGCGGTGGCTGCTTAGCGCAAAGGCGTCCTGACGCGCGCGACTGATGCCAAAGCGGGCGGCCACGGTGTCGGCGGCCTCGATCATGTCGGGATCGCCGATGGCATCGGGCGCAAAGCGGGCGCGCGCATAGGGTTCGGGCGGCGGGCCGGGGCGGGCGCGGATCGGCGCCTGGCTGGTGCTTTCCACCCCGCCCGCCAGATAGGCATCGCCCGCCCCCGCCGCGATCAGGCGGCAGGCCAGCACCACGGCCTCAAGCCCCGATCCGCATTGCCGGTCGACGGTCACGCCCGGCACCGCCAGCGGTAGCCCCGCCTGCAAGGCAGCCAGCCGCGCGATATTGCCGCCGCCACCGACCGCATTGCCCAGGATCACATCGCTGATTGCATCGCCCGGCAGACCGGCATCGGACAGGGCCGCGCGGATCACCGGGGCGGCCAGTTCCTCAAGCGGCAGCGCCGACAGCGCGCCGCCCCGGCGCGTTATCGGGCTGCGGCGGGCGGCGATGATGACGGGTTGGCACTCGGCGGGAAGGTCACGCATCGGCGTCGGGCCAGATCTGGGTCAGATGGGAATCGGCGCGGTCCAGCCATTCGGCAAGCGTCGCCCGCGCGGTCTTGCCGCTGCTGGTGCGGGGCAGCGCCTGCGCCCACCAGATCGCGCGCGGCAGGGCGTGGCGCGGCAGGTGACGGGCGGCGGCGGCCAGCAGCAGGGCGGGGTCGGGCGGCGTGTCGGCCAGGATCACCGCCACCAGCACCTGCCCCAGATAGGCATCGGGGCGGGGTAGAACCTCGACCTCGGCCAGCGTGGGGTCGGCGGCGCGCAGCCCGGCGGCGACCGCATCGGGGTGGATGTTGCGCCCGCCGGTCACCACCATGCCATCGGCGCGCCCCAGCAGGTGCAGTCGCCCCGCCGCGTCCAGCCGCCCCAGATCGCCAACGCTACGCCAATCGCCGTCGCAGCGCAGACCGGTCGCGTCACCGCCCCACAGATAGCCGTCCAGCACCAGCGGGCTGCGCACCCAGACAAGGCCGTCACGGATCGCCAGATCGACCCCCGGAAAGGCGCGCCCGCAGCCAAGCGCCGGATCGGCCCGGCCAAGGGGATGCGTGGCGGTGGTGACAAAGCCCAGTTCGGATGCGCCGTAATAATCGGTGACACGGGCCTGGGGCGCCGGACCGGCAAGCGCGGCGATCAGCGCGCCGTCCAGCCGGGCGCCCGCGCAGGTGATGGCGGTCAGCGCCGGGAAAGTTGCGCCTGTCGCACGATGCGCAGCGATCAGTGCCGCCATCATCGTCGGCACCCCGACCAGCCGCCGCTGGCCGGTCAGCGCGCGCGCCATCGCCTTGGGGCTGAACCGCGTCAGCCCGGTGAAGGCGGCCCCGGCGTGCAGCGTCTCGGCCAAGGCATACAGCGTCAGCCCATGCGCCAGCGGGCCGGGGGCTAGCGTGGCGGTGGCGGGCGTCAGGCCGAAATGATCATGACCGGCGCGCAGGCTGGCCCGCCACTGGCCGCGCTGACGCAGAAATGCCTTGGGCAGCCCGGTCGAGCCAGAGGTGAAGCCGATGAAGAACGGGCTGTCATCAGGCGCGAGCGGGCTGGTGATCGGCGCGGGTGTGGGCAGAGGGTCGCGCAGGTCGCGGGTCGGGTGGCCCGTGGCGGCGTCGCGCGCGCGCTCATCCGCGACCAGCACCAGATCGGGCCTTAGCCGCGCCAGCACGGCGGCGATCTGCGCCGAGGGCCAGGCCGGGTCTAGCAGCGCGATGCAGAAAGGGTGGGCAAGGGCCGCCGTGATCCAGACCGCCGCCTGCGGATGATTGCCCGCGATCAGCGCGACCAGCGGCCAGCCGGGTGTGGCCCCGCCGCGCGGAGGCAGCCCGGCCACCAGCCCCGCCACACCGCCCGCCGCCGCGTGCAAGCCCGCCCGATCCAGCGCCAGATCGCCCAGGCGCAGGGCAGGGGCGTCGCCTTGGGTCGCGGCATGGTCAGGCAGGGCGCGGCTTAGCGGCATGGCGCATCCGGTATCAGCAGCCACTTGCCGTCACGACCGGGTTCGGCCAGCCGCGCCAGGGCATCGCCAAACTGGCCAAGCGGCATGCGGCCCGCGACCTTTGTCGCCAATGTGCCGTCGAGGATCAGCGGAACAAGGTCCGCCATCGCTGCGGCCAGCTCTGCGCGCGGTCGGGCGTGAACCCAGTTGCGCAGCACGAAAAGCTGGAATGTGACATCGCGGCGCAGCGGCTGGCTGGTGCCGATCGGCTGGCCCGACAGCAGACCGTAATGCACCAGCCGCCCACCGGGCCGCAGCGCCGCCATCAGCGCATGGCCGGTCGCGCCGCCGACGCAATCCAGCGCCAGATCCGCCCCCGCGCCGCCCCAGACCCGTGATAGCGCCGGGCCGGGGTCGGGGTCGGTGATGATGCCCGCAAGATCCAGCCCCGCCAGCCGACCCACGCTGGCCGGGCTGCGCAGCACCGCAACCGGCCGCAGCCCGCGCCGGGTCGCCAGCCGCAGGATCATCCGCCCGATGACCGAACCCGCGGCGCTGACCACCAGCCGGGTCTGGGGGGTGATCTGGGCGTCATCCAGCATCAGCCAGGCGGTCAGCGGGTTTACATAGGCGGTCGCGGCCTGATCGTCACCCAGCCGCGGGTCGACCCGGATACACCAGTCGGCATCGGCCAGCCGGGCGCTTGCCCAGGCGCCCGGCCCGCCCAGCGGCCAGACCCGATCCCCCGGCGCAAGCCCGGTCACGCCCGGCCCGCAGGCGATCACCCGCGCCACGCTTTCATAGCCGCCGACCATCGGCAGGCTCAGCCGCGCGGCATAGGCGCCCGACAGGCTGATCAGATCCGAGGGGTTGATCGAGGCCGCGATCAGCGACAGCGCGACCTGACCCGGAGCGGGTGCAGGCAGCGGCGCGGTGACGGCGCGGATCACCTGATCGGCGGGGCCGAAGCGGTCGGCGGTCAGCGCGGTGGCAAGGGTGGGGTGGTCGGGCAAGGCGCGGCTCTGGTCAGGGGGCATCGGCTTGGGTTAGACCGCTTTGGCGCGCATTGCGCAAGCCGGGGGTGGGGGATGCCTGATCTTGTCGTCACGGTGCCGTTTCGCGATGTCGACCTGCACGGACATCTGCACAACGCCACGCATCTGGCCTATGCCGAGGCCGCGATCACCGCGCATCTGGCCGCGCGCGGGATGGCTCAAGTGATTGATCCGAAAGGGCCGGTTATCTTTGCGGTCAAGGCGGCCTCGGTCGTTTTTCACGCGCCGACGGGCTTTGGCGACGTGCTGCATCTGGCAGTGCGGATACTGCGGATGGGCACCACCAGCCTTGGCTTTCAGGTCGATTTGACCGGCGCGGGCGGCGATCTGCGCGCCCGCGCCGATGTGACCTGGGTGGCACTGGATGCGGGCCACCGCCGCCCCGTGCCGCTGCCCGACCGGCTGCGGCAGGGGCTGGCGTCCGATCACAGCCCCGGATAGGCGCGGCGCACGGCGCGGGCGATCAGCGCGGTCAGCACTGCCTTCAGCAGGTCGCCCGGCAGATAGACGGCCGAGCCGATCAGCGCCTTGTCAAAGGGCAGCCCGCCGACCATCGCAAGCCACGGCACGCCGATCAGATACAGCACCGCGACGCCGCCCAGCAGCAGATAGCCGATGGCCAGGCCGACTGGCACCGGCGCGCCACGGTGGCGGTCAAACAGCCAGCCGATGACGAAAGCCGCGACCGGGAAGCCCAGCACAAAGCCGCCGCTGGGGCCTTGCAGCACGCCAAGGCCTCCGCGACCGCCCGCCATCAGCGGCAGGCCCACGGCGACAAGGGCCACGAACAGCACCAGGGCCAGACCGCCGCGACGCGCGCCCACCAGTGCCCCGGCCAGCATCACGCCCATGGATTGCGCCGTCACCGGCACGCCGGTCACCGGCATGGTCAGGGGCGGAAACAGCCCCAAAGCGGCGGTCAGCGCCGCAAACAGCGCAATGTGAACCAGGTCGCGTGTGCTCATTCGTCTTGTCCTTTGGTTGGGAAGGGGGTTGCGGGGCTGTCAAAGCCGCGCGCGTCGATGGCCTGGGCGATGTCATCGGCCATCTTCAGCATCCGCACGATCACCGGCACGGTCAGTGCGATGATCGACCGATCCAGCCCGCGCGCGCGCTGCGCCTGGCGGACCTCATCGGTGATCTGGGCCATGACCGGGATGAAGCGCAGGGCAAGGGAAAGCGTCAGGCTGATCCGCGCGGGGCGCAGCCCGAACCGCGCCAGCGGCGAAAGCGCGCGGGTTATGGTCTCGATCATCGCGCTGGACCGGGTGGTCAGTGTCACCAGCCCGGCCAGCAGCACCAGCCCGGCCAGGCGGGTGACGATGACAACGGCGGGCAGCGGCCCCACAAAGACCCATTGCGCGGCAAACAGGATGGCCAGCACCCAGATCAGCGGCCGGATCTGCGCCCAGATCAGCCGCGCGGGCGCCTGCGCCGCCGCATAAAGTGCCAGCACCGCCACCAGAAAACCGCCGATCACCGCCGGTGCGGCGGTCAGGACCATCAGCGTTCCCGCAGCCGCCAGGGCCACCAGCTTGGCACCGGCGGGAAGGCGGTGAATCAGGCTGTCGCCGGGATGGTAAAGGCCGTTCATCCGGTCATCCGCGCGGCGTATTCGGCCAGCACCGGGCCGGGCGGGCCATCGGCGGCGACGCGGCCAGCCTCGATCATCACCACGCGGTCGAAATCGGCCAGCAGGTCCAGATCATGCGTGACCACTACCAGTTTCTGATCCAGCGCCGCCAGTCTGCGGGCGATGTCGCGGGCGTTGCGCAGGTCCAACAGGGTGGTCGGCTCATCCAGAACAATGCGCGCGGGCTGCATCGCCAGCACCCCGGCAATCGCCAGAAGCTGCTTTTGTCCGCCCGAAAGCTGATGGGCGGGGTGATCGCGCAGATCCCACAGGCCGTGACGGCGCAAGGCCTCATCGGTGCGGGCGGCGATCTGGTCGCGGGGCAGACCAAGATGGGTCAGGCCAAAGGCCAGATCCTCGGCCACGGTGGGCATGACGATCTGGTTGTCGGGGTTCTGAAAAACAAAGCCGACCTGGCGGCGCAGGGCGCGGCCATCGCGGCGGCTGTCCAGCCCGTCAACGGTCACGCGGCCCCGGTCGGGCAGGATCAGGCCATTCAGCAGCCGCGCCAGCGTGCTTTTGCCGCTGCCATTGGCACCGATCAGGCCAATCCGGCCTTCCGTCAGGGTCAGGTCGATCCCGTCCAGGACCGTCCGCCCACCGAGCGCCAGATGCACGTCGTCGATCCGGATCATTCGCCCCCCACCGCGCCGTCGCTGGCGCAGGGGCCTTGATGGCAAAAAGCTGGTGGCGCGCCAAGCCCTGATTGCCGCGCTGCGGCAAAGGTCGTCAGAACAGCGGGCGGCGGGTCAGCAGATCGTCGGGCGTGGCCTCGGCAATGTCGGACAGCCGGGCGATGTCATGCACGATCAGCCAGCCTCCGGCCCAATCCGCGACGCCGCTTTCGCGCAGCCGCGCCAGCGTCTTGTTGGTATGGACCAGCGACAGGCCAAGCGCATCGGCCAGGTCGCGCTGACGATAGGGGAAGGGCACGCGATTATCGGCCGACATGCCGATGGCGCGCAGGCGGCAGAACACGCGCAGCAGCGCCCAGGCCATCCGCTCGGTCGCGGATTGTTGGCCGACGCGCGCCAGGGCCTCGCCCAGGAAATGTTCCTCGACAGTCGAGATATGGGCCAGATCCAGCGCCCGCTGCGGCACCGCGCGCACCATGGTTTCCAGATCGCTGCGGCGGAACAGGCAGACGGTCATCGGCGTGACGGCGATCACGCTGTGGCGCATCTCACCCATGGTGCCTGCCTGCAAGCCAAGGAAATCGCCGGGGAAAACAAAGTTCAGAACCTGCCGTTCGCCATCCGGCAGCAGCTTGTAGCGCAGGCCCATCCCGTCAAGAACGGTCATCATATGCGGGCTGGGCGCGCCCTCCATCAGCAGGATGGCCTGGGGATCGACGGTCATCTCGCCTGCCTTCAGACGCTGGTTCAAGGCGATCTCGTCCGCGGTCAGCGGCTCGAACAGATCGTGGCAGCGCAAAGGGCAATCGTGGCAAGGCGTCGTCATCGGCTTTCCCCTATGTCATAGTTTAATGCACAACCGGAACGCGGCAATATGATCGCCGACAATAGATCTGTGCGATTCGTCGTCGAAAGGCCCTTTGTTTCCATGTCCGATCCGACCCCGCAGAACCTTGATCCACACGTTCCGCAGCCTGGACGCGGGCTGCATCTGCTGATCGTCGAATCCAACAGCTTCGTCGCCCAGGACATGATCGCCGGCTTTCAGGACTGTGCGCCTGGCTGTCAGGCCGAGGCGCTGCCCAGCCTGGCGGCGCTGAGCGAGCGACTGGTTGGCCATGATGCAGCCGCAGCATCTGGCGCGGCGGATGCGCAGGCGGCGGGTCGGCGTCTGGTCCTGGTGATCTCGGCCCGGCCCGAAGATCGCCGGGCGGCGGGGATTGCGGACAAGGCCAGGGAGCAGGACGCCGTGCTGGTGCTGGTCAGCGGCTATGCCGAAGATGATCTGGCCGAGGCCGACCATATCCTGCCCTCGCCCTTTGCCGGTGACGATCTGGCCGCGCTGATGGCGGCGCTGATCGACTGATGCGCCTTAGCGGCGGCGCATCCTGACGGCGATGTTCAGCCCGACCATGAAGGCCCCCAGCAGCGGCGGAATGACCCCGGCCTTGAAGCTTTTATCACGCGCCGTCTGCAACAGCTCGGGCGCAAAGCCTGCGGCCTGGCTCATCTGATCGCCCGCCGATTTCGCCAGCGACGACACCCGGTATTCGGCCTGCGACACAAAGCGGTTGACCTTGTGTTCGGCGGTGCTGACCAGATTGCTGGCGGTTTCGGCGATGCGGGCCTGCACCTCGTCGCGCAGATCCTCGACCGTCGGCGGTTCCACGCGGCGGGCGCGGGCGACGGCGAACATGATCAACGCGATCAGCGTGAAGCCGCCCGCAAAGGCCAGGTTGGTAATCAGCGCCCCCCATTCCCGCGCGGCGAACACCCACAGCGCACCCAGAAGGAAGCCCAGGGCGACAACAAGGATCGCCCCGGCGCCAGCCATCATGCCATAACGCGCAACGGCATCCTGAACCGACGCCTTCATGTTCTTGACATAGTTGAACATCGGTTCAGCCCTTTCCCTGGATCAACGACGGGCCAGCAGCAGGCCGACCAGGAAGCCGACGCCAGCGGCGACGCCCAGGGCGGCGGCGGGCTGACGGCGAACCATGTCGCTGATTTCGCCATACATGTCTTCGGCGCGGGCGGCGGCATCGGTCAGGCGCGCTTCGCCGGCGGCGTAAAGATCGGCGGCCTTGGCGCGGGCGGCTTCCGAATATTCGCGGGCCTTTTCGCGCGCCACTTCGGCGGCGTCGGCAGCAGCCTCACGAGCGCCAGAGGCGGCGGTACGGGCGGCATCGCGCAGATCTTCGGCGGTGTCTTCGGCGGCTTTCTTGGCGGTGCGGGCAGCGTCTTGGGCGCTCATGTCGGTCACTCCTGATGAAGGTTCGATTTGGATGACCAACGCCAGATTTGCGGGACAGTTCCACGGCGGGAAAAGAAAACGCAGCAGTAAGCGCAATTTGCGAAGCGGCATGTGGGGGGATGGTACCGCCTCCCCGGCTTGAACGGGGGACCTCTGGATCCACAATCCAGCGCTCTAACCAACTGAGCTAAGGCGGCACTGAGCGGGCATTTAGCCGCACGGGCGGGGGAATGCAAGGGCGAAGGCGGGGGTTTTGCGTGCATGCCCCCGCCCAACTCTTGCGGTGCCTGAACGGCGCGGTTACGCAAGGATGACGACCGGATATCCGGCAGAGCAAAGGGGGCCAAGATGGGCATCAACAAGCAAAGCGACCTGGCCGCGAACCTTCAGATCGGCCCGACCAGCCTGGGCATGGTCCGCATTTATCTGGAGGGGGAAGGCATCGACCTGCCGCTGGATTTCGACCCCGACGAGGCCGAGGAAATCGCCGAAGAGCTGCTGGCCGCCGCCGAGGCCGCGCGCGCGATGGGCGATGACGCGGGCAAGCCGGGCAAGAAGGGCCGCTAACCAACCGCCGGATCGTCGCGCCCCATCAGTCGCGCCATGGCACAGCGCGCAATGCGCCGCGTCAGCGCGGTGCGGCGGGCACCGGCCAAGGGCTGCGCATCCGGCATCCGCAGGATTTCCGCGCCCCAGTCGTCGGCGCGGATCAGGCCGCTTTCGGGGGGCAGGATCTCATCCGGGAAGGCATCATCCACCGCCCAGAAAAACCGATCGCACCACGGCAGATAGCCCTGCCATTTGTGATCGGCGCGAAAATCGGCGCGGCCGGATTTGCATTCGATGATCCACAGCTCACCCTTGGGACCAAGACCGATCACATCGGCGCGCAAGCCATCGGCCAGCACCAGTTCGGGCAGGCTGGTGAAACCGTGGTCGAACAGCATCCGCGCAACGCCGCGGGCAAGGCGCGTGCCGGGGGCAAGGGGAAGGGGGGCGGGCTGGATTTGCATGGCGCTAATGTGAACGCAAGGCGAACATTTGGCAAGCACCCGCCGCCCTCTTGCAGCGGCCGCCCCGCGACCCTATCTGGGGTGCTGGCGGGTTTCTGCTCTTCTCGTGGGTGGCCTTTTTCCAGTGGCCTATAAGTTCTCCGAGGGTGCTGGCTCTGGCCGGATCCAGGTCCGGCTATCTGGCGCCCACCTGGTAATCCAGGCTCTCGGGAATCCCAGCCAGCCACGGTCGCTGCGGTTCCCGCCACATGAACCGGCCCCTTCGGGCCGGTTTTTTCATGATCCCTTGCCGATTGGCCATGAAAAAAGGGGCGGTTGCCCGCCCCTTTTTCCGTTTCGATCTGACCTGGATCAGAAGCCGTAAACCAGCGACACGCCCAGTTTGTTGTCGGTCTTGCGACCTTCCTGGTAGTCGGTGATGTAGCTGACGCGGGTCGCGAAAGCGTCCGACATCTTGAAGTTCAGGCCCAGCTCGTTGTTCACGGCCTTGCCCTGATCTTTCGAGTACAGCATGTCGGTGTCGTTGGTCACGAACATCGTGTCGCTGAAGCGGTGGTAGAAGCGCGACGAAGCGATGTAGCCGACTTCGGTGTCCGAAGCGCCGCCGTTGACGGCCGACTGCTTGGTGTAGCGCACGCCCACACCGGCCTGAACGCGCCACGCGGTGTCCGGGGTGTTGATCACGCGGTAGCCCGGACCAAAGCCCAGGAAGCCGTCACGGTACAGGGTGTCTTCCTTGCCCGCGATCTTGCCGGCCAGAGCGTCCTGCTTCAGGCGGCCCAGAGCGAAGGCATAGAAGCGGTCGTTGAAGTAGTATTGCGCGTCATAGACGACGAACACTTCTTCTTCGTCCTTGGCGCCGGTGTTGTCTTCACCGAAGGTCAGCGCCAGGCCGACGTTCTGCGAGAACTGAGCCTGGGTAAAGGACATGCGGCCAGCCAGGGCGAAGTCCTGGTTGTCGACAGTGCCCTTGCGGCCGGTGTAGCTCGCCGAGATGCCGCCCGACAGGCCTTCACGACGATCCGACGGACCAAAGCGGTCGGCGTCCTGCGAACGGGCGAAGTCGTCCTTCACGTCGTCCTGGATGTCGGTGATGCGGGTGTTGATGGCCGACACGCCGGTGGCGTTGGCGCCGGCAGCGATTTCGGTCTGCGCGAAAGCCGGCAGAGCCGACAGCGACATGACAAGGGCGGTCGCGCCCAGAAGTGCAGTGTTTTTCATCTTTCAGTCCTCATGAACCGTTCGTTTCGGTTTCCGGCCATTGATCCGTTTCTTGATCGACGTGCCGAGCACCTTGGCAACGTGCTACCTAAGGGTTTGGGTTCCGGTCGCAACCGTTTCGGGAACAGTTTTTCCACGCAGCCGCGAAACCGGATGTGTCGCCGGAATGCCGCAAAACCCGGACTTGGGCAGGTCCGCGCAAGAACCTGCGTGATCGCGCGATTTCAAGGGGTCGGGCGTCGGATCACGGGGGTTTGAATGACCTGCAACATCCCGGAAAACATAAGAAAAATAGGATTAGGCAAAATCCTGCGCAAACGGACGATCACGGCCGGAAACATGCGGGTAACCGGCTGTGAAAAGCGGCGCCGGAGCTGCCGACGCCGCTGTTGCACGATTGCAACGAATGCGGAAGTTTATTTTTGACCGCGCGCGCGGTCCTTGGCTGCCGTGACGGGCACCTGACGCAGGGTCAGGCCCAGTGCGGGCGCGCGTGGGCCGCGGGGCGGGCCGGGTTCGCGGTCGGCCATGCGCATCACCGCGATGGAAAACTGCACCCCGGCAAAGACGATGGTGTTGAACACCACCAGCATGATGACGGCGATGATGCCGCCGCTGGTATGGCTGACCAGATGCCACAGGTTTGCCACATTCAGCGCCAGAAGCGCGGCGGTGAAGGCCACGGCCAGCAGAAAGCCGATGAATACATTGCGGATATACAGGCGGACAAGTTCCGTCATGGCCGATCCCCCTTGGGTTGATCGCGCCAGATTAACACCGCCGCCGTCAAAGCAAAGCGGAATCGCGCCGCCGCCTACAGCGCGCCGGGGCGCAACTCGCGCGCCATGTGATCCAGCACGGCATTCACGAACTTCGGTTCGCGGCCATCGGGGAAAAAGGCCTGTGCGACATCCACGAATTCGTTGATGACGACCTTGGGCGGGGTTGCGGTCAACACCAGCTCGGCCCCGGCGGCGCGGAACAGGGCGCGCAGCACCGGGTCGATGCGGTCGATGGGCCAGCGGGCGACCAAGGCGCGGTCGGTAGCCTGGTCGATCCTGGCCTGCCACATCACCGCATTGTCCAGAAGGTCGCGGAACAGATCGGGGTCGCCCTCGGCCATCTCGTCGTCATCATAGACGGCGCCAAAGCGATAGCTTTCAAACTCGCGCCGCACGCGGTCGGCCGAGATGCCCCCGGCCTCCATCTGAAACAGCGCCTGCACGGCGTAAAGACGGGCGGCGGAACGCGCCTGGCGGTTGGGTTTCGTCATGCCACATCCCCTTTTTGCGCATCGCCCGCCAGCCGGATGGTGCCTTCGGGAACGAAGCCCATGCCCTTTTTCGCGCCCGCCCATTGCCGCGACAGCGCGATCAGATGCAGGGCCGCCGCCGCCGCGCCGCCGCCCTTGTTCTGGCCCGCAGCCTCGGCGCGGACCCAGGCCTGATCGCGGTTTTCGACGGTCAGGATCGCGTTGCCGATGCAGTAACCGGCCAGCCCCAGGTTCATCAACCCGCGCGAACTGTCGTTGCAGACGGTCTCATAATGCGTGGTTTCGCCCCGGATCACGCAGCCAAGCGCGACGAAGCCATCGTAGTTTGCCATTCGCCCGGCCATGCCGATGGCGGGCGGGATTTCCAGCGCGCCCGGCACCTCGACCAGATCGACGGTGGCGCCGGCCTGTTCGGCCACGGCGCGCGCGCCCGCGACCAGTTGATCGGCGATGTCCTTGTAATAGGGCGCGACCACGATCAGCAGGCGCACGGGGGCGTCAAATCGCGGCAGGTCCAGGCTGTGATGCTGTTCGGTGGCGGCCATGTCAAATCTCGTGAATGGGGCGGATGCCGGCGATGGTCAGGCCGTAGCCCTCCAGCCCGACGACGCGGGGGCGGCCGGAATTGGTCAACAGGGTGATGGTCTGCATCCCAAGCGCCGAGAGGATTTCGGCGCCCAGGCCATAGTTGCGCAGCACATGCGGGCTGACGTCCTCGGGGCCGGTCATCTTCATTCCGGTGTCGCGCAGCAGCACGACCGCGCCACGCCCTTCGGCGGCGATGGCGGTCATGGCCCCTGCCAGCTTGCCCGCGCCCGGACCGATGCCCAGCACATCGGCCAGCGGGTCCAGCGGGTGCATCCGCACCAGCACCGGATCATCGCCCGCAAGATCACCCTTGGACAGGACGATATGTTCCGACCCATGCGTCTGGTCGGTGAACACCCGCATCCGCCAGTCGCCGCCATGGGCCGAGGTCACCACCTCGTCGCGGGTTTCGCGCACCAGGCTGTCGTGGCGGCGGCGATAGGCGATCAGGTCGCTGATCGTGCCGATCTTCAGCCCGTGGCGGCGCGCAAAGCCGACCAGATCGGGCAGCCGCGCCATCGTGCCGTCGTCATTCATGATCTCGCAGATCACCCCGGCGGGGGTCAGCCCGGCCAGGCGGGCGATGTCGACGGCGGCCTCGGTATGGCCGGCGCGCACAAGCACGCCCCCGGCGCGGGCGCGCAGCGGGAAGACATGGCCGGGCGTGGCGATGTCGGTCGGCCCGCAGGCCGGGTCGATGGCCACCGCGATGGTGCGGGCCCGGTCGGCGGCGCTGATGCCGGTGGTCACGCCCTCGCGCGCCTCGATCGACAGGGTAAAGGCGGTCTCGTGGCGGCTGGAGTTGCGCGGGCTCATCATCGGCAGGCCAAGCGCGTCGATCCGCTCGGCTGTCATCGACAGGCAGATCAGCCCGCGTCCGTGGGTCGCCATGAAGTTGATCGCCTCGGGCGTGGCCATCTGCGCGGGGATCACCAGGTCGCCCTCATTCTCGCGGTCCTCGTGGTCGACCAGCACGAACATGCGACCGGCGCGGGCATCGGCCAGAATCTGTTCGACCGGCGAAATGGCATCGCGCAGCGAGGTTTCGACCGAACCGGGTTTTTCATACGACATGGGTGGCATCCTTTCGCGCGGGCTTAGCGGATTGCGCGGCCAAGGGCCAGAGGTCTGGCGCAAGGTCATGGGCGCTGTTTTTGCCCTGACGGCGCAGGAAATGCTGGATGCGCGGGGCAGGGGTGCTAACATCGCCGCCAATGGCGCCAGATCGCAACCCGAAGCCTGCGCGCGGCGTTTCCCCCAGGACCGGCCTGCATCAGGCCCGACCCAGACCGAACAGGAGGCAGACATGAACCGCAATCCGAAAACCGCCCCGCTGGCCCTTGCCGCGCTTGGCGCGATCATTCTGGGCGCGGGTCTGGCCAACGCCCAGGTGCCGCCGCCGCCGATCGCCGCGAATGGCCCGGTTGGCGCACCGGCGGTCAGCGTGCCGATCCCGCCGCCGCCGTTCATGACGCCGGATGGCATGACCGGCATGGCTGGGTCAAGCCCGGTCATGGCCAACCCGCCGTCGGGCCAAGCGACCGAGGGGGCAGGCGCGCAGCCCGCAGGCATGGCCGAGCCCGCGACCGACGCGCAACCTGCCGCTGCCGATGGCACCGCGCCGGGCAATGACGGCAGCACCGGCTGGACCGGCGGCACCGGCGGCTCGAACATCGGCACCAACCCGCAGGGCGCGGTGGCGACGTCGAAAACCTGGCAGCCGCCGACGGCACGCGGGCTGGATCTGATGGGTGTCGCTGATCCTGTGGCCAAGCCGTAAGGAGTCTGGCGGAAGGGAATGGGAGTCGAACCCACCCAGGACAGTCTCGCTGCCCCAACCGGATTTGAAGTCCGGCCGCCCCACCGGGGACGATTCCCTTCCTAAGCCTCGGGATCGCCGAACAGGTCGACCCGATGCGGATTGATACGGCGCAGGTCGCCGCGCCGCAAGGTCACGCCCAGACGATCCATGAAATCAAGGATCTCGATGGCGACCTTGCGGCCATTCTGCACGCGGTCGCGGAAGGCGGCGGCGGTGAACCAGCCATCCGGTGCCTGTGCGGCGACATCGCGGATGATCGCCACCATCTCGCGCGTGACAGCGCGCGCGAAAAAGTGGTCATGCGCGATCTGATCGGTGCGGCCCAGCTTTTGCGTCAGGCGCAGGACGCGGCGAACCTCGGGTTCGGGGGTGTCCAGGTCGGTGGCAAAGTCGCGCACGCGTGGCGGGCGAAAGCGGGTCTCGCCCAGCAGTGCGGGGTGGATGCGGTCGAATAGCGCCTCATCGTCAGGGGTCAGGCGCACCTCGTGGCCGGGCAGGCGCAGGAAGGCGCCGTCCAGCACGATGCGTTCGGCCTGCGATTGCGCGCGCAGATAGGCCAGGAAGGCGTCCTTCGGCAGGCGCGGCGTCAGCGCCAGCCGCAGCCGTTCGCGGCCAAGACCCGGCAGATCGGGATTGGCCGCGTGGAAATCGGAAAGCGCAGCGGTCAGCCCGGCATCAAGGCCCCGCGCGTGATCCGCCGACAGCGCCAGATCCCCGATCCGGGTGATCCCCGCGGCCTGCGTGGCCGCCGTCAGCGCCGCATCCGTCAGCGCGCGGTCGCGGCCAAAGACCGCCAGATCGACCGGGCCGACCGCCGCCAGCCCGGCCAGGGCCGCCGCGGCGTCCTCGGTCGCGCCGGCCGCAAGCGCCGCGATCCGGTCCGGCCCGCGCCGCTTGCGCGAGGGCGCACGCAGGTCGATCAGTCGCCCGCCGCCGATGGTGCGGCTGGCCGACACATCGCGCAGGATGAAGCGGTCGCCATGGCTCGCGGCAATCGGGCGGTCCAGCACCAGTTGCACGCGCCCGGTCTGGCCGGGTTGCAGCGGGTCGGCCAGCGGCACGATCCGCGCGCCGACCTCGGCGGCGTGGCAATGCAGGCGGGCGGGAAACCAGGTGGTCAGGGCTTTCGGCTCGCTGGCCAGCACGGTCAGCTCGGCGTCGATCCGGTCGGTCGGCGCGTGCAGCGCGGGGTCGATCACCATGTCGCCGCGCGTGATGGCGTCCTTGCGGATCGCCTCGCCGGTCAGGTTCAGCGCGGCGCGCTGACCGGCTTCGGCGGCTCCGGCTGGGCGGTTCTGGGCGTGGATGGCGCGCACCCGCGCGGTCAGGCCCAGGGGGCTGATCGTCACACTGTCACCGACCGCGACGCTGCCCGACAGCACCGTGCCGGTCACCACCGTGCCCGCGCCCGACAGGGTAAAGCTGCGGTCGATGGCCAGACGAAAGCGGCGGTCGCTGCCCTGCCGGGTGGTTGCGGCCTCGGCCTCGAGCAGGGCATTGCGCAGATCGGCCAGACCCTCGCCTGTCACGGACGACACGGCGATCGCCGGCGAGCCCGCCAGGCTGGTCGCCGACAGCGTATCGTGGATCTGGGCGATCCTTTCGGCGCGCAGCGCGGCATCGGCCAGATCGGCCTTGGTCAGCGCCACGATGCCGCGCGTGATGCCCAGCAGATCCAGGATCGCCAGATGCTCGCGCGTTTGCGGCATCAATCCGTCATCGGCAGCCACTACGATCAGCGCCAGATCAATGCCGCCCGCACCGGCCAGCATGGTGTGGATGAAACGCTCATGCCCCGGCACATCGACGAAACCGGTGACGCGACCACCGCCCAGATCGGCATAGGCAAAGCCCAGCTCGATGGTGATGCCGCGCGCCTTTTCCTCGGCCAGGCGGTCGGCATCGGTGCCGGTCAGCGCCTTCACCAATGCGGTCTTGCCGTGGTCGATATGCCCCGCCGTGCCGACGATCATGACCCGGCCAAAGCCCCCAGCAGGTCGGCATCATGGCCCAGACAGCGCAGATCCAGGATCAGCGCGCCGTCGTGGATATGGCCGATGACGGGGCGGGGCAGGGCGCGCAGATGCGTGGCCAGCCGGTCGGGCGCATCGCCCCCGCTGCCGGTGATCCGCAGCCCGGCCGAGGGTAGCGTATCGGTGGGCAGCGCGCCCGACCCGATCTGGCTGTCGCAGGTGCAGGGGGCGACCTGATAGCCCAAAGGCGCCAGCAGCGCCCCGACCGGACCGGCCAGCCGCGCCGCCTGCGCCGCGATCTGATCCGCCGGGCGGGTCAGCATCGCCAGCGTCGGCAGACGCTCGGCCAGCCGGTCGGGGTCGCGGTAAAGCCGCAGCGTCGCCTCGATCGCGGCAATGCGGATCTTGTCCAGCCGCAGGGCGCGCTTCAGCGGGTTCTTGTTGATCTGCGCGATTAGATCGCGCCGCCCGACGATGAAGCCCGCTTGCGGGCCGCCCAGCAGCTTGTCACCGGAAAAGGTGACCAGATCGGCGCCCTCGGCCACGGCCTCGGCCACGGTCGGTTCGCGTCGCATCCCATGCGCGCCCAGATCGACCAGCGACCCGGACCCGAGGTCATTGACCAGTGCCACCCCGGCGCCACGCGCGATGGCGGCCAGATCGGGGGCCGCGACCTCGGCGGTGAAGCCCTGGATGCGATAGTTCGACGTATGCACCTTGAGGATCAGCGCGGTGTCGCCGTCAAGCGCGGATTGGTAGTCGCGCGGATGGGTGCGGTTCGTCGTGCCGACCTCGACCAGGCGAACACCGGCACGGGCCATGATGTCGGGCATGCGGAACGCCCCGCCGATCTCGATCAGCTCGCCACGCGACACGATGGCGGATCGCCCCGACCCCAGCGTGTTCAGCGCGATCAGCACGGCGGCGGCATTGTTGTTGACGACGGTGGCATCCTCGGCCCCGGTCAATTCGCACAGCAGCCCACGCAGGTGGCTGTCGCGTTCGCCGCGCCCGCCGGTGGTCAGGTCGAACTCAAGCGCCAGCGGGTTGCGCATGGCGTTGACGGCAGCCTGCACGGCGGCCTCTGCCCAGATCGCGCGGCCCAGATTGGTGTGCAGCACGGTGCCGGTCAGGTTCAGCAGCGGCTGCAAGGGGCTGCGCGCCTGCGCGGCCAGATCGGCGGTGGCCTGATCCATGGGGTCGGGGGCAGGCTGGCCCGCGCGGATCGCGCTGCGCGCGGCGTCAAGCGCGGCGCGGAGCGCGGCCAGCGTCGCGGCGCGCCCATGTTCGGCCGCCAAGGCCCCGCCCTGCGGGCTGGCCAGCAGCCGGTCGACCGAGGGCAGGTCGCGCAGGGCCTGCATCAGTAACCGACCGTAAAGGGATTGCTGCCGCCGCGCGTCAGGCCCGTGCCCTGCATCATCATGTCCAGGCCAAGGCTGGCGACGTCATCGGCCATCGGCTCGAGGCTGTGGTTGCGCGGGTGATACAGGATCTTCAGCCAGTGGTCGCATTCGCTGCACAGCTCGGCCTTGATCGCGGCCTCGCCGGTCTCGACGGAGCGATAGCTGATGCCCTTGGTCGATCCGCAGCACAGGCATTTCACCCGCACCTCGTTCCACTGGGTCGTGCAGGTCGCGCAGCAGGCATAGCGGACATTTTCCACCCCCGCGACCGTGGTGACGATCGAGGCATGGGGCCGCCCGCCGCAGGCCGGGCAGGTGCCGGTCTGGATCGCCACCAGATCGGGGCCGGGCAGGGTTGCCGCCAGCCGCGCCAGATGCAGTTGCACGGCGGCCGCGACGAACAGATGCGGCGCGGCGGCGTCAGCGGGGATCAGCCCTGAAAGCACATTGCCGATCAGCCAGTCCAGATCGGCGGCGTCAGCCCCGCGCACGGCATTCAGCGCCAGCCGCGCGGGTTCAGGCATATCCAGCGCCACGGCCTGATCGCACAGCGCCGTCAGCGTGGCGCGCAGATCTGCGTCATCGCGCAGACGCGACCGGTCGATGGGCGGCATCCGCGATTCACGACAGGTTTTCAGGTGATCCGCGGGAAGCGGTTCAGGGCCGGGGCCTTCGTCCGCCAGCCGCGCCTGAACGCGGGTCAGATCGGCCAGGAAGGCCAGATAGGGGGCCAGATTGCCGCCGCTGGCCGCCAGAAAGGCCAGCCGCTCGGCACGGGTGGAAAACAGCGCAGACGGCTGGGGAAGGACAACCAGCGGCGCCTTGCCGACGCCGCCGATCATTGCGGGATTGGGTTCGATCCGTGTGGTCATCTCGCTCCTCGGGCCGACCGGCCACGGGGGGCGGTTCGGCATTATTCGGCGGGCTTCTGGCGGTCGCGGGTCACGACCTCTTTCAACCATTTGCGATGGTGGCGCCAGGCCCAGCCACCGGTGACAGTCCCCCGAGTCATCGCCCGGATCGTGCCCCGTGTCCAGATCGCGGCATAGACATGCAGGATGAACACCAGCACCATCGCCACCGCCGCCGCCGCGTGCAGCAGCGAGGCCCAGCGACGGGTGCCGATGTCGACCAGCGTCGGGAAGTATTCATGCCAGATCGCGATGCCGGTGCCCAAAAGCACCAGGATCAGGATCGCCATCGCCCAGAACACGAACTTCTGCCCGGCGTTGTATTTGCCAAGCGTGGGCAGCTTGTGTTCGTTCTGGTCCATCACGTCACGGATGTGACGCACCCAAACGGCATCGTCGCGCCGAAAGATGTTGCGCGGCACAAGCTGGATGAAGATCAGCGTATAGCCGACCGCCAGCACGATCCCAAGGAACGGGTGCAGCCACCGCGCCGTCTGCCCGCCGCCGAACAGGGCGGTCAGCCCGAACAGCGACGGGTGAAACAGCGCAAAGCCCGATAGCATCAGCAGGATCGTCGAGATCGCGATGATCCAGTGATTTGCCCGCGTGAACCAGCGATAGCGGCTGACCTCGACGGGTTGGCGGCTGACCAGATGATCGCCGGATTCGGAATATTCGCGCCGCGCCATCACACGTCCTCCTTGCCCGAGACCAGGCGTTCCGCCGCGGCCTCATCCTCGGGTTCGACCTTGTTGGCCCGCGCGATCAGCCCGTGCAGCAGGCTGCCGACCGCAGCCAGACCGATGGCCGCAAGGCCCAGGGTCTTGGCGCCGCCCTTCCACGCCTGAACGGTGGGGGCGACCTGCGGTTCGACCGGCAGGTCCGAATAGATCGCCGGCTGGTCGGCGTGATGCAGCACATACATCACATGCGTGCCGCCCACGCCTTGCGGATCGTAAAGCCCGGCATTGTCATAGCCGCGCGATTTCAGATCCGCGATCCGGTCATTGGCATGGGCGATCATGTCGTCCTTGGTGCCAAAGACGATGGCCTGGGTCGGGCAGGCCTTGGCGCAAGCCGGACCTTGCCCCACGGCCACCCGGTCGGAACACAAGGTGCATTTGTAGCTCTTGTGATCCTTCTGGCTGATGCGGGGGATGTCGAACGGGCAGCCGGTCACGCAATAGCCGCAGCCGATGCAGTTTTCATGGATGAAATCCACGATCCCGTTGGAATACTGCACGATCGCCCCCGGCGCCGGGCAAGCCTTGAGGCAGCCGGGGTCTTCGCAATGCATGCAGCCGTCCTTGCGGATCAGCCATTCCAGATCGTTGGTCGCCGGATTTTCCCATTCGCTGAAGCGCATCAGGGTGAACATGTCGGCGGTCAGATCGTGGGGGTTTTCGTAAACCCCCACGTTGGTTTCGACATCGGGATGGGTGTCATTCCATTCCACGCAGGCCGACTGGCAAGCCTTGCAGCCGATGCATTTGGACACATCGATCAGCTTGGCCACCTTGGTCAGCTCGCGATCCGGCTTGGGCAGGTTCGGCATTGCCGAGGCCCGCACCACATCGCGCGCCGTCAGGTTGGCTTCCAGCGGTTGCACCGGCGGGTTGGCCATCGCCGTCGTCGGCTGAGGGGCAAGTTCGGTCATGCCAGGGCCTCCCCGGTCGAGGGTTCGATATTGACAAGGAAGGCCTTGAACTCGGGCGTTTCCACGTTCGCATCACCGACGAAGGGCGTCAGGCTGTTCGGCCCCCAACCCTTGCGCGCGTTGCCGACAAAGCCCCAGTGCAGCGGGATGCCGATGACATGGACGGTCTTGCCGTCACAGGTCAGCGGCTTGATCCGCTTGGTCACCAGTGCCTTGGCGCGCACCTGGCCGCGCTTCGACCAGACCCGCACCCACGACCCCTTGGCGATGCCCTTTTCCGCCGCCAGTTCCTCGCTGATTTCCACGAAGAACTCGGGCTGAAGGGCGGCGTTCACCCGGTTGGTCTTGGTCCAGTAATGGAAATGCTCGGTCAGGCGATAGGATGTCGCGACAAAGGGGAACTCATCCGAGGTGCCCATATGTTCGACATCCGACTGGAACACCCGCGCCACCGGGTTGCCGCGCATCTTCGCGTTGAAGACGTTGGGAACCGGGCTTTCGAACGGCTCCATATGCGTCGGGAACGGCCCGTCGCGCATCATGCCGCGGGTGAACAGGCGGCTGACGCCCTCGGGGTTCATGATGAACGGCCCGACCTCATCGGGTTTGGCGGTCGGTGAAATGTCGGGCACGTCGTAACCCGACCACTTTTCGCCATCCCATTCGATGATCTTCCGGCTGGGATCCCAGGGCTTGCCGTTCATGTCGGCCGAGGCACGGTTATACAGCGTGCGCCGGTTGACCGGCCAGGAATAGGTCCAGTTCGGATAGGTGCCGGTGTCGTCGGGATCGGAATTGTCCCGCCGCGCCATCATGTTGCCGTTCTCGTTCCAGCAGCCGGAATAGATCCAGCAGCCGCAAGCGGTCGATCCGTCGTCGCGCAGTTGCGTGAAGTTCGTGACCAGTTTGCCGGGCTCGGCCAGCACTTTGGTCGTGTCCTTCAGGTCATAGACCGGCGCCAAGGCGCGCCCGTTGATTTCCATGGCCAGTTCATCGGCCTTGGGATCGCCGGGGTCGGCATAGTTCCACGACAGATTGACGATCGGATCGGGGA
Source organism: Paracoccus zhouxuedongae (assembly GCF_041927815.1). NCBI lineage: Bacteria > Pseudomonadati > Pseudomonadota > Alphaproteobacteria > Rhodobacterales > Paracoccaceae > Paracoccus > Paracoccus zhouxuedongae. The sequence continues at coordinate 346,262 of NZ_JBHFHM010000001.1, forward strand.
ATACGCCGCCTTCCTTTTGATACAGATCGCGCATCCGCAGGAAGATCTGCGCCATGATCCAGGTGTCATGCTTGGCCTGTCCGGGGGGCGCACCCGCCGGCCAGTGCCATTGCAGCCACCGGCCCGAGTTGGTCAGCGAGCCTTCGTCCTCGGCAAAGCACGAGGTGGGAAGCTGGATCACCTCGGTCTGGATATCGGCCGTGGCGACGTTGTTGTGTTCGCCATGGTTTTCCCAGAACCGCGCGGTCTCGGTTTCCAGCGGGTCCATGATCACCAGCATCTTCACCTTGGCCAGACCCGAGGTGACCTTGCCCCGGTTGGGGAAGGCCAGCAGCGGGTTGAAGCCCTGGCAGAAATACAGGTTGATCCGCCCCTCGTTCATCAGCTCGACCATGCGCAGGATGTCATAGGTCGGCACATCCAGCTTGGACAGATAGTGATAGCCCCAGTCGTTTTCGGGCTGTGCGGCATCGCCCCACATCGCCTTCATGAAGCTGACGAAGAACTTGGGATAGTTCTGCCAATAACTTGTCTGACCGGGCCGCAGGGGCTTGAACTGGCGCGAGGTCATATAGGTCGCCAGATCCACCTCTTTCTCGGTCGGCATGTTCAGATAGCCGGGCATCAGGTTCGACATCAGGCCCATGTCGGTCAGGCCCTGGATGTTGGAATGGCCGCGCAGCGCGTTCATCCCGCCACCGCGGACGCCGATGTTGCCCAGGATCAGCTGCAACATCGCCATGCCGCGAATGTTCTGGCTGCCCTTGGAATGCTGGGTCCAGCCAAGCGCATACATCGAGGTCATGGTCTTGTCGGGCGCCGAGGTTTCCCCGATCATCGCGGCGATCTTCAGGAACCGGTCCTTCGGCGTGCCGCAGACCCGTTCCACCAGTTCCGGCGTATACTGATCGACATGCGCCTTCAGCAGGTTCCACACGCAGCGAGGGTCAGTCAGCGTCGTGTCAACCTTGGCAAAACCGTCCTCGCCGATCTGGTAATCCCAGCTTGAACGGTCGTAATCGCGCTTGCCTTCGTCATAGCCGGTGAACAGGCCATCGGACCAGCCGAATTCCTCCTTCACCAGGAAGGCGGCGTTGGTGAAGTTCTTGACGTATTCCCACTGAACCTTGTCGTTCTCGATCATCCAGCGGATCAGCGCCATCAGGAACACGATGTCGGAACCGGGACGGATCGGGGCATAGTAATCGGACACGCTTGCCGTGCGCGTGAACCGGGGGTCCACGACGATCAGCTTGGCGCCGCGATGCGCTTTGGCTTCCGTCACCCATTTGAACCCACAGGGGTGGGCTTCGGCGGCATTGCCGCCCATCACGATCACCAGATCGGCGTTCTTGATATCGGTCCAGGAGTTCGTCATCGCTCCACGGCCAAAGGTCGGGCCCAAACTGGACACCGTGGGGCCGTGTCAGACGCGCGCCTGGTTATCGAATCCTGCGATCCCCATCCCGCGCACAACCTTGAAGGTGGCCCAGGCGGTTTCGTTCGTGGTGGCGGATGCGGCCAGGAAACCGGCGGTGGTCCAGCGGTTCACGGGCACGCCGGCCTCGTTCACCTGAACCATGTTCGCGTCGCGGTCATCCTTGAGGGCGCGGGCGATCTTGTCCAGCGCCTCCTCCCAGGTGATCGGCTCGAACCGGTCGCTGCCGGGGCGGCGGATCTTCGGTTCGGTCAGTCGATGCTCGGAATGGACGAAATCCTTCAGCGCCGCGCCCTTGGGGCACAGGGTGCCGCGGTTCGTCGGGTGATCGGCGTCGCCCTCCAGGTGCAGCACCTCGGCCGGGTCGCCGGCTTTGGCGTCGCCCTTGCTGTACATGATCACCCCGCAGGCGACCGAGCAATAGGGGCAGGTGTTGCGCGTTTCCGTTGTGGTGGCCAGCTTGAAGGCGCGCACATGCGCAGCCTCGGCGGCCTCGGCGCCGCCGAAGCCCATGGCCCCCAGCGACGTTGCGGCAACCCCCGCGCCCGCGAGCCTTAGAAAGCCGCGGCGAGAGAGGTCGATATTCATGTGACCCTCCTTGTGCCTGTCGAATAGATAGGTTCTGCCAATCTGCGACAGGCTGCCGCGCCTTGTCAAGGAAGGGCGGGCCGAGGGGTGAAAATCGTGAATGCCGTCACGGGGTTAGCCTGCGACATAGCGACATGTCAAAATGCGTCGTCCAGACGGTGAACGCGCACCGGCCCGGCGTCCTCGCCCACCCGCAGGCGCAGCGTTTCCAGGCAGTCGCGCAGATCGGCGCGGTCGATGTCGCGCGCGATGATGACCACGCGCGATGTCGTGTCGGCGCCGGTCCAATGCGTCATCGCAACCGGCGGGTCGAACACATGCTGGACAGCGTGGAAGACGAACGGGTGATCGATCCCCTGCACATGCACGATGCCCTTCATGCGCAGGATGTCCTTGCCGCGCAGGTTGATCAGCGCGTTCATCCAGTAATCGAACACCTCATCCGACAGCGGCTGATCGACGGTGATCGAGGCCGACCCGATCCGCGCGTCATGCGGATGTGCGGCGGCCAGTGGCCTGTCGTGGGTCAGCGTCAGGCCACTGATCCCGGCAAAGGGGTCGGTCTCGGGGCGGGCCAGCACAAAGGGCGCGGGGGCGCCGGAATGGGCGGCGGCATTGACCCAGCCGATCGCCTCGGCCTCGGTCGCGTCGGCGCGCAGGCCCGACAGCGCGAACAGCTTGCCGGGCGCCACCTTCCCATGGTCGGCGCGGATGCGCCGCGCGCCGGGGTTGATGCCGTCGATGCGGCGCGACAGCGCCTCGATCTGGCTGGCGCTGACCTGATCGGTCTTCGTCAGCAGGATCAGGTCGGCCATGGCGATCTGGCTGACGGCCTCGAACTGGCGGTCCAGCGTCGCCGGGGCCAGCACGCAATCGACGGTGGTGATCACACCATCCATCCGAAAATGCGCGGCCAGGGTGTCGTCGACCAGCAGCGTTTGCAGGATCGGGCCGGGGTCGGCAAGGCCCGTGGTTTCGATCACCACCCGGTCAAACGCCAGTTCGCCGCGCGTGCGCCGCCCCAGCAGCGACATCAACGTGCGCGCCAGATCGCCCCGGATCGAACAGCAGACGCAGCCCGAGGCCAGCAGCACGGTCTCTTCGGTCGCCTCCTCGATCAGGTCGTGATCAAGGCCCGCCTCGCCGAATTCATTCATCACGACGGCGATCCGCCCGGCGCCGGGATCGCGGATGAGGTGGTTCAGGACGGTGGTCTTGCCCGAGCCAAGAAAGCCGGTCAGCAGGGTGACGGGGATGCGGGTATCGGTCTGGTCGGGCATGGTTCCTCCGGTCGGCGGGCGGAGCCTAGGCAGTTGCGCGGGGCGCCGCAAGGGTCGGCGGGCGGGCCCACGACTGAGGCCGCAAGTGGGGGCGGCCAGCCGCGACAGGCGCGGGGCGCAAGGTTGCAGACGAAGGGGCGGGCGACGGAAGGTCGCGCAGTCTTGTCGCATGGCGACGACCGGCGTGCCTGTTGCCACTGGTGTCGTGGTCTGGCCCTCGCCACACCTCGAATATGCTGGATTGGGAATGCCCGAAACTTCGGCCAGGGATCGGCCTTGCCGCGGCAGATCCGGCCGCAGGTTATGGCGGACCGGCCTTGCCAACCCTCCCAGCCAAGCCCTATCCCCATGCCGCGCCGAAACGGGTGGCCGGGGCTAGGCATGACAAGATGTGCTGCGCAACCGCCTATGGATCGTGCAGGCCGTGATCCCTCATGATGATCGTTCTGCCCCCCCTGGCCCCGCTGTCCCTCTGCCCGATGAGCGCGCATCGCGCGCCTTTCTCCACGGGCCGCCCGCATCACCAGTCACGCGGCATTCCTATCGTGCGGCCGTTCGTTCGGTGGCCCCGCCGTCGCGCCTGGGGGCGGCGTGGTGACCCGTGACAGCGCGCCGGTGGTGCGGGGCAAGGGCCGGCCGATTCACCTGCCTCTCGCCATGATGAACGACCGCACCAAGGGGCCGTGGCTCACGCATTCGCTGACCGTTCCGCCTTCGCCGTCTTGTCGGATCTGACGCCATCCGTCATCACGTTCGCACCGCGATACCATCGGCACCTGAAGCCCACCGGCCGCCTCTGAACGGCCATCGTCACGGGTCAGCCGCTGTCGGGTCAACCACACGCCCAACCAGACAAGGCCGCCTTCTTCTTGGCCCAGATATCCCCGCCGGAGGCACCGACAGGCCCACCGGCGCGCCTTTCGACAGAGGCGACCCGGCCGCCATGAACGGGCGGCCGGGCAGGGGTCACTCTGCTGTCAGCAGCGGTGGCTTGTCCTTTGCCAGACGCGGCTTCTCCGGGCCTTCGACATCCAGCACCAGCGCGTCGTCACGCAGGGTGACGCGCACCACCCCGCCCTTGGTCAGGCGGCCGAACAGCAGCTCCTCGGCCAGAGGCTTCTTGATATGCTCCTGGATCACCCGGCCCAAGGGACGCGCACCCATCTTGTCGTCATAACCCTTTTCGGCCAACCAACCGGCGGCGGCGGGCGTCAGTTCGATATGCACGTTGCGGTCGATCAGTTGCGCCTCAAGTTGCAGGACGAACTTTTCGACCACTTGCATGATCACCTCGCGCGGCAGCGGCGCAAAGCTGACGACGGCATCCAGACGGTTGCGGAACTCGGGCGTGAAGGTGCGCTCGATCGCCGCCGTGTCCTCGCCCTCGCGGCGATCGCGGCCAAAGCCGATGGCTGACCTGGCCTGATCGGCGGCCCCGGCGTTGGTCGTCATGATCAGGATCACGTTGCGGAAATCGACCTGCCGACCGTTGTGATCGGTCAGCTTGCCGTTATCCATCACCTGCAACAGGATGTTGTAGACATCCGGGTGGGCCTTTTCGATCTCGTCCAGCAGCAGCACGCAATGCGGATGCTGATCAACGCCATCGGTCAGCATCCCGCCCTGATCGAAGCCGACATAGCCGGGGGGCGCGCCGATCAGGCGGCTGACGGCGTGCTTTTCCATGTATTCCGACATGTCAAAGCGCAGCAGCTCGACCCCCAGCGTGTTGGCCAGTTGCTTGGCGACCTCGGTCTTGCCGACGCCGGTGGGGCCGGCGAACAGGTAATTGCCGATGGGCTTTTCGGGCTCACGCAGACCGGCGCGGGCCAGCTTGATGGCGCTGGACAACGTCTCGATGGCGGCATCCTGACCGAAGACGACGCGCTTGAGCGTCTTTTCCAGATCGCGCAGCACCTCGGCATCGTCCTTGCTGACGTTTTTCGGGGGGATGCGGGCGATCTTGGCCACCACCGCCTCGATCTCCTTGGGCGAGATGGTCTTGCGGCGCTTGCTGTCGGGCAGCAGATGCTGCGCGGCCCCGGCCTCGTCGATCACGTCGATGGCCTTGTCGGGCAGCTTGCGGTCATGGATGTAGCGCGCCGACAAGTCGACCGCCGCCTTGATCGCGTCATTGGTATAGCGCAGATCGTGGTGGCTTTCGAAATAGGGCTTCAACCCCATCAGAATCTTGATCGTGTCAGCGACCGAGGGTTCGTTCACGTCGATCTTCTGGAACCGGCGCGACAGGGCGCGGTCTTTTTCAAAGTGCTGGCGGAACTCCTTATAGGTGGTCGAGCCCATGCAGCGCAGCTTGCCGCCCTGCAACGCGGGCTTCAGCAGGTTCGAGGCATCCATCGCCCCGCCCGAGGTCGCACCGGCACCGATCACGGTATGGATCTCGTCGATGAACAGGATCGCGTCGGGGTGGTCCTCAAGCTCCTTGACGACGGCTTTCAGCCGCTCCTCGAAATCGCCGCGATAGCGCGTGCCGGCCAGCAGCGCGCCCATGTCGAGGCTGTAGATCGTCGCGCCCGACAGGATGTCCGGCGTCTCGCCGCGGGTGATCTTCAGCGCCAGCCCCTCGGCGATGGCGGTCTTGCCGACGCCAGGATCGCCGACCAGCAGCGGGTTATTCTTGCGACGGCGGCACAGCACCTGAATCGCCCGCTCGACCTCGGCCTCGCGGCCGATCAGCGGATCGATGTCGCCCTTTTTCGATTTCGCGTTCAGATCGACGCAGTATTTCGCCAGCGCCGAATCCTTGGCGTCGGCCCGCGCCTCGCCCTGGGCGTCGTCATCGGCACCGCTGACGGGGCGCTGTTCGGCATAATCGGGATCCTTGGCGACCCCATGCGCGATGAAATTGACCGCGTCGTAACGGGTCATGTCCTGTTCCTGAAGGAAGAAGGCGGCGTTCGATTCGCGTTCGGCGAAGATCGCGACCAGCACATTCGCCCCTGTCACCTCGGACCGGCCCGAGGATTGCACATGGATCGCGGCGCGCTGGATCACCCGCTGGAACGCGGCGGTCGGCACCGCCTCGGAGCCGTCGACATCGGTGATCAGGTTGGACAGGTCGTCGTCGATGAACTCGGCCAGGCGCTGACGCAATTCGTCCAGATCGACACCGCAGGCCTGCATGACGCGAGCGGCATCGGGTTCGTCGGTCAGCGCCAGCAGCAGATGTTCCAGCGTCGCAAGTTCGTGGCGGTGCTGGTTGGCCAGCGACAGCGCGGCGTGAATGGCCTGCTCAAGCGAGGTGGTGAAAGATGGCATGGCGGGCCTCCTGTCCTTGCGGGTGTCAGGAAGTCTGGCACCACAAGGGTTAAAGTTCGGTGCATTTTGCCCGGCTTCAAGCCCTTTTGCGATAAATCGTCCTTTCCGCCTGCACCGGCATCGAAATGTGATCGGCGCGCGGGCCTCAGAACCGGTCCTTCATCGCGCGAAGCGCGGCAAAGGTCGCTGCGGGGTCGGAGCCATCGGTGCCCGCCGCCCGCGCAAGCGCCGGATCGGCGGCGCGCAGGAACGGGTTCGTCGCCAGCTCTACCGACAGCGGCGCGGGCACGCAGACATGGCCCGCCGCGATCTGATCGGCGCGGGCGCGCAGATCCGCATTGCCCGCATCGACCGACAGGGCAAAGGCCGCATTGCCGCGCCCGTAATCGTGGCCCGAACAGACCAGCGTGTCGGGCGGCAGCGCGGCCAGCCGCGACAGGCTGTCCCACATCTGCGCGGGGCTGCCCTCGAACAGGCGACCGCAGCCCAGGCCCATCAGGCTGTCGGCGGTAAAGACGATGCCCGCGTCGGGGAAGTGAAAGGCGATGTGGCCGATGGTATGGCCCGGCACGTCGATCACCACCCCCTCGAGCGCGCCGATGGTGACCAGGTCGCCGGGGTGCAGCGGCTGATCCAGCGGTGGCAGGCGGTGGGCATCGGCCGCGGCCCCCAGCAGCTTGGCGCCGGTCGTCGCGCGAAGCCCGTCAACCCCCTGAACATGGTCGTCATGGTGATGGGTCAGCAGGATATGCGACAGCTTCCAGCCGCGATCCTGCAGGGCGGCCATGATCGGCGCGACCTCGGGCACGTCGATACAGGCCGTGCCGCCTGTCACCGGATCGTGCAGGAGATAGGCGAAGTTGTCCTGAAGGCAGGGCACAACCACCAGTTCGTGCATGGAATCCTTCCCCTTGTCGGCTATGGTAGGCGCAGATTAACCACACGGCGGCATCTGTCCATGCACCACGACGTCCGCGACCTGCGCAATTTCTATTATCGCACGGCTTTGGGCCGGGCGGCGCAGCGGGCGATCCGGGATCGGCTGGTGGCGCTGTGGCCGCCCGAGCAGACGACCGGCATGACGGTGGCGGGCTTCGGCTTTGCGGTGCCGCTGCTGCGCCCCTATCTGGGCACGGCGCGGCGGGTGATCGGGCTGATGCCGGGGCCGCAGGGGGTTATGCCCTGGCCCGCCGGTCTGCCCAATGTCGCCACCCTGTGCGAGGAAACCGCCTGGCCGCTGGAAACCGGGATGGTCGACCGCGCCGTGCTGCTGCACGGGCTTGAGACCGCCGACCAGCCCGCCGCCCTTTTGGATGAGCTGTGGCGCGTGCTCGGCCCCGGCGGGCGGGCCGTGGTGATCGTGCCGAACAGGGCGGGGCTGTGGTCGCGCAGCGATGCCACGCCCTTTGGGCAGGGCCGCCCCTATACGGCGGGGCAGCTGGAATCGCAGCTGCGCGGCGTCGATTTCGTGGCCGAACACATGGGCGCGGCGCTGTATATCCCGCCATCGGATCGGCGGTTCTGGCTGGGCAATGCGGCGCTGTGGGAACGGCTGGGTCTGCGGCTGGGGCGGCTGATCGTGGCCGGCGTCATCATCGCCGAGGTCAGCAAACAGGTCCACGCGCCCCTGCACCCTGGCCTTGGCGCGCGGGTGCGCAGGCCCTTGTCGATGCTGGCGCCGCAACCCGCACGTCCGGCGCTGAACCGCGCGGGCGCTGCGGAACAGGCCCGACGGGCCGGGCGATTCCCTTTTTGCCGCCCCATCCCCCATTCGGATGGGTGTTAGCGTCGGTCAGTCCGCGTCAGCCGCCGCCGTGCTGTCGCATCGTCACAAAGCGGGGCTTTCGGCACCGGATTTAGGTCGCAAATGCGTGACCAAGGCGGTTGCGAGGCCATGGCCTTCCTGCTAGAGGCAGTGCAAGTTTCAGACGTGCGATGCCTCGCGCGCCGGTCGTGGTCTGTGCCTGCCAGCAGGCGCGGACAGGTCGATCCGGGCGGCGACGGCCAGATTGCGAAAGGGTGGACGTGTCGGAATCAGCATCCATTTCCACGAGTATCGCCGGGCGCTATGCCAGCGCGGTCTTCGATCTTGCCAAGGATGGCAATGCCATCCCGACGCTTGAACAGGACGTCGCGGCCCTGGGCGCGGCGCTGAAGGACAGCGCCGATCTGCGCGACCTGATCGCCTCGCCGATCTACAGCCGCGACCAGCAGGCGGGTGCGATCTCGGCCCTGGCGAAAAAGATGGGCCTGTCGACCATCCTGGCCAATACCCTGTCGCTGATGGCCGCCAATCGCCGCCTGTTCACGCTGCCGCAGCTGCTGGCGCGGCTGGCGGACATGATCGCAGATCACAAGGGCGAAGTGACCGCCGAAGTCACCGCCGCCCAGGCGCTGAGCGCTGCGCAGGAAAAGGCCCTTGCCGAAACCCTGGCCGGAAAGACCGGCAAGAAAGTCAACCTGAACATTCGCGTCGATGAGGATCTCATCGGCGGCATGATCGTCAAGCTGGGCTCGAAGATGATCGACACGTCGGTCCGCTCGAAGCTCGCCTCCCTCCAGAATGCCATGAAAGAGGTCGGATAATGGGAATCCAAGCAGCCGAGATCTCTGCGATCCTCAAGGAGCAGATCAAGAACTTCGGTCAAGACGCCGAGGTCGCAGAAGTTGGCCGCGTGCTGTCCGTCGGTGACGGCATCGCGCGCGTTCACGGGCTGGACAATATCCAGGCCGGTGAAATGGTCGAGTTTCCGGGCGGTATCCGGGGCATGGCGCTGAACCTGGAAGTCGACAACGTCGGGATCGTGATCTTCGGGGACGACCGCGACATCAAGGAAGGCGATACCGTCAAGCGCACCAAGGCCATCGTGGACGTGCCCGTGGGCCGTGGCCTGCTGGGCCGCGTCGTGGACGGTCTGGGCAACCCGATCGACGGCAAAGGCCCGATCGAAGCCGCTGAGCGTCGCATCGCTGACGTCAAGGCGCCCGGCATCATCCCGCGCAAATCGGTGCACGAACCGATGGCGACCGGCCTGAAGGCCGTCGACGCGATGATCCCGGTTGGCCGTGGTCAGCGCGAACTGATCATCGGTGACCGCCAGACCGGCAAGACCGCGATCGCGCTGGACACCATCCTGAACCAGAAGAACTACAACGGCCGCGAGGCCGAGGGCATGAAGACGCTGCATTGCTTCTACGTCGCCATCGGCCAGAAGCGTTCGACCGTTGCCCAGCTGGTCAAGAAGCTGGAAGAAACCGGCGCCATGGCCTACACCACCGTGATCGCCGCGACCGCGTCGGACCCCGCGCCGATGCAGTTCCTGGCCCCCTATGCCGCGACCGCGATGGCGGAATACTTCCGCGACAACGGCATGGACGCGCTGATCATCTATGATGACCTGTCCAAGCAGGCCGTCGCTTACCGCCAGATGTCGCTGCTGCTGCGCCGTCCGCCGGGGCGTGAAGCCTATCCGGGCGACGTGTTCTATCTGCATAGCCGCCTGCTGGAGCGTTCGGCCAAGCTGAACGAGGACAACGGTGCCGGCTCGCTGACCGCGCTGCCGATCATCGAAACCCAGGCGGGCGACGTGTCGGCTTATATCCCGACCAACGTGATTTCGATCACCGACGGCCAGATTTTCCTGGAAACCGAACTGTTCTATCAGGGCATCCGTCCTGCCGTGAACACCGGTCTGTCGGTGTCGCGCGTGGGTTCGGCGGCGCAGACCAATGCGATGAAATCGGTCGCGGGTCCGGTCAAGCTGGAACTGGCGCAGTATCGCGAAATGGCGGCCTTTGCGCAGTTCGGCTCGGATCTGGACGCCGCCACGCAGAAGCTCTTGAACCGTGGTTCGCGCCTGACCGAGCTGATGAAGCAGCCGCAGTATCAGCCGCTGACCAACGCGGAAATCGTCTGCGTCATCTACGCCGGCACCAAGGGCTATCTGGACGGGATCCCGGTCCGCGATGTCGCCAAGTGGGAACAGGGCCTGCTGTCCTTCCTGCGCGGTCAGCGCAAGGATCTGCTGGACTATATCACCCGCGAAGACCCCAAGGTGAAAGGCGAGGCCGAGGACAAGATCCGCGAAGCGCTGGACGCTTACGCGAAAACCTACGCCTGAAGCCCTGAAAGGACGCGGCCATGCCCAGCCTTAAGGATCTGAAAAACCGGATCGGAAGCGTCAAGAACACGCGGAAGATCACCAAGGCCATGCAGATGGTCGCCGCGGCGAAACTGCGCCGCGCGCAAGAGGCCGCCGAGGCCGCCCGCCCCTATGCCGACCGCATGAACGCGGTCATGTCGGGGCTGGCGGGTTCGGTCGCCGGTTCGTCCACCGCGCCCCGGCTGTTGTCGGGGACGGGGGCGGATCAGGTGCATCTGCTGGTCGTCATGACCTCGGAACGCGGCCTGGCGGGCGCGTTCAACAGCTCGATCGTGAAACTGGCGCGCTACCGTGCCCAGCAGTTGCTGGGGCAGGGCAAGACCGTCAAGATCCTGACCGTCGGCAAGAAGGCCCGCGAGCAGCTGCGCCGCGACCTGGGCCAGCATTTCGTCGGCCATGTCGACCTGTCCGAGGTCAAGCGCATGTCCTATGACGTCGCGCAGAACATCGCCCGTGACGTGCTGTCGCGGTTCGATGGCGGCGAATATGACGTGGCGACGATCTTCTATAACCGCTTCCAGTCGGTGATCGCCCAGATCCCGACCGAAAAGCAGATCATCCCCGCGGTGATCGAAACGGCCGAAGGCGCCGCTGGCGGTGCCAGTGCGCAATATGACTATGAGCCCGGCGAGGAAGCGATCCTGGCCGATCTGCTGCCGCGATCCATCACCACCCAGGTGTTCGCGGCGCTGCTGGAAAACGCGGCCTCGGAACAGGGCGCGCGGATGTCGGCCATGGATAACGCCACGCGCAACGCGGGCGACATGATCAACCGGCTGACGATCCAGTATAACCGCTCGCGTCAGGCCGCGATCACCAAGGAACTGATTGAAATCATCTCGGGCGCCGAGGCGCTCTGACGTTACCGGAGACAAGACAATGGCAGCACAGGGCAAAGTCACGCAGGTGATCGGCGCCGTCGTCGACGTGCAGTTCGACGACCACCTTCCGGCGATTCTGAACGCGCTGGAAACCACCAACAACGGCAAGAAACTGGTTCTGGAAGTCGCTCAGCACCTGGGCGAAAACACCGTCCGCACCATCGCCATGGACGCCACCGAAGGCCTGGTCCGCGGTGAGCGCGTGTCCGACACCGGCAAGCCGATCTCGGTGCCGGTGGGCGACGCCACCCTGGGCCGCATCCTGAACGTCATCGGTGAGCCGGTGGACGAAAAAGGCCCGGTCGCGGCGACCCAGACCCGCGCCATCCACCAGCCCGCGCCCGAATTCGCGGACCAGTCGACGGCCTCGGAAATCCTGGTCACCGGCATCAAGGTCATCGACCTGCTGGCCCCCTATTCCAAGGGCGGCAAGATCGGCCTGTTCGGCGGCGCCGGCGTGGGCAAGACGGTTCTGATCATGGAACTGATCAACAACATCGCCAAGGTGCACTCGGGTTATTCGGTGTTCGCGGGCGTGGGTGAACGCACCCGCGAAGGCAACGACCTGTATCACGAGATGATCGAATCCGGCGTCATCAAGCCCGACAACCTGGCGGAATCGCAGGTGGCGCTTGTTTACGGCCAGATGAACGAACCTCCGGGGGCGCGCGCCCGCGTGGCGCTGACCGGTCTGACGCTGGCCGAACAGTTCCGCGACGCGACCGGCACCGACGTGCTGTTCTTTGTCGACAACATCTTCCGCTTTACCCAGGCCGGTTCGGAAGTGTCGGCGCTGCTGGGCCGCATCCCCTCCGCCGTGGGTTACCAGCCGACGCTGGCCACCGACATGGGCGCGATGCAGGAACGCATCACCTCGACCAAGGCTGGCTCGATCACCTCGATCCAGGCCGTCTATGTTCCGGCCGACGACCTGACCGACCCGGCGCCCGCCACCACCTTTGCCCACCTGGACGCGACCACCGTTCTGTCGCGTGCGATTTCGGAACTGGGCATCTATCCGGCGGTGGACCCGCTGGACAGCTCGTCGCGGATCCTGGACCCGCAGGTCGTGGGCGAAGAACACTATCAGGTGGCGCGTGACGTGCAGGGCATCCTGCAGAAATACAAGTCGTTGCAGGACATCATCGCCATTCTGGGCATGGACGAACTGTCCGAAGAGGACAAGCTGACCGTGACCCGCGCGCGCAAGATCCAGCGCTTCCTGTCGCAGCCCTTCGACGTGGCCAAGGTGTTCACCGGCTCGGACGGGGTGCAGGTGCCGCTGGAAGACACGATCAAGTCGTTCAAGGCGGTCGTGGCTGGCGAATATGACCACCTGCCCGAGGCGGCCTTCTATATGGTTGGCGGCATCGAGGAAGTGAAAGCCAAGGCGCAGCGTCTGGCCGCCGACGCGGCGTAAGGGGGAAGACATGGCCGACACCATGCAGTTCGACCTCGTGTCACCCGAGCGGAGCCTTGATGCCCGCCCGGTGCGCGAGGTGCGCCTGCCGGGCACCGACGGCGATCTGACCGCGATGCCCGGCCATGCGCCCATGATCCTGACCCTGCGCCCCGGCGTGGTGACGGTCATCGGCGCCGACGGCCAGGCCAGTGACTTTGTCGTCACCGGCGGCTTTGCCGAGATCGCCCAAGACGGCGTGACGCTGCTGGCAGAGCGCGGCCATGCCAAGGCCGAGATGACCCAGGCGATCTATTCGTCGATGGTCGCCGAGGCCCGCGCCGCCCATGCCGCGCACAAGGAGCGGGGCGCCGATGCCAATATCGTCGACGCGGCCGCCAAGCTGCTGGCCGACATGGTTGCCGTCGGCACCCATATCGGTCTGGATCCGAACCACGCGAACTTCATTGATTGACGTTGCGTAAACCACTTTGGCGCTGCACGATGTTGCGGTGCCGGGGTGGTGCGGATAGAAACGCGAACGCCCTGGTTCAGGCCGGGGCGTTCTTGTTTTCATCGGTGCGTGGTTTCGGGGTTTGGGGGGACGGATGCGGCGGTTCGATTGTCATGCGGTCGGCGTTTCGCAAGGATCGCAGGTGCTATTCTCGGCCTTTCAGGACGGGGGCGACATGTGGACGGGCCATGGCCCGCGCGTGGCGCATCATCAGATCCGCTTTCCCACGCCCTATGTCGCGCCGCCGGTCGTGCATGTGTCGATGTCGATGTGGGACATTGACCAGCAGTCGAACCAGCGCGCCGACATTTCTGCCGCCGACATCACGCCCGAGGGCTTTGTGATCGTGTTCCGCACCTGGGGCGATACCCGCGTTGCACGGGTGCGCGCCGACTGGCTGGCGATCGGCCCGCTGGCGCATGACGACGATTGGGAAATGGTCTAACCCGTGCGTTCCGCCGCCTTGACGGCGTTCCACAGCGCATCCATTTCCGCCAGATCGCTGTCGGCGGGGCTGCGACCCTCGGCGGCCAGCCGCGCCTCGATCCCCTGAAAGCGGCGGGTGAACTTGGCGTTGGCACCGCGCAGCGCCGCCTCGGGGTCGATCTTCAGGTGGCGGGCCAGATTGGCCATGACGAACAGCAGATCGCCGAACTCATCGGTCAGGGCGTCGTGATCCAGATGGTCGCGGGCCTCGACCAGTTCGGCGGCCTCCTCGGCGATCTTGTCGACGACCTGGGCGACATCGGGCCAGTCGAACCCCACCCGCGCGGCGCGGTTTTGCAACTTGACCGCCCGCGTCAGCCCCGGCAGGCCCAGAGCCACGCCGTCCAGCACCCCCGCCCGCGCACCGCGTTCGGCGGCCTTGATCTTCTCCCAGTCGGCAGTCTGCTGATCGGCGCTTTTGTCGCGGCTCTCGCTGCCAAAGACATGCGGGTGGCGGGCGATCATCTTGGCGCTGATCTGCCGGGCGACCGTTTCCAGATCGAACATCCCGGCCTCATCCGCCATTTGCGCGTGATAGACGACCTGGAACAGCAGATCGCCCAATTCGCCCGGCAGCTCATCCCAGGCCTGGCGCTGGATGGCATCGGCCACCTCATGCGCCTCTTCGATCGTATAGGCGGCGATGGTTTCAAACGTCTGTTCGATATCCCAGGGGCAGCCGGTGGCCGGGTCGCGCAGCCGCGCCATGATCGCCGCCAGTTCATTCACCGCCTGTCCCGGATTTGACATTCCGTCCCCCTTGCGAAACCCTGCGCGCATCTTCGTCATTCCAAGGTCAAAGTCCACCATGCCCGTTCTGAACCGCATCGCCGCCTTCGCCCCCGAGATGGTCGAGTGGCGCCAGCACCTGCACCGCCACCCGGAACTGGGTTTTGACTGCCACCAGACGGCGGCCTTTGTCGCCGAACGGCTGCGCGACTTCGGCGTCGATGAGGTTCACGAAGGTATCGCCACCACCGGCATCGTGGCGATCATCAACGGGCGCGCACCGGGCAACGGCACGACCCTGGGCCTGCGCGCCGATATGGATGCGCTGCCCCTGGTTGAGGTGACGGGGGCGGCCTATGCCTCGGAGCATCCGGGGAAGATGCACGCCTGCGGGCATGACGGCCACACCACGATGCTGCTGGGCGCCGCGAAATACCTGGCCGAGACGCGCAACTTCGCCGGTCGCGTCGCGCTGATCTTTCAGCCCGCCGAGGAAGATGGCGGCGGCGGCGGGGTGATGGTGGCCGAAGGGGTGCTGGACCGCTTCGGCATCACCGAGGTTTACGCCCTGCACAACAACCCCGGCGCGCCCACCGGCGGCTTCCGCACCACGCCCGGCCCGATCATGGCCGCCGTGGATACGTTTGAAATCCATGTCCAAGGCCGGGGCGGCCACGCCGCCATGCCGCATCTGACCGCCGATCCGATCACCGCCGCGGTGGGTATCGTCACCGCGCTGCAAACGATCGTCAGCCGCAACCACGAGCCGATCGAGGATCTGGTCGTCTCGGTCACGCAGGTCCATGCGGGCACGGCGGAAAACATCGTGCCCGACACCGCCTATATCTGCGGCACCGTCCGCACCTTCCGGCCCAAGGTCAAGGCGATGGTCAAGGACCGCATGACCGCCATCGTCGCGGGGCAGGCGGCAGCCTATGGCGTAACAGCGCGGCTGGATTATCACGATTATTACCCCGCCACCGTCAATGACCCCGACCGCACCGCCTTTGCCGTGTCCGTCGCGCGCGAGATCGCGGGCGAGGCCGCCGTGCAGGACGACGCGGGCCGCGAAATGGGGGCCGAGGATTTCAGCTACATGCTGGAGGCACGTCCCGGCTGCTATCTGTTCCTGGGCCAGGGCGATACCGCCAGCGTCCACCACCCGGCCTATGATTTCAACGATGAAATCGCCCCGGTTGGCGCCAGCTTCTTTGCCCGGCTGGTCGAACGCGCGCAGCCCGTCGCGGGCTAGCCCGCCGGTCGGGACGTTTTGCCCCGCTGCCTTGCGCTTGGGGGGATGGGGGTTTAGGTTGCGCGCAATCTGCGGGCCTTTCGTCCGTCCCCTTTCCTTGCAACGGAGCGATCATGTTCGTGACCCCCGCTTACGCCCAGGCCGCCGGTGCCTCCTCCGGCGCTGCCGCCTTCGGCCAGTTCATCCCGCTGATCCTGATCTTCGCGATCATGTATTTCCTGATGATCCGCCCCCAGCAAAAGCGCCTGCGCGAACACCGTGCCATGGTCGAGGCGCTGCGTCGCGGCGATCAGGTGGTGACCGGCGGCGGCATCGTCGGCAAGGTCACCCATGTCCGTGAGGACGGCCAGGTCGAGGTCGAGATCGCCCCGGGCGTCAAGGTGAATGTCGTCAAGGCGACCATCACCCAGGTGCTGAACAAGACTGAACCGGCCGCCAATTCCTGATCCGGCCCGCGCGCCCCTCTGCCCGAGTATGCCATGCTGCTGATCCCGTTGTGGAAGCGTATCCTGATCATCGGCGCCGTTCTGGCGGCGCTGCTGATCGCGATGCCGAACCTGTTCTACGCCCGTGTCGAGGGGCATAACGATGCCCTGGTTGCGCAAGAGCGCAACGGTTTCATGACCGAAGATCAGACCGCGGCGGCAGCGGCCTGGCCGACTTGGCTGCCCTCGGGGCTGGTCAATCTTGGCCTGGACCTGCGCGGCGGCGCGCATCTGCTGGCCGAGGTGCATACCAGCGATGTCTACAAGGCGCGGATGGATGCGCTGTGGCCGGAACTGCGCCGGGTGCTGGCCGAAAAGCGGGCCGAGGTCGGCGCGATCCGCCGCGCCCCCGCGCCCGATGGCGAATTGCGCGTGCAGATCGGCACGCCCGATGCCATGGGCACCGCGGTCGAGGCCGCCCGCGCCCTGGCCAGCCCGGTGGTCAGCCTGACCGATGTCGGGCAGAACGACATCACGGTGACCGCGCAGGGCGATCAGTTGATCGTGCAACTGTCAGATGCCGAAAAGCGCGCCACCGATGACCGCACCATGGCGCAAAGCCTGGAAATCATCCGCCGTCGCGTCGATGAGGTCGGCACCCGGGAACCCACCATCATGCGCCAGGGCGCGGATCGTATCCTGATCCAGGTGCCGGGCATCGGTTCGGCTGCGGAACTGAAGGATCTGATCGGCACCACGGCGAAACTGACCTTCCATCCGGTGCTGGCGCGCAATGCGGGCGGCGAATCGCCGGTGGCTGCGGCGGGCGAGATCGTCCTTTCCTCGGCCGACGAACCCGGCGTCACCTATACGCTGGACGCCAGCCCCGTCGTCACCGGCGAGGAGCTGACCGACGCGCGCCCCGATTTCGACCAGAACAGCCGACCGGCGGTGTCGTTCCGCTTCAACCCGACCGGCGCGCGCGCCTTTGGCGATTATACCGCGTCGAATATCGGGCAGTTGTTCGCCATCGTGCTGGACGATCAGGTCATCAGCGCGCCGCAGATCCAAAGCCATATTCCCGGCGGATCGGGCATCATCACCGGCCGCTTCACCGTGGATGAATCGACCAATCTGGCAGTGCTGCTGCGCGCCGGTGCGCTGCCCGCCGGCATGACCTTTCTTGAGGAACGCACCATCGGCCCGGAACTGGGCCAGGACAGTATCGACGCCGGGCGCATCGCCTCGATCGCGGCGGTGATCGGCGTGGTGGCCTATATCGTCGCCAGCTATGGTCTGTTCGGCGTTTTTGCCTCGATCGCCGTTATCGTGAACGTCATCATGATCCTGGCCGTCATGTCCGCGATGGGCGCGACCCTGACCCTGCCGGGCATCGCCGGTATCGTGCTGACCGTCGGCACGGCGATCGACGCCAACGTCATCATCTATGAACGCATCCGCGAGGAATTGCGCAAAGGCCTGAAGCCGATCCGCGCCGTCGACGTGGGCTTCAGCGAAGCGATGAGCGCGATCATCGACGCCAACGTCACCACCTTCATCGCGGCATTGGTGATGTTCTATCTCGGCTCTGGCCCGGTCAAGGGCTTCGCGGTCACGCTGACCATCGGGCTGATCACCTCGGTCTTTACCGCGATCTACCTGACGCGGCTGCTGATCATCGTCTGGATCGACTGGCGTCGGCCCAAGGAACTGGTTCTGTAAGGGGGCAGAAATGGCATTCCGTCTTAAACTCGTCCCGGATCAGACCAACTGGAACTTCTTCCGGTGGCAGTTCCTGACCTTCGGCCTGTCGGCGGTCCTGATGGTGGCCTCGGTTGTCATCACGCTGATGATGGGGTTGAACTTCGGCATCGACTTCAAGGGTGGCACGACGATCCGCACTGAAAGCGGGCCGTCCTTCGATCTGGGCGAATACCGCCGCGTGCTGACCGATCTGAACATCGGCGATGTGTCGATCACCGAGGTGTTCGACCCCGGTTTCGCCGCCGATCGCCATGTGGCCCAGGTGCGCATTGGCGCTGCCACCGATGGTGAGGCAATCACCCCCGAGCAACTGGCCCAGATCGAGGCGACGCTGAAAGCCGTCGACCCCGATGTGCGCTTTGCCGCGGTGGAATCGGTGGGACCGAAAGTCTCGAACGAATTGATCAAGACCGCTTTCTATGCGGTGGCTGCTGCCTGTATCGGCATTCTGTTCTACATCTGGGTGCGGTTCGAATGGCAGTTCGCCGTTGGCGGCGTGGTCGCGCTGATCCATGACGTGCTGTTGACGGTCGGCATCTTCTCGCTGTTCCAGTTGCGCTTCGACCTGACAACCATCGCCGCGCTGCTGACGATCCTGGGCTATTCGATCAACGATACCGTAGTGGTGTTCGACCGGCTGCGCGAAAACCTGATCAAATACAAGGCAATGCCGCTGATCGACGTGATGAACCTGACGGTGAACGAAACCCTGTCGCGCACCATCATGACGGCCGTCACCACCGCGATCGCGCTGACCGCGCTGCTGATCCTGGGCGGCGACGTGATCCGTGGCTTCGTCTTTGCGATGCTGTGGGGGGTGATCGTCGGCACCTATTCCACCATCTATGTCGCCAAGAACATCGTGCTGTGGCTGGGCGTCAAACGCGACTGGACCAAGCGCAGCGACGACGGCAACCCCTTTGCCAAGGCCGAGCAAACGACCGAGGGGCAGGGCTAGGATGCCGCTGACCGAGGCCGAATATGGCAATCGCGTGCCGGTGGACGGCTACGGTCCGGGCTTCTTCCGGGTCGGCGGCGCGGTCCATCGCGGCCCGGTGATCGTCACGCCAGATGGTGTGCAGCCCTGGGCCGGGCTTGATGATCGCGCCGCTTTGATGGCGCTTGCCGACCGGGTTGACCTGCTGTTCCTGGGCATGGGCGCCGACATCGCCCATCCGCCTCAGGGCCTGGCCGAGGCGCTGGACGATGCCGGTGTGCGGGTTGAGGCGATGTCCACGCCCTCTGCCGCGCGCACCTATAACGTGCTGCTGTCCGAGGATCGCAGCGTCGCCTGCGCGCTGCTGCCGGTTGCCGGATGACCGCGCTGCTGACCCTGCACGATCTGGCCGTCGACCGTGGCGGGGTGACCGTGCTGGAGCGGCTGAACCTTGCGCTGCACCCCGGTCAGGCTGTGATCCTTCGCGGCCCGAACGGCATTGGCAAGACAACCTTGCTGCGCACCGTCGCCGGTCTGCAACCGCCGCGCGCGGGGCAGGTGACGGGCGGGACGGATGCCATCGCCTATGCCGGCCATGCCGACGGGCTGAAGGCTGCGCTGAGCGTGACCGAGAACCTGCGCTTCTGGGCTGCGGTCTTTGGCACGGATGAGGCCACGGTGCAGGGGGCGTTGGACGCGATGAACCTGCGCGCCTTGGCCGCGCGTCCGGCTGCGGCGCTGTCGGCAGGTCAAAAGCGCCGCCTGGGCCTTGCGCGTCTGCTGGTCACCGGCCGCCCGGTCTGGGTGCTGGACGAACCCACCGTGTCGCTGGATGCCGCCTCGGTCGCGCTGTTCGGCGCGGCGGTCGGCGCACATCTGGATCGTGGCGGCGCCGCGTTGATGGCCACCCATATCGACCTGGGCCTGCCGCAGGCCAGCCTTCTGGACCTTGCCCCCTTCCGCGCCCGCGCGCCGGAACAGGGCGGCCTGAAAGGCGCATTTGATGAGGCCTTCCTGTGACAGGACCGTTGCCTCTTGCGTATTTGAACAAGGAAGAAGCAGCCATTCTTTCTTGCCCAAACACGCATTCCGCACGCTCCACCCAGGCCGGGGGCTTGGCATGATCGCGCTGCTGATCCGCGACCTTCGCCTTGCCGTCCGCGCCGGTGGCGGCTTTGGCCTGGGGCTGGCGTTCTTCCTGATCGTCACCACGCTGGTGCCCTTTGGTGTTGGACCCGAAGGCGGGATCCTGGCGCGCATCGCGCCGGGCATCCTGTGGCTGGGGGCGCTGCTTGCCTGCCTTCTGTCGCTCGACCGCATCTTTGCGCTGGATTGGGAGGATGGCTCGCTGGACCTGTTGGCGACATCGCCGCTGCCGCTTGAGGGGGCGGTGACGGTCAAGGCGCTGGCGCATTGGTTGACCACCGGCCTGCCGCTGGTGATGGCGGCGCCGGTGTTTGGCATCTTGCTGCATCTGACCGGACCGGGGGCCTGGTGGCTGACCATCGCGCTCGCGGTCGGCACACCGGCGCTGTCGGTGCTGGGTGCCTTTGGCGCGGCGCTGACGGTCGGGCTGCGGCGCGGCGGGCTGCTGATGTCGCTTTTGGTGCTGCCGCTTTATGTGCCGACGCTGATCTTTGGCTCGGAACTGGTGCGGCGCGGCATGGTCGGGGGCGACGTCACCACGCCGCTTGCGCTGCTGGCGGGGATTACCGCCGGGGTTGTCGCCCTGGTCCCCTTTGCCGCCGCCGCCGCGCTCCGCGTCAATCTGCGCTAAGGTATCTATGAAAGCCCTGTGATAGCTCTTGAGCGGGCCAGCCAAGGACAGTAGCAAGTCACCATGTCGATCTGGGAATATGCCAACCCGAAAAAGTTCATGCAGACCTCGGGGCTGTTGCTGCCCTGGGTCACGATTGCCGCTTTGGCCGCCCTTCTGGGCGGGCTGTTCTGGGGTTTTTTCCTGACCCCGGACGATTACAAGCAGGGATCGACCGTCAAGATCATCTATATCCATGTGCCAGCCGCGATGATGGCGATCAACATCTGGGCGATGATGCTGGTCACGTCGCTGATCTGGGTCGTGCGGCGTCACCATGTCAGCGCGCTGGCCGCGCGCGCCGCCGCGCCGGTCGGCATCGTGATGACGACGATCGCGCTGATCACCGGGGCGATCTGGGGTCAGCCGATGTGGGGCACCTGGTGGGAATGGGATCCACGTCTGACCAGTTTCCTGATCCTGTTCCTGTTCTACCTCGGCTATATCGCCCTGTGGGAAGCGATCGAGAATCCCGATACCGCTGCTGATCTGACGGCGGTGCTCTGCCTTGTCGGCTCGGTCTTTGCGATCCTGTCGCGCTATGCGGTGCTGTTCTGGAACCAGGGCCTTCACCAAGGCGCCAGCCTGTCTCTTGCACCGGGTGAGCGGATGAGCGCGGTTTATCGCTATCCGCTATATCTGACGATGATCGGTTTCGGCCTTCTGTTCGTCACCCTGGTGCTGATCCGTACCCGCACCGAAATCCGCCTGCGCCGCCTGAAGGCGCTGGAAGCGCGCGAAAGGATGGGTTGATGCTGCCAGATCTGGGAAAATATGCCGGGCCGGTGCTGTGGGCCTATGCGATCTCGATCCTGTTGATCCTGGGGCTGGTGGCGCTGTCGCTGATCCGCGCGGCCCGTGTGCGCCGCGCCCTTGCCGCGCAAGAGGCGCGCCATCTGGCCGCGAGTCGGGCTGCGGGGCAGGGGGTGCGCCATGGCTAAGGTGTCGCCGTTGATGCTGGCCCCGCCGCTGATTTTCGCGGCGCTTGCAGGGTTGTTCGTCTGGGGTATGGGCCGCGAGGATCCGAATGCGATGCCCACGGCCTATGCCGGGCGCATGGCGCCGACGCTGGCGGTGACGCCGCTGGGCGCACATCCGACGGTCACCGATGCGGTGCTGCGCGATGGCACGGTCAAGCTGGTCAACTTCTGGGCAAGCTGGTGCGGGCCGTGTCGCGTCGAACACCCCGCCCTGACCGCCTTGGCGGCCGAGGGGCTGACGATCTATGGGATCAATTACAAGGATGACCCCGCCAAGGCCGAAGCCTTCCTGGCCGAGCTGGGCAATCCCTATGCCGGTCTGTCGGCCATCGATGGGCGTGGCGCGTTGGAATGGGGTATTACAGGGGTGCCGGAAACCTTTGTGATCGCGGGCGACGGGACCGTCATCACCCGCTATTCCGGGCCGCTGACCGAACGCAGCATCGCCTCGGACATTCGGCCCGCCTTGGCAAAAGCCGCGGCTGCGCCGACATCCGCCGCGGCGCCGTCCGGCAACTAAGATCGAGGTCGTCGCTGCGCGGATCTGAATGGGGGCGGGCAAGCAGTCGCCCCCGAAGGATCGGCAGGATTCCATGCGTCAGATGAATCGACACGCCAGTTGCCCGCAGCAGCGGCATTGCCAGGCATGGTGAGCGCGCCAGCCCGCGAGTTCGCCATGCCGTTGCGCCATCGACGATTGCCGCCCGCAGCAGATGGTCACCGCACAATCGGCTGACCTGACCAATTGCGGACGCAAGCTGGCGGAGGCGAGTGCTGCGCCTTCGGCCCTCGCATCAAGGGCAGCCGCCTTCCTATTGGCCATCCTGCCTGCGCAGATCCATATGCTGCGCCGCCCGCGGCCCAGGATGCCTTGGCCGCCGCCTGCACGGGCCTTGCCTTGACTGCGCAGCACCGATCCACACCGCACCCCGCCGACCGGGACAGCGCCGACCGCACCGCGAACCGCGCGCGACACCCCTTCAGTAAGCCTGCCCCCCTGCGGCCAGACGATCCTGCACCAGCCCGCTGATCCGGGCCAGGTCCGGGGCCAGGGCGCGTCCGGCGTGGTGATCGGCACTCAGCGCGCGGGCTGCCTGTTCCAGCACGTCATCGCGCGCCGTTCGCGCCACACCGGCCAGGAATTGCGCGATGTAGTCCAACGCCGCCGTGTCGGGCGCGGCCGACAGCACATCGGCGACATGTGCCAGATCGTCGCGCAGCGCCTCGGCGTCGGGGTGGACGATGTCATCCTCGATCAGCCGCAGGCCAAGCGGGCGGGCCTCGTCAGGCAGCAGCGCCAGGATCATCTGCTGAAACGCCGCAAGCCCGGCGATCGGCTTGGGCAGAAACGCCTGCGCCCCGGCAGCCAGTGCCACAGCCTGCTGGTCCGGGTCGCCAGAGGTCGCCAGCACCACCGGCACCTTCGGCTGCATCCGCGCGATCTGGGCGATCAGATCGGCCCCCGACCCATCCGGAAGGCCCATGTCGACGATCACCACCGCCGGGCGATAGGTCGCAAGATGGCGCTGCGCCGAACGCAGGCAATCCGCGCGCCGAATCCGCGCGCCCGACCGCAGGCACAAAAGCCGCACCGCCTCGGACGCATAGCGGCTATCCTCGACCACCAGAACGGTCAGCCCGGACAGCGGTCGGCCAGCCATCCCCATCGCCATCACCCGGTTCAGCGCCAAGGTCGGCGCCGACATGTCCTGCATCTGTTCGCGCATCGTCATATCCTTGTCCCGAATCGGCCGCGTGTCGGCCCCTGCGCGCAGTTAACGCCCGCAATGCCTAAGGCTTGGTTAACGCGCTTGCGCGAAGGCGGCGGGGTGTTATGCAGGAACCAGCCAAGGAGATGACCATGATCGGACGCCTGAACCATGTCGCCATCGCCGTGCCGGACCTGACCGCCGCGGCCGACCAGTATCGCAACACGCTGGGCGCGGTCGTGCGCGACCCGCAGGACGAACCCGATCACGGCGTGACGGTGGTGTTCATCGAACTGCCCAACACCAAGGTCGAACTGCTGTATCCGTTGGGCGACAACAGCCCGATCCAGGGGTTTCTGGACAAGAACCCCTCGGGCGGGATCCACCACATGTGCTTCGAGGTCGACGACATCATCGCCGCACGCGACCGGCTGAAGGCCGAGGGCGCGCGCGTTCTGGGCAGCGGTGAGCCGAAGATCGGCGCCCATGGCAAGCCCGTGCTGTTCCTTCATCCCAAGGATTTCAACGGCTGCCTGATCGAGCTGGAGCAGGTCTGATGAACCTGACCGGCGCGATCGTGCTTTATGCCGTGGTCTGGTTCATGGTCCTGTTCGTGATCCTGCCGATCCGCCTGAAAACCCAGGATGAGGTCGGGGCGGTGGTTCCCGGCACGCCGCGATCGGCGCCTGCCGACGCGCAGATCCGACGCAAGGCGATCTGGACCACCGTGATCGCCACCCTGCTGTGGGCGGCGATCGCGGCGGTGATCGTGTCGGGGCGGGTGACCTTGGCCGATATCGACTGGTTCAACCGGCTTCAAAGATAGCGGATCAGGCTGGCAACATCCGGGCGCGGCCGGTCGGGTGACACCGCCGAGGGCGTGCCCAGATGGATCATCCCGGCGACCCATTCGTGATCGGCCAGACCCAGGGCCTCGGTTGCGAAGTCCATGTCGCTGGCCGCCCAGCCGGTCAGCCAGCAGGCCCCGAAGCCCGAGGCAAGCGCCGCATTCACCAGCCCCAGGCAGACCGCGCCCGCCGACAGCGTCTGTTCGATCACCGGGATCTTGTCGCTGACCTTGGGGCTGGCGATCACCGCCACGATCATCGGCGTGTCGGTGAAGGCCGCGATCCCCTTGGCGGCCTTGGCGGGGTCGATCCCCAGCCGGTCCGCCGTCTGGCGCGCCTGTTCGGCCAGCCGCTCGCGCGCCGGTCCCTCAATGACGATAAAGCGCCACGGCTCCAGCTTGCCATGGTCGGGCACGCGGGTCGCTGCCGTCAGCAGCCGGTGCAGCGTCTCGGCATCGGGGGCCGGGTCGCGCAGCGTCGCGGGCGGGTGCGACCGGCGGCGTAGCAGAAAGGCCATCGCGGCGTCATCGGGGGGCAGGGGGTGATCGGTCATCTGGACAGCTCCTTCATCGCCGGGCAGGTTAGCGCCGCAAGCACGGGGGGACCAGAGGTGGCAATCGTCAAGCGCGGCGCATGGGCGGATCTGGCGGTGAGCGGGGCGACATTCGCGCTGCGCGTCACCCCGAATGCCGCGCGCGACGCGATTGCGCGCGACGGTGACGGCACCATCCGCATTGGCGTGACAGCCACACCCGAGGGCGGCAAGGCCAATGCCGCCGTCACCGACCTGCTGGCCCGCACCCTTGGCGTGCCGAAGTCGCGTCTCAGCCTGCTGCGCGGAGCGACGGGGCGTGACAAGGTATTCCGGCTGGATTAGTCGCCCTTCGCGGCAGGGCGCGGCGACAGGCGATAGGATCCCTCGGGCAGGTCCAGCGCCAGGCGCAATTCGTTCAGTTGCGCCATCGACAGCATCACCAGCATCACCTCGCCAGTGGCGGGGTCGAATTGCTCGACCTCGATCCGGTCCTCATAGCTGCGGATGATGACGTCCTCCATCAACGGCTCGTCGCCGTCGACTTCATCGACAAGGGTGATGACGCTGGCGTCGAAATTGTGCTCGATGGTGAACATGGGCAACAGATAGGTGCGCCGGGGCATGATCGCAAGCGCCCGGCGGCGCGGTCGTGACCGGGCCGGACATTCGTCCATCTTTTCGTGGCGGAAAGGCTGTGGCATGGTCGCGCCGAGACCCCGGCAACAGGGGCAGGTGACAAGGATGATGGCGATGCAGGGCAAGACCTTGGGGCGGTTCGGTTTGACTTTGGCGGCGCTGCTGGCGCTGACGGCATGTGGCGTGCCCGTGGTGGTCGAACCGGCCACAGACATGCCGCCCGCGACCGCAGCCCCCGGCACGCCCCCGCCGACGCTGAACGCCCCGCCGCTGGACAGCCGCAGCGCCGCGCGCAACTTTGTCGCGGTCGCCCGGCGGATGGAGCCGCAGATCGAACGCGAATGCCTGGCCCGCACCGGCGGCCGGATGAACTGCGATTACGACATCGTGGTGGATGACCGTCCCGGCCAAAGCCCGAACGCCTTTCAGACCCGCGATGCCTCGGGTCGGCCGATCATTGGGTTCAACCTGCCGCTGATCGCCGAGGCCCGCAACGCCGATGAAATGGCCTTTGTGATGGGGCACGAGGCCGCGCATCACATCCTGGGCCATCTGGACCAGAAAGAGCGGATCTCGATGGCGGGTGGGCTGGTGGCGGGGGCGATCGCCTCGGTCGCGGGGGCGGGCGGTCTGGCCGCCGGTGCGGCGCGCGAGATCGGCTCGACCGTCGGCGCGCGCGCCTATGCGAAGGATTGGGAATTGCAGGCCGACCAGTTGGGCGCCGTGATTGCCTTCAACGGTGGCTTCGATCCCGAGCGGGGCGCGGTGTTCTTTGCCCGCGTGCCCGACCCCGGCGATCATTTCCTGGGCACGCACCCTTCGAATGCCCGCCGCGTCGACGCGGTGCGCGAGGTCGTCCGGCAATTGCGCGCGGGCAACCGGCTGTAGTCGGTGCTGGTGCTGGACAAGCTGCTGTCCGATCGCGGATCGCGCTATGCGGTGACCGTCGCCCCTGCGGCCACCCGCGCCCAGGCGCAGGCGGTGGTTGCGGAACTCTGCCGCAAGGGCAAGTTCCGCCGCGCTACCCATCACAGTTGGGCGCTGCTGACGCCCACCGGCGAACCGATCGGCGATGATGATGGCGAGGCCGGCGCCTGGCCCATCCTGCGCGCCGAGCTTGAGGCGGCGGGCCTGCACGGCCATGTCGTCATCGTCACCCGCTGGTTCGGCGGCACGCATCTGGGCGGCGACCGCTTCCGCCACCTCCGCACCGCCGCCCGCGCCGGGGTGGAGGCATGGATGGGGCAGGATCAGGCGGGCTGAGACCTGTGCGGCAGCAGTGTCATTTGGAGAGATGTGGCAGCCCGTAGGGGCCTTTTCATCATTGAAAGTAAAGCGGAAGATTCGGTTCGAACCATAAGATGGACCATAAAATCTCGGATCGGCTAGGTGCTTGGTCTTGCTGTTTGACGGTGCTGCCGCAACAATCCGGCCGTCGAAAGCTCCTTCTTGTCGCTGAAAACCACAGTGGACTGGCTTCACAACCCGCAAACCCGGCGCGAGGTCGAGTTAGCTCTGTCGCATCGGAGGCTGAACCCGGCTAGGGTGATCCGAGAATCTCTGAGGTTGTGACATGACACTTCGTTTCAGGCAGACATTTACACTGTTCCCCGGCGTTCGAATCAACGTTGGAAAGCGTGGCATCAGCACGAGCATCGGCATCCCCGGCGCGACCGTAAACATCGGACGGCAAGGGGTCCGGGCTACAGTCGGGGCGCCGGGCACCGGGCTTTCATACAGCGCCTTGGTCATGCCGTTCGGGCAAGGCGGAAGCCCGTCACCACAGCCTGAACCTACCCCGGCCAGTTTCATGCCGACGCCGGTCGAAAGCCCTGCGGCAGGAAATAGCCCTGCCTCTGCGAAGGTCTACATGCCGCAGGCAGGCATGAATGAGATTGCCAGCGCCTCGGTGGAGGTGCTGACAAGCACCTCGCTGATGTCCCTGCGCGACCTGATTGCGAAGGCACGTGAACAGCACGCGCAGGTGAAAGTTGATCTAAGAGACGCGCGAGAAGAAGAAGCGAAGCAGCAAGGGGAACTGACCCGACGCAAGGGGAGCTTGTTCCGTTGGTTCTACAAAAGACGGATTGCCGAGCTGGAAGCGGAGCTGCCTGTGACAAAGGCAGAGGTGGCCCGGCTTGCGAGCTGGCAGGACAATACCAAGATCGCGGTGACGTTCGAAGCAGGCGACGCTGCCCAACGCGCCTACTCGTCAATGGTTCGTGCGTTCGACGCGCTGAGGCTGAGCGAAAGGAAATGGGACGTAACGGCTGACAGGTCTACGAACCAGTTCGTGGAGCGCACCCTTGCCAACCGAACCGTCGACAGGCGCCCAGTGACGTTCGAGTTTAGCTCAACTGACCTGATCCAGTTTTCGGGACGAGCAATGCGTTTCGAGAATGTGAACGGCGACGACATTCTGATTTACCCCGGCGTAGCGGTCATCCCACGTGCCGACGGGTTGTTCGCTTTGATCGATATACGGGAGTTGCAGGTTAGCGTTGAGGGGGTGAGATTCCACGAGGCTGAGGGCGTCCCTCGCGATGCGAAGGTTGTCGGTCACACGTGGGCAAAAACGAACAAGGACGGCGCGCCGGATCGCCGGTTCAAGGAGAACTATCAAATCCCGATCTGCCTCTATGGGCAAATAGCCTTTCGGTCCCAGACGGGCGTGACCGAGGAGTACATGGTATCGGATGCCAACGCCGCGCTGGCCTTCGTTGATGCGTTGAACGCTTACAAGACTGCACTGGCGGAAACGGATGTGCCGGTCTCGACGTAGCCCCCGCTCGCCGCGAAGCCTTGATGCTCCGCGCTATCGGCGGCACCAGGCGCATGAGTTGCCACGTGAGAATATTTATCCGCTCGTAAGGGGCATGGCTTTCCCTGCGGTCTGGGCTAGGCTGGACAGACCGTATTTTAAGACCATAAACGCCGAAATATTATAGGCAAACATTGGGATGTATGAAACGCGGCACCCCTGCAATTCAAGGGCTTGTGTTCGATCTGGGACGCGTGGGGAAGTATGGTGGCAGCCCGTAGGGGAGTCGAACCCCTCTTTTCAGGTTGAAAACCTGACGTCCTAACCGATAGACGAACGGGCCACTGTGCGTTTCCGCGTACCAGCCTTGGCTGGCGTGGGGCGGTATTTAGGGGCTTCGCGCGACCTCTGCAAGCGGTTTTTTGCGAAAAATTCACATGGCGATGGCAGCATCGTCCAGGCGCAGACGCGGGGTGTTTCGCCCGCCCCAACTGTTGATTTCCAGCCGCCCGGCGACGTGAAACAGCCCTGCGCCGCCACTGGTCAGCGCCTGCGCCACGGGTGTGCCGACGATGTTGAAGGCGACTGCCTCGATCGTCGGGCCGGCACCGGGCTGGGCCAGGCGAATCGACAGATGCTGTTCGCCCATCCCGCGCCAGCTGGTGACGGCTAGCCGCGACAGCGCAAAGCGCGGCGCGGGGGCAGCGGCGCCAAAGGGGCCGGCCTGATCCAGCGCCTCGATCAGATCGGCGCTGACCGCGCCCGGCATCACCAGCCCGTCGATCTTCAGATCGCGCGGCCCCGCCGCCCCCGCGCCCTGCCGCGCCAGCAATTCGCCCAGCCGGTCCATCGCCGGTTCCAGCGCGTCGCGCGCGACGGTCAGCCCGGCTGCCGCCTTGTGGCCGCCACCCCTGATCAGCAGGCCTTCCTCGGCCAGCCGATGCACGCAGGCGCCCAGATCGACGCCCGGCACCGACCGGGCCGACCCCTTGCCGACCGCCCCGTCCAGCCCGATGACCACGGCGGGCCGGTGGGTCGCCTCGGCCAGACGCGCGGCGACGATGCCGACGACGCCGGGATGCCAGCCCTCGCCCGCCGCCCAGGCCAGTGGACCATCCAGACCCCGCGCCTCGGCCTGGGCCATGGCTTCGTCGCGCACGGCGGCCTCCAGCACGCGGCGATCCTCATTCAGGCTGTCCAACTCGCGCGCCAGCCGCGCGGCTTCCGAGGGATCATCGGTGGCCAGCAGACGCGCGCCCAGATCGCAGGCGCCAACCCTGCCCCCGGCATTGATGCGCGGCCCCAGCACAAAGCCCAGATGATAGGCCGCAGGCGCGCGGTCCAGCCGCGCCACATCAGCAAGCGCGCGCAGGCCGGGCCGGTCGCGCCCCGCCATCACCCGCAGCCCCTGCCGCACGAAGGCCCGGTTCACGCCGACCAGCGGAGCCACATCGGCGACCGTGGCCAGTGCAACCAGATCCAGCATCGCCATCAGATCCGGCCCGCCGATGCCCTGCTGCCGCAACTGCCGGTTGGCCTCGACCAGCATCAGGAACACAACCGAAGCGGCGCAGAGATGCGCAAGTGTGCCGTCCTCATCCTGGCGGTTCGGGTTCACCACGGCCAAAGCGCGGGGCAGCGTCTCGGCCCCCAGATGGTGATCCAGAATGACCACATCCGCGCCCACGGCGGCCGCCACCGGACCGTGGCTCAGCGTGCCGCAATCGACGCACAGGATCAGCCGGTGATCGCGCGCCAGCATTGCCATCGCAGCGTCATTGGGGCCGTAACCCTCATCGATGCGGTCGGGAATATACAGGGTCGCGCGCCGCCCCATGGCGCGCAGCCAATGGATCAGCAGCGCCGCCGAGGCGCCGCCATCCACATCATAATCCGCGAAAATCGCTACCGGCTCGCCCGCCTGCACGGCAGCGACGAACCGCGCGGCGGCCTGCTCCATGTCGCGCAGGCTGCGGGGGTCGGGCAGCAGATCGCGCAGCGACGGACGCAGGAAACCCTCGGCATCCTCGGGCGCGACACCGCGCGCCACCAGCAGCCGCGCCAGCGCCAGGGGAAGGCGCGTGGCCTGCGCCATCGCCTCGGTCAGGCGGTCGGATTGCGCATCCGGCCCGATCCAGCGCCGCCCGCCCAGCGACTGCACGACATTCAGAAAAGCCTCGGTCATGGCCGCCTTCTGCCCCAATCCTGCGCGCCGCGCCAGACGGGCTTTCTTCTTGCTCCAAATATCCCGGCCGGAGGCATCCGCCCCCGCCACCCCTAGCTGCGGTCCAGATTGAGGCGGATCAGATTGGCCACCACCAGCGGATGCGTGATCGGCAGCATGTGCCCCGCACCCGGCACCTGCGCGCGCGCGACATCGGGCAGGCGATCGGCGATGGCGTCCTGAATGGCGCCGATCACCGGCGGGCTGTCGGCACCCGCGATCAGCATCACCGGCAGGTCCAGCGCCTCAAGCCCGCCCTCGGCCAGCAGGCCGCCACGGTCGTCGAAGACATCCGGCCCGGTGGCATCGACCAATGCAACCTGGGCGGTGAATTGCGCCCGCACCGGGGCGGGCAAGGTGTCCCAACCGCCGACACCGCCCCAGCGGGCCATGAAGGCGCGGGCGGCGGCCTCGGCCTCGCCCCGGTCCAGATGGGCGCGCATCGCCAGCCCCTCGTCACGGGCCTGGGCAAAGGCGGCGCTGCCCTGCGCGGCGGCGAACAGCACGGGTTCGATCAGGGTCAGCGACCGCACAGCCTGCGGGGCGCGCAGCGCAAGGCGCAGCGCCACGACCGCGCCGAAACTATGGCCGATCAGATCAACCGGACGGCTGATCGCGGCCCCCGCCATCCGCGTACAAAGCGTGGTCAAATCCAGCCCCGCAGCCGGATCAAACGGCGCGGCACCGCCATGGCCGGGCAGGTCGAAGGCGGTGATCTGCACCGCATCGGCCAAGGCCTCGGCGATGCCGAGAAAGGCACCGGAATGGCCCATCATGCAGTGCAGCGCCAAGGCCGGACGGTCGTCATTGCCCGCAAAGCGACGGATGCGGGTCGGGTGGCCTGCCAACGTATCGCTCATCCGCGCGCTGCCAGATGCGCGTCAAGGAAATCCAGCCGGTCCTGGCCCCAGAAACGGGCATCGTCGTCGGTGATGTAGAAGGGTGAGCCGAACACACCCGCATCGACCGCCTGTTCCAGGTTGCGTCCATAGGTCTCGGCCCCGATGAACAGACCGCTATCGACAAGGCCCGGATCAAAGCCATGCGCGGCCAGCAGATCGCGCAGCACGGCATCGTCGGCGATGTCGCGATCCTCGGCCCAGACGGCGCGCAGCACGCCCTGCACCAGCCCGCCCAGATCGCCGCCGCCCCCCTTGGTCCGCGCCGCCTGCGCCGCGATGATTGCATAGGATGACGGCGCCGCATTGGTGGGAAAATGCGCAGGCCGCAGGTTCAGGGGCAGTCCCAGATGCGCCGACCAGCGCGCCAGTTCCTGTGTGCGATAGGCCACACGGTTAGGGTGGCGCGCGGCCAATGGCACACCCCCCGTGCGATCAAAAAGCGCCATCATATCAATGGGCTTATAGGTGATGGTCGCGCCATGACGCGCGGCGATCTGTTCCAGACGCGACCCCGCCAGATAGGCGTATGGCGACAGCGTGGCGAAATAATAGTCGATCCGGGGCATCGAACCCTCCGTTCAATTTGCGGCAAGGCTAACCGGGTGCTAAGGCAGGCGCAATCACGCGAATCCCGCCCCGGACGCCGCCTCGGGGCCAGCCCGGAAGGACGCCCCCCATGCCCGCCATGACCGAACCCAAGCTGATCTCCGGCAATGCCAACCGGCCGCTGGCGCAGTCGATCGCGCGGCGCATGTCGATGCACCGGGGCATGAATGTCGGGCTGGTCGATGCGCGCGTGGAACGTTTCAACGATCAGGAAATCTTCGTCGAGGTTTACGAAAACGTCCGTGGCGAGGACATGTATATCATCCAGCCGACCTCAAACCCGGCGAATGACAACTTGATGGAATTGTTGATCATTACCGACGCGCTGAAGCGGTCCTCGGCCGATCGCATCACCGCCGTGATCCCCTATTTCGGCTATGCCCGCCAGGATCGCCGCGCCAAGGCCCGCACCCCGATTTCCGCCAAACTGGTCGCCAACCTGCTGACCGAGGCGGGCGTCGACCGGATCCTGACGCTGGATCTGCACGCGACCCAGATCCAGGGCTTCTTCGATATTCCGGTGGACAACCTGTACGCCGCGCCGGTCTTTGCCTTGGACATCAAGCACCATTTCCGCGAGAAACTTCAGGACGTTATGGTCGTCTCGCCCGACGTCGGCGGGGTTGCCCGCGCGCGCGAACTGGCGACCCGCATCGGCGCGCCGCTGGCCATTGTCGACAAGCGCCGCGAAAAGGCCGGTGAGGTCGCAGGCATGACCGTCATCGGTGAGGTGACGGGCAAGACCTGCATCATCGTGGACGACATCTGCGACACCGCAGGCACCCTGTGCAAGGCCGCCGAGGTGCTGATCGAGGCCGGCGCGGTCGAGGTTCACGCCTATATCACCCACGGCGTGCTGTCCGGCCCGGCGGTCGAGCGGATCACCAATTCGGTTATGAAGTCGCTGGTCATCACCGACTCGATCGAGGCCACCGAGGCCGTGAAAGGCGCCCCGAACATCCGCATCGTGCCGACCGCCCCGATGTTCGCCCAGGCGATCCTGAACACCTGGAACGGCACCTCGGTCAGTTCGCTGTTCGAGACCGACACTTTGGTGCCGATCTATGAGGGGCTTTATTCGGGGCTGTAAGGTTCTTATGTTGAAATGAAAACGCCCGGTCATCGACCGGGCGTTCGTTCTTTCGGCACGATCACGCCTGCAACGGCCGCACCCAGATTTCACCGTCCTCGCGCGACCGCATGGCGGCGACGGCGCAGATGGCGCCGGCGGCGGTGGTGAAATAGGGGATCTTGTCCATCAGCGCGACCGACCGGATCGAGCGCGAGTCGCTGACCGCCTGGCTGCCGTCGGTGGTGTTAAAGACCAGCGCGATATCGCCGTTCTTCATCCGGTCGACGATATTCGGGCGCCCCTCATAGACCTTGTTCACGGCCTCGGCGCGGATGCCCTGTTCGGTCAGCCATGCGGCGGTGCCGCGCGTCGCCACGATCTCGAAGCCCATAGCGCGCAGGTCGCGGGCGGCGGCGGCCAGCTGGTCAGACTTGTCGTCATCCTTGATCGAGATGAACACACGGCCGCCTTCGGGCAGATGCGTGCCGGCGCCCAGTTGCGCCTTCAGGAAGGCGCGCGGGAAGGTGCGATCCCAGCCCATCACCTCACCGGTCGAGCGCATTTCCGGCCCCAGCAGCGTGTCGACGCCGGGGAAGCGGGCGAAGGGCATCACCGCCTCTTTCACGCTGAACCAGGGGGTGTTCGGATCGGCCAGGGTCAGCGGATCGGCAAGGGGCAGGGGCGTGTCGGGACCGACGCCCGCCGGATAGGGCGCGCGCGCGGGGAAGGCCGACATCGGCTCGCCCGCCATCAGCCGCGCGGCGATGCTGGCGATGGCGCTGTCGGTGGCCTTGGCGACGAAGGGCACGGTGCGCGAGGCACGGGGGTTCACCTCAAGCACATAGATCGTGCCGTCCTTGATCGCGAATTGCACGTTCATCAGGCCGACGACGCCCAAAGCCAAGGCCATGTGTTCGGTCTGCCGCTTCAGCTCCGCGACGGTCTCAGCCGACAGCGAATAGGGGGGCAGCGAACAGGCGCTGTCGCCGGAATGCACGCCCGCTTCCTCGATATGCTGCATGATACCCGCGACATGGACGGTCTTGCCGTCGGACAGGGCGTCCACATCAACCTCGATCGCGCCGGCGAGATAGCTGTCCAGCAGCACCGGGTTCTTGCCGGAAACCTGCACCGCCTCGCGGATGTAGCGGTCAAGGTGGTCGTCGGAGCGCACGATCTCCATCGCGCGGCCGCCAAGAACGTAGGAGGGGCGGATGACCAGCGGATAGCCGACGCGGGCGGCGATCTGGAAGGCCTGATCGCGGGTGGTGGCGATGCCGTTGACCGGCTGTTTCAGGCCCAGATCGTTCAGCAGTTTCTGGAACCGTTCGCGGTCTTCGGCCAGGTCGATGGCGTCGGGCGTGGTGCCCAGGATCGGGATGCCCTCGGCCTCCAAAGCGTTGGCGAGTTTCAGCGGTGTCTGGCCGCCGAACTGCACGATGACGCCGTGCAGGGTGCCGTTCTGCTGTTCGACGCGCAGGATTTCCAGGACATGTTCCAGGGTCAGCGGCTCGAAATAGAGGCGATCCGAGGTGTCGTAATCGGTACTGACCGTTTCCGGGTTGCAGTTGACCATGATGGTCTCATAGCCCGCATCGGTCAGCGCGAAACAGGCGTGGCAGCAGCAGTAATCGAACTCGATCCCCTGGCCGATGCGGTTCGGACCGCCGCCCAGGATGACGACCTTTTTCGCATCCGAGGGGCGCGCCTCGCATTCGGCTTCGCCCATCGCGGGGGCTTCATAGGTCGAATACATATAGGGGGTCTGTGCCTCGAACTCGGCGGCGCAGGTGTCGATGCGCTTGAACACCGGGTGCAGGTCCAGCGCGCGGCGGGCGCGGCGCACGGCGTCCTCGGGCTGGTCGGTCAGATGCGCAAGGCGCGC
This sequence comes from Paracoccus zhouxuedongae, assembly GCF_041927815.1. Taxonomy (NCBI): domain Bacteria; kingdom Pseudomonadati; phylum Pseudomonadota; class Alphaproteobacteria; order Rhodobacterales; family Paracoccaceae; genus Paracoccus; species Paracoccus zhouxuedongae. The sequence continues at coordinate 381,371 of NZ_JBHFHM010000001.1, forward strand.
GTCGGAAAAGCCCAGCATCTTGAGCGCGCGGAAGGCGGGTTCGGTGGCGGGCAGGCCCTTGTCGCGGATCTGCGCCTCGGCGTCCACGATCTCGCGGATGCGGGCCAGGAACCAGGGGTCAAAGGCGGTGGCCTGGCCGATCTCGGCGTCGGACATGCCAAAGCGCATCGCCTCGGCGATGACACGGATGCGGTCGGGGGTCTGGCGCGACAGCGCCTTGATGACGGCGGGCTTGCCCTCATCGCTGGCGCCGGGGATGGCGATTTCGTCAAGGCCGGTCAGGCCGTTTTCCATGCTGGCCAGCGCCTTTTGCAGGCTTTCGTGGAAGGTCCGGCCGATCGCCATGACCTCGCCCACGGATTTCATCGCGGTGGTCAGTTCGGGCTTCGATCCGGGGAACTTCTCGAACGCAAAGCGCGGGATCTTGGTGACGACATAATCAATGGTCGGCTCGAAACTGGCGGGCGTGACCTTGGTGATGTCGTTGTCCAGCTCATCCAGCGTGTAACCGACGGCCAGTTTCGCGGCGATCTTGGCAATGGGGAAGCCGGTCGCCTTCGAGGCCAACGCCGAAGACCGCGACACCCGCGGGTTCATCTCGATCACCACCATGCGGCCATCGGCGGGGTTGATCGCCCATTGCACGTTCGATCCGCCGGTTTCAACGCCGATCTCGCGCAGGACGGCGATGCTGCCGTTGCGCATGATCTGGTATTCGCGGTCGGTCAGCGTCAGCGCCGGGGCGACAGTGATCGAATCGCCCGTATGCACGCCCATCGGATCGACGTTTTCGATGGAACAGATGATGATGGAGTTGTCGGCGGTATCGCGCACCACCTCCATCTCATATTCCTTCCAGCCGAGCAGGGATTCATCGACCAGGATCTGCGCCACCGGGCTGGCATCCAGACCCGACCGGCAGATCGCCTCATATTCATCGGCGTTATAGGCGACGCCGCCGCCGGTGCCGCCCAGGGTGAAGGCGGGGCGGATGATGGCGGGCAGGCCGATGGCATCCAGTTCCGCCATGGCCTGCGCCACACCGGCATTGATGTCATATTTGCCATTTGCCAGCTTCGGCGCGGAAATGATCGTCGCGCGCGGGTTTTCCAGCCCGATGCGGTCCATCGCCTCGCGGAACAGCTTGCGATCCTCGGCCATCTCGATGGCCTCGCGCCGGGCGCCGATCAGTTCGACGCCGTATTTTTCCAGCACCCCCATGTCGGCCAGCGCCAGCGCGGTGTTCAGCCCGGTCTGCCCGCCCATCGTCGGCAACAGCGCGTCGGGACGTTCCTTTTCGATGATCCGGGCGACGACCTCGGGGGTGATCGGCTCGATATAGGTGGCATCGGCCATGCCCGGATCTGTCATGATCGTCGCGGGGTTCGAGTTCACAAGGATGACGCGGTAGCCCTCCTCGCGCAGCGCCTTGCAGGCTTGTGCGCCGGAATAGTCGAACTCGCAGGCCTGGCCGATGACGATGGGACCGGCGCCGATGATCAGGATGGACTGGATGTCGGTTCTTTTCGGCATGGGATTCCCTCAACCTGGCGGCGCGCAAATTGATGGGGGTTATAGGCTGATTGGGTCTTGGCGCAACCCCAAAGGCGCGCCCCTTGGCGGGCCGCCCAAGGTGAGTATTTGGAAACAGAAGACGCCGCTTCTTCTGTTCAAAAATACTCATCCGCAGCCTGTGCGGGGCGCCTTCGCTTGACTTTGGCGGCTTGGCGCGGTGTATCGGCGCGAACCCAAGGATCAGGAGACGATCATGCACGCCTATCGCAGCCATACTTGTGCGGCGCTGACTGCGGCCAATGCCGGTGAGACGGTGCGGCTGTCGGGTTGGGTGCATCGCGTGCGCGATCACGGCGGCGTGCTGTTCGTCGATCTGCGCGATCATTACGGCATGACGCAGGTGCTGGCCGATAGCGACAGCCCGGCCTTTGCCGCGATGGAAAAGCTGAAGGCGGAGACCGTGATCCGTATCGACGGGCGGGTGAAGGCGCGCGATGCCAGCCTGATCAACCCCAAGATCCCCACCGGCGAGATCGAGGTCTACGCGACCGCGCTTGAGGTGCTTGGCCCGGCCGAGGAACTGCCGCTGCCGGTCTTTGGCGATCTGGATTACCCCGAGGAAACCCGGCTGACCTATCGTTTCCTCGACCTGCGCCGCGAAAGCCTGCACAACAACATCATGCTGCGGTCGAAGGTCGTGGCCAGCATGCGGCAGCGCATGTGGAACGCGGGCTTTACCGAGTTCCAGACGCCGATCATCACCGCCAGCTCGCCCGAAGGGGCGCGCGACTTTCTGGTGCCCTCGCGCCTGCATCCGGGCAAGTTCTATGCCCTGCCGCAGGCCCCGCAGCAGTTCAAGCAGCTGATCATGGTGGCGGGCTTCGACAAGTATTTCCAGATCGCGCCCTGTTTCCGCGACGAAGACCCGCGCGCCGACCGCAGCCCGACCGATTTCTATCAGCTCGACATGGAAATGTCGTTCGTCGAACAGGAAGACATCTTCGCCACTGTCCAGCCGGTCATTCAGGGCATCTTCGAGGAGTTCGGCAATGGCCGCCGCGTCGATGCCGACTGGCCGCGCATCCCCTATGCGGAAAGCCTGCTGAAGTACGGCACCGACAAGCCCGACCTGCGCAACCCGATCGAGATGCAGGTGGTCAGCGACCATTTCCGCGGCTCGGGCTTCGGCATCTTCGCCAAGCTCCTGGAACAGGACGGCACAGAGGTGCGCGCCATCCCGGCGCCGAAGGGCGGGTCGCGCAAGTTTGCCGACCGGATGAATGCCTTCGCGCAGAAAGAGGGTCTGCCGGGGATGGGTTATATCTTCTGGCGCAAGGCCGAGGACGGCTCGACCGAAGCCGCCGGCCCCATCGCCAAGGCGTTGGGCGAGGCCCCGACCGAGGCGATCCGCGCCCAGCTTGGCCTGGGCGAGGGCGACGCGGTGTTCTTCCTTGGCGGCAAACCCGAGACCTTCGAGGCCGTGGCGGGCCGTGCGCGCACCGAGATTGGTCGCGAATTGGGGCTGATCGACGAGGCGCAGTTCAAGTTCGCCTGGATCGTCGATTTCCCGATGTATGAGAAAACCGACGACGGCAAGATCGACTTCAGCCACAACCCGTTCTCGATGCCCCAGGGCGGCATGGCCGCGCTGGAGGGCGACCCGCTGAAGGTGCTGGGCTATCAATATGACCTCGCCTGCAACGGCTACGAACTGATCTCGGGCGCGATCCGCAACCACACGCCCGAAATCATGTTCCGCGCCTTTGAAATCGCGGGCTATGGCCGCGATGAGGTCGAGAAGCGGTTTGGCGGCATGGTCAAGGCGTTCCAGTATGGTGCGCCGCCCCACGGCGGTTGCGCGGCGGGGATCGACCGCGTGGTGATGCTGCTGGCCGACGAGGTGAACATCCGCCAGGTCATCATGTTCCCGATGAACCAGCGCGCCGAGGATCTGATGATGAACGCCCCCAGCGAGCCGACGAACGAACAGCTGCGCGAGCTGTCGTTGCGCGTCAACATCGCGTCAAAGGGCTGACAGCGCGCGCGGCACGTGCCAATCTGCGCCCAAGCAAAAGGGGGCACGGCATGAGCGAGCGACACTTGGGCAGGGAACTGCCCGACTTCACACCGCCTTCGCCCCCCGGTCCCGAGCGGATCGAGGGGCTTTTCATGTCGCTGGAACGGCTGTCGCCGGATCACGCCCATGACCTGTTCCGCGCCAATGGCACCGATCAGCCGATGTGGGATTACATGCCCTATGGGCCGTTTTCGTCCGAACCCGCCTATATCCGCTGGGTCGAGGATATGGCGGCGCTGAGCGATCCGTTCTTTTACGCGATCCGCGACCGGGCCAGCGACAAGGCCGCTGGCGTGGCCGCCTATCTGCGCATCGCCCCCGATCATGGCGTGATCGAGATCGGCCATATAGCCCTCTCGCCCGCGATGCAGCGCAAAGCCGCCGCGTCCGAGGCGCTGATGCGAATGATCGACTGGGCCTTTGCGGCGGGCTATCGGCGCGTCGAATGGAAATGCAACGCGCTGAACATCCCCAGCCGCCGCGCCGCGACCCGGTTGGGTTTCTCGTTCGAGGGGCTGTTTCGCAATCATATGGTCGTCAAGGGCCGCAACCGCGACAGTGCCTGGTTCGCGATCACCGACGACGACTGGCCGGCGGTCGCGGCTGCCTATCAGGCCTGGCTTGTGCCATCGAACTTCGACGCCGAGGGGCGGCAGGTCGAACGGCTGTCGGACCTGACGGCGCTGACCCGGCCCGTTCCCGATCCGGCGCTGGCGGACTAGGGCCGCGGCGCCTCTGGATTTCCCGTTCACTGGCCGTTACCACAGGGCCGTCACAGCCCGTCTCACGCATGAGGTTTGCCATGCCCGCCTATCGTTCCCGCACCTCCACCCACGGCCGCAACATGGCAGGCGCACGCGGCCTGTGGCGCGCGACCGGCATGAAGGATGGCGATTTCGGCAAGCCGATTATTGCGGTGGTCAACAGCTTTACCCAGTTCGTGCCCGGCCATGTGCATCTGAAAGACCTGGGCCAGATGGTCGCGCGCGAGATCGAGGCGGCGGGCGGCGTCGCCAAAGAGTTCAACACCATCGCAGTCGATGACGGCATCGCCATGGGCCATGACGGGATGCTGTATAGCCTCCCCTCGCGCGAGATCATCGCCGACAGCGTGGAATACATGGTCAATGCCCATTGCGCCGATGCGATGGTCTGCATTTCCAACTGCGACAAGATCACGCCGGGCATGTTGAACGCGGCGATGCGGCTGAACATCCCGGCGATCTTTGTGTCGGGCGGGCCGATGGAGGCCGGCAAGGTGGTGTTGGGTGACGGCCGCACGCATGCGCTGGATCTGGTCGACGCGATGGTGGCCGCCGCCGACGATAGCGTCAGCGACGACGATGTGGCCGCCATCGAACGCAATGCCTGCCCGACCTGCGGGTCGTGTTCGGGCATGTTCACCGCCAATTCGATGAACTGCCTGACCGAGGCTTTGGGCCTGTCGCTGCCCGGCAATGGCTCGACCCTGGCCACGCATTCCGACCGCAAGCGGCTGTTTCTGGAGGCCGGGCGGCGCATCGTCGATCTGTGCCGCCGTCACTATGAGCAGGGCGATGACAGCATCCTGCCGCGCAATGTCGCGAACAAACGGGCGTTTGAAAATGCCATGTCGCTGGATATTGCGATGGGCGGCTCGACCAATACCGTGCTGCATATCCTGGCAATGGCGCATGAGGGGGGCGTCGACTTCACGCTGGAAGATATCGACCGGCTGTCGCGCAAGGTGCCCTGCCTGTCCAAGGTCGCACCCGCCAAGCAGGATGTGCATATGGAGGATGTGCACCGCGCCGGGGGCATCATGGCGATCCTGGGGCAGCTTGACGCGGGCGGGCTGATCCAGCGCGATACGCCGACCGTGCATGAAGCCACGCTGGGCGCGGCCATCGACAAATGGGACATTTCGCGCACGAACGACCCCGAGGTGCAGGACTTTTTTCGTGCCGCACCCGGGGGCGTGCCAACGCAGGTGGCCTTCAGCCAATCGGCGCGCTGGGATGATCTGGATCTGGACCGCGACGGCGGCGTGATCCGCAGCGTCAAGACGCCCTTCACCAAGGATGGCGGGCTGGCCGTGCTGCGCGGCAATATCGCGCTGGATGGCTGCATCGTCAAAACCGCCGGTGTCGATGAATCGATCTGGGTCTTCGCCGGTCCCGCCGTTGTCTTTGAAAGCCAGGACGCGGCCGTGCATGGCATCCTGAATGGCCGGGTCAAGGCGGGCGACGTGGTGGTGATCCGCTATGAAGGCCCCAAGGGCGGGCCGGGGATGCAGGAAATGCTGTATCCGACCAGCTATCTGAAATCCAAGGGGCTGGGCAAATCCTGCGCGCTGATCACCGACGGGCGGTTCTCGGGCGGCACTTCGGGCCTGTCGATCGGGCATTGCTCGCCCGAGGCGGCGCAGGGCGGCGCCATCGGTCTGGTGCGCGACGGCGACCGGATCGAGATCGACATTCCCGCCCGCAGCATCAAGCTGATGGTGGGGGATGACGAACTGGCGCGCCGCCGTGCCGATCAGGACAAGACCGGTTGGGCACCCGCCGCGCCGCGCAAGCGTCAGGTCACGACCGCGCTGCGCGCCTATGCGGCTTTCGCCAGTTCCGCCGACAAGGGCGCGGTGCGGGTGCTGCCCGAGTAAGCGGGACGCTGTGGGGCCGCCCCATCAGAAGGGGCGGTCCTCATGCATCAGCGCCCGGCGCGAGGCCGAGGCGAACTCGCGCCGCAGCAGGACCAGCGTGGCGACCACCGTGGCGGCGACCAGCGGCCAGGCCCCGGCGAGCCAGACCAACGCCGCCAGCCCGAAATAGACCGACCGCATCCCGGATTCATAGCTGCGCGCCCCGGTGATCAGCAGGTCGGCGGCCTGATCGGCGCGGGCATAGGCCTGGGGCGTGACCTCATTCGGGACCGCGCCCATGGTGATCGAGGCATAGCCGAACAGCCGGTGCGACCAGACGAACTTGAGGAAGGCATTGGCGGCAAACAGCGCCGCGACCAGCACCTTGCCCAGCCACAAAAGCACCGGGGCGCGGTCGATCGGCAGCTCGGCGGTCAGGCTCATCAGGCGTTCGGGATTGCCGATCACCGCCAGCGCGCCCCCCACGGCCAGAAGCGAGGTCGAGGCGAAGAACGTCGCCCCCTGCCGCAGACTTGCGATCAGCGCGCTGTCGAACATGCGTGGCTGGCGCGTCACGAACTGCCGCATCCATTCGCGCCGGTAGCGCCGCATCAGCACCATGACCGATGGGCGGCTGGCGGGCGGGTGTTCGATCACCCAGCCCGCACCCAGCCAAGCCAGGACCAGCAAGCCAAGCGCGACAAGATCAAGGTTCGACAGGGGGCCATGCAGGATCATGGCACAAGGATAGCGCGCCCGGCTGCCGATCGAAAGGGGCGCGGGCGCAGGCATGTTTTCGCGTCCTCACGCCAAGGTGTCTTGTGCGTGGCGCGGGGCTGTCGGAAGGGGGCCGGGCAAGAACACGGGGGCAAGAATGCGCAAGACACTGGCGATCTTCGGTCTGCTGGCGCTGCTGGCCAGCTTTGGCGGCGCGCTGCATCCGCTGGGCGATTCGCTGGCCGTCTTTCGTCCGGTCTGGGCGGGGCTGGTGGTGCTGGCGGGGCTGACGCTGCCGGGGCGGCTGCGCTGGGCGCTGGTGATCGTGGGTCTGGTCGGGCTGGGCCCGATCTTGCTGGCGGCGTTCATGCCCGCCCCTGCGCCACAAGGCCCGGTGCTGACCGTCTATCAGAAGAACATCCTGTTCAAGAACCCCACCCCCGCCGATCTGATCGCCGATATTCGCGCCAGCGGCGCCGATCTGGTGTTCCTGCAGGAATCTTTTGGCGCGAACCGCGACCTGCCCGATGGGCTGTCCGACCTTTACCCCCACCGCCTGCGCTGCGCCGCGCGGGTTTATGAGGGTGTGCTGATCATGTCACGCTGGCCGATGAGCGCGCTGAACTGCGCGGGTAATCAGGGGATGGCTTCGGCGCGGGTCGAAACGCCGCTGGGTCCGGTCACGGCGGCGGCGGTGCATCTGCATTGGCCCTGGCCCTATGGTCAAGCCGATCAGATGGCGGTGCTGCGCCCGGTGATGGCGGCGCTGCCGGGGCCGGTCATCATCGGCGGCGATTTCAATTCGGTGGCCTGGTCGCAGACGCTGGCGATGGCGGGGCAGGCGACCGGCACCGAGCGCGTCCGCCCGGTGCAGCCGACCTTCGATCTGGCCGGTGTCTATCCGATGGCCATTGATCATGTGCTGGTCCCGCAGGGCTGGGCGGCGGCGGCCGAGACCCGGCCAAAGCTGGGCTCGGATCATCGCGGCCTGCTGGTGCGGATCGCGCCCCCCGGCGGCGTCACCCAGCCCTGATCTGCATCTTGCGGCCGATGGACAGGCGCGACGCGCCATCCTAACCTTGGGGCAGAGGTGGCCCCATGCAACTGCCCGCGCCCGATCCCGACATCCTGTCGCGCCGCCTTGCGCTGATCGCCGGGCTGCGCGCGATCCTGCCCGATGATGCGGTGATCGACGATCCGGTGGCCACGCGCGCCTATGAATGCGACGCGCTGACCGCCTATCGCTGCCCGCCGCTGGCCGTGGTTCTGCCGCGCACGACGGATGAGGTCGCGGCCTGTCTGCGGTTTTGCTACGACCATGGCGTCAAGGTCGTGCCGCGCGGCGCGGGCACCAGCCTTGCGGGCGGGGCGATGCCGACCGAAGACGCCGTGGTGCTGGGCCTCGCCCGCATGAACCGGGTGCTGGAGGTCGACACCGCGAACCGGCTGATCCGGGTCGAGGCCGGGCGCACCAACCTGAGCGTTACGGGCGAGGTGGCAGGGCTGGGGTTCTTTTACGCGCCCGACCCCTCCAGCCAGTTGGCCTGCGCGATTGCGGGCAATATCGCCATGAACTCGGGCGGGGCGCATTGCCTGAAATACGGGGTGACGACCAACAACCTGCTGGGCGCGCGGGTGGTGCTGATGGATGGCACGGTCATCGATCTGGGCGGGCCGGCGATGGATGCGCCGGGTCTGGACCTGCTGGGGCTGTTCTGCGGATCCGAGGGCCAGCTGGGCGTGGTGACCGAGGCCACCTTGCGCATCCTGCCCACGCCTGAGGGCGCGCGCCCGGTGCTGATCGCCTTCGACAGCCCCGAGGTGGCGGGCGCTTGCGTCGCCGACATCATCCGCAGCGGCGTGATCCCCGTCGCCATCGAGTTCATGGACCGCCCCTGCATCCGCGCCACCGAGGATTTCTGCGCCGCAGGCTATCCCGACTGCGCCGCCCTGCTGATCGTCGAGGTCGAGGGCAGCCCCGCCGAGATCGACGAACAACTGGCCCTGATCCGCAGCATCGCCGCCCGCCACGCGCCCGTCGAGTTCCGCGAAAGCCGATCTGAGGCGGAATCGAAGGCGATCTGGCTGGGTCGAAAATCGGCCTTTGGCGCGATGGGGCGGATTTCGGATTACATGTGCCTGGACGGGACCATTCCCGTTTCGGCGCTGCCCGAGGTGCTGCGCCGGATCGAGGTTCTGGCCTCGGCGGCCGGCCTGCGCGTCGCCAATGTCTTTCACGCCGGTGACGGCAACATGCACCCGTTGATCCTCTACGATGCCAATGCCTCGGGGGAACTGGCCCGGTGTGAGGCTTTGGGCGCCGAGATCCTGAAGCTGTGTGTCGAGGTCGGCGGCTGTCTGACCGGCGAGCATGGCGTCGGCGTGGAAAAGCGCGAGCTGATGGGTGTGCAGTTCGGGGCCGACGATCTGGCCGCGCAGATGGATGTGAAGGACGTGTTCGATCCAGGCTGGCTGCTGAACCCCGCCAAGGTGTTCCCGCTGGCCGTCAGCGAGGGGCGGCGGACTGGGGGCGCTGCCCCCAGACCCCCGGCGTATTTGGGCAAGAAAGAATGAAGCCGGGCAGCGAGGCAGAATTGGCCGAGGCGATCCGGGATGCGGCGGGGCCTTTGCGGATTGTCGGCGGGGCTACGCGCGCGCCTGTCGGGCAGGGGGCGCGGCTTCAGACCGGTGGGCTGACCGGGGTTGTGCTGTATGAACCTGCCGCGCTGACGCTGGTGGTGCGCGCGGGCACGGCCCTGGCCGAGGTGCGGGCGCTGCTGGCCGCCGAGGGGCAACGGCTGCCCTTTGACCCGCCGGGCAAGCCGGGATCAACCATCGGCGGCGTCGTGGCCACGAATGCCAGCGGCCCGGGGCGTCTGCTGGCTGGGGCGTGTCGCGACAGTCTGATCGGGGTGCGGTTCGTCGATGGCGCGGGGCGGATCATCAAGAATGGCGGCCGGGTGATGAAGAATGTCACCGGTTATGATCTGGTCAAGCTGATGGCCGGGTCATGGGGGCGGCTGGGGGTGCTCAGCGAGGTCGCCTTCAAGCTGGCACCGATCGCGCCTGCGGCCGCACAGGTCGGGCTGCGGGCGGAGCTGCCGCAGGCGGTGGCGGCGATGATCGCGGCCTGTGGCCAGCCTTTTGACCTGGCCGGGGCAGCCTGGGCCAACGGTCAGGCCGTGTTCCGGCTGGAGGGACTGCCCGGATCGGTCGCCTATCGCGCCGATGGTCTGCGGGCGCTGCTGTCGCGGTTCGGCCCGGTGGCCGAGGCCGGGGACTGGCCGACCCCGCCCGACGGCGCGGGCGATCTGTGGCGGATCGCGGTGCGACCCAGCGATTGCGCCGCGATTGCGGCCCGTCTGGCCGTGCCGGTCAGCGTCGATTGGGGCGGCGGGGTGATCCATGCGCGGCTGCCCGAAGGCGTCGATGCCCGCGCCCGGATCGGCGCCTTCTCTGGCCACGCGACACGGTTGACCGCGGCGGGGCCGGGCCGATTTCACCCCGAACCGCCCGCGATTGCCACGCTGACGGCAGCCTTGCGCGCGCGATTTGACCCGCGCGGCATTCTGAATCCGGGGGAGTGATGCAAACCGACTTTACCCCCGAGCAACTGGCCGACCCGATGCTGGCGCGCGCCAACGGGATCCTGCGGGCCTGTGTGCATTGCGGTTTCTGCACCGCGACCTGCCCCAGCTATCAGGTGCTGGGCGACGAATTGGACAGCCCGCGCGGCCGCATCTATCTGATCAAGGAGATGCTGGAATCCGGCCGCCCCGCCGATGCCCGCACCGCGCGTCATATCGACCGCTGCCTGTCCTGCCTGGCCTGCACCACGACCTGCCCCTCGGGCGTTGACTACATGCATCTGATCGACATGGCGCGGGTGCATGTCGAACGCACCTGGCGCAGGCCCTGGCACGACCGGCTGCTGCGCGGGCTGCTGGCGCGGCTGGTGCCCTATCCGGGGCGGTTCCGGCTGGCCTTGGGGCTGGCCAAGCTGGCGCGGCCGTTCCGGCGGCTGGTCCCCAATGCGCGGCTGCGCGCCATGCTGGACATGGCCGCCGCGCCGCTGCCGCCGGTCAGCCGCAACGACGATCCGCAGACCTTTCCGGCGCTTGGCGAACGCCGCGCGCGGGTCGCGCTGATGACCGGCTGCGCGCAAAAGGCGCTGAACACCGACATCAATGACGCCACCATCCGGCTGCTGCGCCGTGCAGGCTGCGAGGTGGTGATCCCGCCCGGTATGGGCTGCTGCGGGGCGCTGTCGCATCATCTGGGTCGCGCGGAGGAAACCCATGATTTCGCAGCGAAAATGATTGCTGCTGTGCAAGGGCAGGGGGCATTTGACGCGCTGATCATCAACACCTCGGGCTGTGGCACGGTGATCAAGGATTACGCCGTTTTCATGGCCGACACGCCCGGCGCGGGCGTCGTCTCGGGGATGGCGCGCGACGTGACCGAGTTTGTCGCCCAGCTTGGCCTGCCGCCGGTCAAACGCTCGTTTGATCTGACCGTCGCCTATCACGCCGCATGTTCGCTGCAACACGGGCAAAAGATCACCGCCGCGCCCAAGGATCTGCTGCGGGCCGCAGGTTTTCGCGTGGTCGAACCCGCCGACGCGCATCTGTGCTGCGGCAGCGCGGGCACCTATAACCTGCTGCAACCGACGATCTCGGACGAGCTGCGGCGGCGCAAGGTTGCCACGCTTGAGGCGCGCCAGCCCGATCTGATCGCGGCGGGCAACATCGGCTGCATGATGCAGATCGGGGCGGGGACCGGCCTGCCGGTGGTGCATACCGCTGAACTGCTGGATTGGGCGACGGGTGGACCGCTGCCCCCGTCGTTGGCGGGTCTTGAAAAGGCGCGCGCCGCCCCCATCTGAACGGTATCGCGGCGCCATGACGGGCCGCGACCCTGAAACATCGCTCAGATGAGGATGACATGCGCAACTTTGATCTTTCGCCGCTGTATCGCGCGACCGTCGGCTTTGACCGCATCGCCGACATGATGGACCGGGTGCTGGCTGCCGATGTGGCCCAACCGACCTATCCCCCTTACAATATTGAGAAATTGGGCGACGCCGCCTATCGCATCTCGATCGCTGTGGCCGGTTTTTCCGCTGACGATCTGTCGGTCGAGCTGAAGGACGGCGCACTGATCGTCTCGGCCCGCAAGGCCGCGGAGGAGGAGCAGCGCAGCTATCTGCACCGCGGCATCGCCACCCGCGCCTTCGAGCGCCGCTTTGCCTTGGCCGATCACGTCAAGGTCACCGGTGCTGACCACCGTGACGGGATGCTGCACATCGATCTGGTGCGCGAAGTGCCCGAGGCACTGAAGCCCCGCCGGATCGAGATTGCCAGCCAGAAGGCCCCCGCGATCGAAAACTGATCGTCTTTTGGCCGTTGTTGCCGGGCTGCGCTGTCGCGCAGCCCGGTTTTTTCATGACTTATCCTGTGCCGTAAACGAAAAATTAGCGAATTGGCGGTCAAGCTGGCGGCATGGATATGCTGCTGATTCTGCTTGGAACATGGGTGTGGCTGGCGCTGATCTGGCGCCTGGCCGCGCCGCGCCGAACGGGGGCGGATGACGATGAAACTGCGGCGGACGCCGGGGATGACGGGGCCGCGCAGGCGATCAGGGCTGCCGGCGCCATGGTGCCGTCGCCGCGCAGCCGCGCCCCGCCCTGATCGGACAGTTACAGACGCTCGACCACTTCCACCCGATAAAGGGCGCCGATTTCCGCGATGCGATGATCGGGCAGATGACACGTGGCCCGAACCCCGCCCGGCCCGGCCTCTCCGCGGATCGTGCCGCCCTTTTGGCGACAGTAATTTGCCTGCGGCGAGGCGAGAGTGGCCGCGCTGACAGTGGCGGCACCCCCGCCTTGGGCGGAGGCCGTCGGCGGATTGGGCGAGCCACCACAGGCGGCGGCGAGGCTGACCAGCACCAACGCCGCGGCTTGCGCCGGGCAAATCCGGCGCAGAGAGGCGGTGCGGCGGTCGCGACCCTGATCTCGGGTGGCATAAGCGGTGCCTGGGCGGGCATGGGGCATGAGTGTTCTCCGGTTAGCGGGGGCCAACGTCAGCAGGTGTGGCAAGAGTTTCAAAACTGCGGGGCGGGGTCAACCAGGGGATCATGCCGGGGCAAGCGGGCGTCGGTCTGGCGGGCCGGAGGCCGTTCGCTTCCGAGGCTGGGGACCGCTGTCTTGCTGCAAGTCAGGGGAGTGTAGGCGGGGAACGCGGTCATTCGGCAATACGCGCGACGACGGTTTGCGAGTCATCGCGCATGAGGCATGAGCAGCGGCGCTGATCAGAACCGCACGTCTCCACGTCTTGCACCGCGGCGTGACCTTGTGCGCCCGGAGAACCGGCGCCAGCCAGCAGTTCGGGTGTCGCGGGCGGGCACGGGGCCTTGAGCCGCGCCGGGCCACGTGCCGTGTATCTTTTCGGTGCCTTCATGCGCTTGCTGATGAGAGTGCCTCATGCGGCACGTTCGGGTGCGGGGGTGCGGGGGTGCGGGGGTGCGGGGTGCGGGGTGCCGGACATCAGGTATCGGGTCTCCGGTCGTGTGGACGCTTTCGCTGCCTTCGGACCGATCCGGGCGGCCAGCATCAACACAGGTCGCGCGCCATGCAGCGGTAGGGTAGTCGTCAGGCGCGTATTGGCGCTGCTCCATGACACGGCCGTCCGAAACCTTTGTGAAAAGTCACGGCAACCGCGCCAACGTCCTGTCAGTCACCCGTGTTTCGGCAACAAAGCGATCACCTTGCGCCAGAAGCGACACAGGCTGGAAGTGCCATGCCCGCTTCGGCGCGCCACGCCTGAGAAGGGTAATCGTCAGGCGGGTGGGCGCTCCTCGACGATCCGACTGTCGGAAACCTTGTGAAAGGTGGCGGTGATCACCGTCTACGTTCCGTCAATCACCAAGGTCCCCGTAACAACGCGGTCGCCTCGCGCCCTCAGCGACAGAGGTTGATACCGCCGCAACCCACGCCGCGCGCCAGGCTGGGGCGGGGTGACCGTCAGGCCACTGACGGCGCTGGTCGATGAGGCGACGGTCGGAAACCTTGTGAAAGGTGACGGCAAGCGAAGTCTGTATCTCGCCCATCACCGAGGTATCCCGAACAACGCGATCACCTTGCGCCCTCAGCGACAGAGGTTGATACCGTCACAACCCACGCCGCGCGCCAGGCAGGGGTATGGTAATCGTCAGGCGTATTGGCGCTGCTCCATGACACGACCGTCCGAAACCTTTGTGAAAAGTCACGGCAACCGCGCCAACGTCCTGTCAGTCACCCCTATCTCCGTAGCAACGCGATTATCTCCGCAACAACGCGATCACCTTGCGCCAGAAGCGACAGAGGCTGAATCCCCCATGGCCCATCCGTGGGAGAGGCAGCATTGATGGCAGCAAAAAGCCGCGCCGCCATGGATCACCTGGTCGATTGCGGCCAGAAAATCCGGCAGTCCTCGGTCAGGAACTCGTGGCGACGGCGACGACATCATCGCTGTTCATCGCGGCCCGATACGGGCTGATAAACTCGGCCCTGCCGTGATGGCCCGACAGCCGTCAATGCGCCATCAGCACCGGCACGTCGACGCCTGCCAGCATCTCGCGCGTGGCACCGCCCAGGATCGCCTCGCGGAAGCGGGATTTGCCGTAGGCGCCCATCACGATCATGTCGGCGCCGGTTTCGGCAACATGGCGGCGCAGAACGTCCGAGACGCGGGGCTGGGTGCGGGCCAGCACGCTGACCTGAACCGTGCAGCCGTGGCGGGCCAGGAATTGCGACAGCGCGCCGCCGGGATCGGATCGTTCGGCACCCTGCGCAGGCGGGTCGATGACGACGATATCGACCAGATCGGCGGCCTTCAGCACCGGCAGCGCCTTGTGGACGGCGGCCATCGCCTCGTGGCTCTGGTTCCAGGCGATCACGACGCGGCGGCCATAGCGGTCGGGCAGGCCAGCCTCGGGCAGCATCATCACCGGGGCGCGGCCCTCGAACAGGACGGCTTCCAGGATCGCCTCGGCCTCGGGGCCGCGATCCTCGCCGTAGGGGGCGGCCAGCACGACCAGATCGGCGTAGCGCGCCTTCAGGCCGGCCAGGGCCGACAGGCCGCCAAGCTGCGCTACGGCGGTGTCGACGCCCCAGCGGATATCTTCGGGCGTCAGGCGCTTGCGGGCCGCCTCGGCGGTTTCCTCGGCCAGGGCCAGGGCGCGGTCGATCGCCTCTTGAAAGACATAGGCCGATGCGCCGGCGTAATAATAACCGGTCTGCGCATGGTCGACGCCGATGCAGAACAGATCCAGATGCGCATCCTCGCGCCGGGCCAGGGCGATGGCGCCGCCGATCTGGCGGTCCAGCTGCTCGGGGGTGGTGGCAAGCGTCAGAATGGTGTTCCAGGCCATGACCAGTCCTTTTGTCAGGGGATGTGGGCCAAGTCTCGCACGCGGGTGGTGCGCGGTCCTTGAGCAAGATCAAACCTGTGCGCGCGCCAGTCAAGGGTGCCAGTCAAGGCTGCCGGGCAAGCGTGCCAGTCGCGCGCGCCAAGCACCGCGATCAGGCTGCGGGCGTCTGGCGCCCATCGGGACGGTCGTCCGTCGGGGAGCGCGCCGCGCCCCGGCGCGAGGACGACCGGAGGGCGCTCCGCCGCCCCGAGCATCGCACCATGCCGCCAGCCGCCCTGCAACGCGGGAAATTGCAGGGCATTTTCCGCATTTTCCGTGGCTTTGCAGCGGCGAACGATGCTGTGGGCGCGGCGGCTGGCCGCCCGTCGTCCCGGCCCGCCAGCACGGCGCGACAGCCTGCCCCGGTGTCACGACCGGCGCCCTGCGGCTGCGTGACAGGTTCCGTCTGGCGGGCGCATATGCAACAGTTGCGCCGCCAAAACCGCCCCCTGGCCGCATCAAATTGACACAGATCAATGCAGTGGCCATGGGGGACATCACAAGTGCGAGTGTCGATCTCTCTGTCGGGTGCGTTGCGGCCCGGCGGAATAGAATCAGGACAAAGGGACGCTAGACATGGTCAACTACATCAAGCTGATCGCGCTTGGCGCGGGCGCGGTGATCGCCGCGATCGCAGCCAGCAACGCGCGAGACCTTCCCTACATGGTCGCTGCCGTGATCTTCGTGATCGCCGCGGCGCTGGCTTTCGTTTCGGTGCTTCGCAACACCGACGAGCCGGCCTATGTGCTGGAAGGTGAATATAACGACGGCGTCGTGCGCGCCGGTGTGATCGCCACGGCCTTCTGGGGCGTGGTCGGGTTTCTGGTCGGCGTCACCATCGCCTTCCAACTGGCCTATCCGCAGCTCAACTTCTCCGAGCTGACGCACGGCTATCTGAACTTCGGCAAGCTGCGCCCGCTGCATACCAGCGCGGTGATCTTTGCCTTTGGCGGCAACGCCCTGCTTGCGACCTCGTTCTATGTCGTCCAGCGCACGTCGGCGGCACGGCTGTTCGGCGGCAACGCCGCCTGGTTCGTGTTCTGGGGCTATAACCTGTTCATCGTCCTGGCCGCGACCGGCTATATCCTGGGTGCCACGCAGTCCAAGGAATATGCCGAACCCGAATGGTATGTCGACCTGTGGCTGACGATCGTCTGGGTTGTGTATCTGCTGGTGTTCCTGGGCACCGTGCTGAAGCGCAAGGAACCCCACATCTATGTGGCGAACTGGTTCTATCTGTCCTTCATCGTGACCATCGCGATGCTGCATATCGTCAACAACCTGGCGATGCCGGTGTCGCTGTTCGGGTCGAAATCCGTGCAGCTTTTCGCGGGCGTGCAGGATGCGATGACGCAATGGTGGTATGGCCACAACGCCGTGGGCTTCTTCCTGACCGCGGGCTTCCTGGGCATGATGTATTACTTCGTGCCGAAGCAGGCCGAACGTCCGGTCTATAGCTACAAGCTGTCGATCATCCACTTCTGGGCGCTGATCTTCCTGTATATCTGGGCCGGTCCGCACCACCTGCATTATACCGCGCTGCCCGACTGGGCCTCGACGCTGGGCATGGTGTTCTCGATCATGCTATGGATGCCGTCCTGGGGTGGCATGATCAACGGCCTGATGACGCTGTCGGGCGCCTGGGACAAGCTGCGCACCGACCCGATCATCCGCATGATGGTGGTTGCCATCGGCTTTTACGGCATGTCGACCTTTGAAGGCCCGATGATGTCGATCAAGGCCGTGAACAGCCTGTCGCACTATACCGACTGGACCATCGGTCACGTCCATTCCGGCGCGCTTGGCTGGAACGGCATGATCACCTTTGGCGCGCTTTACTATCTGGTGCCGCGCCTGTGGGGTCGGGAACGTCTTTACAGCCTGTCGCTGGTCAGCTGGCACTTCTGGCTCGCCACCATCGGGATCGTGCTTTACGCCGCCTCGATGTGGGTGTCGGGCATCATGGAGGGCCTGATGTGGCGTGAAGTCGACGCCCAGGGCTATCTGGTCAACGCCTTCGCCGATACCGTCGCCGCCAAGCATCCGATGAACGTCGTGCGTGCGCTGGGTGGGGTGCTGTATCTCGCCGGTGGTGTGATCATGTGCTACAACCTGTGGGCCACTGTCGCCAAGCAGCCGCGCGTCGCCGCGCAGACTGCCCCGGTTCCGGCCGAATAAGGAGACGCGAACATGGCAATTCTTGAAAAGCACAAGATCCTCGAAAAGAACGCCACGCTGCTGCTGGTCTTCTCGTTCCTGGTCGTGACCATCGGTGGCATCGTCGAGATCGCACCGCTGTTCTATCTGGAAAACACCATCGAAAAGGTGGAGGGGGTCCGCCCCTACACCCCGCTCGAGCTGAAGGGCCGCGACATCTACATCCGCGAGGGCTGCTACGTCTGCCATAGCCAGATGATCCGCCCGATGCGCGATGAGGTGCAGCGTTACGGCCATTACAGCCTGGCGGCGGAATCGATGTACGACCATCCGTTCCAGTGGGGGTCCAAGCGGACCGGGCCGGACCTGGCCCGGATTGGCGGGCGCTATTCCGACGCCTGGCATGTCGATCACCTGACCGACCCGCAATCGGTCGTGCCGGAATCGATCATGCCGAAATACGGCTTCCTGTCGAACCGCGTCATCGATGGCAGACACATCGAGGACCGGCTGAAGGCGGACCGTATGGTCGGCGTGCCTTATAGCGACGAGATGATCACGGAATCGCTGGCCGACTTTGCGGCTCAGGCGACGCCCGATGCGGATGTCAGCGGCCTTCAGGCGCGCTATCCGGGGGCGCAGGCGCGCAACTTTGATGGTCAGCCCGCGCTGACCGAAATGGATGCGCTGGTCGCCTATCTGCAAGTGCTGGGCACGATGGTCGATTTCTCGACCTTCCAGCCCGACGCCAGCCGGTAAGGGGGGCGGCAATGGACCTTTACACCCTTCTTCGGCAGTTTGCAGACAGCTGGGCGCTTCTGGTCCTGTTCCTGTTCTTCATCGGTGTGCTGTTCTGGGCCTTCCGGCCCGGCAGCCGCCGGGTGCATCAGGACATTGCCGAAAGCATCTTCCGTCATGAAAAAAAGCCCGCCGAGACCGGCGGGGAACGGACACCCGACCGCGCAGAGACTGCGCGGCACGAGGAGGCACGCTGATGGCTGAAAAAGACGCACATTCCAGCCCCAACAACCCCGACAACAAGATCGAACTTGAACGTCAGGCTGCCGACCGGGAACACGAGGCCAAGATCGCGGGCGCTGCCCCCGATCGCCCGGCCCCCGACGCCCCCGGCAACGAAGCCGCCGCCGCGGCGACCGCTGCGGCCCACCATGGCACCCGTGCCGTTCGCCGCGGCCGCCATGGCACCAAGGTTGTCGAAGTTCCCTCGACTGGCCACAGCTGGGACGGGATCGAGGAATACGACAACCCGCTGCCGCGCTGGTGGCTATGGACGTTCTACGCCACCGTCGTCTGGGCGATTGCCTATGTGATCGCCTATCCGGCCTGGCCGCTGATTTCCGGCGCGACGCCGGGTCTGCTGGGCCATTCGACCCGTGGCGATGTCGCGGCCGAGATCCAGCGCTTCGATGCGGCGAATGCCGACATTCAGGCGCGTCTGGTCGCGGCTGACCTGACCCAGGTAAGCAATGACACCGAACTGGCGAACTATGCCCGCAACGCCGGTGCGGCGGTGTTCCGCACCAACTGCGCGCAGTGCCATGGTTCGGGCGCGGCCGGCAACGTCGGTTATCCGAACCTGCTGGACAACGACTGGCTGTGGGGTGGCGACATCGACACCATCCACACCACCATCGTTCACGGCATCCGTTCGGAAGACGATCCCGAGACCCGCATCTCCGACATGCCGCGCTTTGGCGTGGACGGCCTGCTGGACGAAACCCAGATCAAACAGGTCGTCGAACATGTGCTGAAGATCTCGGGTCAGGAGTTCGACGCGACGCTGGAGGCCGAAGGCGCCACCGTGTTTGCCGACAACTGCGCAAGCTGCCATGGCGAAAATGGCGAGGGGATGCGCGATCTGGGCGCGCCGTCGCTAAACAACCAGATCTGGCTGTATGGCGGCACGCGTGAGGACATCCACTATTCCGTCGTCAATGCCCGCCGTGGCGTGATGCCGGCCTGGGGTGCCAAGCTGTCGGATGCTGATATCCGCGCCGTGTCGCTGTATGTGCATGGCCTGGGCGGCGGCGAATAAGCCGGTCGCAGCGCGATGAACGACCAAGGCCCGCGCCCCGGCGCGGGCCTTTCCCATCGGCGCGCCCGCCCGGTGATGCGGCAGTTTGGCCCAGGCGGCCCAGGGGCGCTTGGATCGCCCGGCGCGATTGGTTAGAAGATACGCCACACCCGTGGATCGGCCCGCCCTGAACCGGCACGCCGACCTGCGGCGTCCCGGCCCCTCGAATGTGCCGGGAAATCCTGTATCTTGGATCTGTCTTTTTGATTCAGGTCAAAGCAAGCCGG
This sequence comes from Paracoccus zhouxuedongae, assembly GCF_041927815.1. Lineage (NCBI taxonomy): Bacteria > Pseudomonadati > Pseudomonadota > Alphaproteobacteria > Rhodobacterales > Paracoccaceae > Paracoccus > Paracoccus zhouxuedongae. The sequence continues at coordinate 401,230 of NZ_JBHFHM010000001.1, forward strand.
GGCCGTCGGCCCTAAGCCCGTCGAAGGATAAGACAGGAGTCTGACGTGTCCTCGCCCGAAATTACCCCCCCCGGCCTTTACGCATCACGCGAGCCGGTGTTCCCGCGCGCGGTCAGCGGCAACTTCCGCACCCTGAAATGGGTGCTGATGACGCTGATGTTGGGCGTCTACTACATCACCCCGTGGCTGCGCTGGGATCGCGGGCCGGGGATGCCGGATCAGGCGGTGCTGGTCGACCTTGCCAACCGCCGCTTCTATTTCTTCATGATCGAAATCTGGCCGCATGAGTTCTATTTCGTCGCGGGCCTGCTGGTCATGGCCGGGCTGGGGCTGTTCCTGTTCACCTCGGCACTGGGTCGGGTCTGGTGCGGCTATGCCTGCCCGCAGACGGTCTGGACCGACCTGTTCCTGCATGTCGAACGCTTTATCGAGGGCGACCGCAACAACCAGTTGCGCATCCATCGCGCGCCCTGGTCGCTGAACAAGCTGCGGCTGCGGCTGTCGAAATGGATCATCTGGCTGGCGATCGCTGTGGCGACCGGTGGCGCATGGGTGTTCTACTTCACCGATGCGCCGACCCTGTTGGCCGATCTGCTGACCGGTCAGGCGCATCCGGTCGCCTACACGACCATCGCGGTGATGACCGCCACCACCTTCTTCTTTGGCGGCTTCGCGCGCGAACAGATCTGTATCTATGCCTGCCCCTGGCCGCGTATCCAGGCCGCCATGCTGGACGAGGATTCGCTGACCGTCGGCTATCGCGAATGGCGGGGCGAACCGCGCGGCAAGATCGCCAAGGGTGAGCCGACCAAGGGCGACAGCCCGACCGCCGCCAAGGGCGATTGCATCGACTGCCTGGCCTGCGTGAACGTCTGCCCGATGGGCATCGACATCCGCGACGGCCAGCAGCTTGAATGCATCACTTGCGCCCTGTGCATCGACGCCTGCAACGACGTGATGGACAAGATCGGCAAGCCGCGCGGGCTGATCGACTATATGGCCCTGAAGGACGAGGCCGCCGAGCGCGCCGGTGCCGCGCCGAAGCCGGTGATGAAGCATATCCTGCGCCCGCGCACGATGCTGTATTTCACCCTGTGGATGGGCATCGGCATCGCTTTGGTGGTGGCGCTGTTCATGCGCTCGCCGCTGGATGTGAACGTCACGCCGGTGCGCAACCCGCTGTTCGTGCAGATGTCTGACGGCGCGATCCGCAACACCTATGAACTGCGGCTGCGCAACAAGCAGGGTGAGGAACGCCAGTTCACCATCCGCCTGGCCGAAGGCGCCAACCAGGCCCCGCTGACCCTGACGCTTGAAGGGGTCGAGGGCCAGCAGGTCGCGGTCGGTGCCGATCAGATGCTGATCCAGCGCATCTACGTGACCGCGCCCAGGGGCAGCGAACCGGCCGCCGGCGCGCGCGAAGAGATCGAGATCTGGGTGCAGGACGTCGAATCGAACGCGCGTTCGGTGACCGACACCGTCTTCAACGGCACGGGGGCACGCCGATGAGCAACCTGCTTGAGATGTTCTACGGCCTGTCGCCGCTGGCGCGGGGTCTGATGGTGGTGGCGGTGGCCATCCCGCTGCTGTTGCCCTTTCTGCTGCTCAGCCTGGGGAACCGCGTGTCCGGGCGCGGCGTGGCGGCCACCTTTGTCGGGCTGTTCGCGGTCATCATCGTGGTCAACCTGTTCATGGCGCGCCAGGCCATCGGCACCTTTCCGGGGCTTGAGGTCGCCAACAGCTATGTCGCCTCGCAGACCTTTGATGCCGACCGCGCGGCCCAGCAGAACCTGGGCTGGCATATCCGCCACGATTATGCGGATGGGGTGATGAGCTTTGCCATCCTCGACAGCGCCGACAAGCCGGTGTCGGTCAAGCGGCTGGATGTGACGGTGGGCCGCACCACCCATACCCGCGACGACCAGACCCCGGCCTTCGCCTATGAAAATGGTCAGTTCACCGCCCCGATCGCGCTGGCGCCCGGCAACTGGCTGATCCATCTTGAGGCCGAGGCGCCGGACGGCACGCTGTTCCGCCAGCGGTTCGATTTCAACGTGCGGGGCTAAGGCCGCGCAAGCGACAGGACACAGACGGAAAGGGCAGGGCGGATGACGCTGAACCCCGACATGGACCGCGCCGATCTGGCCGGGCCGCAGGATTTCGACGGGGCCACGGGCATGTCGGCCTGCCCCGCCTGCGTGGCCGCGCCCGCCGCCGAACGCCTTGCCCGCGGCGCCAGCCTTGCGCGTGAGGCCCGCGTGATGCTGTCGCTGCCCACGGCCCATTGCGCCACCTGCATCAGCGATGTGGAACGCGCGCTGAAAGCCCGTGACGATGTGCGTGATGCCCGCGTCAACCTGACCCTGCGCCGCGTCGCCGTGGAAACCGAGGCCGGCACCGACCCCGCCGTGCTGATCGCCACCCTGGCCCGCATCGGCTATGAGGCGCATGAGCTGGACCCCGGCATGTTGTCGGCCACCACCGCCGACCGTCAGGGCCGCGACATCCTGATGCGCATCGGCGTGTCGGGTTTCGCGATGATGAACATCATGATCCTGTCGGTCGCCGTCTGGTCGGGGGCAGAGGCCGCGACCCGCGACCTGTTCCACTGGATTTCCGGCGCCATCGCGCTGCCGACCGTGGCCTTTGCGGGCCAGCCGTTCTTCAAATCGGCCTTCGCCTCGCTGCGTGGCGGGCGGCTGGGGATGGATGTGCCGATCTCGCTGGCGCTGATCCTGGCCTCGGCGATTTCGGTCTATGAGACGGCCAATTCCGGCCACCACGCCTATTTCGATGCGGCGGTGATGCTGGCGTTCTTCCTGCTGGTCGGCCGCTATCTGGACTACCGGACCCGCGCCGTGGCCCGATCCGCCGCCGAGGAACTGGCCGCGCTTGAGGTGCCCCGCGCCATCCGCCTGACCGACGGGGCCGAGGAGCTGGTGGCGGTGGCCGATCTGGCCCCCGGCGATCAGGTGCTGATCCGCCCCGGCGCGCGGGTGCCGGCGGATGGCATCGTGACTCAGGGCACGTCCGAGATCGACCGCGCGCTGCTGACCGGCGAAAGCCTGCCGGTCTGGGCGGGGCGGGGCGTCGCGCTGTCGACGGGTGAGGTGAACCTGACCGGCCCGCTGGTCATGCAGGTGACGGCGGCGGGCAAGGACAGCTCGCTCTACCGGATGGCCGAACTGGTCGCTGCCGCCGAAAGCGCCAAGACGCGCTATACCTCGCTGGCCGAACGCGCCGCGCGCGGCTATTCGCCCGCCGTGCATCTGCTGGCCTTTTCGTCCTTCCTGGCCTGGCTGTGGATCAGCGGCGGCGATGTGCGGCTGGCGGTGAACATCGCGGCGGCGGTGCTGATCATCACCTGCCCCTGCGCGCTTGGGCTGGCGGTGCCTGCGGTCGTTACCGCGGCTTCGGGCAAGCTGTTCCGCAAAGGGCTGCTGGTCAAGGACGGCACAGCGCTTGAACGCCTGGCCGAGGTCGACGCGGTGGTTTTCGACAAGACCGGCACCCTGACCATGGGCGTGCCCGCGCCGCAGAACCTTGACGTGCTGGGGGCCGACCAACGCGCGGTGGCCCGCGCCCTCGCCGGGGCCTCGTCGCATCCGCTGGCCCTTGCGCTGGCGCAGGCTCTGTCCGACACCGCCCCGGCGGCCGTTGATGACCTGCGCGAAGTGCCGGGCTATGGCATCGAAGGTCTTTGGCAGGGCCAGCCCGTCCGCCTTGGCCGCGCCGCCTGGGTGGGCGCCGAGGCCGGCACCACCACCGCCACCCATCTGCGCATCGGCACCGCCCCGCCGATCAGCCTGACCTTTGCCGACAGCCTGCGACCGGGGGCCGAGGCCGCGATCGCCGCCTGCCGCGCGCAGGGCATGGCGGTCTGGCTGGTCTCGGGCGATGTCGGCCCGGCGGTGCAGGATCTGGCGCAGCGCCTTGGCATTCCCGATTGGCGGGCCGAGGCCCTGCCCGCCGAAAAGGCGGCGCTTGTCGCGGATCTGTCGGCGCGTGGCTGCAAGGTGCTGATGGTTGGGGACGGGCTGAACGATACGGCGGCGCTTGCCGCCGCGCATGTCTCGATCTCGCCCGCTTCGGCGCTGGATGCGGCGCGCACGGCATCCGACATCGTGCTGCTGGGGCAGGATCTGGAACCGGTCGCCGACAGTCTGCGCATCAGCCGCCAGGCCCGCAAGCGTATCAAGGAGAACTTCGCCCTGTCCTTCGGCTATAACGTCGTGGCGGTGCCCATCGCCCTGGTCGGGCTGGCCACACCGCTGGCGGCGGCACTGGCCATGTCGCTATCCTCGATCACCGTGTCGCTGAACGCGCTGCGCCTGAAATAAGGATAACCCGATGAATGTGCTGGTCTATCTGATCCCGATTTCGCTGCTGCTTGGCGGCGTGGGGCTGGGTGCCTTTTTCTGGGCGATGCGCAACCACCAGTTCGAAGACCCCAAGGGCGATGCCGAACGCATCCTGTCGACCGAATGGGACGACCGGCCGAAGCCGGTCGATCCGCGAAAAGAACCCTGATCCGGCTCAGGCGCCGCGCGACAGCGCCGCCACCCCGGTGCGCGCCACATCGACCAGCCCCAGCGGCCGCATCAGATCGGCAAAGGCGTCGATCTTTTCCGGTGCGCCGGTGATCTCGAACACGAAGCTTTCCAGCGTCGAATCCACCACCTTGGCGCGGAAGATATCGGCCAGCCGCAGCGCCTCGACACGCTTGTCACCGGTGCCGACGACCTTCAGCAGGCCCAGTTCGCGCTCGACGCTGGCGCCTTCCACGGTCAGGTCATGCACCTCGTGCACCGGCACGATCCGGCCCAGTTGCGCCTTGATCTGCTCGATGACCGAGGGCGTGCCGCGCGTGACGATGGTGATCCGCGACCGGTGCCCGCTGTGATCCACCTCGGCCACGGTCAGGCTGTCGATGTTGTAGCCCCGCCCCGAAAACAGCCCGATCACCCGCGCCAGCACCCCGGCCTCGTTATCGACCATGACCGCCAGCGTGTGCCGCTCAACACCCTGGCTGTTGGGATCACGCAGATCATAGGCCGAGTGTGAGGTCGCGCCCTTCTTGATGTTCAACGCCGCCATGATTGCCTCTTTCTTCTTGGCCCAAATATCCTGAGGGTGCGGGGGTAAAACCCCCGCGCGCCCGTCACACCAGCGTCGCGCCCGATTTGAACGCCTCGGCATCCGCCGCCAGCAGCATTTCATTATGCGGCTTGCCCGAGGGGATCATCGGGAAGCAATTCTCATGCTTCTCGACCAGCACATCCAGAATGAACGGCCCGTCATAGGCGATCATCTCGGCAATCGCATCGTCCAGTTCGGCGGGGTTGCTGACCTGTCGTCCCTTGCAGCCGAAGGCCTCGGCCAGCTTGACGAAATCGGGCAGGCTTTCCGACCAGGACTGGCTGTAACGCTCGCCATGCAGCAGTTGCTGCCATTGGCGCACCATCCCCAGCCGTTCGTTGTTCAGGATGAACTGCTTGACCGGGGCGCGGAACTGCACCGCGGTTCCCATTTCCTGCATGTTCATCAGCCAGGACGCATCGCCCGCGACGTTGATGACCAAAGCCTCGGGATGGGCCACCTGCACGCCGATACTGGCCGGCAGGCCGTAACCCATCGTGCCCAGACCGCCCGAGGTCATCCATCGGTTCGGCGCCTCGAAGCCCAGGAATTGTGCGGCCCACATCTGGTGCTGGCCGACCTCGGTGGTGACATAGCGGTCATGGCCCTTGGTCAGCGCCTCCAGCCGCTCCAGCGCGTATTGCGGCTTGATGACCGTCTCGGACCCGCCATAGGCCAGACAGTTCACCGCCTTCCAGCCCTCGATCTTCGCCCACCATTTTTCCAGCGCGGGCTTGTTCACCTTGCGCCCGCGTGCCTTCCAGATCTTCAGCAGATCCTCCAGCACGTGACCGATGTCACCGATCACCGGCTGGTCGACATGGATCACCTTGTTGACGCTCGAGGGGTCGATATCGACATGCGCCTTCCAGCTTTTCGGGCTGAAATCGGCCACCCGCCCGGTGATGCGGTCGTCGAACCGCGCGCCCAGGTTGATCATCACATCGCAGCCGTGCATCGCCAGGTTGGCCTCATACAGGCCGTGCATCCCCAGCATCCCCAGCCAGTTCTTGCCGCTGGCGGGATAGGCCCCCAGCCCCATCAGCGTCGAGGTGACGGGAATCCCGGTCGCATCCACCAGTTCACGCAGCAACTGGCTGGCGCCGGGGCCCGAGTTGATGACCCCGCCGCCGGTGTAAAAGATCGGGCGTTCGGCGGTTTCCATCATCTCGACGATGCGGGTGATGGCGTCGATGTCGCCCTTGCGGCGCGGCTGATAGTGATCGACCTTGGCCTGCTTCGGCCCGCTATAGGTGCCGTTGGCGAATTGCACGTCCTTGGGAATGTCGATCAGCACCGGCCCCGGTCGCCCCGAGGTCGCCACATGGAAGGCCTGGTGGATGGTCTCGGCCAGCCGGTCGGTTTCCTTGACCAGCCAGTTGTGCTTGGTGCAGGGGCGGGTGATGCCGATCGTGTCGGCCTCTTGAAAGCCGTCGGTGCCGATCATGAAGGTCGGCACCTGCCCCGACAGCACCACCAGCGGGATCGAATCCAGCAGCGCATCGGTCAGCCCGGTGACCGCATTGGTCGCCCCCGGCCCCGAGGTCACCAGGACCACGCCCGGCTTGCCGGTCGACCGCGCATAGCCCTCGGCCATATGCACCGCGCCCTGTTCGTGGCGCACCAGAATGTGCTTGATGTCGTTTTGCTGGAAAATCTCGTCATAGATCGGAAGAACGGCACCGCCGGGATAGCCGAATACGGTATCGACGCCCTGATCCTTCAGCGCCTGCACCACCATTTTCGCTCCGGTCATCTGCCGTGACATCTGTCTTCTCCACTAGGGGCCATACTGGCAACAAAAAGCCCCCGATCAGCGGGGGCGCATGGGGGGGGTGATCTGGTCTACCGTCACCGGCCCATGCGCGGGTAGTCTACGACAAGAATAAGGGTCCGGTGCATGGGCTGTCCTGGGGTTTTGTGCCTGCCCGGACACTAGGCAGGCGGGCCGGGGGCGTCAACCGGAAAGCGGAAAGAAAATGTCCGTGGAGCACAAAAATAATGCGACATGTTGCGCGGCATTTCGGGCGCGATCCGGGGCGATCCGGCTGGGTCAGCCGCTGGTGCCGCGCGGCGGCACGGGGCCGCGCACCGGCATGGGCGTGGCGGGTTGTGGCTCGGCGCGCAGTTCGGGCAACTGGATCCGCGCCACCTGCTCGACGATGGGTTCGACCGACAACGGGTGTGTTTCCCCGGTGTGCTGGTCGGGATCGCCCAGATCCTGCCAGACCCCGCCCTTGAAGATGTCCAGCGCGGCAAAGCGCGCCTTGTAATCCATCTTGCGGCTGCCCGGCACCCAATAGCCCAGATAGACATAGGGCAGGTCGGCGGCGCGGGCGATCTCGACATGATCCAGGATCATGTGGCTGCCCAGCGACAGGTGATCCTGGCCCGGTTCGTAAAAGCTGTAGACCAGCGACAGCCCGTCATCCAGCACATCGGTCAGGCAGACGGCGATCAGATCGCTGTTGTCTGGCCCAGGGATGCTGTGGTCCAGCCGCAGCCCGGCATGGGGGCGGCGATATTCGACGACCCGCGACCGCACCGGGGTTTCCTCGACCATGGCCGCAAACTCGAAAATGTCCATGTCGGCCATGCCGCCATCGGCGTGGCGGCGATCCAGATAGCGGCGGAACAGGCTGAACTGTTCCTCGGTCGCCCAGGGGCTTGTGGCGACGCGCACCAGATCGGCATTGCGGCGCATCACCTTGCGCTGATTGCGCGAGGGAGCGAAGTCATCGACCCGGATCCGCGCCGACAGGCAGGCGCTGCAATCAGCGCAGGCCGGGCGATACAGCACATTCTGCGACCGCCGAAAGCCCTGCCGCGACAGCGCGTTGTTCAGCCGTTCCGACCCGTCGCCCGACAGCGCGGTGAACAGCTTGCGCTCCAGCCGATCCGCCAGATAGGGGCAGGGCTGCGGCGCGGTCACATAGAACTGGGGGGCCAGCGGCAGGCTGTGGCGCATGGGCTACTCGGGACGGCAGATCAAGGTCGGGATCGGGGTGGCGGATCGGAACGGCGTGACAGGTAACATAAGCTGGCCCGGCGCGGGCTTGCAGGTCCGTGCGCTGCGGATATCGCGGCGCCGGTGGCGCAAGGCTAACCCCGATCTTGCCCGCAGCCAAGCGTCAATGTCGCGTGAGACGCGCCAGCCCGGCCTTGCACCGCCTTGACCTTTGCCCCCCCTTGGGCAAGGTGCGCCTGACCCAAAGGGAAGCCCGATGCCCACAGATCACCCCGCCGCGCCCGCCACCCGCCGCCCCCCCGCGCCGTTCTCCGGCTATGAGTTCCTGATCGCCTGGCGCTATCTGCGCGCCCGCCGGGCCGAGGGCGGGGTCAGCGTGATGACCTGGATCAGCCTGATCGGCATCGCCTTGGGCGTGGCTGCCTTGATCGCCACCCTGGCCGTGCGCGCCGGTTTCCGGGCCGAGTTCGTCGACACGATCCTGGGCGCAAATGCCCATGTGACGGTCTATAACGGCCCGGTCTATGTCGAGGCCGCCGAGATGACGGTGCCTGGCCGGATCCAGGATTACGACGATCTTGCCGCGCGTCTTGCGCAGGTGCCGGGCGTGACCCGCGCCGCGCCGCTGGTGCGTGGCCAGGTGATGCTGAATATCGGTGACCGGTCGAACGTGGCCGAGGTGTTCGGCCTGACGCTGGACAATCTGAAGACCATCCCGCGCGTGGCCGATCCCGAGACCGGCTTTGGCGATATCGACAGCCTGGATCAGGGCATCGCCATCGGCTCGGGCCTGGCGCGCGAACTGGGCGTCACGGTGGGCGATACCGTCCGCATGATCTCGCCCAATGGTGCGCGCACGGCCTTTGGCACCAGCCCGCGCGTCAATGCCTATCCGGTGGTCTATATTTTCACCGCCGGGCGCTATGACATCGACCGCACCCGCGTCTACATGCCGCTGGCCGAGGCGCAGAGCTATTTCAACCGCGAAGGCGTCGCCGATGAGGTCGAGATCTTCGTGACCAACCCCGAACAGGTCGACAGCCATATCCCCGCCCTGCGGCAGGTCGCCGGTCCCGCCGCGCTGACCTGGACCTGGCGCGACGGCGCGGGCAGCTTTCTGCGCGCCCTCGACATCGAGGACAACGTGATGTTCGTCATCCTGTCGATCCTGGTGATGATCGCCACGATGAACATCACCTCGGGGCTGATCATGCTGGTCAAGAACAAGGGGCGCGACATCGGCATCTTGCGCACCATGGGCCTGACCCAAGGCGCGGTGATGCGGGTGTTCTTCCTGTGCGGGGCCTTCACCGGGGTGATCGGCACGGCGATCGGCGTGGTGCTGGGCGTGCTGTTCGCGCTGAATGTCGACAGCGTGATGGCATTCGCCAACTGGGCCAGCGGCGGCGGTGCCTGGGATCCCTCGATCCGCGGCATCTACGAACTGCCTGCGAAACTGCGCGGCATCGACATCGCCAAGGCCATCGGCCTGTCGCTGATCCTGTCGTTTCTTGTCACCATCTTCCCGGCGCGCCGCGCCGCCCGGATGAACCCGGTCGAGGCCCTGCGCTATGAATGACGTGCTGACCCTTCAGGGGATCGAAAAGACCTATAACGCGGGCCGCCCGAATGCGGTGCCGGTGCTGCGCGGTGTCGATCTGGTGATCCCGCGCGGGCAGGTGGTGGCGCTGGTCGCACCCTCGGGGGCGGGGAAATCGACGCTGCTGCACATCGCCGGTCTGCTGGACACGCCCGATGCGGGGCGCGTGCTGATCGGCGGGGCCGACATGACCGGCCTTTCCGATCGTGCCCGGACCGAGGCGCGGCGCCGCGATCTGGGCTTTGTCTATCAGTTCCACCACCTCCTGCCCGAGTTCACGGCGCTGGAGAACATCACCCTGCCGCAGCTGGCCGACGGGGTGCCGGGCGGTCAGGCCCGCGACCGGGCGCTGGCCCTGCTCGATCGGGTCGGCCTGCGGGCGCGGGCCGCGCACCGTCCGGCGGAAATGTCGGGGGGAGAACAGCAGCGCGTGGCCTTTTGCCGTGCGCTTGCCAATGGTCCCAAACTGCTGCTGGCCGACGAACCGACCGGCAATCTGGACAGCGCCACCGCCGATCAGGTGTTCGGCGCGCTGATGGATGTGGTGCGCGACACCGGCCTGTCGGCGCTGATCGCCACCCACAACCCGGAGCTGGCCGCGCGCATGGACCGCATCCTGCGGCTGGATCAGGGTCGGCTGATCGACGCCTGACCTTGCGCGTGCCGCCTTGCCCCGCCGTCGCCGCGGTGGCACGATAAGGCCCGCAGCAAAAGGGGGCCGATATGCGCGCAACGATCTGGGCAATGGGGATGATCGCCTTCGGGCTGACGGCGGGGCTGACGGCCTGCACCACCCCGGCCGAGGATGGCCGCGCCGATTTCCGCGCCTTCTGCGCCTCATGCCATGGCGATGACGGTCGCGGGCATGGCGGGGCCGAGCCGGAACTGGACGCCGCCCCCGCCGATCTGACGCTGATCGCCGCGCGCAACGGCGGCAGCTTCCCGCGCCGCGCGACCATGGCCAAGATCTATGGCGACGGCGACACCAACCCGCATGGCGCGGTGATGCCGCAATTCGGCCCGCTGATGGATGGCGCGCTGATCCCCTATGACAGCGGCGACGGCATCAAGACCCCGACCCCGGTGCGGCTGGTGGCGATTGCCGAATATCTGGAACAGATCCAGCGCCCGGCACGCTAAGGCGCGGACCCTTTCTTCTTGGCCCAGATATCCCAAGGGGTGAGGAGGATCAGGAAACGGTCCGGGGGACCGTTTCCCCGACGAACGCCCGAGGCCCTGGCCGAGGGCAGGGCGCAGCCCGAGCGGGGCAGCGCCCCCTCCCTTATGCTTCGGGACGGATGCGCTTGGCGGACCCATCGGCAAAGGCCGCCAACCGGTCGCGCGCCGCGGGCTGGGTGTTGACGATCCCGGCCAGCACCGCCTCGGCATAGGCGGCATCCAGACCCGACATGTTCTGGAAATGCGAAATCCCCGAACAGATGGCAAAGTTCGACAGGCTGGTATTGGCGGCGCAGGCGCGGGCGATCTCGATGGCCTTGGCCTCGCTGTCCTCGACCAGATATTGCGCCAGCCCGACCGCCACCGCCTCGTCGCGCTGATAGACCCGCCCGGTCAGCATCATGTCGATCATCCGCGCCTTGCCGACCAGATCGGCCACCCGGATCGTCGCGCCGCCACCGGTGAATAGCCCGCGCGTGCCCTCGGGCAAGGCGAAATAGGTTGACGCATCGGCCACACGGATATGGAAGGACGAGGCCAGCTCCAGCCCGCCGCCGACCACCGCGCCCTTCAGCGCGCCGATCACCGGCACCCCGCCATATTCGATCTTGTTGAACGCCTCATGCCAGCGCAGGCACAGATGCATGAAGGCTTCGGGGCGGCGATCCTCGCGGTGGTGTTCGACCAGATCAAGGCCCGCACAGAAGTGGTCGCCCTCGGCCCGCACGACGACGGCGCGCAGGCCCGACCGGGGCAGGGCGGTGAAAAAGGCGATCAGATCCTCGATCGTCGCCTCGTCCAGCGCATTGCGCTTGGACGGGCGGTTCAGCGTCAGGATGCCGATGCCGTCATCCTCGCGCAGGGTCAGGTTGGTCAGGGTCAGATCTTGGGTCATCGGGCGATCCTTGCAGATGTCGCGGCAGGAAAAAAGGGGGGCCGCTGGCCCCCCTGATGGTCGGTGACAAGTGCGTCAGGCCGGGGTCGGGGCCTGCCCGCGCCCGGCCAGAAGCTGCCGGGTCAGCGGAATGGCGAACAGCACGATGCCGATGATCGTGACCGTCAGATCGGGCGCGATCAGCAGCACCGCCGCCAGCACCAGCAGCAGCCGTTCAAACCAGTAAAGCGGCCCCAGCATCCAGTTGGTGATCGCCGTCGACAGCGCCAGGATCCCCAGCATCGCCCCGCCCGTGGCCAGCACGAACAGCGGCAGGGTGAAATCCTTGGTCACGATCAGCAGCGCGGGCTGGAAGGCGAACACAAAGGGCACCAGCGCCTTGCCCATCGACAGCCGGAAGGCGGTGTTGCCCGCCTTGAAGGCATTCGCCCCCGCGATCCCCGCCGCGGCATAGGCCGCCAGCGCCACCGGCGGCGTCACATCCGCCAGCACGCCGAAGTAGAAGACGAAGAAATGCGCGACGATGGGTTCGACCCCCAGCAGCCCCAGGATCGGCGCGGCCACGGCGACCATGATGATGTAATTCGCCGTGGTCGGGATGCCGCAGCCCATCAGCACGCAAACCACCGCCGTCATCACCAGGGTGAACAGCAGCGTCAGCGACTGCACCGAGATCAGGTCAAAGGGCAGCACGCCCAGCCAGCCATCGACACTGGTCGCCCAGTCCTGCGCCGCCGTGGTCACCATATAGGCGACGCGGAAGCCGACGCCGGTCAGGGTGACGACGCCGATCACCACGCCGACCAGCGCGGCGGCGGCGGTCACCGACAACGATTGCTTGGCGCCCAGGGTGAAGCCTTCCCACAGGCCATGGGCGGTCTGGCGCAGGCCATCGGGGATGCCGTGGCGCATCACCTCTTGCACGATCAGCACCGCGATGCAGCAGGTGATCGACCAGAAGGCGGCGGCAAAGGGCGTCATCCCCGACATCAGGATGGCGATCAGCACGATCAGCGGCACCACCGTCAGCCAGCCCTCTTTCAGCACCTTCCAGGCGTTCGGCAGCTCATCGGGGTGCAGGCCGCGCAAGCCCAGGCGGCGGGCCTCAAGATGGACCTGCACCAGCACGCCGAAGAAATGCATGAAAGCCGGGACGATCGCCGCGATCAGGATGGTTTGCAGCGGCAGGCCCAGATATTCGATCATCAGGAACGCCACCGCGCCCATGATCGGCGGGGTGATCTGCCCGCCGGTCGATGCTGCCGCCTCGACCGAGGCGGCGAAATGGCGGGGGTAACCGACGCGGATCATCGCCGGAATGGTCAGCGCCCCGGTCGTCACCGTATTGGCAATCGACGAGCCCGAGATCGACCCGAGCAGCGCCGAGGACAGCACCGACACCTTGGCCGGCCCCCCGGAATAGCGGCCGGCCAAGGCACTGGCGATGTCGATGAACAACTGCCCCAGCCCGATGCGGGTGGCCATCACGCCAAACAGCACGAAGTGGAACACATAGGTGGCGATCACGCCAAGCGCGGTGCCGTAGATCCCCTGCGAGGTCAGGTAAAGGTGGTTCACGATGCCGCGCCAATCGGCACCCGGATGGGCAAAGGCCGCCGGGAAATAGGGTCCGAAATAGGCATAGGCCATGAACAGGATGGCGATGACCGGCAAGGGCCAGCCCATCGACCGGCGCACCGCCTCAAGCAGGGTGACGATCAGGATGGTGCCCATCGTCACGTCCAGCACGTTCGGATTGCCGACACGGAAGGCCAGATCGGCATAGATCCAGGGCACATAAAGCGCCGCCGCCGCGCCAGCCAGGGCAAACAGCCAGTCGATCACCGGCAGGCCGAACAGCGACAGCGGGCCGCGCGAGGCCGGCACCGGCTCACCGCTGCGGGTGAAGGCCGCGAAGAAGATGAACACCAGAAGCAGCGTCGCCGCCAGATGCAGGCCGCGATGCGTGGTGGCCTGCGGGATGCCGAAACCGGCGGTGTAGTAATGATAGCACGACAGCAGGAACAGCAGCCCCCCCGCCAACAGCGTCATCGCGCCGGGCAGCGGGCGAAAGCGCAGTTCGGGGTCGAACTTTTCCTCGATGGCTTGCAGCTCATCGGCGGTCAGATGGGTGACGTGCGGGCCGTGCCCGGTCTGCGGCGAAGTGGTCATGTCTGTTTCCTGGCAAAGGCACGGGCGCGGGGGGGATGCCCCGCGCCCGTTGATCGTTACTTCAGCAGACCCGCTTCTTTATAGAAGCGTTCGGCACCCGGATGCAGCGGAATGCCCAGACCATCCAGCGCATGTTCCTTGGTGATCAGCTTGCCCTTGGCATGGCCCGCATCCAGTTGCTTGCGGGTGTTGTCGTTCCACAGCGCCTGGGTGATGCCATAGATCAGGTCATCGGGCTGATCGGCCGAAGTCACCCATTGCGCGCCGACGGCGATGGTAGCGGTGTCGGCATCGACGCCGTTATAGGTGCCGGCTGGCACGGTATCGGCGGCAAAGAACGGGTATTTGGCGATGATCGCCTGCGCCGCCTCGGCCGGGATCGGCACCAGGGTAACGGCGTGCTGGCTGGCCAGTTCGGCAATCGCCCCCGCCGGATAGCCGCCGACAAAGAAGAACGCATCCATCTGGCCGTCCTTCATCCGTTCGGCCGCCTGATCGGGCTTCAGGAACTCGGCGCGGACATCGCCTTCGGTCAGGCCCGCGCTTTCCAGCACGATGCGGGCATCGACCAGCGTGCCGGATCCCGGTTCGTCCATCGACACGCGCTTGCCCTTCAGATCGGCGACGCTGGCGATGCCGGCATCGGCGCGGGCCACCAGATGCAGCGATTCCGGGTAAAGGTTGGCGATGGCGCGCAGCTTGTCGGCAGCGGGCTGGCCCTCCCAGATGCCGGTGCCGGTCTGCGCCCAGGCGGCGACATCGCCCTGGACAAAGCCCGATTCCAGCGTGCCGCCCATGACCGCGTTCACATTGGCGACCGAGCCATTGGCCGCGATGGCCGAGGCCACCAGACCGGGAACGCCGCAGGAGCCGCCCTCATCGCAGGGGCGCGACCCCGGCGGGTTCGAGATGGCATTGGCCAGCAGCCCGCCGATCGGGTAATAGGTGCCCGCGGTGCCGCCGGTGCCGATGCGGAAGAAGCTCATGTTCTGGGCCGAGGCCGCACCGGCCAGCGTGCCGATGGCCAGGGCCAGGCCCAGCAGGGGTTTCAGTCGAATGGTCATCGCGGTCCTCCGTCAAACATTTTATATCCTCTAAAGGTGCGGCAGGCAGTCGCGGATGTCCAGCCATTCGCGCCGCTTTCACCCGCCGAAAGTCGCAGGGCGGGGGCGGGTTGCGTGTCGCCGCCCGGCGCGGCAAGGTGCGGCCAGACCGCAAGAAAGGGGCAAGGCCATGACCCAAGACCAACCGATCCGGCTGAGCGCGCTGGCACATGGTGGCGGCTGCGGCTGCAAGCTCGCGCCCTCGGTTCTGCGCGAATTGCTGGCCGATCAGCCGCTGGCGGCGGCCTTTCCGCAGCTTCTGGTGGGCAGCGACACCGCCGATGACGCCGCCGTCTGGCAGGTCGATGACGCGACCTGCGTGATTGCCACCACGGATTTCTTCATGCCGATGGTCGATGACCCGCGCGATTTCGGCCGCATCGCCGCGACCAATGCGATTTCCGATGTCTATGCGATGGGCGGGCGGCCGATCATGGCGCTGGCGATCCTGGGAATGCCCATCGACAAGCTGCCCGCCGCCACCATCCGCGAGATCCTGAACGGCGGGGCCGATATCTGCGGTCAGGCCGGGATCCCGGTCGCGGGCGGCCACAGCATCGACGCGCCCGAGCCGATCTATGGGCTGGCCGTGATCGGGCTGGTGCATCCCGAAAAGCTGCGCCGCAATACCGCCGCCCAGCCGGGCGATGCGCTGATCCTGACCAAGGGTCTGGGCGTCGGCATCTATTCCAGCGCCATCAAGAAGGGCAATCTGGACGCCGCCGGCTATGACGAGATGATCGCGACGACCACGCTGCTGAACCGGATCGGGGCAGATCTGGCCGATGACCCGGCGGTTCATGCGATCACCGATGTCACCGGCTTCGGCATCCTGGGCCACGGGCTTGAGGTCGCGCGCGGTGCCGGTCTGCGGCTGGCCATCGACCTGCCCGCGCTGCCCCTGCTGAAGCGCGCGGTCGAGTTGGTGCAAAGCGGCCATGTCACCGGTGCGTCGCATCGCAACTGGGCGGCTTACGGCGATCAGGTGCGCCTGCCCGATGGCCTGCCCGACTGGCAGCGCCATCTGCTGACCGATCCGCAGACCTCGGGCGGGTTGCTGGTCAGCGTGGCCCCGGACGCGGCCGACCGGGTGCTGGCGCAGATCCGTGCCGCGGGCTATCCGCTGGCCGCCCGGATCGGCACGGTCGAGCACGGCCCGGCAGGCATCACCATCCGCGCCTAAGGCTGATGCCAGCCGCTGCCGGTCCACGCATAGTCCAGCCGGTCAGGCGGCTGGAAATCGGTCGATCCCATCGGCACGATATGGCGGGTGATGCGCAGCGCGGGGCCGTCGAAATCCAGCACCGCATATTCGTTCTGACGGTCGTGCAGCCGGTCGCAAAGCGCGGTCCCGGCCTGGATGTGCAGCGGCCCGTGGCCCAGGCCCAGCACGTCCCAGATGTGGATATGGCCTGACAGGATCAGCCGCGCCCCCGCCGCCGTCCAGTCGGCCAGGGCCTCATCCGCGCCCTCGGTCGGGGTCTTGGTGATGGTCGGGCGCTGGATCAGCGGGTGGTGCAGGGCGATGACGCCGATCGCGTCGGGGCGGGCGCGCAGGGTTGCGGTGACCCGGGCGCGGGTCGCATCGTCGATGCGGCCGCGCTGCCAGACGTGCGGGTCGGTGGTGTTGACGCCGATCACCCGCAGCGCACCCAGATCGCGGGCAGGGGCCAGCACCGGATCAATCGTGCGCCGATAGCCGTCCCACGGCCACCAGAGCCGCGCGAGGATGTTGAACAGCGGCACATCGTGATTGCCCGGCACGGTGATCCAGGGCGCGGTCAGGCGCGGCAGGAAATCGCGCGCCAGATCGAATTGCGCCGCCCGCGCGCGATGCGTCAGATCGCCGGTGATCACCACCAGATCGGCGCGCGCGGCATTGACGCGGCGGATCAGAGGGTCCACCAGATCGCCCCGGTGCAGGCCGAAATGCAGATCGGACAGAAGGATCAGTCGGCTCACGTCTTGGTCCCGCGAAAGGCGATCGGTCACAGTCAAGGGCACGGTCAAGGTCACGGCCGCGCGCCGCGTGCGATGCTGCCATCGGGGCGCCGTTCGGGCGCCAGCACCCACAGGGCGTCCGGCCTGACACGCAACCGGAACGGTCCCGACATCTGCGACTTTTCCCCGTCATGCGCAACCTTTCGTTGCCGGGGGCGGCTGTCGATGGTCAGATCGTCGGCGCAGATCAGGTCAAAGTCGCTGGCCCGCGCGGCCCGCCCCATCGCCAGCCGCAGCGCCGCGCCGATCAGCGCCCAGGGGCTGCGGCCATGGGCGACAAACAGCGCCAGATGACCGTCGTGCAGCGCCTCGCCGCCCTCAAGCCCAAGGCTTTCCAGTTGCAGGGGGCTGGCGGCGACAAAGGCCAGCCGGGTCTTGAAACGCCGCAGCCGGTCGCCATCCTGCACCGACAGCCGCATCCGGCGGCGCATCTGCGTCAGGCTGGTCAGCACCGTCCAATAGGCCCCCAGCCGCGACCGGCCCCAGCGACGATAAAGGCTTTCGCGCGCCTCGAGGATCTCGGGGTAAAGGCCGAAGCTGGCGTTGTTCAGAAACACGGTGCCGTTGACCTCGGCCAGGTCGATGGCGCGGGGGCGGGCGGCGATCAGGGTGGTCAGGGCCGTGGCGGCATCATCGCCCATGCCCAGATCGCGCGCGAAATAGTTGAAGGTTCCGGTCGGGATCGGCGCCATCACAACGTCGCTGCCCGCCAGCGCCTGCGCGACCGCCGCCTGGGTGCCGTCGCCGCCGACCGACAGCACCACATCCGCCCCCGCGTCGCGCGCGCGGGCGGCAAGGTCGCCGGGGTTGCCGCCCTTGGAAATCTCATGCCAGTCGAGGCTGGCGCAGCGCCCCGACAGCGCATCGGTGATCGCCCCGCGCAGATCGGCCGCCGCCCCCTTGCCCGAGGCCGCGTTGATCACCACCGCCACCCGCGCCCGCGCCAGATCGAAACCGTCCATCACGCACCATCCCCCAAGGCCTGTGGCCGCCGCATAACCCAGTGCCGCCCCGGCGGGTTCCCGCTGCGGCGAAGGGCTCTGGTCAAGGCGCGGGGGCGGGCGCTAACATCGCGCGTGACCGACAGGAGGCTGCGATGACATGGACCCCCGCTGATGATCGTTATGACCGCATGGCCTATCGCCGCTGCGGGCGCTCGGGGCTGAAACTGCCCGCCATCAGTCTGGGGCTGTGGCACAATTTCGGCGATGACACGCCGCATCAGACCAAGCGCGACATGTGCCGCACCGCCTTTGATCTGGGCATCACCCATTTCGACCTGGCCAACAACTATGGCCCGCCCGGCGGCAGCGCCGAGACCGCATTCGGGCAGATCCTGGCGACCGATTTCGCCGCGCATCGCGATGAGCTGATCATCAGTTCCAAGGCCGGTTACGATATGTGGCCCGGTCCCTATGGCGAATGGGGATCGCGCAAGTATCTGATCGCCAGTTGCGACCAGTCGCTGCGGCGCCTGGGGCTGGATTACGTCGACATCTTCTATTCGCACCGGCTGGACCCCGACACCCCGCTGGAAGAAACCATGGGCGCGCTGGATCACATCGTGCGGTCGGGCCGGGCGCTGTATGTGGGGATTTCCAGCTATAACGCCGAACGCACCCGGCAGGCGGCGGCGATCCTGCGGGATCTGGGCACGCCCTGCCTGATCCATCAACCCAGCTACAACCTGTTCAACCGCTGGGTCGAAAGCGATGGCCTGCTGGACACGCTGGAGGATCTGGGTATCGGCAGCATCGCCTTTACGCCGCTGGCGCAGGGGCTGCTGACCGACCGCTATCTGAAGGACGTGCCCGCAAACAGCCGCGCCAGCCAGGGCAAATCGCTGGATGGCGGCGTCATCGACGACCGGATGCGCGCCACCCTGCGCGGGCTGAACGAGATCGCCGGGGCGCGCGGGCAGACGCTGGCGCAGATGGCGATTGCCTGGGTCTTGCGCGGCGGGCGCGTGACCTCGGCGCTGATCGGGGCGTCGCGTCCGGGGCAGATCCGCGACTGCGTGGGCGCCATCGACCGGCTGGACTTCAGCGATGAGGAAATCACCCGGATCGACGACCTCGCCTATGACGCCGGGATCAACCTGTGGGCGCGCAGCTCGGACGGTTAGGGCCGCATTGAACCCCCGCGGAGGCTCTGCCATAACGCCGCCAGCCACGCCCGCCCGGCCCGCAGCATCGCGGACCGGCGGCCAGCCAAGGGGGTTTCCGATCATGCGCCCGTCCTCCGCGACCTCATCCGATGCCGTGAGCCTGGAACGCGGCCAGGGCCTGCGCACGATCCGCAAGGTGCTGCCCTATCTATGGCCCAAGGACGCGCCCTGGGTGCGGCAGCGGGTGGTGCTGGCGCTGTCGCTTTTGGCGGTGGCCAAGGTCGTGTCGGTCATGACGCCGTTCTTTTACAAGGCCGCCGTCGATGCGCTGGCTGGCGAGGCGCGCGACGATGGCTGGCTGGTTGCCCTGGGCGCCATCGGCCTGACCGTCGCCTATGGGCTGGCGCGCCTTGGCAATGTCGGCTTTTCCGAATTGCGCGATGCGGTCTTTGTGCGCGTCGCGCAGCGCGCCCTGCGGCAACTGGCGAATGAGACATTCGCCCATATCCACCGCCTGTCGATGCGCTTTCACATCACCCGCAAGACCGGCGGGCTGTCGCGGATCATCGAGCGCGGGGTCAAGGGCGTCGATTTCCTGCTGCGCTTTCTGTTGTTCTCGATCGGCCCGCTGATGCTGGAACTGGCGCTGGTCGCCGCCATCTTCGCGGTGATGTTCGGCTTTTGGTACATGGTCGCGGTGCTGGCCACGATCATCGCCTATGTCGCCTTCACCTTCCGCGTCACCGAATGGCGGGTCAAGCTGCGCCGGGCGATGAACGATCAGGATACCGAGGCCAACCAGAAGGCCATCGACAGCCTGCTGAACTTTGAAACCGTGCGCTATTTCGGCGCCGCCGGGCGCGAGGCCGCGCGCTATGACGCGGCCATGGCGGGTTATGAGAAGATGGCCGTGAAAACCGGCCTGTCGCTGGCGCTGCTGAACTTTGGCCAGGCGCTGATCATCACCTCGGGGCTGGTGGCGGTGATGGTGATGGCGGCGCGCGGCGTGATGTCGGGGGCGCTGACGGTGGGCGATTTCGTCATGGTCAACGCCTACATGATCCAGATCACCATGCCGCTGGGCTTTCTGGGCACCGTCTACCGCGAGATCCGACAGGCGCTTGTCGACATGGCGCAGATGTTCACCCTGCTGGAACAACCGGCCGAGATCACCGACGCCCCCGGCGCGACCGCGCTGCGGGTGACGGGGGGCGAGGTGGTGTTCGATGATGTGCGTTTCGCCTACGAACCGGCGCGCCAGATCCTGAAGGGCGTCAGCCTGCGCGTTCCCGCCGGGCAGACCGTGGCGCTGGTCGGGCCATCGGGTTCGGGCAAATCGACCATCGGGCGGCTCTTGTTCCGGTTCTACGATGTAACCGGCGGTGCGGTCAGGATCGACGGCCAGGACGTGCGTGACGTGACCCAGGCCAGCCTGCACGCCGCCATCGGCGTGGTGCCGCAGGATACGGTTCTGTTCAACGATACCATCCTTTACAACATCGCCTATGGCCGCCCCGAGGCGACCCGGCCCGAGATCGAGGCCGCCGCCCGCGCCGCGCGCATCCACGACTTCATCACTTCATTGCCCGATGGCTATGACACGACGGTGGGTGAACGCGGGCTGAAGCTGTCGGGCGGCGAAAAGCAGCGGGTGGGGATCGCGCGCACGATCCTGAAAAACCCGCCGATCCTGCTGCTGGATGAGGCGACAAGCGCGCTGGACACCCAGACCGAACGCGACATTCAGGACAGCCTGACCGAGATGGGGCAGGGCCGCACGGTGATCTCCATCGCACACCGGCTGTCGACCATCGCCCAGGCCGATCTGATCGTGGTGCTGGATCAGGGCGAAGTGGCCGAGCAGGGCACGCATGAGGCATTGCTGGCGCGCGGTGGCCGTTACGCCGCGATGTGGGCGCGCCAGTCTGCCGAGGCCGAGGCGCAGGGCAAGGCCGCAGAATAGCGGCGCGCACTTTGCGCCAGCGGCGCCGAGGATGATGATCTTGGGTCTGAGGGGCTGCCCCGCGTTCGGATCGCCGCCCGGACTGCGCTGTCCGAATCGGCCTCCTGCCTTGGGGCAAGGCGGGGTTGGTGCCGTCTGTTCGCAGGCAGGCACATCCGTCGCCCGCCCGCCGTGCCGCCCGGAAGCGACTTTCATCGCGGCCGCGGCGGGCGCTCACCGCGGCGTGCTTGGCAAAAGCCGCCCGCTGCGTGTAAGAAGCCGCAGGGGCCATCCGCCGCGCCCCCCAGACCAAAGGACCGGACGTGAGCGAGACCGACAGTTTCATCGACGAAGTGACCGAGGAAGTGCGCCGCGACCGGATGGCCGCGATGATGCGCAAATACGGCTGGATCGCGTTTCTGATCATCGCGCTGATCGTCGGCGGGGCCGCGTTCAACGAATGGCGCAAGTCGCGCGATGCGGCGGCGGCACAGGCTTTTGGCGATGCCATCCTTGCGGCGCAAGGTCAGCCCGACCGGCTGGCCGCGCTGGACGGGCTGGCGGCGCAGGCGGACCTTTCGGCGCAGCAAAAGGCGCTGGTCACGATGATGGCTGCCGATGCGGCGCTGATCGCCGGGGACCGCGCGGGGGCCAAGACCCGGCTGGAGCAGATGGCGGGCGATGCGACGCTGCCCGGATCGCTGCGCGACATGCTGCGGCTGAAGGTCGTGCTACTGGCCGACCCGACCGCCGATCCCGCACTGACCGATGCCGCGCTGACCGAACTGGCCGCGCCCGGCGCGCCCTATCGCACGCTGGCGCTGGAACAGAAGGCCGCCGCCTTGGCCGCCGCCGGACGCGGCGACGAGGCGGTGTCGCTGTATCGGCAGATCCTGGCGGAACCGGAACTGACCGCCGGCCTGCGCCGCCGCGTCGGCGAGATCATGGTGACCTTGGGCGCCGACCCCGAGGCCGAGGCGCTGGCCCCGGCAATGCAATAGGCCGGACCGGGGCACCGGCGGCATCGGATCGAATGGCAGGGAGACGGCAATGACCGCTGCGGACTGGATCATCAACACGGGTGCCGGGCGGATCGCCCGCCGTTCGGGCTGGCTGGCGCTTGGGGCAGGTCTGATCCTGTCGGCCTGCGCCGAGCGCGAGGTGATCCTGCCCGGCGCGCGTGAGGATGTGCGCGCGGGCGTCGTGGCCGCAGCCGCCAGTGCCGGCGCCAGCATCGAGGGCATGGCCGCGCCGCGCAGCGGCGTCGCGCTGGCGCTGCCTGCGATGCGCGGCAATGCCGACTGGACGCAGCGCGGCGGCAATGCGGCGCATGATGCGGGCCATGTCGCGCTTGGGGCCGGGCTGAACCGGATATGGTCGGCCAATATCGGCCAAGGCTCGGGCAAGCGGCACCGGATCAGTGCTGATCCGATCGTTGCCGGGGGCGTCGTCTATGCGATGGATTCGCAGGCGCGGGTCACGGCGGTTGCAGCCAATGGCGGCACGGTCTGGTCGAGTGATGTGACCCCGCCCGGTGAATCGGCGGGCAGCGCCTCGGGCGGCGGGCTGGCCTATGGCGAGGGGCGGGTCTTTGCTACCTCGGGCTTTGGCGAACTGGTGGCGCTGGATGCGCGAACCGGCACCGTGCAATGGCGCCAGCGGGTGCGCGCGCCGATTGGCGGCGCACCGGCCTATGCTGACGGGCTGGTCTATGTCGTGGGCCGCGACGGGTCGGGCTGGGCCGTGCGCGCCAGCGATGGCCGGGTGCAATGGACGGCCGAGGGAACGCCCGGCAATGCCGGTGTGACCGGTGTCGCCGCCCCCGCCGTCGATCCGCGGATGGTGGTCTTCCCGCAGGCCTCGGGTGAGGTGAACGCGGCGCTGCGCCAGGGCGGCATGCCCCTGTGGACGGCGCATGTCGCCGGGCAGCGTCTGGGCCGGGCCATTGGGTCGCTCAGCGATCTGACGGGTGAGCCGGTGATCCGCGGCAACACCGTCTATGCGGCGAACTCGGCCGGGCAGATGGCGGCGCTGTCGGCCGGCAATGGCGAAGTGATCTGGACCGCCCGCGAAGGCGCGATGAGCGCGCCGGTTGTGGCGGGCAATGCGGTGTTCGTGGTCAATGACCAGAACCAGCTTGTGCGGCTGGACGCGGCCAACGGCGGTCGGGTTTGGGCCGTCGACCTGCCCTATTTCCAGGATCGCCGCCCGAAGAAGATGAAGGCGATCTATGCCAGCTATGGCCCGGTTCTGGCCGGTGGGCGGCTGTTTGTCGCCTCGGGCGACGGGCTGCTGCGGGCCTTTGATCCGACCTCGGGGGCGATGGTGGGCAGCGCGCCGATCCCCGGCGGCGCCGCCTCGGCCCCGGTGGTGGCCGGTCAGGTGCTGTATGTGATGGGCCGAAACGGCCAGCTGAACGCCTATCGATAGGGTGGGCAGCGGGGGCTGTGCGCCCGTCGCCACCGCGCTTGAACCGGTGGCGCCGCGGTGGCGACCCCCCCGGATATTTTTGCCAGGAAGAAAGGGCCGCGGGCGGGGCTTGCGGAAGGTCAGATGAGTTTCACACTTGCCATCGTCGGACGGCCGAATGTCGGCAAGTCCACCCTGTTCAACCGACTGGTCGGCAAGAAGCTGGCCTTGGTCGACAACCAGCCCGGCGTGACGCGCGATCTGCGCGAAGGGCAGGGTCGGCTGGGCGATCTGCGCTTCATCGTGATCGACAGCGCCGGTCTTGAAATGGCCGAGGACGACAGCCTTCAGGGCCGGATGCGCCGCCTGACCGAACGCGCCGTGGATGAGGCCGATGTGGTCCTGTTCGTCATTGACGCCCGCGACGGGGTGACGGCGGCGGACGAATACTTCGCCGACATCCTGCGCAAGCGCGCCGAACATGTGATCGTGGCGGCCAACAAATCCGAAGGCCGCGCCGGTGAGGCGGGTGCGCTTGAGGCTTATGGTCTTGGCTTGGGCGAGCCGCTGCGCATCTCGGCCGAGCATGGCGAGGGGATGGACGATCTGTATCGCGTCCTGCAACCCTTGGCCGATCTGTTCGCCGAACGGCACGCCGCCGATATTCCGATCGTCGATATCGACGTGGATGAGGACGGCGAGGCCGCGCCCCATGCCATCACCGAGACCAACCCGCTGCAAATCGCGGTGATCGGTCGCCCCAATGCCGGGAAATCGACGCTGATCAACAAGATCCTGGGCGAGGAGCGGCTGCTGACCGGTCCCGAGGCCGGGATCACCCGCGATTCGATCAGCCTGCGCAGCGAGTTCATGGGCACGCCCATCCGCATTTTCGACACTGCCGGGATGCGCAAGAAGGCCAAGGTGAACGACAAGCTGGAAAAGCTGTCGGTGGCCGACGGGCTGCGCGCCGTGCGCTTTGCCGAGGTGGTCGTGGTGCTGCTGGACGTCGCAATCCCGTTTGAACAGCAGGATCTGCGCATCGCCGATTATGCCGCCGACGAGGGGCGCGCGGTGGTCGTTGCCGCGAACAAATGGGATCTTGAGGAGGACAAGCCCGAAAAGCTGAAAGAGCTGCGCGAGGCCTTTGAACGGCTGCTTCCGCAGTTGCGTGGCGCGCCGCTGGTGACGGTCTCGGCCAAGACCGGCAAGGGGCTGGACCGGCTGCATGACGCGATCCTGGCCGCGCATGATGTGTGGAACCGCCGCATCTCGACCGCGCGGCTGAATCAGTGGCTGGGCGCGATGACGGAATCGCATCCGCCGCCCGCGCCGGGCGGGCGCCGCATCAAGCTGCGCTACATGACGCAGGTCAAGACCCGGCCCCCGGCCTTTGTGGTGATGGCGACCCATACCGACAAGCTGCCCGAAAGCTATGCGCGCTATCTGGTCAACGGGCTGCGCGACGATTTCGACATGCAGGGCACGCCGATCCGGCTGACCTTCCGCGATCAGGGCGAAAAGAACCCCTACAAGGATCGCGCGACCAAGAACACCGGTCGGTCGCGGCTGAAAAAGCATCTGGGCGGGGCGCCGACCGATGCCCCGAAAAAGCCATCAAGCGGGCGCAAGCCGAAGCATTGACAGGGTGACGGGGGTCAGGTGCTGACGCGCACGATCCCCGCCGCCAGAAGCGAGATCCCGGCAACCGCCATCAGCGTGACGGGCAGCGTCTCGTGCCCCGGCAGGCCGATCTGCGTGGCGGCGGTGCCGATCAGCGCCCAGATCACCGACAGCGACAGTTCCGGCGTGCGATGCGCCGCCAGTTGCGTGCCAAGCGCCAGCAGCGCGATCGCCAGCAGCGCGACCGCGACCGCCGCCCCCGGCGCGATGCCGATCGGATCTTTCAGCGTCACCGCCATCATCGAGCCGGTAACGGCGATCGACCAGCCCGCGAACAGCGCCACGGGGGCAATGCTGAGAAACCGCAACCGGGCGATGCGCCGCGACATTTGCGTCAGCCGCAGGACAGGGCTGCGGCGCGGGCTTTGCAGTGCGCGATGCGACTGGGCCAGCACCCGCAGCGCCAGCACGACCTGAAGCCCGGCCAGTGCCGTCGCCAGTGCCGGGGCGGGGTGCAGGATCAGCGGCCACAGCCCGCCCGTGATCAGGGCGAATGACAGCGGCAGCGCCACAGATGCGGGCTGCGCGCCGACCCGCAGCACCCGGCACAGCCGCAGCGCCGATTTCAGCAGGATCAGCACGGCCACCACAAAGGTCAGCACCGACAGCGCGCTGAACGGCCGGGCAAAGGCCGACAGATCAAGCGGATAGGTCGGCCCGCCGGGCAGGCCATGGAACGCCATCCAGGACCAGACCGCCAGAAAAGCCGAAGCCGCCGCGACCTGAAAGGAGGCGACGATCAAGGCCTTGGGATCAGGCCGGAAGGGGGGGCGATCCTGTGTCATGCCGTCCCAACGCCGATCTGCCGGGGCGGTTCCTTAGGCTGTCAGACCAATGTGCCGGTCGCGTCGATCCGCGTTTTGCCGCCCAGATAGGGATGCAGCGCGGCGGGCAGATCGACCGAGCCATCAGCCTGCTGGCCGTTTTCCAAGACTGCGATCAGGCAGCGCCCGACCGCAAGGCCCGAGCCGTTCAGCGTATGCACGAACTCGGGCTTGGCGGTGCCGTCCTTGAAGCGCGCATTCATCCGCCGCGCCTGGAAATCGCCGCAATCGCTGATGCTGGAAATCTCGCGATAGGTGTTCTGGCCGGGCAGCCAGGCCTCGATGTCATGCGTCTTGCGCGCGCCAAAGCCCATGTCCCCGGTGCATAGCACGATGGTGCGATAGGGGATATTCAGCGCCTCAAGGATCGCCTCGGCGCAGGTGGTCATCCGGTCGTGTTCGGTGCGGGCGTCATCCGGTCGGGTGATCGAGACCATCTCGACCTTTTCAAACTGGTGCTGGCGCAGCATCCCGGCGGTGTCCTTGCCGGCCGATCCGGCCTCGGAGCGGAAGCACTGGGTATGGGCGACCATGCGGCGCGGCAGGCTGGATGCGTCGACGACTTCGCCGTTGACGGTGTTGGTCAGCGTCACCTCGGCGGTGGGGACCAGCCACCAGCCTTCGCGGGTCTGATAGCTGTCTTCGCCAAACTTGGGCAACTGGCCGGTCCCGAACATCATTTCGGGCAGGACCAGAACCGGGGTCCAGGTCTCGGTCAGGTCATGGCGGTCGACATGGGTATCCAGCATGAACTGCGCCAAGGCCCGATGCAGGCGGGCGACCGCGCCACGCAGCACGACAAAGCGCGCGCCGGACAGTTTCGCAGCCATGGCGAAATCCATGCCCGATTGCACGGCGGGCAGTTGGTAATGCTCTAGCGGCGTGAAATCAAAGGCGCGTGGGGTGCCCCAGCGGCGCAGTTCGACATTGCCGGATTCGTCATCGCCCAGCGGCACATCGTCATGCGGCAGGTTCGGGATGGTCATCAATAGATCGCGCAGCGCGCCGTCCAGCTCGGCCGCGCGGGCGGTCATCGCGGCCACCTGCGCCTTCTTGTCGGCCACCAGGGCGCGCAGCCGTTCAAAGCCTTCCTCATCGCCCTTGGCCTTCGCGGCGCCCACCTCTTTCGCGGCGCGGTTCTGCTCGGCTTGCGCGGCCTCGGCCTCAGCGATCGCCGCGCGGCGCGTTTCATCCAGCGCCAGCACCTGACCAGCCATCGGCGACAGGCCACGCTTGCCCAAGGCGGCGTCGAAAGCGGCGGGATTTTCGCGGATGGCGCGGATGTCGTGCATGGCTGGCTCCTGTCAAAGACGCGCACGTCCTAGCCGATCGGATCGGTCGGGGGAAGCGTCGATGAAAGGGGGATGGTGCTGTGAGAGAGGATTGAACTCTCGACCTCTCCCTTACCAAGGGAGTGCTCTACCACTGAGCTACCACAGCACGGTGCGCGCCGTTTAGATAAGATCGCGGCACTGCGCAAGGGGGGTCATGAGGGTTTTTGCGAAAGCCTGTCGGCGCCCTGCCGCCGATCGCCGGGGCAGGGGGGAAGACCGGGGCGCGGGCGCGCCTTTACGCAGGGGGCAGGCATTGCTATGGACGCCCGATGAGCCGCAAATCCCCGCCCCCTGCGCCCGATGCCAGCCGCGAAGCCCGGCTGAAGGCCGCGCTGCGCGCCAATCTGGCGCGGCGCAAGGCGCAGGCGCGGGCACGCGCGGCCGATGAGACAGAGATCACGCCGGAGGATACCGGCAGGGATGAGGACGGGCATGGATAGCATCATCGTCAAGGGTAACGGGCCGCTGAAGGGTGCGATTCCGATCGCCGGGGCGAAGAACGCCTGTCTGGCGCTGATGCCGGCCACGCTGTTGTCGGAGGAGCCGCTGACCCTGACCAATGCGCCGCGGCTGTCGGACATCCGCACGATGACGCAGCTTCTGGCCAGCCTTGGGGCCGAGGTCACGCAATTGCAGGGCGGTCAGGTGCTGGCCATGTCCAGCCACGACATCAATAATCTGACTGCCGATTATGACATCGTGCGCAAGATGCGGGCCAGCAATCTGGTGCTGGGGCCGCTGCTGGCGCGGGCGGGGCAGGCTGTCGTATCGCTGCCCGGCGGTTGCGCGATCGGCGCGCGGCCGATGGATCTGCATATCTTCGGGCTGGAAAAGCTGGGCGCCGAGATCGAACTGCGCGACGGCTATCTGCACGCGGTCGCGCCGCGCGGGTTGAAAGGCGCGGTGATCGAACTGCGTTTTGCCAGCGTGGGTGCCACCGAAAACATCGTCATGGCCGCCACTTTGGCCAAGGGTACGACGGTTCTGAAGAACGCCGCGCGCGAACCGGAAATCGTCGATCTGGTCGCCTGCCTGCGCGCCATGGGCGCCCAGATCGAGGGCGAGGGCACCGAGACGATCACCATCCAGGGCGTCGACCGCCTGCGCGGCGCGACCCATCCGGTTGTCACCGACCGGATCGAACTGGGCACCTATATGCTGGCCCCGGCGATTGCGGGGGGCGAGGTCGAATGCCTGGGTGGGCGCATCGATCTGGTCGGCAGCTTCTGCGAAAAGCTGGACGAGGCCGGGATCAGCGTCGAGGAAACGCCGCGCGGGCTGAAGGTCAGCCGCAAGAATGGGCGGGTCAAGGCGGTGAACGTCCGCACCGAGGTGTTCCCCGGCTTCCCGACCGACCTTCAGGCGCAGATGATGGCGCTGCTGTGCACCGCCACCGGCACCAGCGTGCTGGAGGAAACGATCTTTGAAAACCGTTTCATGCACGCCCCCGAACTGATGCGCATGGGCGCGCAGATCGAGGTGCAGGGCGGCCATGCGACCGTGCATGGGGTCGAGCGGTTGAAGGGTGCGCCGGTGATGGCCACCGACCTGCGCGCCAGCGTCAGCCTGATTCTGGCCGGTCTGGCCGCCGAGGGCGAAACCATCGTCCGCCGCGTCTATCATCTGGATCGCGGCTATGAGCGGGTCGAGGACAAGCTGCGCGCCATCGGCGCTGTGATCGAACGGGTGAAAGAGGAATGATGACCGACGCACGATTCGAGGACGGCGGCGAGGCCGCGATCAGCCTGAAGGCGGAAACGCCCGAAGATCTGGCGGTGATCTCGGCCCTGGTGCAGGATGCGGTGCTGGCCGTGACCGACATTCGCCACGATCCCCGCGCGCGGCAATTGGCCTTGCTGATCAACCGCTTCCGCTGGGAGGATCCGCGCGCCGGGCAGAATCCCGAACGCGCCCGCGCGCTGCTGGTGATCGGCGGCGTGGCGGCGGTGCGTCACCAGGGCATCGACCGTGGCCAGCCCGACACGGTGCTGTCGCTGCTTGCCGCCGACTGGCAGCCCGACCAGGACGGCGCCGGGCGGATCGTGCTGACGCTGGCGGGCGACGGCGCCTTGGCGGCGGATGTCGAATGTCTGGACGTGACGCTGCGCGATGTGACGCGGCCTTATCGCGCGCCCTCGGGGCAAGTGCCGCGCCACCCGGATTGAGGGGGCGACTCTGGCACCTTGCCCGCCTGAAAATCGCCCGCACCGGCCCGCGCCGTTGCGGGTTTTTACGTTCGCTGGGCCAATTTTTTCCGCAATCACAGATGCTTGCAGGATTTTTGCAGATGCCGCGCATTTTTCCCTTGCAGGGGCGCGCGGGCTTCCTTAAATCACCGCTCACCGAAGGGGAAACCCACCGGATACGGAATGCGGGCGTAGCTCAGGGGTAGAGCATAACCTTGCCAAGGTTAGGGTCGTGAGTTCGAATCTCATCGCCCGCTCCAGTATCCAGACGGTTTGAAAAGGGCGGCGCGAGCCGCCTTTTTTCGTTTCCGATCAGATGTTTGGCACTGTCTGGGGCGGGTTGGTAGGCCCGGAGGGACTTGAACCCCCAACCAAGGCGTTATGAGCGCCCTGCTCTGACCATTGAGCTACAGGCCCGACCTGATCGCGGTTTAGCAGCACAGGGGCAGGGGTCAAGCACTCTGCCGCGCCCCCCGCACCGGCTGTGCACAAGCAGTGCAAAGAATGTACACCGGCTGTGCACCGATCCCGCCCGCCGCCCGCGCCATCGTCTTGGCGTTGTCGCGCAGGCGCAGATCGGCTATCGGGGGGCAACAGATGAAGGTGCGCCCATGACCCAAGCCAATCAGCCGCTGACCTATGCCGCCGCCGGTGTCGATATCGACGCGGGCAATGAACTGGTCGAACGCATCAAGCCCGCCGCCAAGGCCAGCGCCCGGTCCGGGGTGATGTCGGGGCTTGGCGGCTTTGGCGCGCTGTTCGACCTGAAGGCCGCGGGCTACAGCGATCCGATTCTGGTGGCCGCCACCGACGGCGTGGGCACCAAGCTGCGCATCGCCATCGACACCGGCATCGTCGACACGATCGGCGTCGATCTGGTCGCCATGTGCGTGAACGATCTGGTCTGTCAGGGCGCGGAACCGCTGTTCTTTCTGGACTACTTCGCCACCGGCAAGCTGGAACTGGACCAGGCGACCGCGATCATCACCGGCATTGCCGGGGCCTGCCGCGACAGCGGTTGCGCGCTGATCGGCGGCGAGACGGCGGAAATGCCGGGCATGTATCACGGCGGCGATTTCGATCTGGCCGGTTTTGCCGTCGGCGCGATGGAGCGCGGCGCGGACCTGCCCAAGGGCGTAGTGGCGGGCGATGTGCTGTTGGCGCTGGCCTCGGACGGGGTGCATTCCAACGGCTATTCACTGGTGCGCAAGATCGTCGATCGCGCGGGCCTTGGCTGGGATTCGCCCGCGCCCTTTGCCGATGCCACGGTGGGGCAGGCGCTGTTGGCCCCGACGCGGCTTTATGTCAAACCGGTGTTGGCCGCGCGCGATGCCGGGGGGCTGCACGCCGCCGCCCATATCACCGGCGGCGGCCTGACCGAGAACCTGCCCCGCGTCCTGCCCGAGGGCTTGGGCGCCGAGATCGACCTGACCACTTGGCGCCTGCCGCCGGTCTTCCGCTGGCTGGCCGATACGGCGGGCCTGTCGCAGGGTGAGCTGCTCAAGACCTTCAACGCTGGCCAAGGCATGATCCTGGCCGTCGCCGCCGACCGGGCCGAGGCGCTGGCCGCGCTGCTGACCGACATGGGCGAGACCGTCACCCGCATCGGCACGATCACCCCCGGCGAGGGCGTGCGTTACGCCGGCGAACTGGCATGAGCGACTGGCACCACAAGGGCACCAATGTCGTCATCCTGATTTCGGGTGGCGGGTCCAACATGGTCAAGCTGGTCGAGTCGCTGCACGGCGATCATCCGGCCCGGTGCGCGCTGGTGCTGTCGAATAACCCCGGCGCGGGCGGGCTGGCCTTGGCGCATGAATTGCGCGTCGCCAATGCCGCGCTGGATCACCGCCTCTTTGGCAAGGATCGCGCCGCATTCGAGGCCGCACTGGCCGAATACATCGACGTGGCCGAGCCGGATGTGATTTGCCTTGCAGGCTTCATGCGCATCCTGACGCCCGATTTCGTGCGCCGCTATCAAGGGCGGATGCTGAACATCCACCCGTCGCTTTTGCCGAAATATCCGGGGCTTGACACCCATGCCCGCGCGCTGGCGGCGGGCGACCGGATCGCCGGGGCGACGGTCCATCTGGTCACCGAGGAACTGGACAATGGCCCGATCCTGGGTCAGGTCCGCGTGCCGATCCTGCCCGACGATACCGAAGCCACGCTGGCCGCGCGGGTGCTGCGCGGCGAACATATGCTGTATCCGCAGGTGCTGCGCCGCTTTGTCGAGGGCAACACCGACCGACTGGAGCTTGACCTGACGTGACCCACAATCCGATCCGTCCCTGGCGCAATATCGACCGGCGGGTTTCGCGCCGGATCATGGTCGGGTCGGTGCCGGTGGGCGGCGACGCGCCGATCAGCGTTCAGACCATGACCAACACCGACACGTCGGATGTGCGCGCCACGCTGGATCAGGTGATCCGCGCCGCCGATGTGGGCGCCGATATCGTGCGCGTCAGCACCCCCGATGAGGCCTCGACCCGCGCCCTGCGCGAGATCGTGCGCGAAAGCCCGGTGCCGATCGTGGCCGACATCCATTTCCATTACAAACGCGCGATCGAGGCGGCCGAGGCGGGCGCGGCCTGCCTGCGCATCAACCCCGGCAATATCGGCGATGCCGCCCGCGTGCGCGAGGTGGTCAAGGCCGCCCGCGATCACGGCTGTTCGATCCGCATCGGCGTGAATGCAGGTTCGCTGGAAAAGCACCTGCTGGAGAAATATGGCGAGCCGTGCCCCGACGCGATGGTGGAAAGTGGTCTGGATCACATCAAGCTGTTGCAGGACAACGATTTTCACGAGTTCAAGATCAGCGTGAAGGCCAGCGATGTGTTCCTTGCCGCGGCCGCCTACAGCCAACTGGCCGAGGCCACCGACGCGCCGATCCATCTGGGCATCACCGAGGCCGGCGGGCTGATGGCGGGCACGGTCAAATCGGCCGTCGGCATGGGCAGCCTGCTGTGGGCGGGCATCGGTGACACGATCCGCGTCAGCCTGTCGGCGGACCCGGTCGAGGAGGTCAAGGCCGGTTTCGAGATCCTGAAATCGCTGGGCCTGCGCACCCGCGGGGTGCAGATCATCTCGTGCCCGTCCTGCGCGCGGCAGGGGTTCGACGTCATCAAGACCGTCGAAATCCTGGAAAAGCGGCTGGAACATATCAAGACGCCGATGAGCCTGTCGATCATCGGTTGCGTCGTGAACGGGCCGGGTGAGGCCTTGATGACCGACATCGGCTTTACCGGCGGCGGGGCTGGGTCGGGCATGGTCTATCTGGCCGGCAAGCAGGATCACAAGCTGGGCAACGAGGCCATGGTCGATCACATCGTCGAACTGGTCGAGGCCCGCGCCGCCGCCATCGAGGCCGCGAAGACCGAGTAGGGGGCGATTTCGGGGAACCATCGCGCCAGCGCCGGGTTGTGTCATCGAACACAGCCCAAGGAGGATCGCATGGCACCCCATAACCCCGCCCGCTACGACCCTGTTGAGCACGTCACCCGTGACGAGGCCGAAAAGAACAAGCGTCGCCTGACCGAGAAAGAGGCCGCCCACGCCCCCGAGGGCAAGCAGTCGATCCCCGGCGACACGGCCGATGCCGACGAGCCGTCGAAAGACGACTGACCTTTTTCATTCTGTTTTCATGCCGATTTCGCGGTGGCCGATCCCGGTCATCCGTATCGTTTTACCCATAAAGGACGCCCATGCTGCATCTTGATATCCCGACCCGCGACCAGATCAACCGCCTGACAGCCGCCCGCGCCGAGCCTTCGGTGACGATCTATCTGCCGACCACGCCGCTGACCCAGCATATCGACCAGTCGCGGATCGAGCTGAAGAACCTGCGCAAGGAAGCGGTCGAGCAGTTGCAGGCGGCAGGTGTGGACAAGCGCGCGATCTGGCCGATCGAGGAGCAGATCGAGGCGATCGAGGAGGACGACGATTTCTGGACCCATCAGGCGCACAGCCTGGCCGTGCTGGTCACGCCGGAAAAGATCCGCACCTTCCGGCTGGCGAACAAGCTTGAGGCCTCGGTCCATGTGTCGGACCGGTTCCACCTGAAGCCGCTGCTGCGCGCGACGACCTTTGGCAACAACGCCTATGTGCTGGCTTTGGCCGAAGGCGGCATCCGGCTGATCGACGTGCCCGCCCAAGGCGAGGCGACCGAGGTGCGCGTGCCCGACATGCCCAAGGATGCCTATGACGCGCTGGGCACCACCACGCTGAACGACCGCGCCCATTCGCGCCGTCAAGTCGGCGACGAAGGTAAGAACATGCGCCTGCGCCAATATGTGCGCATCGTCGATCAGGCGCTGATGAAGGTGCTGCGTCATTCGGAACGCCCGCTGATCCTGGCGGCGGCGGACCCGCTGGAAAACCTGTTCCGCGCGGCGGCCAGCTATGACCATCTGGCGCCGCGTTCGATCGAGGGCAACCCCGAGCACAAATCGCCCGCCGAACTGGCCGAGGCCGCGCGCCCGATCCTGACCAAGGTGCAGGCCGCCGAGGTCGAGGACGTCCGCGCGCTTTACGCCGAACGCGCCAGTGCCAGCCGCGCCACCACCGACCTGTCGACGATCGCGCGCGCGGCCACCCATGGCGCGGTCGAAGCGCTGATGTTCGACATCGACGCGGTGACGCCCGGCACGATTGACGATGACGGCGTGATCCAGATCGATGACCGTGACGATGCCCATAACTATGGTATCGGCGATGAGATCGTGGCCCGTGCGATGAACAGCGGCGCGCGCATCATCGCGGTGCGCAAGGACGACCTGCCGGGCGGCGACAGCGGTCTCGCCGCGATCCTGCGCTGGCCGGTCTGATCCGCCCCGAACCATGACAAAGGCCGCGCAGCACCCGCTGCGCGGCCTTTTTCGTGTCGAAAGCGTCGCTTAGCCGCGGGTCTGCGCGACGGCGGCCTGCATCCCGTCCAGCGGCAGGTAGCCGCGCAGCAACTGCCCGCCCATCTTGCCGTCGACCTTTTTGCCGATGGCAAAGGCCGGGGTGCCTTGAATGCGCATCCGTTCGGCCAGTTGGCGGTTGGCGCGCAGCACGGCGGTCACGGCTTCCTCGTTCATGCGCTGGATCAGCGCCTGCGCGTCATGACCCAGATCGCCCGCCAGCCGCGTCAGCGTGTCCAGCGTCACATCGCCGCGCAGGGTGATCAGCGCCTCATGGGCCTTTGCATAGGCCTCATCCCCGTGCAGTTGCTTGACGGCGACGGCAAAGCGCGCGGCCTGTTCGGATTGCGCGCCCAGGATCGGGAAGTCCTTCAGGATCAGGCGGATCTTGCCATCCTTTTCAATCAGTTGGCTGACTTCATCATGGGCCTTGCGGCAATAGGTGCATTTGTAGTCGACGAACTCGACAAGGGTGATGTCGCCGTCCGGGTTGCCGCCGACCCAGC
Source organism: Paracoccus zhouxuedongae (assembly GCF_041927815.1). NCBI lineage: Bacteria > Pseudomonadati > Pseudomonadota > Alphaproteobacteria > Rhodobacterales > Paracoccaceae > Paracoccus > Paracoccus zhouxuedongae. The sequence goes on from NZ_JBHFHM010000001.1 coordinate 436,182, forward strand.
TATGGCCATCGTTGAACAGATCCTCGGCATTGGTGGCGACGATCACCTTGTCATCCTCGACCTGCTGGGCGACCTGGCGTTCCTCAAGCACGGTGATCGCCTCGACCAGCACCTGCGGGTTTTCCATCAGATAGGCTTTGACCGCATCGCCAAAGGCGGCCTTTTCGGCGTCGGACATGGCCGAAATGTCAAAGGCGGCGGCGGGGTTGGCCAAAGCGGCGGCAAGGGTAAAAGCGGGCAGGGTGCGGCGCATCGGTGTTCCTTTCGTGGGTCGGCGCGCAATGTCGGACCTTGGGCGGGGATGTGCAAGGCGCGAATGCGCGCGGGCGGCCTCACATGATCGCCAGTTGCCGCGCGGCGCGGATGATGGCACATCCCCGTCAAACAAGGGGGGTGCGGATGCGTCAGTCGAACCGGGGTCAGGTCGATCCCTTCATCGTCATGGATGTGATGGAGGCCGCCCGCGCCGCCGAAGCCGCAGGCCGCCACATCATCCATATGGAGGTCGGGCAGCCCTCGACCCCCGCCCCGGCGCGCGCCCGTGCCGCGCTGGCCGCCGCGCTGGATCGGGATGCGCTGGGCTATACCGTGGCGCTTGGCCTGCCCGAATTGCGCCAGGGCATCGCCCGGCTTTATGCGCATTGGTATGGCGTCGATCTGGACCCGGCGCGGGTGGTGGTGACGCCGGGGTCATCGGGCGCGTTCCAACTGGCGTTTTCGGCTTTGTTTGACGCGGGTGACCGGGTGGGGCTGCCCGAACCCGGCTATCCCTCGTATCGCCAGATCCTGCGGGCGCTGTCGCTGACGCCGGTCGGCCTGCCGACCCTGCCCGAGGACCGTTACTTGCCGCGCCCCGGCGACCTGCCCGCCGATCTGGCGGGCGTCATCATCGCATCGCCCGGCAATCCGTCCGGCACGATGGCCGACCGCGACACCCTGGCCGGGCTGATCGCTGCTGCACAGGCGCAGGGTGCGGCCTTCATCAGCGACGAAATCTATCACGGCCTGCATTACGGCGACCGCGCCGTCAGCGCGCTGGAAATCAGCGATGATGTCGTGGTCATCAACAGCTTTTCCAAATATTTCAGCATGACCGGCTGGCGGATCGGCTGGATGGTGGTGCCCGACAGCCATGTGCGGACCGTCGAGCGGCTGGCCCAGAACATGTTCATCTGCCCGCCCCATGCCAGTCAGGTCGCCGCCCTTGCCGCGCTGGAGGCCGAGGACGAGGCCGAGGCGATGCGCGCCGTCTATGCCGAGAACCGCCGCATGATGCTGGAGGGGCTGCCCGCCGCCGGTTTCACCCGCATCGCGCCGCCGGACGGGGCGTTCTATATCTATGCCGATGTCAGCGATCTGACCGATGACAGCCGCGCCCTGGCCGCCGCAATTCTGGACCGCGCCGGGGTGGCGGTGACGCCGGGTCTGGATTTCGACCCGGTGCGCGGCCATCAGACGCTGCGTTTCTCGTATGCCCGCGCGACGGCGGACATCCGCGAGGGGCTGGCCCGCCTGACCGCCTTCATGGCCGATTTCAAGGCAGGCCGATGACCGCAATCCGGGCGCTGCTGCGGCTGCTGGTGGTCGCGCTGATCACGCTGACCGCGCCGCTGGCGGCACAGGAAGCCGAGCGCGTGCCGCCGCCGATCTTCCCCACGCCCGAGGCTGGCGCGCCGCCCGCGCTGCCGAGCCCCGCCTCACCCGCGCGGACCACGGCTTTGGCGCGGCCCGATCTGGCGGCCAGCGGCCTTGCGCTGGATGAGGGCGGGCTGAGCCTTGCGCTGAAGCTCAGCCAGCCGGTGCCGTTTCGCAGCTTCTTTCTGGACAACCCTCCGCGGCTGGTCGTCGATTTCAACGAGGTCGATTTTTCGGGGCTGAAGCCGCAGGCGCTGCCCGGCGCGGCGCGGCTTCCGGGTCTGCGATGGGGGGCGATCCGGCCCGGCTGGTCGCGGCTGGTGGCCGAACTTGACCGGCCCTATCGGCTGGACCATGCGACGGCGCGGGCCGCCGGTGATGGTGGCGTGATCGTGTCGTTGCGGCTGGCCACGGTCGCTGCCGCCGATTTCGCCCCCGCGCCCGGCGCCGCGCAATCTGCGCTGTTCGACCTGCCCCAGCCCGAGCCGCTGCCGATCCCGCGCCGCCGCCAGTCGGGGATCGCCGCGTTGCGCGTGGTGCTGGACCCCGGCCATGGCGGCATCGACGCCGGCGCGACCTATGGCGATGTGACCGAGGCTGCGCTGATGCTGTCCTTCGCGCGCGATCTGGCCGAGCAACTGATCCGCGAGGGGATCGACGTCACCCTGACCCGCGATGCCGACCAGTTCCTGTCCTTGGAGCGGCGCATGACCATCGCGCGCGAGGCGGGGGCCGATCTGTTCCTGTCGCTGCACGCCGATGCGATTTCCGAGGGTGAGGCCTCGGGCGCGACGGTCTATCTGTTCGATCCAACGAACAGCGACCGCGCTGCGGCGCAACTGGCCGCCCATCACGACCGCGCCGATCTTTTGGCCGGGCTGGATCTGGGCGGCACCGATGATGAGGTGGCGACCGTGCTGATGGATCTGGCGCGTCGCGAGACCGACCCGCGCGCGCGCCGCTTTGCCACCCACCTGACCGGCCAGTTCGCCACGGGTGCGATCCCGATGCACAAGCGCCCGGTGCAGGGGGCGTTTTTTGCGGTGCTGAAATCGCCGGACATCCCCTCGGTGCTGCTGGAACTTGGCTTCCTCTCCTCGCCCGAGGATCGCGCCCGGCTGCTGGACCCCGACTTTCGCGCCCGCATGGCCCAGGCGATCCGCCGCGCGATCCGCGATTGGGCGATGGAGGATGCGGTCGAGGCGGCAAAACTGCGCCAATAGCGCGCGACGCAGCGACGGGGCCGGGTTTTTGCACGCCAAGTTGCTTTGACCCCCGCCGCGCCTTTGGCTAAGAGGGGGGCCGGTTCCCCAGCTCAGGTGCGACGTGGCGCGGTTCATCCTTTCCTTTTTTGGCGCGATCTTTTCCTGGATCGTCACCGCCGCCGTGGCCGGCGCGCTGGTTCTGGGCGCGATTTTCTGGATGTATTCGCGCAACCTGCCCAGCCATGAGCAACTGGCGCAATACACGCCCAAGACCATCAGCCGGATCTATTCCGGCGAGGGCCGCCTGATCGACGAATTCGCCGAGGAACGCCGCCTGTTCGTGCCCAGCGACGAAATCCCCGATCTGGTGAAGAACGCCTTCATCAGCGCCGAGGACAAGAATTTCTACAGCCACCATGGCTTTGACGCGCGCAGCATGATCGCCGCCGCCGTGCAGGCGGTCAGGTCGCGCGGCCAGAACGTGCGCGGGGCATCGACGATCACCCAGCAGGTGATGAAGAACTTCCTGCTGTCCAGCGACCGGTCGATCGAACGAAAGATCAAGGAACTGATCCTGGCCTCGCGGCTGGAGGAAACGCTGTCCAAGGATCAGATCCTGGAACTGTATCTGAACGAGATTTTCCTGGGCCAGAACAGCTTTGGCGTGGCCGCCGCCGCGCAGACCTATTTCAACAAGACGCTGGGCGAACTGGCCCCGCATGAGGCCGCAATGCTGGCCGCCATGCCACAGGCGCCGGGGCGCTATCACCCCGTCACCGCCAAGGCGCGGGTGACGGAACGGCGCAATTATGTCCTGCGCGAGATGTGGCAGAACGGCTATATCGACGAGGCCGCCTATCGCGCGGGGATCGAGGAGCCGCTGAAATCGGTGCAGAACGGCGATTACCCGGCGCATCGCGAAACCCTGCCGCCGCGTGACTATTTCACCGATGAGATCCGCCGCCAGTTGTCACGCAGCTTCGGCCAGGAGGAATTCTTTGGCGGCGGCCTGAGCATCCGCGCCACGGTCGATCCCGATTTGCAGGATCAGGCCGCCGTGGCGCTGCGGCAGGCGCTGGAGCAATACGACCGCGGCATGGGCATCTGGCGCGGCACCGGCGTGGCGCTGCCCGCCGATGTGCTGGGTGATGCGGTGAAATGGCGTGGCGCGCTTGCCTCGGCGGCGGTGCCGCGCGACGTGCCGGGCTGGCTGCCTGCCGTCGTGATGGGCTTCGAGGGCGGCAATGCCCGCATCGGCATCGAAGGCATCATGGACGAACCCGAAGGCCATTGGGTGCCCGCCCGCGACGTGCAATGGGCGCGCCCGCGTCTGGAAAACGGCCGTCTGGGCAGCCGCGCGCAAAAGGCCGAAGACCTGCTGAAGGTCGGCGATGTGGTGCTGGTGCGCGCCATGACCGAGGACGGCAGCGGCAAGTTCATCCGCTGGTCGCTGCGCCAGGTGCCGCAGGTGCAGGGCGGGTTCATGGCGATGGACGTGAACACCGGCCGCGTGCTGGCGATGCAGGGCGGCTTCAGCTATCAGGCCTCCGACTTCAACCGCGCGACCCAGGCGCAGCGCCAGCCGGGTTCGGCCTTCAAGCCCTTCGTCTATGCCGCCGCACTGGATTCGGGCTTTACCCCGGCCACCATCGTCGTCGATGGCCCGATCGAGCTGAACACACCCCAGGGCCTGTGGAAGCCCAAGAACGCCTCGAACCGGTATTACGGCCCGACGCCGATGCGCACCGGGATCGAGCAGTCGCGCAACCTGATGACCATCCGCATCGCCGAGGAAATCGGCATGGATGTGGTCGCGGGCTATGCGGAAAAGTTCGGCGTCTATGACAAGATGAACCCGTTCCTGGCCAACAGCCTGGGCGCGCAGGAAACCACCCTGTTCAAGATGGTGGCGGCCTATGCGATGTTCGCCAATGGCGGTGAGCGGGTGGAGCCGACGCTGGTTGACCGCGTGCAGGACCGCTTTGGCCAGACCGTCTATCGCCACGACCGCCGCACCTGCGCCAATTGTGCCGATCCGCGCCTGCCGGCGGGGCAGGGGCCGACGATTAACTCGGAGCGCGAGCGGGTGATGGATGCGATCACCGCCTATCAGCTGACCTCGATGATGGAAGGCGTGGTGCAACGCGGCTCGGGCAAGGGGGTGAACCTGCCGGTGCCGGTGGCGGGCAAGACCGGCACCACCAATGATGCCAAGGACGTGTGGTTCATCGGCTTCACCAGCAATATCGTCGCGGGCTGCTATATCGGCTTCGACCAGCCCCGATCGCTGGGCGAGAACGCCTTTGGCGGCACCCTGTGCGTGCCGGTGTTCAACGCCTTCATGCGCAAGGCGGTGGCCGAATACGGCGGGTCCAAGTTCCGCGTGCCGCCGGGCGGCTATTGGGTCAAGATCGACCGCTTTTCCGGCGCCAAGCTGGCCGACAATGCCACCGGCGACAACGTGATCGCGGAGTATTTCCGTGACGGCGTGGTGCCGGACTGGAGCCTGCAAAACGTCGTCGATGGCGGCTTTGTGGCGGGCACCGATTTCCCGCTGGTCGATGAGGTCGCGGCGCAGATGCGCAATCAGGGGGCGCAGTCGGTCACGACATCGACCGGCAAGGCGGTGGTCATCCCGAAACGCGCCACCGAACAGACGATCAGCGGCGGCGGCCTGTATTGACCGCCCACTTGCCCGGAAACAGGCGGCGCGCTATGACCGCCGCCTGAATGAATTGAGGTCAGACCATGCGCGCCGAAATGCAGAATACCGTCGAGAAGATCCAGAAGTCGCTGCGACTGCTGGGTCAGCGCATGGACCTTGAGACCGCGCCGCACCGGCTTGAGGAGTTCAACGCCCTGATCGAGGATGGCGATCTATGGTCGGACCCCGCCCGCGCGCAAAAGCTGATGCGCGACCGGCAGGTGCTGATGGACAAGCTGGCGGCCTATCGCCAGATCGAATCCGGCCTGAACGACAATGTGGAACTGATCGAACTGGGCGAGGCCGAGGGCGACACCGAGATCGTCACCGACGCCGAACAGGGCCTGCGCGATCTGGCCGTGCTGGCCGCCGACAAGGAGCTTGAGGCGCTGCTGGATGGCGAGGCCGATGGCAACGACACCTTCCTGGAAATCAACGCGGGCGCGGGCGGCACCGAAAGCTGCGACTGGGCCAGCATGTTGGCGCGGATGTATGTGCGCTGGGCCGAGAAAAAGGGCTACAAGGTCGAATTACAGTCGGAAACCTCGGGCGATGAGGCGGGGATCCGTTCGGCCAGCTACAAGATCAGCGGGCCGAATGCCTATGGCTGGCTGAAGTCGGAATCGGGTGTGCATCGGCTGGTGCGCATCAGCCCCTATGACAGCGCGGCGCGCCGCCACACCAGCTTTTCCTCGGTCTGGGTCTATCCGGTGGTCGATGACAATATCGAAATCGACATTCCGGCCAATGACATCCGCATCGACACCTATCGGTCGTCGGGGGCGGGCGGTCAGCACGTCAACACCACCGATTCGGCGGTGCGCATCACCCACCTGCCCACCAATATCGTGGTGACCAGCAGCATGAAATCGCAGCACCAGAACCGTGAGGCCGCGATGAACGCGCTGAAGGCGCGGCTGTATCAGCTGGAACTGGATCGCCGCAACGCCGCCATCAACGCCCAGCACGAGGCGAAGGGCGAGGCCGGTTGGGGCAACCAGATCCGCAGCTATGTCCTGCAACCCTATCAGATGGTCAAGGATCTGCGCACCGGACACGAGACCAGCGACACGCAAGGCGTGCTGGACGGCGCGCTGGACGGGTTCATGGCGGCGACGCTGGCGATGGATGTCGCCGGCAAGTCCCGCGCCGAGGCCAATGCCGAGGACTGATCCCGGCCCTGCGCCTTTGGTCTGTCAGACTTAAGTCTTGTCACATCGGGCAGCAGCCCCTTACGCTGCCATGTCAAAGCAAGGGGAGATGCTTTGATGTCCAGCACCGATGTGAACCGGGGCGGTTTGCCGTCCCAACCCTCGCCGCTGCCCGAGGTTCAAGGGGTCAGCCTGTCCGACATTGCCGACTGCCTGCGGCTGGGCTGGCGCGATTTTCTGCGCGCCCCGGCCTTTGGGCTGTTCTTTTCCGCAATCTACACGATCGGCGGGATCATCATGTATCTGGTCTTTGCCGCCGCCGGTCAGGAATGGTGGCTGATGCCGGTTGTAGTAGGCTTTCCGTTGCTTGCGCCCTTCGCCGCGGTCGGCCTTTATGAGGTCAGCCGACGGCTTGAGACCGGCCAGCCGCTGATCTGGCGCGAGGTGCTGGGGGTCGTCTTTGCGCAAAAGGACCGTCAGGTGCCGTCGATGGCGATGGTCGTGCTGTTGATGTTCATGTTCTGGGTGTTCATGGCGCACGGGATCTTCGCCTTGTTCCTGGGCACCGTGTCGCTGGTCGACATCAGCCATTCGCCGCAGGTGCTGTTTCGGGGCAGCGGCCCGTTCATGCTGGCCTTCGGCAGCGCGGTGGGCGCGGGCTTTGCGGCGGTGCTGTTCGCCATCACCGTGGGCGGGCTGCCGATGGTGCTGGAACGCAATGTCGATTTCATCAGCGCTATCATCCGCAGCTTTCAGGCCGTCACCGCCAATCTGGGGGTGATGATCGTCTGGGGCCTGGTGATCGCGGCGCTGATCTTTCTGGGAATGCTGCCGCTGTTTCTGGGCCTCTTGATCGTGTTGCCGGTGCTGGGCCATGCCAGTTGGCACATGTATCGCCGCCTGCTGGCCGACGATCCCGCCTGATCCCCAAACGCAATCGGCGCCCCGATGGGGCGCCGATGAAGCTGTGCGATGGCCGAAGGTCAGGCCTGGCTGTCGCTGCTGCTGGGCGGGGCCAGCTTCTTGGTGGTGCCGGTGGCCAGCGGGTCGTCCTGACGCTGCACCGAGCCTTCAAAATGCGCGCCGGATTCGATGGCGATGGTCTTGTGAACGATGTCGCCCTCGACCCGCGCGGTCGAGGTCAGGCGCACCTTCAGGCCGCGCACGCGCCCGACGATGCGGCCATTGACGACCACGTCATCGGCGACGATCTCGCCCCGGATGGTGGCGCTTTCGCCGACGGTCAGCAGATGGGCGCGAATGTCGCCTTCGACAACGCCCTCCACCTGGATGTCGCCGGTGGTCTTGACGTTGCCGGTGATGGTCAGATCCGACGACAGGATCGAGGCCGGGGCCTTCTGGCGCGGCGCGGCGGGCACGCTCATGTCGCCGCCAGCGGGCTTGGTCATGTCAGCGCGGACGGGCGCTTCGGCTTCGGGGTTGCGGGGCGGTTCGGTGACGCGCGATTTAGAAAACATTCTGGGCCGCCTTGATGAAGGTCATGGGATTGACGGCGGTGCCGCCCACCCGCACCTCATAGTGCAGATGCGGGCCGGTGGACCGTCCTGTGTTGCCCATATCACCGATCCGCTCCCCGCGCGAGACCGATTGCCCCACCCTCACGCGGATTTTGGACAAGTGGCCATAGCGGGTCTCGATGCCGTTGGCATGGGTGATCTTGATCAGGTTGCCATAGCCCGACTGCCAGCCGGCAAAGCTGACGGTGCCGTTGGCCGGGGCGACGATCGGGGTGCCGACCGGGCCAGCCATGTCGATCCCCTCATGCGCGCGGCCCCAGCGACGGCCAAAGCCCGAGGTATAGCGGAACGACCCGGCGACCGGCAGCGCCAGCGGCACGGTGTCGACGGCGATACGATAGCTGTTCATGCGGTCAAGCTGTTCGATGATCGCATTGGCGCGCGATTCGCTGGTGGTGATGTCGGCATTGCCCTTGGACGAATGCGACAGCGGCGTCAGCGGGCCGCCTTGGCCGGAATAGCCGCGGCGGATGGTACGCAGCAGATCGTCGGGGTTCATGCCGACCGATTTGAACATCTTGTCCAGCGGCTGAACCGAGATCGTCACCGCGTCTTCCAGCTTGGCGAAGATTTCGTCCTGACGCTCCAGAATGTCGGATTTCTCGGCCTCGAGCGCGGCGGCGGCCAGGCGCGCGGTCTGCGCCTCGGCGAGGGCGCCTTCGCGCGACCGGGTGACCTCGCCCAGGGCGGCGGTCACCACATCCAGCGTGGCCGCCAGTTCCTCGACCCGCGCGGCGGCGGTCGTGGGGGCGTCCGCATCGCCGTTCACCTGCGCGCTCAGCACGGCGGCCTGGTCGCGGGCAGTGTCGCGGTCATCCATGGCCTGACGCAGGGTCGATTGCACGACGCCCAGACCCTTTTCCAGCTCGCGGCGGCGTTCCTCGCTGGCCAGCAGTGCGGATTGCATCTGCGAGACCTGCGCCAAGGCGACGTTGAAGCGCGATTGCGCGGCGGCGGCCTCGGCGGCGCGGCTGTCGCGTTCGGCCGACAGCGTATCAAGGCGCTGTTCAAAGGCGGCCTGCGCCTGACGCGCCTGACCCTGGGCATTGCCCGAACTGATGCCGTCGATCACCAGGATCGAGGTGGCGACAATCGACCAGCCGAACACCAGTGCCACACCGCCAAGGGCAACGGCCTGTTGGGTGGGGCGCAGGCGCACAAAGCGCGTCGAGCTGTCGGATTTCAGAAAAAGGCGCTGTTCGGGCAACCATTTTTCAAGAACGGCGTTCAACCGGTGTGCGATGCGACGTGGCAAATCTTCTCTTCCCGTGTCCGTTTCAGGATGCGGCGGCACGGATTGCGGGACGGCAGAGCCCCGGCGGCATCCGAACCGCGCGGTGCGGCAGGGATAGCCGCCCGGCGGTTTGACGCGCAATGTGAATCCCCGGCCGGTTCCCGGTGATGCGCGGAGGCTTGCCAGCATGGGCAGATTCCCGCCGATCGCCCGGCGGCGTCGCGCAAAAGGCCGCCCGTTGCCGGGCAGCAACAGGCGCAATTTTCAGTTTTTCTGAACTTATCTGTGGGCCGAACGCGGAATCAGAGCGATTCGACGGCCTCGACCACCGAATCGACATGGCCCGGCACCTTGACCTTGGGCCACAGCCGCACGATCCGCCCGTCGGCGTCGATCAGCACGGTCCGCCGCTCGACCCCCATCGACTTGCGGCCATACATGTTCTTTTCCACCCAGGCGCAATAGGCCTGCGCCACCGCGCTGTCGGTATCGCTGAGCAGCGGCACCGCCAGATCACGCTTGGCGATGAAGCGGGCGTGGCTGGCGGGATCGTCAGTGGAAATGCCGAACACCTCGGCCCCGGCGGCGTGCAGGCGGGGCAAAGCGGCGGTGAAATCCAGCGCCTCAGTGGTGCAGCCGGGCGTGTCGTCGCGCGGATAGAAATACAGCACCACCGCGCGACCGCGCAGCGCGGACAGCGTGACCTCGGGCTGGTCCCAGCCGGTTGCGGGCAGGGTGAAATCGGGGGCGATCTGTCCTGTCTCAAGCGGGGTGGATGTGTCGGTCATCGGGCTGCCTTTCGGATGTGGCGGAAATCCGCGCCGGGGGATGCGGCGGGTGTTTGCCTTTTCATGCCCGCCGCGCGAAAAGGGATCAAGGGCGCGAGGCACGCGCCGGGCCGCAGGGCCAATCGATCACGACCCGGCCCGGCCGGGCCAGACACAGGCAGGCTGCGCAGGTTCAGATGGCACAGGGACAGGCCGCGCCGGGCGGCCCCGACAAGCCCCCATCGGGTGCTGCCCTGCGGCGGCGCGGTCTGGTCAACCGCTGGACGGCGGGGCGGCTGGTGGTGTTCCTGTTCGTCACCCTGCCGATCATCGTTCTGTCGGCGGTGATTGCCGGGCTGATCCTGACCGGCCAGCCGCTGAACGTCCCTGCCCGCCTGACCGCCCTGGCCGAGGAGCGCGCCACCCAGGTCATGCGTCAGACCCTGGGCGAGGGGGTCAGCCTGCGCGCTCATCGCGGCGCCGATCTGGTGCTTGAGGCGGGGATGGTGCCGCAACTGCGGTTGCGCGACATTGATCTGATGGGGCCGGGGCAGGGGCGGTTCCTGCGCATCGGCGATCTGCGCGTCAGCCTTGATCCGGGGCGGCTGCTGGTCGGCCAGGTCGCCCCGCGTCAGGTGGTGCTGCGCGATGTGACGGTGGATCTGCTGCGCGACCGCGACGGGGCTGTGGTGGTGGCGGGCCATGACGGTGTGGCGGCGCTGCCGGGGGGGATGCGCTTTGGCGGCGGGCCGCAGGGGCGTTCACCCGGTCTGTCGGCGCTGCGGCAGGTGCTGGCCGCGCCCACCCTGGCCGCGCTGCGCGATGCCCGTGTCGAGGGGCTGGACCTGCGCCTGATCGATCAGGCCAGCGGTCAGCAATGGCAGGCGCGCGATGCGCGGCTGTCGATGTCACGCCGCGCGGGCACCGCCGAGGCGCGGGCCGAGGCCGACCTGTGGGAACTGGGCAGCGATGCGGCGCGCCCGGCGGGGCGGCTGACGGTCTCGCTTGCGGCCAGTGAAACCGGCCCTGCGGCGCGTCTTCAGGCCAGCCTGCAAGACGTTTCGGCACCGGCACTGGCGGCGCAGAACCCGGCGCTGGGCTGGCTGGCACTGGTCGATGCGCCGGTCTCGGGCGTGCTGACGGGGGGCGTCGATCCGCTGGGGCAGGTGGCGCCGATGGACCTGACCTTGCGGCTGGGGGCGGGCACGATCCGGCCCGGCGGCGGGGCCGCGCCGATCACGCTGAACCGGGCGATGGCGCGGCTATATCTGGACCCCGCCCGCGCGCGGCTAAGCCTGCGCGATCTGGAACTGGACAGTCGCGCGCTGCGGCTGAAGGGGGCGGGTCACGCCGATCTGACCGGCCCCGACCCGATCAGCCCTCAGGCCCTGGTCGGCCAGATCCGGCTGTCGGATGTGGCTGCCGATCCGCAGGGCGTCTTCGCCACGCCCGCGCGGTTCGACTATGGCCTGGCGGACTGGCGGCTGCGGCTGGACCCCTTGCGGCTGGACATCGGCCAGATCGCCCTGGGCGCGGGCGAGGAACGGCTGACCGCCGCCGGGCAGTTGCGCGCCGACGATCAGGGCTGGTCGGGGGCGCTGGATTTCCGCGCCGGGCAGATTTCGCTGGATCGGCTGCTGGCGCTGTGGCCGGTCGAACTGGCGGGCAATACCCGGCAGTGGCTGGCCGAGAATGTCGCCACCGGCCTGTTGCGCGACGCGCGCGGCGCGCTGCGGCTGGCATCGGGTTCAGAGCCAGTGCTGTCGCTGGCCTATGCCTTCAGCGGCGCCGAGGTGCGGCTGGTCAAGACCCTGCCGCCGGTGCAGGGCGGCGCGGGCTATGCCACGATCCAGGATCACGCGCATGTGCTGGTCGTCGATCGCGGTGCCATCGCCGCGCCGGGCAGCGGCGATCCGATTGACGTGGCGCGCACCGTTCTGTCGGTCCCCGACATCCGCGCCCGTCCCGCCCAGGCCGAGGCCGATCTGCGGCTGGCCGCCTCGATCCCTGCCGCGCTTGAGCTGCTGGACCAACCGCCCTTCGAGGTGCTGCGCAAGGCCGGTCAGTCGCCGCGCATGGCCACCGGGCAGGCCCGGCTGCGCGCCCGCGTCAGCCTGCCGCTGCTGGCCGAGGTGCCGCGCGACCGCATCGACTTTCGCGTCGATGGCACGCTGTCGGATGTGACCTCGACGGTGCTTGTGCCGGGCAAGACATTGACCGCCGACAGCCTGGACCTGCGCGCGCGGCGCGGCGATGCGCTGCGCATCAAGGGGCGCGGGCGGCTTCAGGGGGTGCCGTTTCAGGCCGAATGGTGGCACGGCTTTGCCGCCGCCGACCGCGGCCGCGCGCATTTGAAGGGCACGATCGACGTGACCCCGGCGGCGCTGTCGGCCTTTGACATCGACCTGCCCAAGGGCATGGTGACGGGCAAGGGCAGCGGGCGGCTGACCATCGATTTCATCAAGGATCAGCCGGGGCCGTTCCGCTTTGCCACCGACACGACGGGCCTGCGCATGGCGATCCCGCAGATCGGCTGGACCAAGGACGCGGGCCAGAAGGCCGAACTGGTGGTCGAGGGCGCGATCCTGCCGCGCCGCACCGGCCTGCCCACGCGCATCGACCGGCTGGCGATCCGCGCCCCCGGCCTGCGGGCCGAGGGGCCGATGGTGCTGCGCCGCAAGGATCAGGGCGGCGGGCTGGAACGCGCCGATCTGGGGGCGGTCACGGTGGGCGACTGGTTCAATGGCGCGGTGCGGCTGACCGGGCGCGGCGCCGGGCGCCCGCCCGCCGTGGCGATCACCGGCGGGCGCGCCGATCTGACCCGCGCGCCGCTGACCCGGATGACCCCCACCGCGCCCGGCGCGCCGCCGATGCCGGTGCGGCTGGACCGGCTTCAGGTCACGCGCGGGATCTTTCTGACCGATGTGACCGCCGATCTGACGGCGGGCGCGGATGGCAGCCGTGGCCCGTTTCGCGCCGCGCTGAATGGGCGCGCGCCGGTCAACGGCCAGATCACGCCGGGGCCTGATCGCCGCGCCAGCGTTACGCTGGGATCCGACGATGCGGGGGCTGTGCTGGCGGCGACCGGGATCTTTCCGCGTGCCACCGGCGGGCGGCTGGCGCTGCAACTGGATCCGGTGGCGGGCGGGCCGGGGCGGTATGACGGGCGCGCGGTGATCACCGGCCTGCGCGTCGCGGGTCTGGGCGCGCTGGCGACGGCGCTGCCCGGCGGCACCGATCCGGGGCAGGGCGGCACCGCCTTTGACCGCGCCACCGCGCGCTTTCGCATCACCCCGAACGCCATCGAGATCACCGAGGCCGCCGCCATCGGCCCGACGCTTGGCATCTCGGCCGCCGGGCTGTTTCTGACCCATGACGGCGCGCTGCATATCAAGGGCGTCATCTCGCCTTTGTTCGGGCTGAACCCCGGTGGCGCGGCCAGCGGCGAGGCGCTGATCGGGCTGACCTACAAGCTGCGCGGCACGGCGCGCGCCCCGAAGATCAGCATCAACCCGGCCTCGATCCTGGCGCCGGGGGTGCTGCGCGACCTGTTCCGCCGCCCCGCGCCCACGCTGCAAAACCTGCGCCCCGCCGGCTGACGCCTTGACGGCGCGGGCGCTGCGGCCAACAAGGGCGCATGAACCTTTCGGATTTCGACTTTCACCTGCCCGAGGCGCTGATCGCCACCCGTCCCGCGCGGCCGCGCCCGGCGGCGCGGCTGTTGCTGGCCGAGGGCAACCGCATCACTGATCGGCACGTCGCTGACCTGCCGCAGATCCTGCGCCCGGGTGACCGGCTGGTGCTGAACAACACCCGCGTGATCCCGGCGCGGCTGACCGGCACCCGCACGCGCCCCACGCCGCAAGGCCCGGCGACCGCGAAGGTTGAGGTGACGCTGCTGGAACCCGTCGAGGGCGGCGACTGGCGCGCCCTGGCCAAGCCCTTGCGCAAGCTGAAGCTGGATGAGGTGATCGACTTCGGCCCGCATCTGTCGGCGCGCATCACGCAGATCGGCGCCACCGATCTGGTGCTGCGCCTGATCGCCGATGACGTGGCGGCGGCGCTTGATCGCGTGGGCGCGATGCCCCTGCCGCCCTATATCGCCGCGCTGCGCGCCCCCGACGAACAGGACCGCGCCGATTACCAGACGGTCTTTGCCCGCCATGCGGGGGCGGTCGCCGCACCCACGGCCAGCCTGCATTTCGATGCGCCGCTGCTGGCCGAACTGGCCGCCATCGGCGTGCAGATGACCGAGGTCACGCTGCATGTCGGCGCCGGCACCTTCCTTCCGGTCAAGGTCGAGGATGTGACCACCCACAAGATGCATGCCGAATGGGGCGAGATCACCCCCGAAGCCGCCGCCCAGATCAATGCCACCCGCGCAGCGGGCGGGCGGGTGATCCCGGTCGGCACCACCGCGCTGCGGCTGATCGAAAGCGCCGCCGACGATCAGGGCCAGGTCCAGCCGTTTCGCGCCGCGACCGACATCTTCATTTATCCCGGCTATCGGTTCCGCGTGGCTGATGGGCTGATGACGAACTTTCACCTGCCGAAGTCGACCCTGCTGATGCTGGTCGCGGCGCTGATGGGCAAGGATCGCATCGACCGCATCTATGCCCATGCCATCGACCGGGGCTATCGTTTCTTTTCTTACGGTGATTCGTCGCTTTTGCTGCCTTGATGTCGCAAACGTGTCTTGCTCAGGCAGGCGGCGTGGCTAAGCAGCGGGCTTTATCCGAACCCGGTGACAAGGCAGGGACCAAACCATGATCGGCGTGTTGCGCAGCACCTGGCCGCTGCTTCTGGGGATCCTGTTCCTGATGGTGGGCAACGGGATGCAGGGCACGCTTTTGGGCGTGCGCGGCCAGATCGAGGGCATCTCGACCTATGAGATGTCCTTCGTCATGTCGGCCTATTTCGCGGGCTTTCTGGTCGGCTCGCGGATGATCCCGTCGATGATCCGCCGCGTCGGCCATGTGCGTGTGTTCGCCGCGCTTGGATCGCTGATCTCGGCGGTGCTGATCGCCTATGCGGCCTTTCCGCACTGGATCGTCTGGACGCTGATGCGCGTCATCATCGGCTTTTCCTTTTCCGGCGTCTATATCACCGCCGAAAGCTGGCTGAACGCGGGCGCGACCAATGAAAACCGGGGTCAGGCGCTGTCGGCCTATATGATCGTGCAGATGCTGGGCATCATCGCCGGGCAGGGGATCATCACGCTGGGCGATCCGGGCGGGTATCTGCTGTTCGTGATCCCCTCGATCCTGGTGTCGATCGCCTTCACGCCGATCCTGCTGTCGGTGCAGCCCGCCCCCGCCTTTGGCGAGACCCAAAGGATGAGCTTTGCCCGCCTGTTCAGCGCCTCACCGCTGGGGGTGGTGGGCATGTGCCTGATCGGTGGGGTATTCTCGGCCCTGTTCGGGATGGTGTCGGTCTGGGCGATGCAGGCGGGGTTGAGCATCGGGCAGACCTCGGCCTTTGTCGCCTCGATCTATGTGGGCGGACTGCTGGCGCAATATCCGATCGGCTGGGCCTCCGACCGGATGGATCGGCGGGTGCTGATCCTGGCGCTTGCGGTGCTGGGGGCTTTGGTCATGGTGCTGGCGGCGATGGTCGCGCTGCCGTTCCTGGCGCTGATTGCCGTGGCGCTGATCGTCGGCGGCGTGGCCAACCCGCTGTATTCGCTGCTGATCGCCTATACCAACGACTTTCTGGACAATGCCAGCATGGCATCGGCTGCGGCGGGGCTGATGTTCGTCAACGGGCTGGGCGCGATCAGCGGGCCGGTGGTGACCGGCTGGCTGATGGAAAGCCTGGGGACCGAGGGCTTCTTCATCTATCTGGCGATCCTGTTCGCCTCGCTGGCGGGCTATGCGGCCTGGCGGATGACGCAGCGCGCCGCGCCCGCCGTACAGGATACCGGCGCATTCGCCGTGATCTCGCCCGTTGCGACCGCCATTGCGGTTGAAACCGCGCTGGAGGCCGCGCAGGATGGGGCCGACAGCAGCCATGGGGGCGAAGCGGATGGCGGATCACAGGGCAGCGGCGGACGCGATCAATGACCTGTGGCTGAACCGGGTCGGGCCGAAGGGCTGGTATGCGCGCGATGATGCCGTGGACGCCGCCGTGCGCGATCTGGCGCAGGGGCTGTGGACGCGGGTTCAGGCGCAGGGCCTGCCAGATGACTGGCCACGCGATCCGAAGGGTTGGCTGGCCGCGCTGATCCTGACCGATCAATTCCCGCGCAACATGTTCCGCGACGATCCGCGCGCCTATGCCAGCGATGCGCTATCGCGCGATCTGGCGCGCGGGGCGATCGACGCGGGGGCCGATCTGGCGGTCGAGGGCGCGCCGCGCCAGTTCTTCTACCTGCCCTTCATGCATTCCGAGGCCTTGGCAGATCAGGATCGCGCCATCGCCCTGTTCGACGACCGCCTGCCCGGCGACAACCAACGCCACGCCCGCCTGCACCGCGATGTCATCGCCCGCTTTGGGCGTTTCCCCTGGCGCAATGCCGATCTGGGCCGCGCGACCACGCCCGATGAGGCCGCCTTTCTGGCCGCCGGAGGCTATGGCGCGATGGTGCGCGGGGCTGTCACGCTTGAAGGTAGCGGCAACATAGTTTAACGCTGAACCAGTTTGTGACGCGGCGTCATTGCCGTCTGGAACGGAGGAGTTGATGGCCCAGAATTTCGATATGGTGGTGATCGGCGCCGGACCCGGTGGCTATGTCGCGGCGATCCGCGGCGCGCAGCTGGGCCTGAAGGTCGCCTGTATTGAACGCGAACATCTGGGCGGCATCTGTCTGAACTGGGGCTGCATCCCGACCAAGGCGCTGCTGCGGTCGGCAGAGGTGTTCCACTTGATGCACCGCGCCAAGGATTTCGGGCTCAAGGCCGATGGCATCGGCTATGACCTGGACGCCGTTGTGCAACGCTCGCGCGGGGTGGCCAAGCAACTGTCGGGCGGCATCGGCCATCTGCTGAAAAAGAACAAGGTCACCACGATCATGGGCGAGGCGCGCCTGACCGGCAAAGGCAAGGTCAGCGTCAAGACCGACAAGGGCACGGATGAGGTGACCGCCAAGGCCATCGTCCTGGCCACCGGCGCGCGCGCCCGCGAATTGCCGGGGCTGGAGGCCGACGGCGATCTGGTCTGGACCTACAAGCACGCCCTGATGCCCAAGCGCATGCCGAAAAAGCTGCTGGTCATCGGCTCGGGCGCCATCGGGATCGAGTTCGCCAGCTTCTTCAACACGCTGGGCGCCGACACCACGGTGGTCGAGGTGATGGACCGCGTGCTGCCGGTCGAGGATGCCGAAATCAGCGCATTTGCGAAAAAGGCCTTTGTCAAACAGGGCATGAAGATCCTGGAAAAGACCACGGTAAAGAAACTGGACCGTGCCGGGGGCAAGGTCACCGCGCATCTGGAATCGAACGGCAAGACCGAGACGGCCGAGTTCGACACGGTGATTTCCGCCGTCGGCATCGTCGGCAATGTCGAGGGGCTGGGGCTTGAGGAGCTGGGCATCAAGATCGACCGCACCCATGTCGTGACCGATGAATATTGCCGCACCGGGGTCGAGGGCATCTATGCCATCGGCGACATCGCGGGGGCGCCCTGGCTTGCGCACAAGGCCAGCCATGAGGGCGTGATGGTGGCCGAACTGATCGCCGGGGGGCATCCGCATCCGATCAAGCCGAACACCATCCCCGGCTGCACCTATTGCCATCCGCAGGTCGCCAGCGTCGGCCTGACCGAGGCGCGCGCCAAAGAGGCCGGTCATCAGGTCAAGGTCGGCCGCTTCCCCTTTGTCGGCAATGGCAAGGCGATCGCGCTTGGTGAACCCGAGGGCATGGTCAAGACCATCTTCGATGCCAAGACGGGCGAGCTGCTGGGCGCGCATATGGTCGGCGCCGAGGTGACCGAGATGATCCAGGGCTATGTCATTGGCCGCACGCTGGAAACCACCGAGGCCGAGCTGATGGAAACCGTCTTCCCGCATCCCACCCTGTCGGAGATGATGCATGAATCGGTGCTGGATGCCTATGGCCGCGTGATCCATATGTGACGCCATCGACCGGCTTTTCAGGCCCGCCCGGCGCTGCCCGTGGCGGGCCTTTTGCTGTCCGGTCTTGCCGGGCGCTGCGGGGCGCGCAAGGATGGGCCATGCGCTGTCACGACCCCATCCCGCCTGCCATCCGCACCCGGATCGATGCCGAACTGGCCGCCATCCGCGCCACGGGTGTGCGCATCCTGTTCGCCGTGGAAAGCGGCAGCCGCGCCTGGGGCTTTCCCTCGCCCGACAGCGATTATGACGTGCGTTTTGTCTATCACCACCCGCGCGACTGGTATCTGTCGCTGGTGCCGGGCCGCGACGTGATCGAACGCCCGATCAGCGATGAGCTGGACATCAGCGGCTGGGATCTGCGCAAGGCGTTGAACCTGTTGCTGAAGCCGAACCCGACGCTGCTGGAATGGCTGTCCAGCCCGATCCGCTATGCCTGGGATGATGCGGCCTGCGCGGGCCTGCGCGATCTGGCGGCCCGCATCGGCCACCGCGCCGCCTGCGCCCATCACTATCGGCAGTTGGCCCTGGGCCAGTGGCGCCAGCATATCGACGGGCAGGACCATGTGGCGATCAAGAAATACTTCTATGTCCTGCGCCCGGCCTTGGCGCTGCGATGGCTGCGGATGCGGGGCGATCTGGTGCCGATGCGGCTGCAAGATCTGATGGCGGGGACCGATCTGCCGGCGCCTTTGGCGGGGGCGATCACCGATCTGGTGGCGCTGAAGGCCCAGACGCGCGAGATGGGCAAGGGCGCGCGCCTGCCCGATCTGGACGCGCTGATCCTGTCGGAGCTGCACCACCCCCATCCCTGTAGGGGGGGACTAACTTTGTCAGTAAACGGACGCCCCGCCATAACCAGCGCAAGAGCCGGACAAGTAAGGGAAAAACCGGCGTGAACGGTAGAATGGCATCCGGACGGCGATGAAAGTCTGGAGGTGAAAACCGGTCAAAACCGCGCATCGACCGCGCACCTAGGCGACATTCACCCGACAGAAACGAGCATCGGCTAACGTCCAACAAACATTGGACAAAGCGGGCCGTCAGGATGCTGGCATAAGGCTGATACTACCCCAGATGGCCCTTGTGGCGAGTGGAAATGAAGAGGGGGTTTCGGACAGTTGTGACCGAAACCCCCTCTGAGTGTCCGAAACCTCCGATATCCCGCAAAATAAGGTCTTTTAGGCCTACAAGCCATCGCCGTTCCGCCGGGGAGTTTCGGACATCGGAAAGTGTCAGGACCGCCCCTTATCCACAGCTTCCTGACACCCCGGCAGCGTCCAATTGGCGATCAGTAGCTCGGCCCGGCTGCCGGGCGCATCGTTGCGCGTGCCGCTGACCGTATAAGTGGTGCGGACCTCGGTCAGGTGGAAACCGGCGAAGATCGCGCGCACCTCGGGCACGTCGTTCAGCGACAACACGAACCGCCCTTTGATCTCGGCGAGCTGCTCGGCCAGGCGCTGGAAGTCGGCCCTGGCGAACATGGCCTTACCGTAGTCGTCCTCGCAGCCCCAATAGGGCGGGTCGAGGTAGAACAGTGTGCCTTCGCCGTCATAGCGCGGGATGAAGGTCGACCAGTCCAAGCACTCGATAACCACACCCGCGAGGCGGCTGTGCAGATCCTCAAGCATCGGCTCAAGCGTGGTCAGGTTGAACCGGCCGCCGCGGGTCTTGTCGACACCGAAGTTGCGGCCCGAGACCTTGCCGCCGAAGGCTGTCCTCTGGAGGTAGAGGAAGCGCGCTGCGCGCTCGAGATCGGTCAGCGTCTCAGGGTTGACTGCCACCAACCGCTCGAACTCGGCGCGCGTCGTCAACTGGAAACGCAGGGTGTCGAGGAACTGCGGGTAGTGCCTCTGCAGGATGCGGAACAGGTTGGCGATGTCCCGACCACGGTCGTTGATGACTTCGGCCCTGGGCCGCGCCGTGCGCCGCAGGAAGATGCCGCCCATGCCGACAAATGGCTCAGCATAGGTGGCGCAGTGTGTGGCGTCGAGGACGGCGCAGATGCGGCGCGCGAGGTTGCGTTTGCCGCCCAGCCATGGGGCGACGGGGGCGGTCGGGGCGATCGGTGTGAGCATGGTTATTCCTGTTAGGTGCAGGCAGAACTTAACAGGAACATTCAAGGTGGTCAGCTACCTGTTTTGAACGCGCCCGCGTGGTCTACCCACGTCATCGCGCGGCGTAGCGCGGGCTCGTAGGTCACGCGACCTCCGTCCAACCAGCGCGATACGGTCACGCCCTGCCGCGCCCCGAAAATCTTTGCAACGGCATAGGCAGACAGATCGTGCCGAACCATCCAGTCGCCCAGCACCTCGGCAAAGAGGCGAGGATCGTCAATCGGCGCGATCATTGCTATACTCCATCCAGGCCCACCCGAGGCATCGGCTAAAATCGCCGGTCCACAGCAGCGCCTCCGGGTGCATCAACGCAGTCGGCTCGATCCGATCGGCGACCCAAGGCGCCGGTGGCGGTAGCGCGGCGGTAGTCGCCAAGGAGGCGGGTGATTTATCGTGCAGCACCCGCCACAGGCTCATAGCGACCCTCGCCTTAGGCGCCACGCCGATTGTGATAATCGGCACCCGCCGCTCCCATGGGCCGCGCCAGATGGTTGCGATCAACGCTCGCCCCATTGTAGTCGCATTGAGCAGCCAGACACCGTCGTCAATAGGCAGGGCTGGATGCCCGCCCATGATCGCGGCATCCAGCAGGTCAGCAACTGCGGCAACGGCGTCGTCGGTCACGTCTGCCCGCTTTTGTCGCGCGACGTGACCGGTCAGCAGTGTGACATGGTGCATGTAGGTCATTTGGGGACCGGAAGGGCAAGAGACCGCACGGCCCGCGAAAGCTGTTCTGGCGCCGCCCTGAAACTGTGGCGATGAACACGGCCGCCACCCCGCGCCAGGCGCCGCATGAAGGCGGCGCCTTCGCGGTCTCCGTCCGGTCCACAATAGATCACGTCAATCTGGCAGGAGAGCCGCGCGGCGGCGTCCAGGGCCGCACGCGGATTGTCGGGATGACCGTCACTGACCACGAGAACGTGGGTCGGCTGCCGGGCTGCGACATGATTGAGCGCGGCATGCAGGGCGGTGGACCCGGCGGGCGGCGGCAGCGCTGCCCCATGTGGGACATCGACCGCCTGCCACGAGAACGCCACAACGTCGACCGATGGCGGCAGAGTAGATAAGGCCTGCCGAAGGACGTCGATCTTGCGCAAAGCACCGGCATTTTCGGCCATGCTGCTGCTGACGTCTGCCAGGACGACGCGCAGATCGCCCCGCGCGGCGCGGGCCGCAGCTTGCTGCGTGGCACCGGTGGTTGGCGGCAGGGTGGTGGCCGCACGGCCGATGACCGCGGCGAGCGCCGGGGGCAGAACCGCCCCCGGTTTCTTTGTGGTAATGCTCATTTAGGGGCCTCATTTTCATTGTCCCAGGCGGTCATCAGGGCGTCGATTTCGCTGCGCACTGCCTTGCGCGCTTCGGTGACTTCCTTCCATTCCGGCGTGGACATGTTCACCTGGTGGAAACTCTCGACCCCCAGCTTAGCGGCGACGGCAGCTTCCGCCTCGCGGACCGGTGCCATTTTGGTGTAGATCAGCGTGTCGTGGTAGACTTTGCGGCGCTCGGCATGCTCTTTCTGGGCATTCAGGACGGCCACTCGGTCCAGCAAATCTTGAGGATGCGCAGGGCTGGCGTATTTCAGGTTGGCCGCATAGTCGCAATCAAGCCGCAAACCGTCAATGAACGCCTGGGCGGCATGTTTGCAGATGATCTTCACGAGGCCGGCATCTTTAGCTTCGGCCTGGCTTCCGGCCTCAACCGTCAGCGTATCCGGCGCGAACTTGGTGCCACCTGTCACATAGAGGCAATACTTCAGGGCATCACGCCGCCTGCGATCGCCGCCAGGATTTTCCAGATAAACGCGGGTTTCATCTTGATTGGTCGCGCGCCAGACGTTGAGTGTCCAGCCACTACCAAGGTGGCATGTCACCATGCGACCCAGCCAGGCTTTGGCGGCCCAAATGGCATCCTGGTCTTGGGTTACTCGAGCGGTGGCAGCGGCAATCGCTGCCTTGGCCGCGTCCACCACAGCGGGGCTGCGGTTCGCCATTTCGAGCGCGATGGCCTGCGCCAGGTCGACGAGTTGGTCGTCGGTCAGCGCGTCAAGTCCAAGGTTGGTCATCTGCCTGTCTCCTGCCCCTCGATCCGGCGGGGCGCCCGCATCAGCGTCTGCTGATAAAACATAAATAGGTGATTAGATCACCGTTGCAAGCGGGAAAATGCAGATTGCCCGAAAATAATGTAGCTCACCCACAGCCCATCACCGTCGCGAGTGGTTGCCATCCGAAACCGCGCTGCGAATATCAGTCAGCAGACCCACGATATGATCCGCCACGCGTGCCGCGACAGCAGCTAGGCCGAAACCGACGGCTGCCACAATCATGAGAGGCAATGTCCCATCCAGATACTGTGCGGCGCCAGCGAGGCCGGACAAGATCATTCCGATCATAAGTAGCCCGTAGGTGACTTTTAGAAGTGGCATGTGAGGCGTCCTATGGAGTTCGGCAAAAATAAACGACCCGGCCGATCACGCGCAACTGCGCGAGGGCGTCAGGACCGAGGGTTTCAGGGGCGTAGGCGGTGTTGTCGGAGATCAGGTCGATCAGCCCGTCCAGGCGGCGGCGGACACGCTTGACGAGAAGGTCATCTCCGACCCCGATCACCATGATGCAGCCGTTGGATACTTCGCGCTGACTGCTGTCGACGACGAGGATCGATCCATCGGGGATCGTGGGCATCATGCTGTCCCCGCGCGCCCAGATGACCGAGCAGCTTTCTGGAGCGGCGCCTTGGTCCTTCAGGAACCGGCGCTGGAAGCTGACAATGCTCTCAGCTTGCTCTGAGATCGGAACAGCCCCTGGACCAGCCGATGCGCGCACTCCGTCGTAAACCGGCAACCAAACCATCCCAGCCTCTTCGAGGCTTATATTCCCCGCTCCGCCTCGGAACATCTCGCCTTCGCCGCTGACAAGCCAGTCGGCAGATGCGCCAGAAGCCGCCCGGTATCTTTTGATCATATCGGCATCAGGAACACGGTCGCCACGTTCGTAATTCCCAATCGTGTTGGGGGCGATACCTGTAAGTGTCGCGAAGTGATCACGATCATCTCCGCAAATAGCCTCTCGCACCTGCTTCAGGCGAGCAGCCAAAGCTGTGCGCGGCGCGACTGGAGGTCGTCCCAAAAATCTCACGCGATCTTCACGATTGGGGTTTACTCGACCCCAATCGTGAATTATCCCTGCTGTATGCGGTCAGCCTAGGCCAACCGCTGTTGCACTCAATCGACCAACAAAAAGCGGATGTGCCACCATCCGCCCCCTGAAGGAGGAACCCCATGCGGAAGAAGCAGCCAGTGATGGACTGGCAGGCCATCAAGGCCGAACTCCACCGCCGCGGTATGACCTTGACCGAGCTGGGTAAGCGCAATGGGGTTCACCCCGGCACTTACCGCTCGGTGCCCACGCGCCCGAATTATGCCGCGCAGGCTGCCATTGCCGCGTTCATCGACCAGAAGCCCGAAGACCTCTGGCCCGACCGCTATCCCCAAGGGGGGCCTCGGATCCTCGATACCGTGAAAAATCCCCCGGTGAACAGTCAAAAATCCACCCCGGTCGCTGACAACCGGCGGGTGGCGTGATGCGTATCCTGTCCAGGATCAGGGCCAATCCTGACATCTTCTGGGACGCGATGGGTGCGCTGGCGATCTTCCTGCTGCTGGTGGGGGGGCTGTGGCTCGCCTATGGGGTCGGCCTGCCGACCGGCGGTGATCAGCTCATGGGGAGGCCGTGATGCATCGCAACGCCTTCGGTGACCCGAGGCCCTCGAATGCCTCCGAGATCAGCGCCGCGCTGTCCGAGCTGGATATGCTGCCTAGGTTCGCCAGCGCCATGATCGATGAGCCATGGGACACGAACGTGGCACCCTTCATCGGCTGGGTGGCCGTGATCATGGACGTCGGTGGCGAGAACAGCTTCACCACCACGGGCTTTGCGTCGCGGTCCGACCTGGAGGCCGCGCTGCGCGAGGCGGGGATCCAGAATATCGAGGAGGGGTGGTGATGGCTGCCGACTATCTGCCGGTCATCGTTCGGAACGTTCCGGCGGGAATGATCTTCGACGGAATGGGACGGCTGCGTCATGCGGTTCGGCGGTATGTGACCTCCGGTGTCGTTCGCGTCATCGCAGGTCCGGTCGAATGCCACGTCTGGATCGATATCCGTCGACCGTATTTCAGGCCGTCGCATGCGTCGCGTAGGACGCTTGCCATCCCCAACTGCCCCGCATCGGGGTGACCACGTCCCCGGCGGGATGGCTGCGCCGCCGGGGACGGTAGACGACAACAAGAAACCAACATCCATACAGGCCGACAATGCCCGAACATCTTGAACTTCCGCTTGCCGCCATCGCGGTGGGCACTGACCGCGCACGCGATCTGGACCCCGCCTGGGCCGAAGGGCTGGCGGGCATCATCGCCGCCCAGGGGCTGATGCAGCCCGTCGTCGTCCGCGAGAAGGGCGGCCGCTACCACCTTGTTGCCGGGCTGCACCGGGTCGAGGCTTTCCGCCTGCTGGGCCGCGAGACCATCCCGGCGGTGCTGTCGGGTGCGGCATCGGACGATGAGGCGAAGCTGGCCGAGGTGATGGAGAACCTGGGCCGTCACGACCTGATCGCGCTGGACCGCTGCCATCACCTGTTCGAGCTGAAGCAAGTCTGGGAGCGGATGTATCCGCAGGCGAAGCACGGCGGGGATCGTGGGAACCAGCACACAGGTGGCAAGAGCCAAACTTTGGCTCTTGGCACGGATGCGCCCGAAATCTTCGGCTTCGCGAGAGCGACCGCTGACCGGATCGGACTATCACCCTCCGCTATCAAGATGGCGGTAAAGATCTGGTCCGGTCTCGTCCCGACCGTGCGCCGACGTCTGGTCGGCACCGATCTGGCCCACAAGCAGACCGAGCTGAAGGCGCTGTCCGAACTGCCCGCCACCCGACAGATCAAGGTGCTGGACCTGATCGAGAACCCCGCCCTGCCCGAGGTCGGCAACGTCGCCCAGGCGCTGGCCTATCTGGCCAACGGTATTGTCCCGGACATGCACGAAAAGCGGTTCGCGGCTGTGGTGAAGGTCGTGCGGGATCTGGATGACGACATGCTGGATCGCGTGCTGGATGCCAACGAGGAGAGGATCATCGCTTCCCTCACGCGCCGAGGCCGCATCTGATGTCCCGCCGCCGCGACCCGTTGACGAAAGACCTTTTTGACTGGCAGCCGCCCGCGGTTTCGGTCGGCTACAGCGACGAGGTTACGGGTCGTGGGCGGCTGGATAACAAGATTTCCCGGCTGATCGGCCAGGCGCTGCGCGATGCCCGTGATGACGGGCTGACCCGCGTAGCGGTGGCGCGGGCGATGTCGGAATATCTCGGTCGGACGGTGTCCGAGGCGATGCTGAACAAGTGGTCTGCGGAAGGGTCCGAGGATCACCGCATCCCGCTGGATGCCTTTATCGCGCTCGTCCACGCGACAGGCGCGCTGGATCTGCTGGGCTTCGCGCCCGCCGAGTTCGGCCTGACCGTGATCGCCTCTGAATACGCAGAGCTGATCCGCCTCCAGCTAATCCGGGACAAGCGACACGAACTGGAGGCGCAGGAGCGGCTCCTTGAAGCCAAGATCAAGGCCCGCCGATGAACCAGCTAACCCTTCCCTTGCCGCAGGATTTCTTCACAGCTGCCGAGCTGGCCGAGGTTGCTCGGTCGCGTGGTCTGGCCGGCTTCCCGGCCACCGAGCGCAGCGTCCGGCGGCACGCCGAGCGCGAGGGCTGGAACGAGATGTCAACCCGCGTTGCCCGTCCGCGCCCGTCGGCGAATGGCGGTCGGCCGGCGATGGAATATCATCGGTCTATCCTTCCCGAGGTGATGCAGAGCGCGTTGGCCGGGGCGGTGGCCAAGGCCCAGTTGGTCCAGCGGGTGACGGCCGAAGGCGAGGCTGACCGGCGCAAGCTGGCTGCCCTGAAGACGACCCAGTTGTCGGCTCGGTCGCGTGCCGTCATGGAGGCGCGGGCCGAAATCCTGATGTCGATCGACGGCTATGCCGCCGCGCAGTCCCGGTCGCGGACATGGGCGATTGCCCGATTTATCGAGGCCCAAGACGCGGCGCGCAGCCGTCAGGAAATCCAGGCGCACGTCGATGCAGGCGAAATCCTGACGGATCGGGAGGCGGCGCAGTTGGCGCAACCGCTCGTCCTGTTGGCAGGTTTTCATCTTTCCGCGGAGCGGCTGGCGGTGGCGAACGACCGCCGGGCGGCGGCGAGGATCAGTGACCGCACCTTGTGGCGCTGGTTTTCCGCGCGGGATGATCATGGCGTTCTGGCGCTGGCGCCGGTGGCCCCGAAAGAAGAAGAGGCAATCCCACCGGTTTTCGCAGATTTCCTGCGGTTTTACGCTATCCCGACAAAGCCGACGGTCACCGATGCCCATGCCGAATGGCTGAAATCTTTGTCCACCCCCGGCCTGCATCGGATGCCGCTGACGCTGTCCCAGGTGCGCTATATCCTCAAGGTGCGAATGAACAGCATCGAGCGTGCCGTCGGGCGCGAAGGGCTTCTGACGCTGCGGTCCCGCATGGCTTATGTCACGCGGACGACCGAAGATATGTGGCCGACGACGATCTACACGGCCGACGGCAAGACCTTCGACGCTGAGATCGCTGATCCCGTCACCAAGCGTGCGATCCGCCCCGAGATCACCACCGTGGCCGATGTGGTGACGCGGAAGATCGTCGGTATTTCGCTTGCCCGTTCGGAGAACCAGCGGTCGGTGGCGGAAGCTCTTCGCAACGCGTGCACCGCGCACGGCATTCCGGCCATCTTCTACGTCGACCGCGGGCCAGGCTATCGCAATCAGGCGATGGATGCCGATGTTGGCGGTCTGATGGGGCGGCTCGGGATCACCAAGATGCATGCTGCGCCCTACGGGTCGCAGGCCAAAGGGCTGATCGAGCGGATCAACGGCACTGTCTGGAACACCTTGGCCAAACGCCTGCCGACCTTCATCGGCGCCGACATGGATAAAGAGGCGGGCGATAAGGTCCACAAGCTGACCCGCCGCGAACTGAAGGAGGTCGGCGAGTCGCACATTCTGCCCTCGTGGGAGAACTTCGTGCGTCTTTGCGAGGCGATGGTCGCGGAATATAACGACCGGCCCCATAGCAGCCTGCCCGCATTTCGCGACCCCGACACCGGCCGCATGCGGACGATGACGCCCAACGAATGCTGGGCGGTGCACGTCGCTGCTGGGTTCGAGGCGGTCGAGGTTGATGCGGATGAGGCTGACGACCTGTTCCGGCCCTACGAGATCCGGACAGCGCGTCGTGCGCAGGTCCTGTGGGGCGGCAATCAGTATTTCGATGAAGCGCTTGAGCGTTACCACGAAGAGAAGGTCATGGTCGGCTACGACTACCATCAGGCCGATCGGGTCTGGGTGCGTGAGTTCGACGCGGAAACGGCTCAACCCGGCAAGCTGATCTGCGTCGCGCGGTTTGGCGCCAACGCCGAACGCTATGTTTCGGTCAGCTATGAGCAGAAGGCGATCGAGACCCGCGCCAAGGGGCGTCTGCGGCGCGTGGAAGACAAGCGCGTGGCCATTGAGGCCGAGCGTGACGGGCTGCTGCAGATCGAACAGCAGCGCCTGGAACCGGCGGACTTCATCGACATCACGCCCAACGTCCCGGTTCCAGAACCTGTGATGCTGGCGTTCGATAACAGCGCACCGGCGGCTGCCGCGCCGCCCCCGCGGCGGCGCACTTTCGCCTCGGATGAGGAACTCGCGGCCTGGGCGATGGAGCATCCGGACAAGCTGATCCCCACGCAGGTCGCTGCACTTCAGCGCTGCCTTTCCTGGCCAACGAGCCGGGAGAACCTTCGGGCGAATGGCATCGACACGGAGGCGCTTCGAACCCTCCTCCGTGCCGCTGCCGCCAATCCAGAAACGTCAGGAATGAGGAGAGCATAACATGAAACCCGTCTTTGTCCAAACCAGCAATTACAAGCGGTTCACGACCGCGCTAAGCCGCCTCGACGGCCGTGGCGCAAGGGAAGCTTGCATGGTGGTGGTCGATGGCAAGCCCGGCCTCGGCAAGACCGCGACCATGATGCACTGGGCGGCGCAGACCGGCTGCATCTATCTGCGCGCCCAGAAGGGCTGGGATTACAGCTGGTTCATTCAGGAGCTGCTGACCGAGCTGCAGGTGACGAACATGCCGCGCGGCCGACGGGAGCGGTTCAGGCTGGCTCTTGAAATCCTTGGCGACCGTAGCGTCGACGCCGAGGTCGAGGGCAGACCGTTTGGCTTGATGATCGACGAGGCTGATCTCATCTCGAACAAGCCCGAGGTCATGGAGGCCGTCCGGGGCGTGTCTGACCTGAAGCACATGCCCACCATTCTCGTCGGCATGGGCAAGCTGCGCGACAACCTGCGCCGGTTCCCCCAGATCGAAAGCCGTGCCCCGAACAAGGTCGAGTTCCTGCCCGCGACGCTGGACGATGCCACCGCGCTTGTGAGCGGACTGTGCGAGGTGCAGGTCGCGGCTGACTTGATCGCGCTGATCTGGAAACTGTCGCGGGGGTTTTCGCGGGAGATCGTCGAGGCGATCAGCGCCGTCGAACGCTTCGGGCATCGCCTGGACGTCGGCCCCCAAGGCGTCACCCGCGCCGACATGGCCGGGCAAGTCCTCATGAATAACCGCGAAACCGGCAAGCCGATCATCGTCACCGAGGCAGATCATGGTTGACCGGCATCATCCAGGTAAAGCGCCCACGGTGCTGCTGGCGGCGCTGGCGGACGGATCGTGTCGTACGATCGACCAACTGATCGAGCCGCTGGACCTGACCCGCCGGCAGGTGGCCGATGCAGCCGCATGCC
Source organism: Paracoccus zhouxuedongae (assembly GCF_041927815.1). NCBI lineage: Bacteria > Pseudomonadati > Pseudomonadota > Alphaproteobacteria > Rhodobacterales > Paracoccaceae > Paracoccus > Paracoccus zhouxuedongae. The sequence continues at coordinate 465,452 of NZ_JBHFHM010000001.1, forward strand.
TGCTGCGCCGCGATTACCTGATGCGGATGGGGGCAGGCTGCTATCAGTTGACCGAGGCGGGGATCGCGGCCCATGCGGCCGGCGAGACCATCACGTCCGGTCCGCGCGGCCCTCGCGCCACGCCACGCAAGATCCGTGAGGGCATTCGCATTCGCGCCTGGCGGTCCATGCGGATGCGGCAGTGGTTCACGATCCCCGATCTGATTACGGATGCGGCGCGGCCGGAAGATCGGTCGCCGTCGGACAACCTGCACCGCTATCTGCGGGCGCTGCGGCAGGCGGGCTATGTCAAGGTCGCGGCACGCCGTGCCCCCGGCTCCGCGCAGACCAGCAACGGCTTCAAATATTTCGTTCTGGTCAAGAATACCGGCCCGCAGGCGCCGATCATGCTGTCGAAGATCGCGGCGATCCATGATCCGAACATCGGAAAGGACGTGCCATGCGTCCGGCCCTGAACCTTGATCTGCCCGAACCGGAATGGGTTGCGCTGCTGCGAGCCGAGCAGGCCAAGGGCAAGTCGATCAGCCAGATTGCGCGCGAAACCGGCATGGCGCGGCCATCGGTGTCGATGCTGCTCAGCGGAAAGTATCCCGCCCAGAGCCTCGACCTGGCCACGCGCAAGCATGGCGCGCGGATCGTCCATCTGTATCGCAACCAGGTGCTTTGCCCGCATCTGCGAACCGGCATCTCGGCCGAGACCTGCGCGACATATGCCCGCGCGCCGATGTCCACGTCCAACCCCGAAAAACTGCGGCACTGGCAGGCTTGCCGGCGCTGCCTCCTCAACCCGGAAGGAGCCTCCAAATGACCCTCGCCGCCATGCGTGTCGCCGTCGATGACGACGACGAGATCGATCTGGATGACGCCGATATCCACGCCCGCGCCTGGGCGATGGTCGAGCGCGTCTGTGACAGCATCCCTGACCGGATAGTCCTGCTGCACGCCGCTGCGATGCTGAAGGCGGTGTTGGCCGTGAACCAACCAGACCCCACGGCCGCGCTTGGCGCTTTGCTCGGGGATCATTGCCGCTCTGCTGGCGACATTCTCCGCCAGGCCCTCGCGCTGGCCGGCGAAGAAACCTCTTCCTGAAAGGAACCGCACAATGACCAAACCTGAAACGCAGTTCACCCCCGTTCCCATGCCCGACGGCATCATCGAGGCCAATGGTGCGCTCTATATTGCTGATGGCGTCGGAAAGCTGACGGCGCTGGATGCGATCCCCGCCGCCAAGAGGCTGCGCGACGAGATGGTCCGCAAGGAGTTCGGCTTTGCCCTGGCCCTGTCAGAGCAGATTGGGCGGTTCCGCGCGCATGTGATCAGCAATCTTGACGAGTTCGACGCGCTGATGGCGCAGGAATACAACGTCAAAATCGGCGGCGAGAAGGGCAACCGGACCTATACCTCGTTTGACGGCCTGTTCCGGATCGAGATCAAGGTTCAGCCGCGCGTCGCCTTCGGGCCGGAAATGGCCGCGGCGAAGGCGCTGTTCGACGAATGTATGCGCGAATGGGCCGAGGATACGCCCGCCGAGCTGCGCTCGATTGTCACCAACGCTTTCGACGTCGACCGCGAAGGCGCGATCAACCGCACCAATGTCTACATCTTGTTGGGCGTGGAAAGTCAGGACGAGCGTTTCCGCGAAGGTCAACGCGCCTTGCGGGAGTCGATGTATGTCATCAGCTCGAAGGAATATGTCCGCTTTTCCCGGCGGGCATCGCATCGGGACAAATGGGCGGGTGTCACCATCGATCTGGCGAGCGCATGACCATGGGCATCCCGTTCTGGGCCGCGCGCGGCCGCACTGTCGACCTGCTGGACCTGAAGCCGCATGACGTGCCCCCGGAAGTGCTGGCCGAAACGCTGGCCAAGCTGAACCGCTTTTCCGGACGCACGGACCAGCCGTGGTCTGTCGCGGCGCATTCCGTCCTGGTCGAGCGGCTTTGCCCGCCTGATCTGGGGCCATGGGCGCTGCTCCACGATGCCCACGAGGCATTCATCGGCGACATCACGTCCCCGGCCGTGGATTACATCGCCCATGTCGGACGCATTCCCGGACTGCATCAGGCCATCGCTACCGCAAAGGGCCGTGTGGACCGCGCGATCGGCAGTGCCTGGGGCGTGGCTGTGCGGTCGGTGAGCCAGGATCTGCGCCGCGCGGACCGGATCGCGCTGCAGGCAGAGGCGATCCTGTTTCTGGACGCAAAGCCGGTCCTCTTTGAGCCGCACGATGACGAGGACATCGACCGCGCCTTGTCGATCCTGCGCGAAATGCCGGTTTCCGGCGACTGGCGCGTCGCCCGCGAACTCTGGCTGGCGCAGGTCGAACGCTATTCGCAGCTCGGCTCGATGACCCCGCCGGGCGCGATTGACCCGGTCTGCATCCCGCAGACCTGAACCAAGAGGAAGAAGCATGACCAACTACAGCAAGTCCGATCTGGTCCAGGCCGTCGCCGCCAGCTGCGGTGTCAGCAAAAAGCAGGTCGACGAAATCCTGACGACTGCGCTGACCGTGATCCGCGAGGAAACGCGCAGCGGGAAAGCCGTCAATCTGCCGGGTTTCGGGAAGTTCGCTGAAAAGCTGCGCCCGGCGCGCGACGGCCGCAACCCGCACACCGGCGAGACGATCCAGATCGCGGAAAGCCGCACGCTGTCCTTCAAGGCCAGCAAGGCCAAAGCGTCCGCCTGACCCCGCGAAACCGGCCCTGCGGGGCCGGTCGGCCGGGCGTGGTGGCCCGGTCCTGATGAGCAGCCGAGGTTTCCCATGGGTTACATTCTGCGCGACCGGTCAGATGGACAGGTCGAAATCGTTCTGAGCCGACCAGTGCTGGTCGGGGTGTTTCCGGATCGGGATGTTGCCGATCGCGTCTGCGCCTTCCTGCGCGCGGAAGAGCCGGCCTTGCCGGACGATGAGCCCGCAATGTTCGCGCGGGCTGCGGCAGATGTCGCTGACGCAGTGGCCGAGGATCTTGACCAACTCGCCAACGAGGTCGCGCCCGCACCTCGCCGGTCCAGCCGACGGACGCAACTGCCTGCCCTCGCGCCGGTCAAACCGCAGGCTCCGGCGCAGACGCCCCCTGCGCCGCATAACTTGTCAGAGGCGCAGATCGATCAGGCATTTGCCCGCCTCCAGCAAGGGGAGAAGGTCCATGCGGTCGCGGCAGACTATGGCCTGCCGATGGGGCAGCTGCGGGGCATGTGGGCCAATCACAAGCGCCAGTTGCAGCGATACATGGCGGACGCCGGCCAGCAGCCCTGCCGCCTGTGCGCCCGACCATTCACGCCGTCGATCATGAACCCCGAAACTTGCGCGCGGTGCAGCCAATGATCATCAGCGCACAGGGTGAATACGGTCGCGGCAGGCTCAAGAAATATGCGGCCACATCTTCGAGCCGGCGGCACACGCTGGTGATTACGGTCGAATATGCTGATGCGACCGACCTCGGCTGGGACATCAACAGCCTGGACGCGATCCTGAAGGCGGATCGGGAGCGGGATGCCAGCATCAAGGCTGCGGCAAGCGAGCCGAAGCCCAAGGCTCTGCCCAAGCCGACGCAGTTGGCTCTGCCGGCACCCGGAGGTGCGCGATGAACCACACCGCCATCATCAACATCGCCAAGGGTCAGCTTGGCCTGGACGAGGACGACTACCGCGCGCTGCTGATCCGCGTGACCGGCAAGCCGTCGCTGCGTCAGATGTCCGACCGCCAGAAGATCGACGTCATCGAGGAGATGAAACGTCGCGGCTTCCGGATCCGCACGAAGGGCCGTATGCTCCCACCGTCGACCAAGCCCTATGTCAGGCTGATCCACGCGCTCTGGAAAAGCTGTCACCGCGCGGGCGCGATCGAAAACGGCTCACGCGAGGCTCTGCGGGCATTCTGCCATCGTTTCGTTGCGCACGGCGATGACAAGATCGGCGTCGATCCCGACCTCCTGACCCATGAGCAAGCCACGCCGATCATCAAGGCTCTGCGCGAGATGGAAGCGCGCGCGAAGGGGGCGGCATGACTCAGCGCCTGCCCGCCCGGATCGACGATCTGCCCGCATCCCTTGTCGATGTGGCGGAGACGCTCGGCCTGCGGGTGGCGCTATCCCTGATCCAGAATTATGGCGGGACCGAGGTCAAGTTTCCGGTCCGCCCACGTCCTGACCATCCGGTCATCAAGGCTCTTGGTGAAGTGGACGCGCTTGCGCTATGTGAGTTTCTGGGCGGGCAGCAGATCTACGTCCCCCACGCCCGCCCCGCGCGATCACGCCGCCCCGAGGTGTTGGATCTGGCCGAGCGGGGCCTGAGCCGTGCCGAGATTGCCCGTAGACTCGGCTTATCCCAGCGGTATGTTCGGGGGATCATCAACCGCTCCGATGAGGACGACGGCCAGTTGACGCTGTTTGGCCGGAACTGAGTTCCGCGCGGCAGGCCTTGGCGCTGCCGCTATCCCGATCAGGAACCCTTCCGATCGAGGATCCCCGGTGACCTATTACTTCAAAAAGCCCGCCCGCAGCGTGGACCGCGTGTTTCTGCACTGTTCGGCGTCCGACAATCCCGCTCATGACAGCGCTGCGGTCATGGATGCCTGGCACAAGGAATGCGGCTGGGCCGGTATTGGCTATCACTTCTTCATCCGCAAGGACGGCACGCTGGAACTGGGGCGCGACCTCGAAAAGACGCCGGCCGCGCAGGAGGGCAACAACACCGGCACCATCGCGATCTGCCTGCACGGGCTGGATGAGGCGAAGTTCACGAAGGCGCAGTTTGATACGCTGCGCGTGGTGTGCGCCCAGATCCACCGTGCCTATGGCGGGCGCGTGACCTTCCACGGTCACAAGGAAGTGGCACGCAAAGACTGTCCGGTGTTCGACTATGCCGCCGTTCTCGACCTGGAGGAGGGCCGACTGCCCGACGCCACGGCTGATAGCGCGCATATTCCCACAGTCTCGGTCCCGGTGGGCGGTTTGGAGGTGCCGAAATCCACTAGCGCAGTCCTGTCGCTCGGCTCGAAGGGCAATCTGGTTCGCGACCTGCAACGATCGCTGGAAAACCTCGGCTATTTCACCGGCGCCATTGATGGCGATTTCGGGCGGCGCACCCGCGATGCCGTCATGGCGTTCCAGGCCGACAACCATCTGGAGGCCGACGGCAAGTTCGGAACGCTCAGCCGCGAAGCGATGGCGCAAGCCCCGGCCCGCCCGGTTGTGGCCGCGCGCGCCTTTGCATCGCTCGGCGATCTGGCCGAGGCTGGCAGCCGCATCGTCCGCTCGTCGCGCCGCAACATGATCGTCGGCGGGCTGATCGGCAGCGGTGGCCTGGCCACCGTGATCGACGAGGTGACGGGGCAGGCCGACATGATCCAGCGGTTGTTCGAGCAACATGGGCTGCTGACCGGCGGCGTCATCCTGATCGCGGGCGCCTTTGTCGCCTGGCAGTCCTGGCGCGCGGCCCAGGCCCGTGTCGAGGATCACCGCACCGGCAAGACGGCCTGACGGCCGTCTGCACAACCAGAAAGACCGCATCTTGACCGACATCCCGAACGATCAGCTCCTCCAGGTACATCGCCGCCTGGACGTGCATGACAGCCGCATCGTCAAGCTGGAAACCCAGCAGGCGGTGGCGGCCGAGCGTGCCGAGAACATCCAGCGCTCGCTGCAGAAGATCGAGGACAACCTCGGCTGGCTGATCAAGCTGGTCATCGGCGGCATCCTGGCGGGTGTCGTCGCCTTCCTCATCCGAGGGGGCTTCCATGCCGGTTGACCGCGCAGAGATCCGCCGCAAGGCCCGGTCGGACTATGTCCACCGTCGGATGATGCAATCCACGATCGCGGCGGCTTACGGCGTCAGCGACGCGACCGTCGGGCGATGGAAAAAGGCCGCGAAAGACGCGGGCGACGACTGGGACAAGGCCCGCACGGCCCATGTCATCGCGGGCGAGGGTGTCGAGGTCGTGGTGTCGTCGGTCGTTGAGGATTTCATGATCCAGGCGCAGGCGATCCTGGACGAGATCAAGGAGGGCAGTCACAGCACCGCCGAGAAGGTCGGCATGCTGGTTTCGCTGTCCGACGCGATGACCAAGATGGCCGCGAGCGCCAAGCGGTTCGCACCGAAGGTCAGCGAGCTGGGGGTTGCCCAGGATGTTATGGCCAAACTGCTGGACTTCGTGCGCGAGGAGTTCCCGCACCACTCGGCCGCGATCCTCGAGATCATCGAACCCTTCGGCGAGCGGCTGTCGGAGATCTATACGACATGAGCCAGCGGCCGCGCCTGAAGGCCGCGCTGACCCGGAAGGACTTCCGCGACAAGATCGCGGAAATGGCCTCGGAGCTGGCCCGCCATATCGAAATGAGCGTCGAGGCGTTCCCGGCCGACCCGGCCGCGAAGCGCGACCGGCTGGCGCAGGTCAAGGCCGAGGACGGGTTCCAGTTCTTCATGGAGACCTATCTGCCGCATTACGTGAAGGGCGATCACAGCCTCTTTCACCAGCATATCTTTGCGCGCGTCCCGGAAATCCTCGCCTCGGAAAAGGGTGTCAGGGATCTGTTCATCGCCCCGCGCGGGGCCTCGAAATCCACCCATCTGTCGCTGGGCTTCGCGCTTTACTGCATGATGCGCGGCCTGAAGCGCTATATCATTGAGGTCTGCGACGTCTATGAGCAGGCCGCGCTGCTGATCGAGGCGATCAAGGCCGAGCTGGTCGCCAACATCCGCCTGCAGAACGACTTCCCCGAAGCCTGCGGTCAGGGGCGGCTGTGGCGCGAGGGTGAGATCGTCACCCGCAACAACATCCGTGTGGAAGGCCTGGGTGCAGGCAAGAAAATCCGCGGGAGACGCCATGGTCCCTATCGTCCGGACCTGCTTTTTCTCGATGACATCGAGAACGACGAGGCCGTGCGTTCGCCCGAACAGCGTCAGAAACTGTGGAACTGGATCTATCGTGCGGCGCTGAAGGTCGGCCCGCCTGATGGCAGCATGGACGTGGTCTGGGTCGGCACGGTCCTGCATTTCGACGCGGTGATCGTGCGCGCGGCCAAAGCTCCAGCGTGGAACGTCACCAAGTTTCAGGCGGTCATCCAGTTCCCCGATCGCATGGACCTGTGGGACCGCTTCGAGGAGGCCTATCACAACGAGGGCGAGGAGGCCGCGCGGGCGGTCTATGCCGCCCATCAGGCTGACATGGACCAGGGCGCGGTGGTCAACTGGCCGTCGGTGCAGCCGCTGGTGTTCCTGATGCTGGAACGCGCGGCCGATGCCGCCGCCTTCCAGACCGAGTATCAGAACACGCCGATCAGCGACGGCAACCCGTTCGGCGACCTGACCTATTGGGTCCAGCCGCAGCGCGACTGGATCATGTTCGGCGCGATCGACCCGTCGCTGGGCAAGAAGGGCAAGGGCCGCGATCCCTCCGCCATCCTGATCGGCGGCTTCGACCGGCTGACCGGCACGATGGACGTGGTCGAGGCGTCGATCCGCAAGCGCCTGCCCGACATGATCATCGCCGACACCATCGCCCTGCAGCGCCAGCATCGCTGCCTGCTGTGGTTCGTCGAAGCCGTCCAGTTCCAGGAGTTCCTGCGGACCACGCTGATGGCCGAGGCGGCACGGCAGGGTGTCGGCATCTCGGCTGTCCCGATCGTGCCGAATGCCGACAAGAACCTGCGCATCGAACGGCTTCAGCCGCCGGTCACGGCGGGGCTGATCCGGTTCAATGCCGCGCACACGACGCTGATCGAACAGTTGCAGCAATGGCCGAACGGCGATCACGACGACGGCCCGGACGCGCTCGACATGCTGTGGCAGAATACGCTGATCTACGCCGGGGGCGGCACCGGCGCGGGGGCGATCAGGACTGCAAGCGCATCCTCCGGTCGTGACCGGATGGGCGGATACCGGATGGGGATGAGATCATGAGCCGCCGCAAGCACCGCAAGACCAGCCCCGCCGCGCGCCCCGCCATGTTCCTTGCGCCGCCCGCGCCGGACAGCCGCAAGAACCTGCCTGCCCAGGCGCGGACGCTGATCGCCAATGCCCGGAACGATATCACCATCCCGTTCTATTCGGGGGTCTTGCAGCATGCCGATGACACGCTGATCCAGCAGGGTGGCGGCAAGGGCCTGGCGATCTATGACGAGATCGAACGCGACACCCACGCTTTCGCAATGTTGCAGAAGCGCAAGAAGGGCCTGACCTCCCGTGTTTGGGAGGTTGAGCCGGGCGGCGACCGGCCGATCGACAAGGACGCGGCCGAGCTGGTGCGCGACATCCTGACGGCGCTGCCCTTCGACCGCATCTGCGAGGATCTGCTGGATGCGACCCTGAAAGGTTTCGCGATCAGCGAGGTGATCTGGGCGCGGGACGGCGACCGGATCGTCCCGGCCGAGATCCGCGCCCATGATCAGCGCCGCTTCGCCTTCGATCACGACTGGCAGCCCCGCCTGCTGACCTGGACGGCCATGCGAGACGGGATCGAGCTGCCCGAGCGCAAGTTTCTGGTCCACCGGTTCGGTGTGAAGGGGAACAACCCTTACGGCCTCGGGCTGGGCACCCGGCTGTTCTGGGCGGTGCTGTTCAAGCGCGAAGGTGTCAGCTTCTGGCTGCATTTCCTCGAGAAGTTCGCGGGGCCGACCGTCGTGGGCAAAACCCCGTATGGCATGCTTGACGCCGAACAGGTCCGGCTGCTCGACACGCTGAACGATGCCCGCACCGCCTCGGCGATCACCGTGCCGATCGGCACGGATGTTGACCTGCTGGAGGCGACCCGTTCGGGCAGCGTCACCTATGAACAGTGGCTGGCCTATTGGGATCGGCAGATCTCGATCTGCATCACCGGCGAGACCCTGACGACGCAGGTTAGCGAGACTGGCGGCAGCCGCGCCCTGGGCGAGGTCCACCAGGAGATGCTGGATATCCTGGTCGACAGCGACGGCGACCTGCTGGCGGACATGCTGCGCGAGACGCTGGTGCGCTGGATTATCGACTATAACCTGCCTGGCGCGGCCGTGCCCGCGGTCTGGCGTGTCCGGCCCAAGAATGAGAAAGCCGAGGCCGAAACTCGGCAATCCAAGGCAGGCGCGGCCGAGGCGACGGACAAGGCCCTGCGCGCAATCGTCCGGGGGGCTGCGGCCTTCGACGACGACGTGGTGGCGCGGGAATATATCGTCAGCTTCGATCTGACCGATCAACTGTCCGACCGCACGATCGACGCCCTTGTCGCGGCGCGGCACAGCTTTACGGGCGAGGTGAACCCTGCCACTGACCCGGAACCTGAACCCGCCGCCTTCGCTGCCGCCCGGCTCAAAAAAAAAGCCTGACGCAGCGCCATGTCTGCTTCGGTGAAGCGGGCGGGATCGTCGATCGGCTGACTGATGCGGCCATCGCTGCCGCCGCCCCGCTGATGACCCGCCGGATCGAGGCGATCCGCAGCGCCATCACCTCGGCCGAGGATTTCGACGCGGCTGCGCGGGCGCTCCTTGAGCTGGCTGCGCGCTGGACGCCCGACGCTCTGGCCCGTGTCATGGCTGACGTTTTTGAACTGGCCGCGCTGGAGGGCCGCGAGGCGGTTTTCGCCGACGCGGACGGGGCGTGGTTCGCCACGCGGTTCGCCGATTGGGATTTCGAACCGTCAGAGTTCCGCGAGCAGATCGCGTTCCTGACGCAGAAACGGCCGAAGCCGACAACGGCTTGGACCGATGCGATGCAGGGTGTCCATGATCGCGCCTTCGTCGTCGCGGGCGTGACCGACATGGCTATGCTCGAGGAGTTTCAGGCCGCCATCATCGACGCCGCCCGCACCACCGACGTCACGGGCTTCGCGGCCGAGTTCGACCGGCTCGTCGCGAAATACGGTTGGGATTATAAGGGCGGGCGCGATTGGCGTATCCGCACGATTTTCGAGACCAATATCCGCACGAGCCACATGGCGGGGCGGCTGCGCCAGATGCGCGATCCCGACATGGTGCGCGCCATGCCCTATTGGCAGTATATCCACGCCGAAACCCGGATGCCGTTGACCCCGCGCCCTCTGCATGTCTCCTGGGACGGCATGGTGCTGCGCTGGGATGATCCCTGGTGGGATACGTATTTCCCGCCGAACGACTGGAAGTGCTCGTGCGGGGTGCGCGCCCTGTCGGCGAGGCAGTTGAAGCGGCTGGGAAAATCTGGGCCGGATGAGGCCCCCGAGATCGTCCGCGCACCCTATACGCACGAAGCGACCGGCGTGACCGTCCAGTTGCCCGAGGGCACCGGCTACGGCTGGGATTACATGCCGGGTGACCTGTGGGAACGCGGGCTGGTACCCTCGGCCCTGATCGACGAGGGCGATGGCCTGATCCAAGAGGGGCGACACAAGGCCATCATCGACACCCCGTCACCGCTTACTGATCTGTTGGCCTCGGCCAGGCCGTTCACTGCCAAGCAGCTTCCCGAGGGTCTAGCGGACGAGGACTATGTCCGGGGCTTTCTCAAGCCGTTCGGGGCTGACATTGGTAAGGCGGTGCTCTGGCAGGACAAGACCGGACATCGCATTCCGATTTCCGAGGGCTTTTTCATCGCGCGCGACGGTCGCTCAAAGCTTGGCAAGCGCGAGCGGAAGCAGCTCACCCCCTTATTGGCCGAGACAATGATCGACCCGGATGAAATCTGGATCGGCGTTGCCTCGAAGAAGGATCCGGTTAACCGAGATCAGGAAGAGCTGATGATCGACCGCCGTTATATTCGTGTCGATCAGGAAAGAGGTCTGGTGGCCGTTATGGAAATCGGTCGTCGCTGGTGGGAGCCGGTCACGGTCTATCCAGCGTCCGATTTTCGGATTCTTGACCTGCGCCGTGGTGGCAAGCTGCTGTGGAAAAGAAAATGACGGCCGTGGTGATCCGACCGCCAGCACAGGGAGCTATCAGGACCATCACCGGTCTTCGCATGCCTGTTCCTAGCATATAGCCCGCCAGTAAGGAGTTTTCAATGCCGGCGATCAGTTTCGACGTTCAATTCGACGACCAGGAAGCCCGCGAGCGTTTGCGCGCCCTTGTTGATCGGATCGACCGTCCAAAGTCGTTTTTCAGCGAGGTCGGGCAGAAGCTGGCCGCCTCAACCCGCGAGCGTTTCCGGACCGAACTGGCCCCGGACGGATCGGCCTGGACGCCGCTTCACCCAATGACGATCAAGGCGCGCATGAAGCGCAGCCGCGCGGCGATCAGGATCCTGAGCGAACGCGGCTATCTCGCCGGTTCGATCCGGCATGAGGCGTCGGACCAGGGCGTGAAGGTGGGTTCGGTCCTGAAGGACTATTCAGCCATCCACCAACTCGGAGGGACCATCGACATGCCCGCGCGCAGCCGCACGTTGCGCTTCCGGTCCGTGCCCAAGGCTGAAGGCGCAGGGCGGCGCTTTGCCAAGAAGACCCGCAAGAAGGGCGTCACCGAGCAAACGGTCAGCATCCCAGCTTATCAGATCACGATCCCGGCGCGGCCCTTTCTCGGGATATCGGCCAATGACCAGGAGGATATTTTTGAGGCAGCGGAACGCTGGCTGACCCTGTGAAACCGATCATCGCCAGAAACGCCCGCTGGCGCGAATGGCGGCTGGGCCGGAGCCGACCGTGCTGCAAGGCGCGCCGACCCCTGTTAGGCCCCCGTTAGGATCGGCCTGCGGGGCTATCGCGCGCCAATCGAAGGGCCGCAGGCGCATTGCCGTTGATCGGGCGGGCAATCCGGCCCATGCTGGGCGCCACAGTGACCCGTGACGCAGCCCGGAACCCAGTTCCGGGCTTATTGCATTTCAGGGGCGGCTAGACCGGTTGGGACATCAATTCCCGGACACCCCATGCCGCTCGACGACACCGCCCCCCTGACAGCCCGGATCGAGGTTTTTCGCCCCGGCACCTTCACGCCGATGGGCGGACAGCCCATCACCTATTCGGCCGCTGATCTGCGGGCCATCGCGGATGCCTATGATCCCGAGACCGCGCCGGCCCCTATCGTGGTCGGCCATCCTGTCATCGATGCGCCGGCCTATGGCTGGCTGGACAGTCTCGATTACGATCCTGCAGGCGAGCGCCTTTTTGCCAATATCCGCGACATTCATCCGGCCTTTGCCGAGGCTGTTCGGGCGGGGCGCTACCGCAAGGTCTCGATGGCCTATTTCGCGCCCGATCAGGGCCACAACCCGCGCCCCGGCACCTGGTATCCGAAGCACCTGGGCTTTCTGGGTGCCGCCGCCCCCGCCGTGTCCGGCCTGAAGAACGCTCACTTCGCGGGTGAGGCCGGTGCCGTCTTCACCGCTCATTTCGGCGCCGCCGAAGAGACCGCATCGTTGTTTCGCCGTCTTCGCGACCTGCTGATCGATCGCTTCAGCCTTGAGGAGGCCGATAACGCCCTGCCGTCCTTCCAGATCGATTGGCTGGCCGAGCAGGGCGCGCCCGGCCCCGCCGCCTACGCCGCGCCCGCTGTGACGCCCCCGACCGAAACCAACCCCGCACCACCTGCCCCCACCGAAAAGGAGACCGCTGTGTCCAACCCTGACCCGGCCTTCGCCGCCCGCGAAGCCGACATCGCCGCCCGCGAGGCGCGTATCGCCGAGCGTGAGGCGGCGCAGAACCATGCCGACCATGTCGCCTTTGCCGAAACGCTCGTCCAGGATGGCAAGCTGCTGCCCGCCTCGAAGGATAAGGTGGTGGCGATCCTCGACGCGCTGCCCGCGCAGGCGTCGGTCAGCTTCGCCGCTGGCGAGGACAAGCTGTCGCCCGCGGATGCCCTGAAAGAGGTGCTGGCGGCGCAGCCCAAGATCGTGTCCTTCGGCGCGCTCAATCTGCCTGCCGGTCAGCACGAGGGCAAACCCGCCGCCTTCGCCGCCGATGGCAAAGCCGTCGATCCCGACAGCCTCGTCACCCATCACAAGGCGCTGGACTATCAGCGCCTGCACCCCGGCACCGATTACATGGCCGCCGTGCGCGCCGTGTCCTGACCCGGAGGAACCCATGCAGTATTTTCAGGACGTCCTGACCATCACCACCCAGACCACCGGGCTGTTCGATGCATATGACCTGATTGGCTTTGCCGGTGCCAAGGTCGTGGCCGACGACGCCCCGGTGCTGGGCGCGGCCAAGCACCCGAACACGGTCATCGGCGATTTCGCGGCCGTCATGGTGCTCGGCACCGTCCGCGTCCGCGCGGTGGGGGCGATCACCGTGGGCGCCAAGCTGATCTCGGCCGCCGCCGGCGGCGTCAAGGTGGCCGGTGCCACCCCCGCGAATGCCTTCGCCACTGCCCTGACGGCCGCCGCTGATGGCGAGTTCGTCGACATCCTCATCCGCTAAGGAGGCCCTGAATGGCACCCCTGAACACCCGCACCGCCGCCGTGATCGACCCGATCCTGTCGACCCACGCCCGCGGCTATCGCAATGCCGAGTTCATCTCGCACCTGTTGTTCCCGCGCGTGACGATCCCCAACCGCTCGATGCGGGTGATCCGCTTCGGCAAGGAGTCGTTCCGCAAGCTGAACACCCGCCGCGCGCCTGGCGGCGATATCAAGACCGTCCAGTACGGCTATGCCTCTGATCCCGTCGCGCTGGTCCAGGACGCGCTTCAGGCGGCGGTCCCGGTCGAGCATCAGGAAGAAGCGCAGTCCGTCCCCGGCATCGACTTGGGTCAGTCGGCCCTGAATATGGTGTTGGATGTGGTCGATCTGGGCACCGAATACGAGGCCGCCCAACTGGCGCGCACCGCTGCGAACTATGACAGCAACCACAAGGTCACGCTGACCACGACCGCGCGCTGGAGCGATCCTGCCAGTGATCCGCAGGGTGACATCGATGCGGGAAAGGAGGCGATCCGCCGGTCGATCGGGCGCTATCCGACTACGCTGGTGCTGGGGGCCTCGGCGTTCAATGCCCTGAAGCGGCACCCGAAGATCAAGGAGCAGTTCAAATACACCTCCAGCCAGTCGATCACGACGGCGATGCTCGCGGCGTTCTTCGACGTCGAGCGCGTCATCGTCGGCAAGGCGGTCTGGCTGCCCGAAACCGCTGCCGACAATGCCGCGGCGAGCGACGTCTGGGGTGATGACGCGGTGCTGGCCTATGTGCCGCTGAACGGCAACGGCTACATGGAGCCGTCCTACGGCTATACCTATGAGCTGGCCGGGTATCCGCAGGTCGAGAAGCCCTGGTATCGGAACGAGAACAAGAGCTGGCTCTATCCGACCACCGTCGAGCGCAGGGTGGTGCTGACCGGTGCTGAAGGCGGCTTCCTGTTCCAGAACGCGGGTCAGAAGTGATGGCTGATGACAAGATCACCGTCCGCCTGACCGGACCGGCCAAAATCGGCCCGGACTGGCATGACGAAGGCGCAGATGTGCCGGTCACGCCGGATGTCGCTCGCGAACTGGCCGCCGCCGGTCTGATCACCGATTCCGACAGCGTCGCGGTGCAGGAACTGGCGCCGGGTATGCCAGGCTTTGACGAGGCGGTCGCGGCGATGGCCAAGGTGCTTGCCGACGCGGCGGTCAGTGCCGCGATCGACGCCGCCCTGGTCGAGGTGATCGCCGAGCGCGACTCGGCCCGCGCCCATGCGTCGGCGGTCGAGGCGACCGTTTCCCGGCAAGATGTGCGGATCATGGAGCTGGAAGCGCGTGCCGCCGAGCTGGAAGAGCAGCTCGTCGCCTCCACGGCAGGCGCACCGCCTGCCGATCCGTCGGTCGCCAAGGATGCCAAGCCCGCCCAAAAGAGCGGTGCGGCACGAAAGGGCTGATCTTCCCCAGCCCTCCCCACGCGCTGCCCCACCAGCGCCCCGGCCGGGGCGGGAAACTGCCCCGGCCACTTCCCCGCAGGTCATCAGAGGACACACCATGAGCGACAAGAATGCCTGTGCGGCGGCAGCCGGCGAACTGCGCCAGTTCATCGAGCAGTTCGAACAGCTCGACACCGAGAAAAAGGACGTCGCCGAGCGCCAGAAAGAGCTGATGGCCGAGGCGAAGGGCCGTGGCTATGACACCAGGGTGATGCGGAAGGTCATCGCGCTGCGTAAGCGCGACAAGAGCGACGTTGCCGAGGAGGGCGCGATCCTTGACTTGTATCTCGCTGCCTTGGGGATGGCGTGATCATGACGATCCGCAGCCCCCATTACGACGATGCTGTCGCCGCCTTCCGCAAAGCGGGCAAGGTCTCGACCAGCTTCCTGCAACGGACCCTCGGCCTCGGTTATGCCGAAGCCGCCGCCATCGTGGGCCAGTTGGAACGCGACGGTATCGTGACGCGCCCCAATCATGTCGGCCGCCGCGATCTGGTCTGCGGCCATTACGACCCCAATCACGGGGCGCAGGCATGACCTATTCGTCGCTCGCCTCCCTGATCGACCGCGCCGGCGAGGTGGAAATCCGTCAGATTTCCGACCGCGAGCGCCGCGGGGCCATCGACCCGGTCACGGTCGATGCCGCCCTCCAGGACGCCGACAACATCATCAACGGCTATATCGGCGTGAAGTACGCCCTGCCGCTGCCCGCGGTCCCCGACCTGGTCCGCAGTTGGGCCACATCGATCGCGCGCTATGTGCTGCATCGCAATGGCGCCCCGGAAAACGTGTCCCAGGACTATAAGGACGCGATTGCCGCCCTGAAGGACGTGGCGCGCGGCGTGCTGGCCCTTCCTGTCGCCCCCGGTGATGCGCCACCGGCTTCGGTTGGTGGCCGGGTGATGGCCCACCATCGCGATCTGGTTTTCACCGCGTCCCGGATGCGGGGGTGGCGCTGATGCTGGCCGGTATCCTCGCTCATCTGCGCGACGTGCTGCCTGTGCCGGACACCCCGGACGTGGCCATCGCCGAGGACATCGACATCCTGACCGACATGTGCGGGCGAGTCGAAAGCGGGTCCGTCGTCATCATGCCGTTCCGTGAACAAGCCGATCCAAGCCCGCTGGCCAGCGGGGGCTTCCGCCAGCGGGTCGCGGTCCACTTCGTTACCGCCATCGTCATTCGCACCTTCGATGACCTGCTGGGTGCCGAGCGCGCGCTGCAATTCGACGGCCACCGGCGTCGGCTGGAGCAGGCCCTGGCGGGCTGGGAGCCGCCCGGCGCGACCAGCCCTTGCCAGCTCGTCGGCGGCGAGAGCAGTGCCATCACCACGGGTGTCAGCGTTTTCACCCAAACCTGGGAAACCGCCCGCTTCCTGACAGGACACCGACCATGACCGACATCCCCGCCACCGGCGGCCGCTTCAGCCGCGACCCGAAGACCGGCGCGCTGACGCCGCTGCCCGACAATCACGAAGCACCCGCGGCGCTGGACGCTGCGGCTGACACCCCGGAACCGGACGCGGCTCCCGCCCCGGCCAAGAGCAAAGGAAAAGCCTGATGGGCCTGCGCCTCAAGAACAAGCTCGCGATCCTCGTCAAGCGCGAGACCACCTATGGCACCTCCGCCGCGCCCGCGGCGATTGATGCGGTGTTGGTCACCAACCCGTCGCTGGAGATCCTCGCGGCCGAGGAAGTCAGCCGTGACCTGCTGCTGCCCTATCTCGGCAATCAGGGTATCATCCTGGCGGGCAAGCACGCGACCATCGAGTTCGACGTCGAGATCGCTGGGGCCGGTGCCGCCGGGACCGCCCCGAAATACGGCACGCTGCTGCGGATCTGTGGTCTGGCCGAAACGGTCGCGGCCGGGGCCAGCGTCACCTATTCCATCGTCGAGACCGGGGTGGAAAGCGCCACGCTGCATTTCAACTCGGACGGGGTGCAGCATGTCATGCTGGGCTGCCGCGGCACCGTCACCGCCAGTTTCGCCCCCAAGGCGATCCCGCATTTCCGGTTCAAGCTGACCGGCCTCTTCGGCACCGTGACCGACGCGGCGCTGCCGACCGTGTCGCAGACCGGCTGGACGGCGCCGCTGGAATCGTCGTCGGCCAACACCACCTTCAGCCTGCATGGCATCCCCGGCGTGGCCGAAAGCCTGTCGGTCGACCTTGGCAACAGCGTGGTGCCGCGGTTCCTGATCGGCAGCGAGTCCGTCATCATCACCGACCGCAAGTCGGTGGGTCAGGCGGTGCTCGAGGCGCGCTTGGTGGCCGAGGCCGACTGGATCGGCAAGGCGGTCAGCCGGGCGCGCGGCGCGATGTCCCTGGTCCACGGCAAGGCCGCCGGGAACATCGTCGAGATCGCCGCGCCGGCCGTCGAGATCGGACGCCCGACACAGGGCGATACCGACAGCATCGTCAATTACAGCCTGCCGCTGTCGTTCGTGCCGGTCACCGGACGAGACGAACTCAGCATCGTGGTGAAGTGATGGTTGATATCGCCACCAGCATTACTGGTTCGATTTCTATCCCGCTTGTCGGCCACCGGCTCGGAAATGAACAGGACGCCGTGCGAACGATCCTGACGATGGTCGCGCATAGCGCTCGGGATCATGGCTGCGCCCCATCGGATTTCCTCAGAACCCTCGAAAAAGAGGGAACCGCCATTGCCGCGCAAGTGTGGGGTGAAGGCAACTCGTCGGCTCTCGAAGCGGCAAAGAAGGACACCTGAAATGCAATTCAAGCTCTCCAAGACCCATCGCTACTGGTGGCCCGTCATCGTCCGCGTTCCCGACCCCGAACAGGCCGGTCAGTATCTCGAACAGATGCTGCGGTTGGAGCTGGAGCCGCTGCCGCGCGCCGAGGCGCTGGCCGCGCAGGAGGCGATGGCCGAACTGACCACCGGCCGCGCGCTGGTCGAGCACGAGATCGAACAGACCCTGCGGGTCGTCAAGAACTGGGACGGCGTGGTCGATGACCAGGGCACCGTCCCCTTCAGCGCGGACGCCATGCGCTCGGCGCTGGAACACAGCTGGTTCCGCGCGGCCGTCGCCCGCGCCATCGCCGACAGCCTGAACGGCGAGGCCGCCCGCCTGGGAAACTGAGAGCGGCCGCGCGGGCCTGGGCGCTCGCGCGGCTCGGTCGGGCCGACCGGCGCACACCGGCCACGATTGATGCGGACGTGGCGGCGCAATTTGCGGCGCTGGGTGTGGCGGTAGCGGTGGATGTGCCGCAAGATGATGGGGATTTCGAGGTGATGAGAGACAATGCCGACACGATGCGCGCCTGGCTGGCCTGTGCCAGCCAGTGGCGCATGGCGATTGGCATGGCGGGCGCGATCTGGCTGGGTCTCGACTATGCCGGCATCGATGTCGTGCTGCGCCGCGGTGGGTTCGCCGATCCTGACGCTGTTTTCACCGATCTCCAGCTGATGGAAGATGAGGCTTTGGCGGCCTTCGCGGAGGCACGCGCATGACACAGCCGTTCAACATCTCAATGCTGTTGCGGGCAGATGCGTCGCAGGCCAAGGGGACGCTCGCGGACTTCGAGCGGTCGTTGCAGCGCGCGGCGGCCGAGACGGGCAAGGTCAAGTCGGCGCTGGATGCCGAGGCGACCGCCATGGACAAGGTGGCCGCCGCAGCAGCCAGGGCGACGACTGCAAAGCGTGGCCTGACGATGGTTGACCGGGCCGCCGCCATCAACGCCGCCGCCACCAGCTCGGCCCTGACGCAGGCAATCCAACAGGCGGCCGGCACCTCGCGGCTGTCGATCAATCAGACCGCCACGACCGCGCAGGCCGCCCGCGCGCCGATTGAGGGGCTGACGAAGTCGATGTCCGGCCTCACCTCGGCGATGCTTCAGGACGCCGAGGCCAGCCGCCAGTATCGGGCGGCCCTCGATGATATCCGTGCAGCCTATAACCCGCTCTTCGCGGCGTCCCGGCAATATGAACGGACGCTCGACGGGATCGCCGAGGCCGAAAAGCTGGGCGCGATCAGCGCCCGCGAGGCGGCGGCGGCTCGGGAACGAGCGGCAGCGAAGATGGCGCCGGTCGGCCAGCGGCACTCCGTCGGCGGTGCCCCGACCTGGATCACCGGCAACCTCGCCGCCCAGGGCAACGACATCGTTATGATGGCGATGGCCGGGCAAAACCCGCTGCAACTCGCGTTGCAGCAGGGCACGCAGATCAGCCAAGTCCTGAACGAGCTTCCCAAGGGCACCAGTATTATCAGCGCGCTGGGGGCCGGCATCGCGTCGATGCTCAACCCGGTCTCACTGCTGACCATCGGGCTGATCGCTGCCGGGACGTTTGGCCTTCAGGCACTCGGGAGCCTCATCCCGAAAGCCAAATCGCTCAGCGAGGCAGTCGGCGATCTGACCGCCAGCGTTGATGCCTATCGCAGCGCTGTGACACAGCTGCGGTCGGGCGATCTGTCCGCGACCTTCGGGGCCTCGGCCGAAGCGGCACGGGCGCTGTTGGCCGACCTTGCGGCCATGGAGCGACGGATCGTCACGCTGAATGCGAAGGCAGGGATGGGAGCCATCGCAAGCAACCTGCAAGACAGCTGGATGAAAACCGCGTTCGACCCTCGACGTAAACCGCGATTCATGCAGATGTTCGACGTCAGCATCTTTGACCAAGACGGCGGCCGTAAAGCTGCGGCAGTTCAAACTGCCGCGAAAGCCGCGATGCAGGCCGAGGGGATCGACGCGCAGATCGCGGCGCTAGAAAAACTGGTGGATCTGTGGCAGATCGCGGCCGAGCATTCGGGCGAGGTCACGGCTGAGGAGAATGAACAGGCGAAGCTGATCGCCACGACGCTCGCCGATCTCTACAAGGCGCGCGCCCTTGATGAAAACGCCGCTGGCAAGGCCGCCGCCACGCAAATGGCTGACGAATTGGAGCGCCAGGCGGCGATGGCGCAGACCGTCGCACAATACGGTCAGAACAGTGCCGAAGCGCGGATGCTGGAGCTGCAACAGCAGCGCCAGATCACCGTGGCGAAGCTCGAGGCGATGGGCCTGGATGCCAAGGCGCCAGAGTATCAGAAAAATCTGACGAACCTGCAGATCGCCCACGATGCGCGCGAGCGCAGCATCCGCGATGAACGAGCGCGTGCCCATGCTGATCAACTGGCGGCGCTGACGCTCGAGGGGCGGCTGATCGGTGCCACGACAGAAGAGCGCCTGCGCGCCAAAGAGGTCGCGGCAGCGCAGCTTGAGGCTGACCGCAACAGCCTGTCGCCGCTTGAGCGGGCGCTGGAGATCACCCGCGCGATCACGCGCGCCTCGGTCGAGGCTGCGAATGAGCGCGCCAAGGCGATGTTCGACCTCCAGACCGGGCTGATGACCGATGCCGTCGATGCGCAGCTGGGTCTGGCCCGCGATCCGGTGACCAAGGCCGATCTGCAGGCGCGGCGCGAATACATCCGTGTGCTGCGCGAAACCGGTGACGCCACGCAAGCCCAGGCCGAGGCGGACCGGACGCGCGCGCGGGCCATGGCCGAGGCGAGCGGCACGGCGCGGATGCAGATCGCCGATCTCATGGATGAGGTGGCGATCCGCCAGCGTGTGTCCGTTTTGGTCGCCAATGGCGCCATCCAGGCCAGCCAGGCGAATGCCGCGATCCAGCAGGAGCTGCAATTGCGGCCCCTGGTTGCCGCGGCCGCCCGTGCCGAGGGGGCCGAGAAAGCCCGCCTGACCGAGATCATCACGGGCCTGCGCATCGCCTATGAGGCGCAGGCGGCCGAAGAACGGCGCACCGCCCAGAACGACTATCTGCGCACCGGGGCCGAACGCCTGCAACAGGCGCGGCTGGAACTGGCCCTGGTGGGGCAGACGGCGGCCGTGCGGGCGCGTGTGCTGGCGCTTGTCCAGGCCGAGCGCGACATCCGGCAGCTGGGTCTGACCGACCAGGCTGCTGATCGGGTGCGCCGCGACGCCGAAGAGCTGAGCGGGCTGAACCTGGTGATCGAGCGGCAGGCCGAGGCGTGGAAGCGCGTCCAGGGTGCAGGCGAGGCGGCGATCGATGCGGTGCTCGACAAGCTGAAGGGCGGCGATCTGGGCGGTGCCTTTGCCGGTCTCTTGGACGAGCTGAACAAGGGATTTTTCGACCTCGCCGTCCGAAACCCCCTCAAGAACCTGATCCTGGGCACGAACCTGGGCACGATCGACGATATCGGCGGGCTGTCGGGGATCTGGGACCGACTGACGGGCAAGGCCCCGCTCGATACCAAGAGCGTCGTGGCCCAGGCCTCGGCGCAGGTGCAGGCGATGCAGATCGCGGCGAGCATGGTGACGATCAACGCGGCCGCCCTGTCCGGGGCGGGCGTGGGCGGGGCTTTCGCAGCGGCGAACCTGCCCTATGCGCCTGGCGCGGCAGGGCCGCTGGCGCTGCCCGGCGCGACGGCCGGGGTGGCGCGCCAGATCTGGGACTTCTTCAGCGGCAAGGGCCTGGCGGCGCACCAGGTGGCCGCGATCCTCGGCCATGCCAAGGCCGAAAGCGGGTTCAACCCGCTGGCGGCCGGCGACCATAATGCTGCCGGGGCAGCGCAGGCCTTCGGTCTTTTCCAGTGGAATGACCGCAAAGATCGGCTCTTCAGCCATATCGGCGGGCGGCAGAACCTGGGCGATGTGACGAAGCAGCTCGAGTTCATGTGGCACGAGTTCATGACGAGCGAGAACAGGCCCTTCAGGAACCTGATCGCCGCGCCTGACCTCCAGTCGGCGACCTGGGCGATGCAGGGCTTTGAGCGGCCGTCGGGATACAAGCCCGCCGTCATGGGGTCGGGGATGCACTGGGACAAGCGCCTGGCGGCTGCCGAACAGGCGATGACGACCTTTGCAGGCAGCGTGCGCGCCTCGACGGGCCAGATGGACCAGATGGGCACCGGCATGGGCAAGCTCGGCACCGGCATGGGGCAGATGTCGCAGGGCATGGACCAGGTCGGCGGCACACTGGGACAATTGCTCTCGGGCGTTGCCGGGTCGATCGGGGGCAAGGCAGGCGGCTTTCTGCAACTGCTCATCGGCGTCGGCAGCCAGATGGCGGACGGCGTGCCGCTCTTTTCTGGCGGCGGCTGGACCGGAGCCGGGCATCCCGATCAGCCTGCGGGGATCGTCCATGCCGGCGAGTTCGTGATCAATGCCGAGGCCACCAAGCGCATCGGCGTGGCCAACCTTGAGGCCTTGCAGCGTGGCACGATGCGCGGGTTTCGCTCGGGCGGCTATGTCGGATCGGCCCCGAGCGCGACCGCGCCGGCGGCGAACAGCCCGGCCGGGCCGGGAGCCGGGGGATTTGTCGCCAATTTCGACCTGCGGGGCGCGCAAGATCCGCAGGCGGTCGAGGCGGCGGCACGTCGTGGCATGCGCGCCGCCCTCGAAGAATACCGCGCCGCAGGTCTCGGCAGCGATGTGCGCCGCATCGTCGGCAAGCCGAGGTCGGTCTGATGGCGATGGCATTCCCCCTGCAACCGGCGTCCTTCTGGGATCTGCTGCCGATTTCGGCGCAGACCTTTGATCTGCCCGAGGTGACCAGCATTTCGCGGACGCGCGGCGGCGAAATCCTCATGGCCGACCGGGGCGCGCGGCTCTGGCACGGACAAATCAGCCTTGGCCCCATGACCCGCGATGAGGCGGCGGCCGTGCTGCCGCTGCTCAATCTGCTGCGCGCGGCCGGGCGATCGTTCCTCGCCATGGACCGCTCGCGCGAATACCCGCGACAGGATCCGCGCGCGACCCGCCTCGGCGCGGCAGCCGTCCAACTGGCCTCGGTCACCCCGCGGGAAATCACCCTGTCCGGCCTGCCATCCGGCTATGTCCTCTCGCGCGGCGACCTGCTGTCGTTTGCCTATGGCACCGACCCCGCGCGCTATGCGCTGCATGAGATCGTGACCGCCAGCGTGACCGCAGCGAGCACCGGCACCACCCCGGTAATCGAAGTGGTGCCGCCGATCCGCGACGGCGCCACCCCCGGCACCGCCGTCCGCCTGCGCGGCCCCTTTTGCAAGGCGATCATCGTGCCCGACTCGGTCGAGCTGGGCCAGCACCGCCAGGGCGCGCTGATCGAGGGTGTGCGTTTCCGTTTCCAACAGACGCTGAGGTGACAAGATGCGCGCCCAGGACAGTGCCACCACCGCCCATCTGGCTGCCCGCAAGCCCTTCATCGTCCGGCATCTGCTGACGATTTCGGCGCGCAACCGGGCCACCGGCGCGCCCGAGGTCTTGGGCCTGTGGGATGGTGACGATCACGCTGATTTCACGCTGGACGGGCTGACGGTGACCTATTTCGGCGCGGGCGGGCTGGTCAAGATCGGCCCGTTCAGTCACGGCATCGGCACCGATATCCGCAAAGTCGATGTGGTGCTGGCACCGATGGCGCCCGAGGTGGCGACGGCGATCCGCGGCTATGACCCGCGCACCGCGCCTGTCACGATCCACCGGATGCTGATCGATCCTGACACTTTGGCCGTGATCGGCACGCCGGTGCGGCGGCTCAAGGGCAGGGTCAGCAAGGTCGAGCTGACGGGGGGCGATGGCGACGGCGCTGAGGCCCAGTGCAAGGTGACGCTCGCCACCTCGGCGATCGAGGGGACGCGCGGCCTCGCGCTCAAGAAATCCGACGAAAGCCAGAAGTTGCGCCTGCTGCCCAACGGCGCGCCCGACCGGCTGATGCGTTATGCGACGGTCTCGGGCAAGGCCCCGGTCAAATGGGGGGAATGATGCGCGTTTACAATTGGGAGGCACGGCTGGCGGCCTATGTCGCGCGGGTCGCGCGTGAGGGCTTTGCCTGGGGGCAGCACGATTGCGCCCTCTTTGCTGCGGGTGCCGTCGAGGCCGTGACCGGGATCGACCCGGCGGCAGACTGGCGCGGGCGTTACAGCAGCTTTGAAGGCGGCGTGAAGCTGATCCGAAAGGCGGGTTTCAGCGACCATATCGCTGCGGCACGGGCATGGTTCCCGAAGGTCTCGCGCGCCGAGGTGATGCCCGGCGATCTGGCGGTCATCGACACCGGGGCGGGCAGCGCTGTCAGCGTGGTCCAGGGCGAGATGCTCTATGTGCTGACCGAGGCGGGCCTCGGCCTCATCCCCGCCGAGCAGGCGGCCTCTTTCCTGGCGGTGCGATAATGCCTGCTGTCGGTGCTGCGATTTCGGTGTTTTCGGGCTGGCTGGGGGGCGGGTCCATTCTGGCCACCCTGACCGGTCGGATGCTGATGAGCGTCGCGGTCAGTGCGCTGAGCAGCGTGGCCAGCAAGGCCTTTGGCAAAAAGCCCCGCACGCCCGGCATCACCACCGATTACACGACCGATGGCGAGGCCAAGCCCCAGACCTTCATCCTGGGCTGGTATGCAACGGGCGGCCATATGGTCTGCCCGCCGATGTCGCATGGCAAGTCCGGCAAGACCCCCAATGCGTTCCTGACCTATGTGATCGACCTCGGCGACGTGCCGAGCATGACGCTCGACAAGCTCATCATCGACGACACCGAGGTCGAGTTCGAGGCGTTGGATCAGACCATCCCCCTGGGCGGCACGGTGCCGAGCGGCAAGCCCGACTGGTGGTATAGCCAGCAGGGCCTCGACCCCGCCGCGCCGAACGCAGGCATCCCCACGATCACGCCGGGCCGTCCCGCGATCGGCAAATACGCGGGCAAGGTCTGGCTGCGCTACCACGCAGGGGCCGATACCACTGCCGACGCCTATCTGATGTCCGCCTATGGCCCCGGAACGGCCTGGGATCAGCGGTCCAAGCGGCCCTGGCAGGCCGATATGGTGGGCAGCGGAACATGCTATGCCGTCGTCACGTTCAAGCTCGATCGCGAGGTGTTCTCGGGCCTGCCGCGCCTGATGTTCGTGATGGGCGGTATCCCCCTTTACGATCCGCGCAAGGATACAAGCGTGGGTGGCAACGGTGCGCAGCGGTGGGATCAGCCCTCGACCTGGGCACCCAGCCGCAACCCGATGGTCATGGCCTATAACGTGTTTCGCGGCATCCCGATCGCCGGCGGCCCGTCTTGGGGATATGGCATCGATGCGGCCGACCTGCCGCTGGCCGCCTGGACCCCGGCCATGAACACCTGCGACGAGACCGTGGACGGCGCGGCACGCTATCGGGCCGGGTGGGAAGTCGCGGTCGATGACCACCCGGCCGATGTCCTCGACGAGCTGGCCAAGGTCGCCTGCGCGAGCTTTGCCGAGGTCGGCGGCGTCTGGAAGCCGCGTGTCGGTTCCCCGGCCGCGCCGGTCTATTTCCTGACCGACGACGACATCCTGCTGGATCACGACGACACCTTCACGCCCTTCCCGGAGATCGACGACACCTATAACGCAGTCCATGCCAGCTATCCCAACCCGGCCGAGCTGTGGCAGACCAAGGACGCGCCGCCGCGCTATAACGCGACCTGGGAGGCCGCCGACAACAGCCGCCGGCGCGTCGCCGACCTGTCGATGGCAGCCTGCCCCTATGGCGATCAGGTGCAGCGCGTGATGCGCGCCTATATCGAGTCCGAGCCGCGGTTTCGTCGCCATATCATCACCCTGCCGCCCGACGCCTCGGCCCTGGAAGCACTCGACTGCATCACCTGGTCGAGCGTCGACAACGGCTATGATGCCAAGCAGTTCGAGATCGCCGATGTCAGCGAAGATCCGGTGACGCTGGCCGTCACGGTCAGCCTGCGCGAGGTCGACCCGACCGATTATAGCTGGCAGCCCGATTATCGCCTGCCCACCACGACCGCGCCCATCGATGTCGTTCCCGACGAGCCGCTGGTGGCGACGCATTTCACGGCCGAGGGGATCGCGGTGCTGGACGATAGCGGCAAGCCGCGCCGCCCGGCCGCCCGGCTGCGCTGGGGCGGGTGGGCGCTGGATGGGGTCACGCAGGTGCAATGGGAAATCCGCCTCGCCAGCAGCGCCGCTGACGTGATGCGCGGCGTCACGGCCGACCCCGAAGCGGGCGAGATATTGTTCTGGGGTGGGATACTGCCCGCGACGGCCTATCAGGCGCGCATTCTGTTCATCGCCGGGCGCCAGCCCAGCCAATGGACGGGCTGGGTCGGTTTTACGACGCCGAATATCCTGGTGCCTCTGGTCGATATCGACGACACGCCGCCCGCTCGGCCTGCCGCTCCGGCCCTGACCGCTGTCCTGGGCAAGATCACCGCCACCTGGGCGGTGCCTGGCGCAGACGTGGCCTATTCGGACCTCGAGCTGACCGAGGGCGCGGGCAATCCGGTCTATTTCCAGACCGGCGCCGCGCGGCACGAATGGGCGGGCGTCAAGCCGGGCGTGGTTTACAGCGTCCGCCGGCGTGAGGTCGACCGGGTGGGCAACAAGTCCCTCTGGTCGGATGCTGCCACGATCAGCGCTGTCGTCGACACCATTCCGCCTGCCGCCCCCACCGGGCTGACGGTTAAAGCCGGGTTTAACAGCCTGTGGTTCGACTGGGCGCGCAATACCGAGGAGGACTTTTCCCACTATGAAGTCGCGCTCGGGACAGCGACCGCTCCCACGACGATTGTCGCCAGCACCACCAGCCCCGCCTGGGCGGCGCTCGAACTGCCCGATGCGGCGCTGCGCTATGCCCGTGTGAGGGCGGTCGATACATCGGGCAATGCCTCGGCCTGGAGCGCCACAGTCTCGAAAACCACCGTCACCCCGCCCAAGGTCACGGCAGCGGACCTGAAAGGCATCGTCGATGCGACCAGTTTTGCTCAGGGGATCGAGCCGGTCAGCATCGTGACCAGCCTGCCCTCGACCAAGACGACCTCGGTGGTCGCGCTGTCGGGGCGGCTCTATCGCTGGGACGGGGCCAAATACGCGCCCGACGTGCTGGGCCAGGATGCGGTCACGGCAGGCACGGTGGCCGCCGGGGCGATCAACACGCGCGAGCTGGCAGCGGGGGCCGTCACCGCCCGCGTGATGGGCATTGGCGATTTCACCAACCAGGTGCCGGACAACCAGTTGCAGGATGCGTCCTCCTGGACGACATCAGCCAACGTCACGGTGGTCCCCAGCACGGGCCAGACGTGGCCCAAGGCCAAAGGCTGGCTGCGGTTCACGCCGTCATCGGCCTATTCCTCGGCGTCCAGCATGTTCTTCCCCGTCGCGGCGGGTGATCAGTTCTATGCGAGCTTCCAGGCATCCTTCGTCAACAATGCCGCAACCGCAAAGGCGGTCTCGGGCAATATCCTGTTTTACAAGGATGACCTGAGCTATGTGTCCTCGGTCCAGATCGCCATGGCCAGCACCAACTCGGCACGGGTCTATGCGATTGAGGGCGAGGTGCCTGCTGCGGCCAGTCTCGCCCGGTTTATCTATGCAGCAGCGGGCGACAGCAACACCGGCGACGTCGTTGCCACCGCGCCGACCTATCGGGTCAAGGCCAAGGGCGAGCTGATCGTCGACGGGGTGCTGAAGGCCCGGCACATGGCGGCTGAAGAGGTCATCAGCACCTCGGCCCAGATCCGGTCGGCCATCATCAACGATGCCCATATTGCGAACCTGTCGGCTGCAAAGCTGATGGCGGGCACCGCCCTGGCCGGGTCGGTCACGGTCGCAGGCACCGCGCTTTCGACGATCCAGTCGCAGGCCAACGACCCAGCGGCCCGCATCAATGCCGCCGCGACGAAGATCGACCCCGGCAAGATCATCGTGTCCGGGTCCACGACCCTGGCTGATTGGCGCAAGGGCGGGGATGAGACGAGGATCGATGGCGGGGCGCTGTCGGCCAACACGGTATCGGCCAACAAGCTGGAAATCGGCAACCGGGCGATCACCCTGACCGGCATCCAGTTCGAGCATAACAAGCCGGGCACCAACCAGTGCTCATGGACGGCTGGGACCGTGCGCTGGATCAACGATGCGGGTGTGGTCACCACGACGTCGATCAGCGCGGGATATACCACCTGGTCCAGCGGGGTCGCCTATATCTATTGGGTCAAGGGCGCGACCGCTCTGAACGCGACAACCTCACTGGCCGTGGCCATGGGGGCCAACGTGGTCTGCCTGGCGACCTATGAGGGGGATTTCCGGCTCGACGCCGATTATGGGCGCACCGTCATCGACGGCGACATGATCAAGACCGGCACGGTCACCGCCACCAACCTGACCAAGACCGCCGCGCTGATCACCGACCAGGCTCAGATGGGGTCCGCCGTGATCGGCTCGGCCCAGATCCGGGATCTGTCGGTCGACACCCTCAAGATCGCAGATCAATCGATCACACAGTTCTGGTCGGTCAACGGATCGATGCTGAACATTTCGTTGGCCTACCCAATGCGGGGCGTCGTGTTCTTTGGGTCAGTCATTGAGGGACAAAACTACGCTCTCTTCGAGCTTCAGCTCAACGGCACTGTCGTCGAATCAATGCGCACCGCCTCGGCTGGGGATACCTTTGTGATGCTCATGAAAACGATCAACTTTAACGCTGGGGCAAACACCCTCCAGTTCATCATCAGAGGGACATCTGCCGTCAGAGACTGGCGGATGGCTCTGTTTGGAGCCTACAAATGAGCCTCACCGCCACGGTATATCTTGCGAGCACCGGCGTATACAGGCGCACGATTACCGCCCCAGACATTCAAAATGTCGAGCTTAATGTGTTCGACGGCGAGGTTTATGTCGAAGGGCACTTTTCCGAGAGTACATATTTCCACGATGGCGGCGTTGCCGATCTGCCCCCATCCCCTGGATCGTGGGCGACGTGGGATGGCTCAGCATGGATTGATGCCCGCACGGATGAACAAAAGAACAGTGATCTTTTGGCGGCCAAGCAGCAAGCCATCGCGCAGATCAACGAGGCATCGGCAGCCGTGCGCCGCCGCTATGTAACCGATATTCCTGGGCAAGAGGCGCTTTACCTCATGAAAGAGGCCGAGGCGCGCGGCTATCTCGGCACCACTGGTGCGCAGATCACGGACTATCCGCTGATCGGGGCCGAGGTCGGGATTACCGGCACCACGCCCGATCAGGTCGCGCAGATCTACCTCAACCTGGCCAACGTCTATCGCGCCGCCGCTGCGCAGCTCGAAACTGCTCGGCTCGGCTCGATTGCGCAGATCGAGCTGGCCACCACCGAGGATGCCGCCTCGGCTGTCGTGGTCGCATTCCAAGCCCTGCTGGAGACAAGCGGATGACAACCCGGATCACCTACACGGTCACGGAAAGCAAGCGCTGGCGGTGGCGGTTCGAGGATCTGCGCGGGCAGCCGATCAATTTCGGCGGCGCGCAACTGGTCGCCGAGCTGTCGGCCGACGGGGCCTGTATCGCGGTGCCGGTGCAGGCCGGGCCGGACAGCGCCGCAGGGCTGGCCGAGGGCGACTGCGCGTTGCTCCTGACCCCCGAGACGGTCACCGTGCCCCCGCGCCGGTGGCCCTATCCGATCCGGCTTTGGGTGACCTGGAGCAATGGCGATCGCCAGTGCCTCGACGACGGGACGATCATGATCAGGGAGCGGTGCAGTAATGGTTGATGTGGTTAAGACGCTGTCGGTGGTCCAAGGGCCGCCAGGGGCGATCTCGGACGAGGATCGCGCGCGCATCGATGCGGCGATCAGCGCGGCAGCGTTGCTCGATGCCTCGGTGTCGGGAACGGTGATCGCACGGGACGATGCCGCAGCGGCCGCCGGCCGCGCTGAAAGTGCCGCGTCGGTGGCGACCGACGCTGCCCAGACCAGTGTCGAGGCCCGCAATGCCGCCTATGCGGCGCGCGACCAGATCACCGGGATGCGCGTCGATACCGGTCTGGCCGGAACGCAAGTGTCCTGGGATGGCGCGACGTTGACCGTGCCTCAGGGTCTCGCTGGCGCATCTGGCTGGACCCCTGTGATGACGGCCGAGGCGGATGGTGCTCGGGTGGTGCTGCGCGTGATCGACTGGACAGGCGGCGCGGGTGCAAAGCCCGCTCTGGGCTATGTCGGCCCGGCCGGGATCGTCGGGATGGCAGCCGCTGCCACGGATATTCGCGGTGCCGCAGGTGCCAGCCCGATGGCCACAGAGCAATTGATCTTTGCCGCCGAATTGCAGTGGAACGGCACCATCGACCCCGGCTGGAACTATGCCCCGATGACGGTCAAATACGACCCGCTGGGGCTGTGGGACGCGACGGCCAACCGCTTTTTCGCCACGCCCGCACCAGCCGCGCTGACAGCCGCACCCGCAGGGATGCGGGTGTTGGGGGTGACGATCGAGATTTCCACCATGCCGCGCGGTAACAGGTCGTTCCAGATCTCGACCGGCGGCGGGAAAAGCGCTCCGACGAGCTATGGCGAGGTGCTGGACCCCACGCATGGCCCGAAAACCTACCGCCAGCCGTTCCTCTGGAACAGCGAACTGAACAGCCCGCAGGGCCTGCTGATGAACAACAGCTCGGGCGCGGTGCAGACCTTCAACATGTATGCAATGTGCGTCGGAAAGACGAACCTTCGCCTCTATAGGATGGTGGTGCCAGCATGATCGATTATCGCGCCTTGGCGTATTCAACCCTGCCCGAAGAGGCAGCCGCGACGCCCGAGGATCTGACCCCGGCGCAGGTGCTGGAGGGCTGCCGTCGGTATTATGCCGATGTGGCGGCCGACGAGTGGGAAAACATCTACCTTCGTCGCCTGTCGACCCTCGATGGAATGGACGGCCTGACCGCCGCCCTGGTGGTGGCGAGGTGGTTGGTCACCGGCCCCGAGGCTGTGCGCGTCCTGGCGGGTGGCCGATCCGAGCTGATCGAGGCTGAGGCCGCGATCATCAGCCTGGTCAACCCGACCGCGCCCGTGACCGCGCTGCAACTGGCAACCGAGATCGACGCCAGGTTCCGCGCCTGGGTGGGCGCAGCAGCGTTCCTGTCCGGCCTGCGCCAGGCGGCGCAGATCCGCATCTATCAGCAGACCACGCCCGAGGCTTGTGAGGCGACGTTTGCGATGATGCGCGCGATTGCCGACGAGTTGGTGCAGATGACGCTGGCCGGGGCCACCAAAGAGGCGGTGATGGCACGGCTGGCGGAGCGGCTGTCATGAACTGGCTGATGGATCTGATGCGCAGCCCCGAGGCCCAGTCCGACGCACATTATTGGGCGTCTGTCCTGCTGGCCCATGCAGCGCTGGGGGCGGCGGTGACGCTGGCGCTGGCGGCCACGCGGCTGTCTCTGGGCCTCGCCGCGATCTGGACATCCGTCATCTACCTGGTCGGGGTCGAGGGCGGCCAGGTGGCGCTGGCCCTCTATGACGGCAGGCCTGTGGACCTGCTCGACGGTGCCGTCGACGCGACCGCCGTCGCCCTCGGCGCGGCCCTGGTCTGGGCAACCTGGCATCACCGCCGCCGCGCCGCCGCTGTCGCCGGTGCCGTGCTGGCTGCGATCCTGACAGCAGGCGTGTCGCGCAGGCGGTGAAGAGGCGTGTCGCGCAGGCGGTGAAGAAAAATATTCACTGCCAAAGCTACCGCCCATCACTGCCAAAGCTGGCGCGCGCTAACAATCCCGACGCGCCGCGCGCGGCGGACCATCTGGCGCAGGCAACGGACCTGTTCCGCAGGCTGATCGGCTAGGGCGCGCGCGGGGTCGTGCGGCGCAGATCACACAGTGACGGATGCGGCGCAGATCACCCCGCGCCGGCGGGCGATGCGCCAAAAGACACGGCCCGAACAGGCGCGCCATCGCAACAATCATCAGGGGAAAAAGTGGTGCCCAGAGCCGGAATCGAACCAGCGACACGCGGATTTTCAATCCGCTGCTCTACCAACTGAGCTATCTGGGCACCGTTTGGTGCGGGGTGAATAGCCCGGCGCGGCGGGGCTGTCCAGTCGCAAAATGCGTTTATTTGTCGTCGACATCCGCCGGGCGCGGGGTTTCTTCGGCGACCTCGGCCGGCTCGCCCGGAATGACATAGGAACCGGTCAGCCAGCGGCCCAGATCGATGTCGGCGCAGCGTTTGGAACAGAAGGGCCGGTAATGCGCGTCCGTGGGCTTTTTGCAGATCGGGCAGCTCATGCCTTGCCCCCAAGGACCAGCGACAGCGGCGCGCGGTCGCGTTTGCGTTGGATTTCAAGATGGCCCAGCGGGGTCCAACCGGCCAGCGTGGTTTCCGCCGATTCCCGCTTCAGCGCGGCCCGCAGTTGCTGTTCAAGCGTGGCGCGGTCGCGCTTGGGCATCGGCGCAACATCCACCACCACCTGACCGCCCAGGCCGCGCAGCCGCAACTGGCGCGGCAGGTCGCGGACAGCAGAGATATTGGCCTTCAGCGCGGCCGCCGGGCTGGTGTCGGTGCCGGTGTTCACGTCGATGGCGATCAGCGCGCGGGTGGGTTCAATCACCATGCTGCCGCCGCCGGTCAGCGCGACCTCGGGCCGCAGAAGCGCCGCGATCTGGTCGGGCAGGTCATGGCGGTCAAAGGCGCCGGGGGCGTCGTCCATCACCTCGGCCTCGGGCCACTCGCGCCACGCCTGATCCTGGGGCGAGGGCGCATCGACCAGAAGTTCCGGGCCGCCCTTGTCATCGGCCATCACCGCCAGGGCAAGGTCGCGCAGCGCCAGCAGATCATCGGCGATCTCGGTCTCATCCGCGCCGTCACAGGCCGACCGCAGGATCAGCCCGTGCGGGTTGCCCGCCATCGCCTGATCGGCAAGCGCGGTCAGATCATCGCGCAGATCGGCATCGCGGATCGCCCGTGAGATATTGATGCCCGGCGCGCCCGGCGTGACGATCACGAAGCGGGACTTGAACAGGATGCGGGTGGTGACGGGCACGGCCTTGCCCGGTTCGGCCACGCCCGAGACCTGCACCAGCAGGCTTTGACCGGGGGCCAGGCCGCCGGTTTCACGCAGGAAACCGCTGCCGCCGGGAAGGCGCACGAAGACGCCGCCCTGGCCCTTGACCGGGCGGTCGACGGTGGCGCGCAGGATCGCGCCGGGGGCCAGGGGCAGCGCATCGGCCGGGTCGATCAGCAGATCCTCAAGCCGACCGTCGATCATGAGCGCGGCGGCCTCATGCCCGTGGAAGCTGCCCAGAACAATCATCGAACCCTTCATGCGACCAATCCTTCATGTGCCAGCATCGCGCGGGTCTCGGCCAGGGGCAGGCCGACGACGCCGGTGAAGCTGCCCGACAGCCACGGCACGAAGGCCCCGGCGCGGCCCTGGATGCCATAGGCACCCGCCTTGCCCTGCCATTCGCCGCTGGCGATGTAATCATCCAGCATCGCCGGGGTCAGGGTGGCAAAGCGGACGGTCGTGATGACCAGCTTTTCGCGCAGGAACCCCGCGCCGCGCAGCGCGACCGCGGTCAGCACCTGATGGCGGCGACCCGACAAAGCCATCAGCATGGCGCGGGCTTCACCCTCCTGTTCGGGCTTTCCCAGAATGCGGCGGCCCAGGGTGACGGTGGTGTCGGCGCACAGCACGACCTCATCCGGGTTCAGCGCCACAGCCTCGGCCTTTTGCCGCGCCATCCGCGTGACATAGGCGCGCGGGCCTTCGGCCCGGTGCGGGGTCTCGTCTATATCGGGGGCGCGCACCGCCGCCGGAATGACGCCGATCTGCGCCAGCAATTCCAGCCTGCGCGGGCTGGCCGATCCAAGGATCAGCCGTTTACTTGAAGCGGTAATTGATCCGCCCCTTCGTCAGGTCATAGGTGTTCATTTCCACCTGCACCTTGTCGCCGGCCAGAACGCGGATGCGGTTCTTGCGCATCTTGCCTGCCATATGCGCGATGATCTCATGGCCGTTTTCCAGCTCGACCTTGAACGTCGCATTCGGCAGGAGTTCCTTCACGACGCCGGGAAATTCGAGCATTTCTTCCTTGGCCATGGTCACTCCATCAGGGATTACCCGTCAAAATGCGGGCGGCCACCTCATGCGCCTGAAACGCGCAATTTTCAAGGCATTTTTACAATGCGGACCCCACGGGCGGCGCTGGCGGCGGATTCGGGGTGATGGGCAAAGGGCAGCACGGCGCCATCGGCGCGGCTTTGGGCGACCAGATCAAGGTCGACCGTGGCGATCACCCAGCCGGGTTCGTCCAGCTTGCCCTCGGCGAGAACGCCGGTTTCGGGCCAGCCGCGGTCGGGCGGGCCGTAGATGGCGGCGGCACCGCGGTTTTCGTCGATGGCGGGGTTCCAGTCGACGGGGCGCACGGTCGGCGATTGCACGGTGACGCATTGCCCCTCAAGCGCGCGGGCCATGGCACCGATGCGCACGCGGGTGAAACCGGCGATGCTGTCGGTGCAAGAGGGGCAAAGGATGATCCGCGCCCCGGCCTCGGTCAGCGCGCGGCCAAGCGCCGGAAACTCGCTGTCGTAACAGATCAGCACGCCGATCTTGCCAAGGGCGGTGTCGAACAGCGCCAGACCCGAGGCGGGATCGGCGGTCACGTCCCAATCCTCGCGTTCAAAGCGGGTCATGATTTGCTTGTCCTGATGGCCGATCGGGCCGTTCGGGCCATAAAGCGTGGCGCGATTGACGGGGCGCGCGCCGGTAAAGACCGGGCCGGATGCGGCAAGGATATGGATGCCGTGCTGGCGCGCCAGCCGATCATGCAGCGCGGCGCGGGCCGGTTCCAGATCGGCCACGGCGCGCAGCGAGGCCTCAAGATCCGAGGCGGCGGGGTGACCGGCCAGCGAGGCCAGTTCCATCGCGCCATATTCAGGAAAGACCAGGAGCTGCGCGGGGGGGGCGCCCGATGGATTGCGGGCGGGGGGGACGCTGCCCCCCGCGGGACATTCGGGCCAAGAAGAAACGGCGGCTTCGACCCAGGCGGTCAGCTTGGCCTCATAGTCTGACCAGTCGTCGAACCAGTCCAGCGGATAGGCGGCGGCGGCGATGGTGATCTTCATAGCGGGCGCATCCAGAATTGCAGGTGGTGGTCGGTCTGATCGGGCTGGCCGATGTCCTTCCAGCGGAACTGCGCGATCACGCCGGGCAGCGGGGCGTAGCCGCGCTTGCGCCAGAACCCGTCCAGCGGGCGGTAATCGGCAGGCCGGGCCGGGTGATCGGCGGGGCGGATCACGCTGCAAAAGGCCGAATGGCGATGACCAAGGCGGCGGGCATGGGCTTCGCGTTCGTCGAAGAAGGCGTGGCCGATGCCATGGCCGCGCCAATCGGGCAGCAGCACCGATTCGGCGCAATAGAAGATGTCGGACAGGGGTTCGGGGCGGTTCGCGAAGGCGGCGGCGAAATCCTCGGCGTGGTCCTGCATCGGGGCGCCCGTTGCCGCGCCGATCAGCTGCGCGCCGTCAAACGCCCCGACCACGACCGCGCCAGGGCTGGCATAGGCGCGCAGGTAATCGCGTTCGTAATCCAGATCGCCATCATACAGATAGGGCCAGTCGCGAAACACCGCGATGCGCAGCCGCGCCACATCTTCCAGCGCGGCATCCAGCGCATCGCCGGTCAGCGCCCGGACCTGAACCATCAGGCCGAGACCTGCTTCAGCCAGTCGGCCAGGTTGTAGAAGGTGGTGATGCGCGCGATCTTGCCGTCCTTGATGGTGAAGAACGACCCGGCCGGCAGCACATAGGTCTGGCCGCGCGCGGGCGGCAGGCCCTCGTCGGTTGCCAGATAGGTGCCGTTCACCACGAATTCGGCGGCGGCGCGCGTGCCGTCCTCGCTGGCGAAAACCACCATATCGGTCAGGTTTTCACGATAGCAGCGCGTCATGTGATCGTTGAAGGCCGCAAACAGATCGCGGCCGCGCCGGATCTGGCCTTCGTTGACGTGATGGGCGATGTCATCAGCCACCATCGACAGCATCCGCCCGGTGTCGCCTGCGTTGAAAGCGTCGAAATAGGCGGCGATCAGGGCGCGGGTCTGGTTCTGGGCGGTCATGTCGTCTCCTTCGGGGGGCCAAAACGGTCAATCATCCGATCTTTAATCTGGTCACGCACCTGCCGATAGAGCGCGAGGCGCGATTCACGACTTTCGGCTAGGCCGGACGGGTCCATGACTGGCCAGTATTCGATATCCAGATGGTGATAGCGGGTCAGCTCCAGCGCGCGGCGCTGACTGGCGGGGGTGAGGGCGATGATCAGATCGAAGGCTGACAGGTCATCGCCCCATTCCTGCATCTGGTCAAAGGAACGGGTGCGGTGGCGGGCCAGTTCGACGCCCACCTCCTGACAGACGGCGACCGCGAAACCGTCGATGTCCATGTCGTTATGCACGCCCGCCGACTGAACGTAACAATCGGTGCCATACAGCCGCTTCATCAGCCCTTCGGCCATGGGCGAGCGGATCGCGTTGTGATCGCAGCAAAACAGCACCGAATGCGGAAGCTTGCCTGCTGCCATCGCCTAGCCCGGGATCAGCACGCAAATCAGCGTGAACAGGCGGCGCGCCGTGTCGATGTCGATGCTGGCCTTGCCCTCCAGCCGTTCCTGAAGGGTGCGCGCGCCCTCATTGTGGATGCCGCGGCGGGCCATGTCGATGGCCTCGATCTGGGCGGGGGGCAGGCGTTTGACGGCATCGACATAGCTGGCGCAGATCTGGCTGTAGTCCTTGACCACCTGACGAAAGGGGCCCATCGACAGGTGGAACTCGGCCAGTTTGGCACCGGCCTGATCGCAGGTGTCAAAGACCAGACGGCCATCGCGCACCGCCAGTGTCAGGTGAAACGGCCCCGGCGGGGCGGGAATGTCGCCGCGACCGGGAAGGACGAAGCTGTTATCCTCAAGCAGGTCGAAGACGGCGACGCGGCGATCCTGTTCGACCTCGGGCGAGGGCGCGGGCAGGCCGGCATCGTCGATCAGCAACTGGGCGATGCGTGTCATGCCGCCCCCCGTTCGTAATGGATCTTGGCGCCCAGGGTGGCGGCGATCATCGTGACCGTGACCAGGTTGGCCAGGATCAAGGGCATGTCCTTGTTCAGAAGGCCGTAGATCAGCCAGCAACTGACATTGGCCAAAAGCAGGATCAGCCCGGTCAGCGACAAATCGCGCGTGGCGCGGTGGCGCAGGGTCTTGATCGCCTGCGGCAGAAAGCAGACCGTCGACAGCAGGACGGCCAGATAGCCGATCATGTCGGTGATGGTCATGCCTGCCCCCCGTTCAACGCATCCAGCCGACGCTGCACCGAAAGGCCGTGGGCCTGCAAGCCCTCGGCTTCGGCCAGCCGCACGGCGGCGGGGCCGATCGCCGCCAGGGCGCCGGGGGTCATGCGCGCCAGGGTGGTGCGCTTCATGAAATCCAGCACCGAGAGGCCGCTGGAAAACCGCGCGGATCGGGCGGTCGGCAGCACATGGTTCGGGCCGCCGATGTAATCGCCGATCGCCTCGGGGGTGAAGGCGCCCAGGAAGATGGCGCCGGCATCGGTGATCTGGTCGGCCAGGGCCATCGGGTCGGTGACGCACAGTTCCAGATGCTCGGGCGCGATGCGGTTCGACAGGGCGGTGGCGGTGGCCAGATCGGGGACGGTGATGATCGCGCCGAAGTCGCGCCAGCTTGCCCCGGCGATCTCGGCGCGGGGCAGGGTGGTCAGTTGGCGCGCCACCGCCTCGGCCACGCGGCGGCCAAAAGCGGCGTCATCGGTGATCAGGATGGATTGCGCGCTGGCGTCATGCTCGGCCTGGCTCAGCAGGTCGGTGGCGATCCAGTCGGGGTCGTTGGCGGCATCCGCGATGACCAGGATCTCGGACGGACCGGCGATCATGTCGATGCCGACACGGCCAAAGACCC
The DNA here is from genome assembly GCF_041927815.1 of Paracoccus zhouxuedongae. NCBI lineage: Bacteria > Pseudomonadati > Pseudomonadota > Alphaproteobacteria > Rhodobacterales > Paracoccaceae > Paracoccus > Paracoccus zhouxuedongae. Next base: position 502,860 of record NZ_JBHFHM010000001.1, read on the forward strand.
GGCGCTTGGCGGCGGCGACAAAGGCATTGCCGGGGCCGGTGATCTTGTCGACCGGGGCGATGGTCGCGGTGCCGTAGGCCAGGGCGGCAATCGCCTGCGCCCCGCCGATCCGGTAGACGGTATCGACGCCCGCCAGTTCGGCGGCCAGCAGCACCAGCGGATTGACCTGCCCGTCCGGTGTCGGCACGGTGACGACCAGCCGCCGCACTCCGGCGATCTTGGCCGGAATGGCGTTCATCAGCACCGAGGACGGATAGCTGGCCAATCCGCCCGGCACATAAAGCCCCGCCGCGCCGACCGGCGTCCAGCGCCAGCCGAGTTCGGCGCCCGCTGCATCGGTCCACATCGCGTCCTGCGGCATCTGCCGGGCGTGATAATCGCGGATGCGCGCGGCGGCCAGTTCCAGCGCGGCGCGATCGTCGGGGCTGACGCGTGCGATGATCGTGGCGATCTCATCGGCGCTGAAGGCCAGTGTGTCGGGCGTCAGCGTCAGGCGGTCAAAGCGCGCGGTCAGGTCGATGACGGCCTGGTCGCCACGGGCGCGCACATCGTCGATGATGGTCGCCACGGTGGCATCGACATCGGGGCTGTCCTCGCGCTTCATGCCCAGAAGGGCGGTGAAATCGGCCTGAAATCCGGGGGCGGTGGCGTCAAGGAACAGGGGCATCGCGGGTCTCCTTTGGCGGTTGGCTTAGCCAAGGCCCGTCGCGGCTGCAAGCACCGGCGGTGGTGCGCGGTGGGAAGGCGCGGCGTGGGGGCTGTCTGCCCCCACACCCCCGAGCGTATTTGGGCAAGAAAGAAGGGGGGCGCAGGTCATGGCATGGAGAGGTTGGGGCAGTCTGGGGGCAGGCTGCGCTGATGCTGTGGGGTGAGCTGCCGGTGCCTGCCGTTGCGCTGGGCGTCGCCGGGGCGACCCAGTGGTGCGGAGCGACTTTGCGGGGCTAACCCGATGAACCTAGTTCACGCTACAGCGCTGCGCAAGCCTGCCGATGCGTGCGGTTACGCTGCGGCACGCCGGGGCGATGCAGGGGTGCAGGGCGATTTTTGGGGGCGCCCGATCAGCCAAGGTCACCCTACGGCGCTGCGCAGGCCTGCCGGTGCGTGCCGATCTGCTTGGGCGCGGCGGGGCAACGCAGGGGTGCAGGGAGATTTGGAGGTGCCCCCGATCAGCCGATAGGGCATCAGGCTGCGGCTCTGGGCTGCCGTGAAGGTCCGCGGGGCGCGGCGGGGCAACGCAGGCCGCATGTCTGGCACCCTGCGCGGGCCGGTGCGTCGGCTGGCTTTGTGTTTGGTGCTGTGCGCCGCTGCAAGACACCTCGGGCCGCCATGACCGTGCATTCGATGACTCATCCGTGGCAGCGAACCTTGTGGAAAGCGATCTGCGACCAGAGGCGGCATGTTCGGTGGCATGGCGGTCAGGATCAGATGATGCGGCGACTGGGCCATGGCGCGCGAAGCAGACAAGGCTGGTGCGGGATCCAACGGCACTGCGCGCATCGATCAGTCCGCGTCGCGGCAGGCACTTAAGCCGGAGGCAACGAGCGCTGCGACTCGGCAACCCCCGTTCCAACGGCGCCCCCGCACATCTGTCACGTGCCGCATGGCTGCGCCCCAGGTTTCAACGCCTAGGACCGCGAAGACGCGGCGCCCCGTTCCAACAGCGCCCGCCACATCGGCCAAGTCCCGCTTCGCCCTTGGCTCCAAAGGCAACAACCGCTGGATTGCAGCAGTCCGTCTCAACGGCACCGACCGCCTCGCCTCGGCAACCCGAAGCCTGATGCCCGCCGGTATCCCGACCGCGCCCGCCGGGCCATGCCACCCGGCGCGCGGCTGCTTTCTTCTTGGCCGAAGTATCCTGGGGTCCGGGGCAAAGCCCCGGTCCGTGTCACCAGACGACGATCAGAACGGGATCTCATCGTCCTCGATGCTGGCGCGGCCGCCGCCGGTGCTGCCGCCACCGCTGCCACCGCCATAATTTCCGCCCGCGCCACCGCCATAGCCGCGGTCGTCGTCATAGCCGCCGCCGAAGTTGCCGCCGCCCCCTTGGCCGCCGCCGCTGCCACCGCCATCGCGGCCATCCAGCAGCGTCAGGTTGCCGGTGAAGGGACGCAGCACGACCTCGGTCGTATAGCGGTCCTGGCCGGATTGATCCTGCCATTTGCGGGTCTCAAGCTGGCCCTCGATATAGACCTTGCTGCCCTTGCGCAGATATTGCTCGGCGATGCGCGCCAGGGGTTCCGAAAAGATCGCCACCGAATGCCATTCGGTGCGTTCGCGCCGTTCGCCGCTGTTGCGGTCCTTCCAGCTTTCCGAGGTAGCGATGCGCAGGTTGCAGACCTTGCCGCCGTTCTGGAAGGTCCGCACCTCGGGGTCGCGCCCCAGATTGCCCACCAGGATCACCTTGTTCACCGAACCCGCCATTCTGGCATCCTTCCTTAGTTCCGCCGGGTTCAGGCCCGGCGCGATTCCCTTGTCGCGGCATCATCGCAGCAGATGACTAAATGGCAACCGGTTAAGGGCCGGTTAAGCGGCGCGGCCCGGCGCGGAGAAAATCCGCCGATCACGCTCCCGTGATGGAACTGCCCCGCCGCAAAAGCTGGCGGCAGCGCGAAGTTCGGCTATAGTGGCGCAGCAAGGCGGCCGGGACAACCGGCCCGTGCGGGGCCTGCGGAAGGCTGGGGCAACTGACGGAACGAGGTTCGCATGTTCGGCAAGATGCGTTCAGGCATGATGATGGCGGTGACGGTTGTGGCGATCGGCGCCATCAGCCTGCCCACGATGGCCGATGCCGAAGGGCTGAAGCTGCGCGGTTCATCGTCGAAATCGCGGGCGACGGCGTTTTCCAACCAGACGCGGCTGCTGGATAACCGGCTGGCCGCGCAATACAACAATTCGTCGCGTTTGCGGCCCGGTGGCGCGGGGCAGATGAACCTGCTGGAACAGGCCGCTCCGGTCGTGGCCCCGAACTACAGCGGGCGGTATCGCGGCGTCTATCTGTCGCATGCGCAGGCGGCGGCGCGCCGTCATGGCATTCCCGAAAACATCTTCCTTCGGCTGGTGCAGCAAGAATCCGGCTGGAACCCGCGCGCGCGGTCGCACAAGGGCGCGACCGGTCTGGCGCAACTCATGCCCGGCACGGCGCGCAAGCTGGGCGTCGATCCGCATGACCCGCAGCAGAACCTTGAGGGTGGGGCGCGTTACCTGCGCATGATGTATAACCGCTTTGGCGATTGGCGGCTGGCGCTTGCGGCCTATAACGCCGGCCCCGAGGCGGTCGCACGCCACGGCGGCATCCCCCCCTATCGTGAGACGCGCAACTATGTGCGCGTCATCCTGGGCAGCTAGGGCCTAGCCGTTCATCTCGCGGATCGCCCGCGCCGCCTCGGGCGCGAAATAGGTCAGCACGCCGTCACAACCGGCCCGCCGGAACGCCATCAGGCTTTCCAAGATGACCTCGCGCTTCAGCCAGCCGCGTTCGATCGCGCCCATCAGCATCGCATATTCGCCCGACACCTGATAGGCATAGGTCGGCGCGCCGAAGGCGTCCTTCACGCGGTGGCAGATGTCCAGATAGGCCATGCCGGGCTTGACCATCACCATATCCGCGCCCTCGGCCAGATCGCGGGCGATCATCCGCAGGGCCTCGTCGGTATTGGCTGGGTTCATCTGATAGGTCTTCTTGTCGCCCTTCAGCGCGCCGCTTGCGCCGACTGCATCGCGGAACGGGCCATAAAAGGCACTGGCATATTTCGCGGCATAGGACAGGATCGCCACATCGCGATGCCCCGCCGCCTCCAGCGCGGCGCGCATCCGCCCGATCCGGCCATCCATCATGTCGGACGGCCCCAGAATATCCGCCCCGGCCTCGGCCTGCGCTAGGGCCATCTTGACCAGCGCATCGACGGTTTCGTCATTCACGATCACGCCGTCGCGCACATAGCCGTCATGGCCGTTGATGTTATAGGGGTCCAGCGCGATGTCGGTCATGATCGCCACATCCGGCACGCGGGCCTTGATCGCGCGGATCGTGCGGTTGACGATATTGTCGGGCGACCAGGCCTCGGCGCAATCCTCGGTCTTTTGCGCGGGGTCGGTATAGGGGAACAGGCAGATCGCTGGGATGCCCAGGCTCGCCGCCTCCTCGGCGGCGCGGATGGCACCGTCCAGCGTGCGGCGGCTGACGCCGGGCATCGAGGGGATATGCACATCCGCCCCCGGCACTTCGGTCACGAAGATCGGCCAGATCAGATCGCCGGTGGTCAGGCGATGTTCCTGCACCAGCTCACGCAGCGCCGGGTTGCGGCGCAGGCGGCGCGGGCGGGCGGCGGGGAAGGGGGCAAGGATCGGGGTCTGGGGCATAGCGGTTTCCTTTCGCCCCTATCCCTGACCGATCCCGCGCGCGGGGGCAAGCACGCGCTTTTCACCGCCGCGCCGGACGGCTAACCTGCACCGACCCCAGCCCGAGGCCATCCGTGACCGCCTTTCACATCCTGTCCGACCTGATCGACACCCGCAGCTTTGCAAGCTTGTGGTTCTGGCTGTGCCTGTCGGGGATCTGGGTGCTGATCGGGCAAAGCGTGCTGGGGGTGCCGCTGCCGGTGGTGCTGACGGCGCGGCGCGGGGGCGCGCCGGGGCGGCTGACCGACTGGCTGAGGCTGAGCTTGCCGCGCATCGCGGGCCAGGGCGACAATCTGCCCGCCTGGGCGGGGGGCGCTTTCGTGCTGACCCTCGCGGCCGTCGCGGGCTTTGGCTATGGCGCGGAAAGCGGGCAGGTCGCCTTTCTGCTGCTTGCGCCGCTCGCGTTGGTCGCGGTTCTGCGCCGTGGCTTGGCGCGGCGGCTGATGGCTGAGGCGCTGACGGATGAGACGCAGATCGCCCGCCGCCTGATCCGCCACCGCTGGCGTGTGCAGCTGATCGGCGCGCTGTCGCTGATCGCCACCGCCTTCTGGGGCATGGGGCAACTGGTGCTGCGCGCTTATGGTTGACTGCGGACCGGGGCGCTGCCCCCCTCGCCCTCGACCATGGGCCGATGGGCGTTCGTCGGGGAAAAGGTCCACCGGACCTTTTCCTGACCCTCCTGACCCCGGCGTATCTGGACAAGAAGGAAAGCCGCTTTCTTTCTTGCTGAAATACGCCAGGGGGTGAGCGGCGCAGCCGCGAGGGGGGCAGCGCCCCCCTTTACCCCAGTTCCACCAGCAGATCCTTGGCGTCGATCTGCTGACCGGCGTGAACATGGATCGCGGTCACGGTGGCCGCGCGGTCGGCATGGATGCCGGTTTCCATCTTCATCGCCTCGATGGTCAGAAGCAGATCGCCCGGCTGCACCTTCTGCCCCACGCTGACGGCCAGCGAGGCAACCGAGCCGGGCATCGGCGCGCCGACATGGCCGGGGTTGGCGCTGTCGGCCTTGGGCCGGGCGGCCGCAGCGGATTTCACCAGCCGGTTCGGCACCCGCACGGTGCGGGGCTGGCCGTTCAGTTCAAAGAACACCTTTACCTCGCCGTCGTCGGTGGTCTCACCCACCGCTTGCAGGCGCAGTTCCAGCGTCTTGCCGGGGTCGATTTCGGCGCTGATCTCCTCGCCCGGCTCCATCCCGTAAAAGAAGTTGCGGGTCGGCAGGGCCCGCACCGGGCCATAGATCTCATGGCGGCTGGCGTAATCGGTGACGACCTTGGGATACATCAGGTAGCCGGCCAGATCCTCATCGTCGATACGGGCGGGGTCGATGCCGCTGTCGGTGGCCAGCCTGGCGCGGGCGGCGGCCAGATCGGTATCCGGCAGGCCCTCGGCGGGGCGACGGGTCAGCGGGGCCTCGCCCTTCAGCACCTTTTGCTGGATCCCCTCGGGCCAGCCGCCGGGCGGTTGGCCCAGATTGCCGCGCATCATGTCGACCACGCTGTCGGGGAAGGCGACATCGGTGGCCGGGTCTTCGACCTGTTCGCGCGACAGCCCCTGCGCCACCATCATCAGCGCCATGTCGCCCACCACCTTGGAAGACGGCGTAACCTTCACGATGTCACCGAACATCTGGTTCACCTCGGCATAGGCCGCCGCGACTTCGTGCCAGCGGTCCTCCAGCCCCAGGCTGCGGGCCTGCGCTTTCAGGTTGGTGAACTGGCCACCAGGCATTTCATGCAGCCAGACTTCGGATGCCGGGGCCTCAAGCCCGCTTTCAAAGGCGGCATATTGATCGCGGACCTGTTCCCAATAGGCCGAGATCGCGCGGATCGCGGCGGGGTCCAGCCCGGTGTCGCGGTCGGTGTTGCGCAGCGCCTCGACGATCGAGCCAAGGCACGGCTGCGAGGTGCCGCCCGACAGCGCGTCCATCGCCGCGTCGATCGCATCGGCCCCGGCCTCGGCAGCGGCCAGCACCGTGGCGCCTGCCAGCCCCGACGTGTCATGCGTGTGGAAATGGATCGGCAGGCCGACTTCATCCTTCAGCGCGCGGATCAGGGCGCGGGCGGCGGCGGGTTTCAGCAGGCCCGCCATGTCTTTCAGGCCAAGGATATGGGCGCCCGCCGCCTCCAGCTCCTTGCCCATGGCGACGTAATAATTCAGGTCGTATTTGCTGCGGCCCGGGTCAAGGATATCGCCGGTATAGCAGATCGTGCCCTCGCAGATCTTGCCGGTCTCGATCACCGCATCCATGGCGACGCGCATGTTTTCGACCCAGTTCAGGCTGTCGAACACGCGGAAGATGTCGACCCCGGTTTCGGCTGCCTGCTTGACGAAGAACCGCACGACGTTATCGGGATAGGTGGTATAGCCCACCCCGTTCGCACCGCGCAGCAGCATCTGTGTCAGGATGTTGGGCATGGCCGCGCGCAGGTCGCGCAGGCGCTGCCAGGGGCATTCCTGCAAGAAGCGATAGGCCACGTCAAAGGTCGCCCCGCCCCAGCATTCGACGCTGAACAGCCCCGGCAACAGGCTGGCATAGGCGGGGGCGACGCGGATCATGTCGATCGACCGCATCCGTGTGGCCAGCAGCGACTGATGCCCGTCGCGCATCGTCGTGTCGGTGATCAGCAGGCGCTGCTGGGCGGCCATCCAGTCGGCCACGCCCTTGGCTCCCCGGTCCAGCAGGATCTGCCGAGTGCCCGCGGGCGCGTCATGCGGATGGGACGGCGGGCGCGGGGTCTTCAGCGCCTCGGCCGGGCGGGGGCGGCCCGCCGTCTCGGGGTGGCCGTTGACGGTGATGTCGGCCAGATAGGTCAGGATCTTGGTCGCCCGGTCGCGCCGCGCCTTGAAGGCGAACAGGTCCGGCGTCGTGTCGATGAACTTGGTCGTATAGGTGTCGTTCAGAAACACCGGATGTTTCAACAGGTTGATCACGAAGTCGATATTCGTGCTGACCCCGCGCACGCGGAACTCGCGCAGGGCGCGGTCCATGCGGGCGATGGCCTGGCCGGGGGTTTGCGCCCAGGCGGTGACCTTGACCAGCAGGCTGTCATAATAGCGGGTGATGACCCCGCCGGAATAGGCGGTGCCGCCATCCAGCCGGATGCCCATGCCGGTGGCCGACCGATAGGCGGTGATGCGGCCATAATCGGGGATGAAATTGTTCTGCGGGTCTTCCGTCGTCACCCGGCATTGCAGCGCATGACCCGACAGGGCGATGTCGCCCTGTGCGGCATGGCCGGTGGCCTCGGCCAGCGTCGCGCCTTCGGCAATGCGGATCTGGCTTTGCACGATGTCGATGCCGGTCACTTCTTCGGTGACGGTATGTTCCACCTGAACGCGCGGGTTCACCTCGATGAAATAGAACTGCTGGCTGTCCATATCCATCAGGAACTCGACGGTGCCTGCGTTCTGATAGCCCACGGCGCGGCCGATCTTCAGCGCCAGTTCGCAGACCTCGGCGCGCTGTGCCTCTGTCAGATAGGGGGCGGGCGCGCGTTCGACGACCTTCTGGTTGCGGCGCTGCACGGTGCAGTCGCGTTCAAACAGATGGTAAAGCCCGCCATGCAGGTCGCCCAAAAGCTGCACCTCGACATGGCGGGCGCGCAGGATCATCTTTTCCAGATAGCCCTCGCCATTGCCGAATGCGGCTTCGGCCTCGCGACGGCCCTCGCGGATCTTGGTTTCCAGTTCCTCGGGGCCGTTGATCGGGCGCATCCCGCGCCCGCCGCCGCCCCAACTGGCCTTCAGCATCAAGGGATAGCCGATGGCGGCGGCCTGGTCGCGGATTGCGGCCATGTCATCGCCCAGCACCTCGGTCGCGGGGATCACCGGCACCCCCGCCGCGATGGCGACCCGGCGCGCCGACGCCTTGTCGCCAAGTGCGCGCATCGTATCGGCGCGCGGGCCGATGAAGGTGATGCCCGCTGCCGCGCAGGCATCGACGAAATCGGGGTTCTCCGACAACAGCCCATAGCCCGGATGGATCGCATCGGCGCCCGATTCCTGCGCCACCCGGATGATCTCGGGGATCGAAAGATAGGCGCCGACCGGGCTTAGCCCCTCGCCGATGCGATATGCCTCATCGGCCTTGAAGCGGTGCAGGCCCAGCTTGTCTTCCTCGGCATAGACGGCGACCGTCTTTTTGCCCAGCTCGTTGGCGGCGCGCATGACGCGGATGGCGATCTCGCCGCGGTTGGCGATCAGGATCTTGGCAAAGGGGGTGGTGGTCATCGGGGGCCTCCTGCGTTGGCGCGAACCGGGCGGCGGCAGCTTAACGATGCCGCGCTGCGGCGCAAGGGGCCGGGCCGCAAGACGCGACCAAAGGCCGGGGCCGCTTGACAGGATCGGGGCGCGCGGCCCATGCCTGTCGCCATGGACCTGCGCCCTGTCGCCAATGTGATCGGAAAACTTGTGGCCGCGATGGGGTTGGCCATGCTGGCGCCGCTGATCGTCGACGCGGCGCGCGGCGATCCGCATTGGCAGGCGTTTCTGGGCGCGATGGTGGTGACGGTGCTGGCCGGAGTGCTGCTGACGGTGGCCACGCAAGGCGGGGAAAAGTCGCTGAATCTGCGGCAGAGTTTCGTGCTGACCACGGGCGTCTGGCTGGTGCTGCCAGCGGTGGGCGCGCTGCCCTTCGTGCTGGGCGCGCCCTATGTCAGCCCGACCGACGCCTATTTCGAGGCGATGTCGGGCCTGACCACCACCGGCGCCACTGCCTTCCCGGCGCTGGACGTGCTGCCCTGGGGCACGAATCTGTGGCGCGCGATCCTGCAATGGCTGGGTGGCCTGGGGATTCTGGTCGTCGCGCTGATCTTTCTGCCGGTGATGCGGGTCGGCGGGATGCAGTTCTTCAAATCCGAGGGCTTCGACACCCTGGGCAAGATCCTGCCCCGCGCCATGGACATCAGTTCCGAGATGACGCGCATCTATGTGGTGCTGACGGTGGCCTGCGGCTTCACCTATCTGGCGCTGGGGATGACGCCCTTTGACGCGCTGATCCATGCGCTGACAACCATGTCGACGGGCGGTTTTTCCAATCATGACGCCAGTTTCGCGGGCTTCATCGGGCCGAACGAATATGCGGCGGCGCTGTTCATGGTGCTGGCCTCCGCGCCCTTCATCCGCTTTGTGCAGGTGCTGAAGGGCGACCCGCTGCCCTTGTGGCGCGACGTGCAGCTGCGGGCCTATCTGCGCTGGATCGGATATGCGGTGGCGATCATCACCGCCTACCGCCTGATCCGGCATGAGGACGCCTTTTGGCCCACCCTGCGCGAGGCGGTGTTCAACGTCACCTCATCCTTTTCCGGCACGGGTTTTGTGTCGGCGGATGTGCTGGCCTGGGGGCAGCTGTCCTTTGTGGTGATGATCGTTGTCGGATTGATCGGCGGCTGCACGAACTCGACCGGCTGTTCGGTCAAGGTGTTTCGGTATCAGATCCTGTTTCAGGCGGTGCGCAGCCAGATCGGGCGGATGCACAGCCCGCATCGCATCCTTCCGGTGCGCTATGACGGGCAGGTGGTTCAGGCCTCGGTCATCGATTCGGTGATGGCCTTCGTGTCGATCTTTTTCCTGACCTTCGGTCTGCTGATCGTGGCGCTGTCGCTGGTCGGGCTGGACCCGTTCACCGCCTTCGTCGCGGCCTGGACGTCGATCGCCAATGTCGGGCTGATCTGGGGGCCTGGGCTGACGGCGAACGGATCGGTGGCCGATTTCCCGGTGGCGGCGAAATGGCTGATGATCCTGGGCATGTTCCTGGGCCGGCTGGAACTGCTGTCGGTGCTGGTCCTGCTGCTGCCGCGTTTCTGGCGCGACTAGTAGCAGGCGATTTCCACCGTCAGATCGCGCCCGCGTGCGGCCAGATCGGCGGCCTCCAGCGGGTCGCCCGGGGCCGCGACCACGGGCTGCACGCCCGCGCCTTGCAGGAAATCGCGCAGCGCGGGGGCCAGCCGATACGGGGCGAAATCCGGCGGGAACAGATGCGCACCGTCCTGCGGCACGGGCATCAGCATACCGGCCACCGCGCCTTGGGCATCCAGCACCGGGCCGCCGACATCGCCGGGGCGGATGGCGGCGGTGGCGCTGCCAAGGCTCGGCTCGCCCGCGGCATCTTCGGGGGCGGTGACGCGGCCTTGGGTCAGGATCGCACCGGGCAGGGTGCCGGGCCAGCTATAGCCCGCGACCGCGATGGCCGCGCCCGCGCCAGGCCGGGCCTCGGGTGCTGTCAGTTCGGCCACGGCGCGCGGGGCGATCACCCGTTCGGGGCGCAGGAAGGCCAGGTTCAGCCCCGGATCGGCCGCCAACTGCCGCGCCGGAATGCCGTCGATGGTCAGGCGGCGGCAGGATCGGGTCAGCGTCTCGGCGGTCAGCACCGCGCCATCGCGGCCGACGAAAAACCCCGAACCGGCGGCCTTGGGGGCGGCGCCGATCAGGCTGTCGGCCAGATCGGCGGGGGCCTCGGCCAGGCTGGCCTGCGCGCCGGGGTCAAGGGTCAGGGTGCCAAGCGGCCGGAAGCTGTCAGCCATCAGCCCCAGAACCCGATCGCGGCGGGCCTGATCGGCGGCGGGCCAGACCAGCACGAAGCCCCGCAGGATGCCGCCCTCCAGCCGTCCGGTCGCATGGGTCAGCACCGATCCGGTCTGACCGTCGATGGTAAAGCTGTCGCGCGTGGCCTTGCGCGTGGCGCCCTCGGGCAGCACGTCCAGGCTGGCGATCAGGTCGCCCATGGCCGCCAGCCCGCGCGCATCGCCGGGGCGTGAGAACAGGTAGAGTTCGACCCCCGACGCATCCTTGCTGCGAAAGATCGCAAACGGCGGAACAACCCTGTCGAACCGCACAAGACCGGTGGGGATCAGCATCTCGATCCCCGGCGTCGGGTCGGTCAGCGGCTCAAGCCCAAGCGCGGCAAGCCCGGCGCGCCAGTCGGCGATCAGGCGGTCGTGGTCGGCGCGCGACAGCACCCCCGTCGCCTCATGTCCGGCGCCGGATTGCCAGGCGGCGATCGCCTTGCGCGTGCCCGCCCCAAAGGCGCCATCGACGCCGCCCGGATCATGGCCCAGCCAGGCAAGGGCGCGCTGCACATCCTCACGCGCGGGGCGGTCCAGCGCGGCCTCATCGGCGCGGGCGGCGGCAAGGCGTTCGGCGGCGGTCTGGGGGGGCGGGGCTTGCGGGGCAGGGGCGTCGGCGGACACGGCGGCAGGGGCGTCCGCCGCTGCGCCCGACCCACCCCCGACATCCGCCCCCTGCGCCGGGTCAGCCCCCGAGGCATCGCCTGCGGACCCCTGTGCCGGCTCAGCCCCCGAAACACCGCCTGCGGCCCCCTGCGCCGGGTCAGCCCCCGGAGCATCACCTCCGGCCGCCTGCGCGCCCCCCTCCAGTGGCCAGAACGGCGCGGCATAATCGCGGCCCGTCGCCAGATAGCTGTCGGCGGGCACCGCGCCCGCGGCCTTCAGCGCGGCCAGACGGGCTTCGGCCTCGGCGCGATCCAGGGGGCCGATCGCCATCGCATACCAGCCGCTGTCCAGCCGGAAACCGACAAGCCCCGGCAGCCGCGCCGCCCAGTCGGCAGCCCGCGCCTCGGCCTCGGCGGCGCTGCGCTTGGCCTCGATCTGGATATAGACCTGATCGGCCCAGGCCGCGCTGCCCATCAGCATGGCCATCCCGATCCCGCCCAGGATGCCCCTGATCCCGCCGCCTGCCTGCCTGCTCTGCATCCTGATCCCCTTCGTTGCGCCGCCACGTTAGCCGGGCCGCCCCGGCGCGGCAACCGCCCCGCCCTTGCAGCGCCCCACGTTGACCGCGCCCCCGCCTGCGCCTATGGGTAACCCGCCCGTCTGACCGCCAAGGATCCCCGCCATGACCCACAGCCCCACCCAACCCCGGTCCTTCCAGGAGGTGATCCTGCGCCTTCAGACCTATTGGGCGTCCAAGGGCTGCGCCATCCTGCAACCCTATGACATGGAGGTGGGCGCGGGCACCTTTCACCCCGCCACCACGCTGCGCGCGCTTGGCACGCGCCCCTGGGCTGCGGCCTATGTCCAGCCCTCGCGCCGGCCAACCGACGGGCGCTATGGCGAAAATCCGAACCGGCTTCAGCACTATTACCAATACCAGGTGCTGATCAAACCCAGCCCGCCCGATCTTCAAGACCTGTATCTGGGCAGCCTGCGCGCCATCGGCATCGACACTGACCTGCACGACATCCGCTTTGTCGAGGACGACTGGGAAAGCCCCACCCTCGGCGCCTGGGGCCTGGGATGGGAGGTCTGGTGCGACGGCATGGAAGTGTCGCAATTCACCTATTTCCAGCAGGTCGGCGGCCATGACTGCCGCCCTGTCGCGGGCGAGTTGACCTATGGCCTTGAACGGCTGGCCATGTATGTGCTGGGCATTGATCACGTCATGGACATGCCGTTCAACGATCCCGGCAGCCCCATCCCGCTGACCTATGGCGACATCTTCCGCCAGACCGAACAGGAATATTCGCGCTGGAACTTTGACCAGGCCGATACCGACATGCTGTTTCAGCATTTCAAGGATGCCGAGGCCGAATGTCACCGCATCCTGGCCGCCCCCGCGACCGATGCGGCCGGCCGCACCATCGTCATGGCCCATCCGGCCTATGACCAGACGATCAAGGCCAGCCATATCTTCAACCTGCTGGACGCGCGCGGCGTCATCAGCGTGACCGAACGCCAGGCCTATATCGGCCGCGTCCGCGCCCTGGCGAAAGCCTGCGCCGATGCCTTTGTCACCACCCCCGCCGGGGGCGCGGCATGAACGGGCGCATCGTTGGCGCGGGCCTGATCCTGGTGGCCGCCCTGTCGGGGCTGGTGATGTATTACCTTCAGGTCTACGGCTTTTATGAGCCCGTGGACCAGGTGACAGGTGTGCAGGAACTGGCCTTCACCGATGCCAATGGCGCGCCGCATCCGCTGCCGGTCGCGGGCTTCGCCGGTATCGACGCCGCCAGCAGCCCGCTGCGCTATCGCGCCTGTTTCACGCTGACGCCCTCGGCCCTGACCGAAGGCGCGGGTTACGATGCGCCGACGCCGCTGAACGGGCCGAAATGGTTCCAGTGCTACAATGCCCGCGCCCTGACCGAGGATCTCGCCTCGGGTGCGGCCCGCGCCTATCTGGGCACCCGCAACATCCACCCCGGCATCGACCGGGTGATTGCCGTCTATCCCGATGGCCGGGCCTTTGCCTGGCATCAGTTGAACGAATCCGCCGAGGAAAAGAAGGTTATCGAATAATGGCCGACCTGCTGATTGAACTCTTTTCCGAAGAAATCCCCGCCCGGATGCAGCCCCGCGCCCGCGAGGATCTGAAAAAGCTGATGACCGACGGGCTGGTCGGGGCCGGGCTGACCTATCGCAGCGCCGGGGCCTTCTCGACGCCGCGCCGCCTGACCCTGACCATCGAGGGGCTGGACGCCGCATCCCGCCCCGTGCGCGAGGAACGCAAAGGCCCGCGCGCTGACGCCCCCGCACAAGCGATCGAGGGCTTTCTGCGATCCACCGGCCTGAGCCGCGATCAGCTGGAAGAACGCGACACCGGCAAGGGCGCGATCCTGTTTGCGGTGATCGACAAGCCCGGCCGCCCCGCCGCCGAGATCCTGGCCGAGGTGCTGGAGGCCACGATCCGCAATTTCCCCTGGCCCAAGTCGATGCGCTGGGGGTCGGGCAGCTTGCGCTGGGTGCGCCCGCTGCATTCGATCATCGCTCTCTTGTCGGACGAATCCGGCGCGCAGGCCGTGGCGCTGGATGTCGACGGCATCACCGCCGGGGCGATGACGCGCGGCCACCGCTTCATGGCGCCTGACCCGATCACCGTCACCGGTTTCGATGACTACGCCGCCAAACTGCGCCGCGCCCGCGTCATGCTGGACCCGGTCGAACGTGAGGCCGCGATCTGGTCCGCCGCCGAAAACCTGGCCTTCGCCCAAGGGCTTGAGGTCGTCCCCGATGCGGGCTTGCTGGCCGAGGTCGCGGGGCTGGTCGAATGGCCGGTGGTGCTGATGGGCCGCATCGACGACGCCTTTCTGGGCCTGCCGCCCGAGGTGCTGCAGACCTCGATGAAGGAACATCAGAAGTTCTTCTCGGTCCGCAATCCGAAAAGCGGCCGGATCGAGGGATTTGTCACCGTCGCCAACCGCGAGACCGCCGACAATGGCGCGACGATCCTGAAGGGCAACCAGAAGGTGCTGTCGGCGCGGCTGTCGGATGCGCGGTTCTTCTGGGACAACGACCTGCGCGTGGCCAAGGCGGGGATGGACGACTGGGCCGAGGGGCTGGCCGCCGTCACCTTCCACAACAAGCTGGGCAGCCAATCCGACCGCATCGCCCGCATCGCCGCGCTTGCGCGCGAAATCGCGCCTGCGGTCAAGGCCGACCCTGCGCAGGCCGAACGCGCGGCGAAGCTGGCCAAACTTGACCTGCGATCCTCGATGGTGGGTGAATTCCCCGAGTTGCAAGGCGTGATGGGCCGCTATTACGCGCTTGAGGCAGGCGAGGACGCCGCGGTGGCCGACGCCGCCCGCGACCATTATTCGCCGCTGGGTCCGACTGATGATGTGCCGACCGCCCCGGTGTCGGTCGCTGTGGCCTTGGCCGACAAGATCGACACGCTGATCGGCTTCTGGGCGATTGATGAAAAGCCCACGGGGTCGAAAGACCCCTTCGCGCTGCGCCGGGCCGCGCTGGGGGTGATCCGGTTGGTGTTGGGGAATGGGGTTCGGGTGGGGTTGGGTGACGTCGCAGAGAGTGCCCTTAAGGGCGTTCACTCGACACTTGACGGCTTGGAACTCATTGGTCGGATTGACGATTGGGCAGATGGCGTCAATGAGCACTCAGCTTGGCTGGCCAAAGCTATTCCCGTGGCACACGATGAGGGCCATCTTATCGATCTGCTTAAGATGCTAAGAATGGTCCCGGCCGACCTGCCTTTGGATGAGGAATCAGGTCAAGAAGAAATTGAAGATGGTTCAGAGACAGCCGATTTGCTCGAGGACTATAACCGTCGTGTTAGTGAGGCCGAGGCTGAATCCGAAGATGAAATCGAAAATGAAGAGCCTCCCCGGAAGCTACTGACCGCCGACCTCCTGTCTTTCCTCCACGACCGCCTCAAGGTCCACCTGCGCGAGCAGGGCATCCGGCATGACGTGATCGACGCCGTGCTGGCCATGCCGGGCAGCGATGATCTGGTGCTGGTGGTCAAACGGGCCGAGGCTCTGGCGGCCTTCCTGAAAACCGAGGACGGGGCGAACCTGTTGCAGGGCTTCAAGCGCGCCAACAACATCCTGACCCAGGCCGAGGCCAAGGACGGCGTGGAATACAGTTTCGGGGCTGACCCGAAGTTCGCCGAGACCGACAGCGAAGGCGCGCTGTTTGCCGCGCTGGATCAGGCCGAGGCCGCCATCGCCCCCGCGCTGGCGTCCGAGGATTTCCCCGCCGCCATGGCCGCCATGGCCCGGCTGCGCGCCCCGCTGGATGCGTTCTTCACCGACGTGCAGGTGAATGCCGACAACCAGATCGTCCGCCGCAACCGGCTGAACCTCTTGTCGCGCATCCGCGCCACGCTGGCCCAGGTCGCCGACCTGACCCGCGTCGAGGGCTAGGGCCGACCGGGCGCGTCCCCGCGCCCGGCAGGCCCATTCCCCCGGAACGGTGCACGAACTGTGCACGGCTTGTGCCGCGGCGGTGCATCGGTTGTGACATGCGTTTTTCAGCGATTACAGGGGCTTGCGGGGCGATCTTCACATCTGCTGTGAACATCGTCCCGCAGGCCCTGCCCACAGGTCGCACTTGCCAGATCACGCGCGGCTTGTAAGGTGCGGCAAAAGGATTGCCGCAATGCAGCACCACCGTGACCTGACCGATTGGACCGCCATCGCCCCCGCCGCGACGGTTGAGGCCGCCCGCCACGGCTGGCGCGCGAAATGCCTGCAACGGCTGGTCAGGCTGGACCTGCCGGTTCCCACCGCCATCGCGCTGTCCTGCGATCTGGTGCGCGCCATCGCTGGCGGCGCGGCGCCCGACATGGGCCGCATCGCAGCGGTCTTTGGCGATGACATGCTGGTTTCGGTCCGCCCCTCGCCGGCCAATCCCGATTGGGGCGGGCCTGGCTCGGTGCTGAATGTCGGCATGAACGACGCCCGCCACGCCGAGCTGACCGCCACCCTTGGCGCCGATGCCGCCGACGCGATGTATCTGCGCTTCGTGCAAAGTTTCGCCACCCATGTCGCGCGGCTGGACCCCGACATGTTCGACCGCGCCCCCGGCCCCGGCGCACTGGCCGCGGCGCTGTCGGCCTATCACGCTGAAACGGATGAGGATTTTCCGCAAGACCCGGCCCGGCAACTGGCCGATGTGCTGCGCTCGATGGCGCGCGCCTGGGAAGGGCCGACCGCCCGGCTGCTGCGCCAGGCCAAGGGCGCGCCCGCCGATGCGGCGCTTGGGCTGATCGTGCAGACCATGGCCAAGGCGCTTGGGCCGGGGCTGTCGGGCTCGGGCACCATGCAATGTGTCGACAGCGTGACCGGCACCCCCCGCATCACCGGGCGCTTTCGCGGCCAGATGCAGGGGCGGGGCGCGGCGGGCGATGCCCTGTATCTGACCCGCGACGCCCGTGGCCCCAGCCTTGAGGATGCGGCCCCCGCGGTCTTTGCCGAACTCCACGCCGCCGCCCGATCCTGCCGTGCCCGCCTGCGCGAGGAAATGCAGATCGAGTTCGTGGTCGAGGACGGCCAGTTGCGCATCATCGACGCGCAAAAGGTCGCCCGATCCTCGCGCGCGGCGGTGCGCATCGCGGTCGGGCTGGCGCAGGACGGCATCATCACCCGGCAAGAGGCGCTGCTGCGGGTCGAGCCCCGCGCGCTGTCGGAATTGCTGCATTATCAGGTCGATCCGCGCAGCCCCCGCGACCGCCTGACCCGCGCCATCGCCGCAAGCCCCGGTGCGGCGACGGGTCGGATCGTGCTGACCTCGGCCGCCGCGCAAGCCGCCGCCGCGCGCGGCGAGGCCTGCATCCTGGTGCGCCGCGAAACCGCGCCCGAGGATATTCGCGGCATGCATGCCGCCGTCGCCGTGCTGACCGAACGCGGCGGCATGACCAGCCATGCGGCGGTGATCGCGCGCGGCCTGGGGCTGCCCTGCATCGTCGGCGCCTCGGATCTGCGGCTGGATGCGCGCGACCGGGTGATGCGGCTGCCCGATGGCCGCATCCTGCGCGAGGGCGATGAAGTCACTGTCGACGGCACCTCGGGCGAGGTGCTGGCCGGCGCCGCCGAGATGCTGGAGCCGGCGCTAGACGAAACCTTCCACATGCTGCTGCACTGGGCCGACAACGAACGCGACATCGGCGTGCGCGCCAATGCCGACACCCCCGAGGACGCCCGCACCGCCCGCATGTTCGAGGCAGAGGGGATCGGCCTGTGCCGCACCGAACACATGTTTTTCGACGAAGATCGCCTGACCGTCATGCGCGAAATGATCTTTGCCGACACCGCCGCCGACCGGCAGATGGCGCTGGAACGGCTGCTGCCGATGCAGCGGTCGGATTTCATCGCGCTGTTCGACATCATGGCGGGGCAGCCGGTCTGCATCCGCCTGTTCGACCCCCCCCTGCATGAGTTCCTGCCCCATGACCGCGAGGGGCTGCGGTCGCTGGCCGAGGCCGTCGACCGCCCGCTGTCCGAGGTCACCCGCCGGGTCGATGCGCTGACCGAGTTCAACCCGATGCTGGGAATGCGCGGCGTCCGGCTGGGCATCGCCATGCCCGAGATCTATGAAATGCAGGCCCGCGCCATCTTCGAGGCGACGGTCGAGGCGCAGCGCCGTGGCGCCCGCGTGGTGCCCGAAATCATGATCCCCCTGGTCAGCGCCGCGCGCGAGGTCGAGATCGTCAAGACCCGCATCGACGCGGTGGCGGCGGCGGTGCGTGTCGCCATGGGCGCGGGCTTCGACTATCGCCTGGGGGTGATGGTCGAAACGCCGCGCGCCGCCCTGCGCGCCGGTGAGGTCGCGGCCAATGCCGACTTCCTGTCCTTCGGCACCAACGACCTGACGCAGATGACCTATGGCCTGTCGCGCGACGATGCGGGGCGGTTCATGTCGGCCTATGTGAACCAGGGCGTTTATCGCGAGGATCCGTTTCATGTGCTGGACACCGACGGCGTGGGCGAGCTGGTCCTGCTGGGCGCGCGGCGCGGGCGGGCTGCCAAGGACGGGCTGACGATCTCGATCTGCGGGGAGCATGGCGGCAACCCGGAATCCATCGCCTTCTGCCGTGCGGCGGGGGTGGATTACGTGTCCTGTTCGCCGTTCCGGGTGCCGGTCGCGCGGCTGGCGGCGGCGCATTTCGCGATCCTGGCGCCGCGCGCGGAACCGGCTGGCACCGGGGCCGGGTCGGGGTCCAGGTCGGGGCCCAAGTCGGGGGCCGAATCGGGGGGCTGATCCGGCGCCGTCGCGGTGCCGCTACGTCATCCGACATGTCGCGCCGGGGCTGTGGAAAATATTTTCAATCCGCGCTTTCGACCGCTGGAAGTGGCTGTGAAAGCGCAGTAAATCGCAGAAATCTGCCCTGTTTCACCCGAATCATCGGCGGAAAATTGCCAGTTTCAACCCTGGGATGTGCCTTCACGCGGCCGTGTGTCTATCGCGGCTGGACGGGTTCGCATGTCTTGGATAGCTCGCGCGGATCGGTCGGCCCAGCCCACCGATCTGTCCGAGGCTGCCATGGGGTTGTGCATGTCACATCACATACTGACAGGTCTGTTGACCATCGAACCGAAACCGCTGACGGGAATGCGTCGGCTGATCGGGATCACCGCATTGGCGGTGGCGGTGGCGGGGCCTGTGCAGGCGGATGGGCTGGCAGGGGCGCAGCTTGGCTTTTCCAACTCAGCCACGGCGGCGGCACTGGCGGCGGTCGAGGAGGCGACGACGGTGGATGGTCAGCCCCATCCGCGCCGCGACGTGACCTTTGCCGAACGCCAGGAGCAGGCGCGCCGCCGCACCGCCGAGCGCATGGCCAAGACCCATCGCGAGGTGCCGATCCGGGTGCAGGGCAGCTTCCCGACCGCGCGTCAGGCCGCCGCGATGCAGGCCGGCCCCGGGTCCGAGGCGGAACTGCAATGTCTGGCCGAAACCCTGTATTTCGAGGCGCGCGGCGAAAGCCGTCGTGGACAGGCGGCGGTGGCCGAGGTGATCCTGAACCGCGTCGACAGCGGGCGTTTTCCCAACACCATTTGCGGCGTGGTCAAGCAGGGCCGCGCCGGGGCCTGTCAATTCAGCTATAACTGCGGCAGCCCGCGCCCGATCCGCGACATGGCGGCCTTTGCCCGCGTGCAGCGCGTGGCCCGCGATGCCCTGGCCGGTGGCGCGCGTGAACTGACCGGCGGCGCGACCTATTTCCACACCCCCGCCGTCAGCCCGCCCTGGTCCAAGCGTTTCGTGCGCACCGTTCGGATCGACAACCACATCTTCTATCGCCCCGGCGTGCGTGTCGCACAGAACTGACCGCCCGCGCGTCGTGCAGAACAGGCCCGGTGTCGTTTCGCGCTGTCTGCGGCGCGCGCCTCGGTGTAAAAGGCGGGCATGACCAGCGACATCCACCTTGCCTTCGCCCATCCCGAGGAACGCGCCGAGGCATCCTCGGGCGCTGATCCGCGTGACCGGATCAGCCTGCGCGATCATGTCGTGACCGCCGATATCGGCGCGTTTCAGCAGGAGCGCGGCCAGGGCCAGCGGCTGCGCTTCAACATCGTGGTCGAGGTGCGGCCGGTTGCCGGGGCGGTTGATGACGATGTGGACCGCATCCTGTCCTATGACCGGCTGACCGAGGCGATCGCTGCCGAACTGGCGGCCGAGCGGCTGAACCTGCTGGAGACGCTGGCCGCGCGGGTGGCCGAACGCATCCTGGCCGAGCCGCAGGCAATGCGCGTCTTTGTGCGGGTGGAAAAGCTGGATCGCGGCCCGGGCGCGCTTGGCGTGGAAATCGTGCGGTCGCGCGCCGAGGCGCCGGTGCGCAGCGATGCGGCGCAGGTCGCGCTGCACCCGGTGGTGGCGCATCTGGACAATGCGGTCATCGGCGGGGCGGGGCTTGCCGGGGTGCTGGACCGGCTGGGGGCGACCGGCCTTCCGGTGATCCTGACGGTCGGCCTGCCGGCTGTGCCGCGTCCGGTCACCGGGCATCGGCCCACGCAACGGCGGGTCGATCTGCTGGCCATCGAACAGAACGCCTGGTGGCTCGCGGCGCGCGATCCGCGCTGTGTGGTGGTGGCGACGCGCACCGAAATCGACTGGGCGATGAAGCATGGGCAGATGGTGGTGTGGGCGCCGTCCAAGATCGTGCTGGACACGCCTGATGGCCCGCGCGGGCAGGCAGGCGACGGCGCCGCTTTGGCCTTGTGGCTGGCCGAACAGATGTCGGCGGATCGGCTGGAACTGATCGGTCCAGATCACGCGGGTGTTTCGACCCCGGCGGGAAGCCGCGTGCCGGTGCTGCGCCGGGCCGACTGATCGCGCGCCCGGCTTGCCTGCGGGCTGGTTTCGGATCATACCGCGCAGATGACGCAGGATGTCTACGCCCTTCCCCTGGTCCGGCTGGACCCTGACCGCCCATCCGGCGCGCTGCCGCTGGCGGGGGGCTGGGGCTGGTTCGACCGGGTGCGGCTGATCGCGCGCGACGGCGCGCCGCGCGTTGTGGCGGCGCAGGGTCTGCCCGCTGATCTGCAAGACCGGCTGGCTGCGCCGCGCGCCGACCTGTGCGGCCTGACGCTGGACCGCCCGCGCGTGATGGGCATCGTCAATGTCACACCCGACAGCTTTTCCGATGGCGGGCGCTTTCACGACCCGGCGGCGGGCATTGCCCATGGCCGTGCGCTGATCGCGGCGGGGGCGGATCTGCTGGATATCGGCGGGGAATCGACCCGTCCGGGTGCCGAGGATGTGCCGCCCGAGGCCGAGGCCGCCCGCGTCGTGCCCGTGATCGCCGGGCTGGCGGGGTTGGCGCCGATCTCGGTCGATACGCGCAAGGCGGGCGTGGCTGGCCCGGCGCTGAATGCCGGGGCCGGGATCGTCAATGATGTGGCGGGGCTGTCGTTCGACCCGGCGCTTGCACCGCTGGTGGCGGTCCGCGACGTGCCGGTGTGCATCATGCACCATCAGGGCACGCCTGCGACGATGCAGGCCGATCCGCGCTATGATGATGTGCTGCTGGATGTCTATGACTGGCTGGCCGCTGCCGTGGCAAAGGCCGAGGCGGCGGGCATCGCGCGCCACCGCATCCTGATCGACCCCGGCATCGGTTTCGGCAAGACCCAGGCGCATAACCTGACCCTGTTGCGCAATATCGCGCTGTTTCATGGCCTTGGCCTGCCGATCCTGCTGGGCGTGTCACGCAAGCGGTTCATCGGCGCAATCGGCGGGGCCGAGGCGGCGGATGCGCGCGGCCCCGGCACGCTGGCCGTCACCCTGGCCGCCGTGGCGCAGGGGGTGCAGATTCACCGGGTTCACGATGTGGACCAGATTTCACAGGGCCTGCGGCTGTGGCAGGCGATTCAGGGGGGCAAGGAATGACCCGCAAGCTGTTCGGCACCGATGGGGTGCGCGGCACCGCCAATAGCTATCCGATGACCGCCGAGCTGGCGCTGCGGCTGGGCGCGGCGGCCGGCCGGTATTTCCGCCGTGACCATTCCAACGGGCACCGGGTGGTGATCGGCAAGGACACCCGGCTGTCGTGCTACATGATCGAAAACGCGCTGACGGCGGGCCTGTGTTCGACCGGCATGAACGTGCTGCTGCTGGGCCCGGTCCCGACCCCGGCGGTGGGCTATCTGACCAAATCCATGCGCGCCGATGTGGGCATCATGATTTCGGCCAGCCACAACCCGGCGACGGATAACGGCATCAAGTTCTTCGGTCCCGATGGCTTCAAGCTGTCCGATGAGGCCGAGATGGAGATCGAGGCCTTGGTCGCGGGTGAGATCATCCCCGCGCAGCCCCAGAACATCGGCCGGGCCAAGCGGATCGAGGACGGCGTGGGCCGCTATGTCGAATATGCCAAGACCACCTTCCCGGCCAAAGGCAAGCTGACCGGGCTGAAAGTGGTGATCGACGCGGCCAATGGCGCGGCCTATCGCGCCGCCCCTGCGGTGCTGTGGGAACTGGGCGCCGAGGTGATCGAGATCGGCACCGACCCGAACGGGCTGAACATCAACAAGAATTGCGGCTCGACCCACCCCGAGACCGCCGCCAGTGCGGTGGTCGCGCATGGCGCCGATCTGGGCATCTGTCTGGATGGCGATGCCGACCGGATCGCGCTGATCGACGAACATGGCCAGATTGCCGATGGCGATCAGATCATGGCGCTGCTGGCGACCCGCTGGGCCGAGGAAGGGCGGCTGGCAGGGGGTGCCCTGGTCGCCACCGTCATGTCGAACCTTGGCCTTGAGCGCCACCTGGCCGCGCGCGGCATCGGGCTTGAGCGGACCGGGGTGGGCGACCGCTATGTGGTCGAACGGATGCGCGCGGGCGGCTTCAACCTCGGGGGCGAGCAGTCGGGCCATATCGTGATGACCGATTACGCCACCACCGGCGACGGGCTGATCGCCGGGCTGCAATTCCTGGCGGCCATGGCCGAGACCGGCCAGCCCGCCAGTGCGCTGATGCGCCAGTTCGACACCGTGCCGCAGATGCTGAAGAACGTGCGCTATACCAACGGGCAAGAGCCGCTGGCCAATGATGCCGTGCGCGCCGTCATCGCCGATGCCGAGGCGCGGCTGGTCGGGCGCGGGCGCTTGCTGATCCGCAAGTCAGGCACCGAACCGCTGATCCGCGTCATGGCCGAGGCCGAGGATGAGGCGCTGCTGGCCGACACCGTGGGCGGCATCGTCGCCGCGATCGAGGCGGCGGTCTGACCGGGGCATCAGGGGCCTGCGGGCCGCCGCACAAAGCGACCTGGCCGCGCTGCGCGGGCGTGCAAGCTTGACATGTGCGCGCCCCTTTGGGCGGGCCGTGCATTTTCCCTTGGCCTGCGTCCCCGCGTGTTTTAGAATTATTCTAGAGTTACGCGAGGACGACCATGGCCCAGCACACCCAACCTTCGGCCCATCCCGATGACCCCCATTATGTCGTCCGCTCGGGCTGGCTGCGCGCCGCCGTTCTGGGCGCGAATGACGGGATCGTGTCGATCTCATCGCTGATCGTCGGGGTGGCGGCGGCCAATCCCGCGCCCGGCGCGGTGCTGCTGGCCGGGGCGGCAGGTCTGGCGGCGGGGGCCATGTCGATGGCGGCTGGGGAATATGTCTCGGTCTCGTCGCAGGCCGATACCGAACGCGCCGATATCGCCCGCGAACGCCAGGCGCTGATCGACATGCCCGAGGACGAAGAGCGCGAACTGGCCGAGATTTTCGAGGCGCGCGGCATGTCGCCCGCGACCGCCGCCATGGTCGCGCGCGAACTGACCGAAAAGGACGCACTTGCCGCCCATGTCCGCGAGGAGCTGGGCCTGTCCGATGTTCACGCGGCCAACCCGTTTCAGGCGGCTTGGGCCTCGCTGATCACGTTCTTCATCGCCGGGGGTATGCCGCTGCTGGCTGCGGTGCTGGCGCCTGCCGGGCAGATCATCCCGGTGGTGATGGGCGCGACCCTGCTGGCCCTTGCCGTGCTGGGGGCGCTTGGCGCGCGCGCGGGTGGCGCGCCGATGGGACCGGCGATTGCCCGCGTGGTGTTCTGGGGGTTGGCGGCGATGGCGATCACGGCGGGCGTCGGACGTCTGTTCGGCGTCGCCGTGGGTTGAGACGTCGAAGCCCGCGCCGGTGGCGCGGGCTTTATGCGTATTTTGGCAAGAAAGAAGATCAGGCCGCTTCGGGGCCTGTCTCGCCAAAGACCGCGGTGGCAAAGGCCGTGCGGTAAAGCGACGACAGATCTGCCAGCGGCGCGGCGTCACCACCGAATGTCACCTGATCGCCGCCGACCTGGCCGACACGGGCAAGCGGGAGGCCCGCCTGTCGGGCTGCAGCCTCAAGCGCGGCTGCATCGGCCTCGGACGCGGCCAGCAGATAGCGGGCCTGATCCTCGGCGAACAGGGTGGGGATGTCACCCGCGGTCAGGGTCAGGCCCAGACCTGCGGCCTCGGCCATTTCAAAGGCGGCAAGCGCCAGCCCGCCATCCGACAGATCGGTGGCCGCGCGGATCTGCGCGCGCTGCGCCAGAACGAAATCGCCATGCGCCTTTTCAGCGGCCAGATCGACGGCGGGGGCGTCACCGGCCTCGATCCCGAAGGCCTCATAGGCAAGGGCGGATTGGCCCAGATGGCCATGGGTCGCGCCCAGCACCAACAGCACATCGCCCGCCTGCGGGGTGGTGCCGATCCGGTCATCCAGATGCGCGATCAGGCCGACGCCGCCGATGGTAGGTGTGGGCAGGATGCCCGTGCCATCGGTCTCATTGTAAAGCGACACGTTGCCCGACACGATGGGGAAGTTCAGCGCCCGGCAGGCCTCGCCGATGCCTTTGATCGCGCCGACGAACTGGCCCATGATCTCGGGCTTTTCGGGATTGCCGAAGTTCAGGTTGTCGGTCGCGGCCAGCGGCGTCGCGCCGGTGGCGATCAGGTTGCGCCAGGCCTCGGCCACCGCCTGCTTGCCCCCCTCATAGGGGTTGGCCTTGACGTAGCGGGGGGTCACGTCGCTGGTAAAGGCAAGCGCCTTGTCGGTGCCATGCACGCGCACAAGGCCGCCGCCCAGGCCCGGACGGCGCAGGGTGTCGGCCCCCACCTGCGTGTCATATTGTTCCCACACCCAGGCCTTGTGGGCGTGGTTCGGGCTGCCGATCAGGGCGCGCAAGGCGGCGATCGGGGTGATCGCGGGCAGGTCGCCCAAGGGCGCGGCTTTCGGCGTTTCCACCCAGGGCCGGTCATATTCCGGCGCGCTGGAGGACAGTTTCGACAGCGGCAGATCGGCCATCACCTGATTGCCATGCAGGATCAGGAATCGGTCCTCGGGGATCGTCTCGCCGACGATGGCGAAATCCAGATCCCATTTTTCAAAGATCGCGCGGGCCTCGGCTTCCTTTTCGGGCTTCAGCACCATCAGCATCCGTTCCTGGGATTCCGACAGCATCATTTCATACGCGGTCATGTTGGTTTCGCGCTGCGGGACGTGATCCAGGTTCAACTGGATGCCAAGGCCGCCCTTGTCGCCCATTTCGACAGCCGAACAGGTCAGCCCCGCCGCGCCCATGTCCTGAATGGAAATGACCGAGCCCGATGCCATCAGTTCCAGGCAGGCCTCCAGCAGGCATTTTTCGGTGAAGGGGTCGCCGACCTGCACGGTCGGGCGCTTGTCCTCGATCGTGTCGTCGAACTCGGCCGATGCCATGGTGGCCCCGCCGACGCCGTCGCGGCCGGTTTTCGCGCCCAGATAGACAACCGGCATCCCCACGCCCGAAGCCGCCGAGTAGAAGATCTTGTCGGCATCGGCCAAGCCCGCCGCAAAAGCGTTGACCAGGCAATTGCCGTTATAGGCCGCGTGAAAGCGCACTTCGCCGCCGACATTCGGCACGCCGAAGGCATTGCCGTAACCGCCGATCCCCTCGACCACGCCTTTCACCAGATGCGCCGTCTTGGGGTGGCTGGGCAGGCCGAAGGACAGCGCATCCATCGCCGCCATCGGACGCGCGCCCATGGTGAACACGTCACGCAGGATGCCGCCGACACCGGTCGCGGCGCCCTGATGCGGCTCGATATAGCTGGGGTGGTTGTGGCTTTCCATCTTGAAGACCACGGCCTGACCGTCGCCGATATCGACGACGCCGGCGTTCTCGCCCGGCCCGCAGATCACCACATCGCCCGTGGTATGCAGCGTGCGCAGCCATTTCTTTGACGATTTGTAGGAACAATGTTCGTTCCACATCGCCGAAAAAATGCCAAGTTCGGTGATCGTCGGCACCCGCCCGATGATGTCCAGGATGCGCTGATATTCATCGGGCTTCAGCCCATGCGCGGCGATCAGATCGGGGGTGATGTCGGGATCATTGCGCATGGGGCCACCTTTGTCGCTGGGATTGCGGCCTTTTAAGCCAGCCTGCGGCGAAGGGGAAGCCTTGGACGGTAGGGGTTTGTTCAGGATTGGGCGCTATCACGGGCTGTGACGGAGCAAGAATCGGGGCGGACCGGCGGCCCGCCCCCAAGGATCAACCGATGTGGAGGGATCAATCCAGATTCAGGACCATTGAAAACGGCTTGGCGGCGGTCGACTTGCGCGCCGCATTGCGATCTTGCAGCACCCGGACGGTGTAGGTGCCATCCTGCGGAAGGGTGAAGCTGCCGTCACGTTCCAGGGTGGCGCTGACCGGATCATAGATGATCGCGTCGATCTCGGACGCGGCGTCCATCATCATGTGCAGGGTCTGCCCCTTGCGGCCGGCAAAGCTGTATTCGCACATGCCGTCGCCTTTGATGCTGCCGCTGTAGTTGCCGGTCACGCCGGCTTGCAGGGCATCGGTGGTCTCGCACTGCGGGGCCTGGCTCGCGGCGACCTTCGGCTTGGCGGCGGGTTTTGCACTGGCCGCAGGTTTGGCTGCGGGTTTGGTGACGGGCTTGGTGGCGGCTGCCGCCCCGGCGATGCGCACCGTCATTGTGAAGGCGCGCGCCTCAGGGTGTTTGCGGGCCGAATTGCGGGTTTGCAGGATGCGCAGCTTGTAGGCGCCGTCCTTGGGCAGGGGCAGCGCGCCGTCTGCGTCGAAATTGTGTTCGACCGGATCAATCACGATCGCTTCAAAACCGCTGGGGGCGTCAAGCGCGACGGTCATGACCTGGCCCTTGCGCGCGGACAGGCGGTATTCGCAGAGGTCCGCCCCGGCGATGGTGCCCGAGACGCTGCCACGGTCGGTGCCGGCGGCAAAACGGATCGCCCCGCCGCAATCGGCGGCCAAGGCAGTTTGGGCGGTCAGTCCGCAGAGACCTGCGGCAAGGGCGATCAGGAGTGAACGGGCCATCATGGATGTCTTTGTGTAAGGTTGTGGCATAGCCATGCCACCGAGATGAAACCTCGCGCAACCGCCAAGACAATCACGTTGGACAAGCTCTCGTGATCGGGGGTGGTGGGGTGATCGGCGCAGGTGTGATGGCGGGGTCAGGGTCAGGGTCAGGGTCAGGGTCAGGGTCAGGGTCAGGGTCAGGGTCCGGTTAAGGTTAAGGTTAAGGTTAAGGTTAAGGTTAAGGTTAAGGTTAAGGTTAAGGTTAAGGTTAAGGGTAAGGGTAAGGGTAAGGGTAAGGGTAAGGGTAAGGGTAAGGGTAAGGGTAAGGGTAAGGGTGCAGGATCGTCAGGGCCGGGGGGGAAGGTGGAATCGTGGTGTGGTCGCGGAGGATCAGGGGATATGCGGTCGGGGCGGGTCGGCCCTTGGTTTCCCAGAATCTTCACCACGCATCAGCATGCCCGCTACAAATGGCGTGCCGTTATCACCGGCGTCGTCGTCCACGCCGGGTCATGGCTTTGACGGGTTGAAGGCGCAGATGCGATCCTTTGTGCGATCAGCCGTCCACGAGCCCGGGCGGATTGGTCGGCGACCGACCTGACCATGCGGCGGGGTTGGCTCAGGTGCTCATCAAGGCGGGCGCAGCAGCACACAGATCGCGGACGTGTTCCCCGCGACTGTTGGCCGGGGCCTACATGCAAAGGATGGCACCGCCGCTTGCCCCGCGCGCCCGCTGCGCGTCCCCGGACCGCGCATGGGCGGCGCAAGCGCGCAGCCCCGCGGGCAAAAAAATAGGCCAGGCACGAAGCCCGGCCCAAGTCCAACAGGGAGGTAGAAGTCGCGGGAGTTGCCTCATCCGCAGCCTCTTTGCCGGATTTATGGGCGATGGATATACCTTACAAGGGGAAACATGCTGCGGGTGCAGCATGGCCGATATGCGTTGCTGTAATACCGCAGGTTGTAAAACTAGCCCTCATCGCTGTCCTGCGCGACCGTCAGCTTGCGTTGCGCGATGATTTCCTCTTGCACGAAATCGCGGAAGGCGGCGATGCGGCGGGATTGGCGCAGCTCCTCGGGGTAGGCCAGAAAGACCGGCACTTCGGTCGATTCCACGGCCGGCAGGGTGCGCACCAGTTGCGGGAAATCGCCGGCCAGATAGTCGGGCAGGATGCCGATGCCGATGTCGTGCAGCACCGCCTGAAGCACGCCGAAATAGTTGTTCACGCTGAGCGTCGATCCGATCTCATGCGACAGGATCAGCCGCGCCATATGCGCCCCGGCGGCGACCTGATGGGCGGTCGGGTTCTGGCAGATCACCCGGTGGCGGGCCAGATCGTCAAGCCCGCTGGGGGTGCCGTGATGGTCCAGATAGGCTTGGCTTGCGTAAAGCCGCATCCGGATGTTCAGCAGCCGCTTGCGGATCAGGTCGGCCTGGCTGGGCTCCTTCATGCGAATGGCCACGTCGGCCTCCCGCATGGGCAGGTCAAGCACGCGCTCTTCCAGCATCAGGTCGATCGACAGGTCGGGGTGGCGTTCATAGAGCTTGACCAGCCGCGGCGCCAGCCACAGCGTGCCGAATGCGGTGGTGGTGGTGATGCGCAGCTTGCCGAACACATGTTCTTCGCTGTCACGGATGCGGGCCGAGGCGGTTTCCAGCTTTCGCGCCATCGACCGGGTGGCATCGAACAGCAATTCGCCCTGTTCGGTCAGAATCAGCCCGCGCGCATGGCGGTGAAACAGCGTCGTCCCCAGCGTTTCTTCCAGCGCGCGGATCTGACGGCTGACGGCCGATTGCGACAGGTTCAGCCCGTCGCCCGCATGGGTCAGGCTGCCCGCATCGGCGACGGCGTGAAAGATGCGCAGCTTGTCCCAGTCCAGCATGTTCGATCTGCAAAAATTGAAAGCGCCTTGAGGACAGAAGATTATCGGCCGCCGGTCAAGCCCGGAAACGGGATTATCCCTGACATGACCGTGACTTTCTGGTTGATGGGTCAGCAAATGTGACCTATCATGCGTAAAGTTCATCCAGCAGGGGAGGGCCAGATGAGCGTCGAGATTTCCTTGAACGACCGGTTTGATCTGGGCAAGCATCAGGTGCTGCTGAACGGCACGCAAGCCCTGGTGCGGCTGATGCTGATGCAGGCGGCGCGCGACAAGGCGGCGGGGCTGAATACGGCGGGTCTGGTGACCGGCTATCGCGGCAGCCCGCTGGGCGGGGTCGATTTGCAGATGGCGCGGCAAGGCAAGCTGCTGGCGGCGTCCAATGTGCTGTTCCAGCCCGGCCTAAACGAGGATCTGGCCGCCACCGCGCTGTGGGGCAGCCAGCAGGCCGAGCTGCGCGGCGAGGGCAAGCATGATGGCGTCTTTGGCCTGTGGTATGGCAAGGGCCCGGGCGTTGACCGCACCGGCGACGTGATGCGCCATGCCAACATGGCCGGCAGCTCGCGTCATGGCGGGGTGATCATGGCGATGGGCGATGACCATACCGGCGAAAGCTCGACCGTGCTGCACCAGTCGGACTGGGCGATGGTCGATGCCTATATCCCGGTGCTGTCGCCGGCGGGCGTGCAGGAGATTCTGGATTACGGCATCTACGGCTGGGCGCTGTCGCGTTTTGCCGGGGTCTGGGTCGGGCTGAAGACGATGAAGGACACGGTCGAGGCGACCAGCGTCGTCGATGGCAACCCGTTCCGCGTCAATCTGACCACGCCCGATTTCGCCCTGCCGCCGGGCGGGCTGAACATCCGTCTGGGCGATACCCCCGTCGCGCAAGAGGCGCGGATGATCGACTACAAACGCTTCGCCGCCGAGGCGTTTTCGCGCGCGAACCGGCTGGACAAGCGCGTCTGGGGCAAGCCCGGCGCCAAGATCGGCTTCGTCGCGGCGGGCAAGAACTGGCTGGATCTGGTTCACGCGCTGAACCTTTTGGGGATCGACGCCGACGAGGCCGACCGGCTGGGGCTGACGACCTACAAGATCGGCCAGACCTTCCCGATGGACATGAAATCCTTTGCCGAATGGGCCGAGGGGCTGGAGGCGATCGTCGTCGTCGAGGAAAAGCGCAAGCTGATCGAGGTTCAGGTCAAGGAAGCGATCTTTGACAAGCGCCGCGGCCGCCGCGTGCTGGGCTGGCACCACGACCGCACCGGCGAGGAACTGTTCCCCACCCGCTACGCGCTTGACCCGGTGATGATCGCCGAAAAGATCGGCGGCATCCTGATCGAGGAGGGCCGCGGCACCGATGCGATCCGCGCCGGCCTGACCCGCCTGGCCGAGGCGCGCCGCGCCGACAACGCCCCCGAAGTCGCCACCCGGACGCCGTGGTTCTGCTCGGGCTGCCCGCACAACAGCTCGACCAAGGTGCCCGACGGCAGCCGCGCCTATGCCGGGATCGGCTGTCACTATATGGTGCAGTGGATGGACCGCGAAACCACCGGCTTCACCCATATGGGCGGCGAGGGGGTCAACTGGGTGGGCGAAGCGCCGTTTTCCACCCGTGCGCATGTGTTTCAGAACCTGGGCGACGGTACCTATAACCACTCGGGTTCGCTGGCGATCCGCGCGGCCTTGGCTGCGGGCACCAACATCACCTACAAGATCCTGTTCAACGATGCCGTCGCCATGACCGGTGGCCAGCCGAATGAGGGCGGCCTGACCGCGCCGCAGATCGTGCGCGAATTGCAGGCCATGGGCGTCAGGCCGGTGATCGTCGTCCATGACGAGAAAGAGGGGATCGATACGGCGCAGTTCAGTGGTGTCGAGATCCATGAACGCGCCGAGGTGATGGCGGTGCAAAAGCGCCTGTCCGAAACCCCCGGCGTCAGCGCCATGGTCTATATCCAGACCTGTGCCGCCGAGAAGCGCCGCCGCCGCAAGAAGGGCCAGTTCCCCGACATCGACCGGCGCGTGTTCATCAATACCGATGTCTGCGAAGGCTGCGGCGATTGCAGCGTGCAGTCGAACTGCGTGTCCGTCGTGCCGGTCGAGACCGATTTCGGCACCAAGCGCGCCATCGACCAATCATCCTGCAACAAGGATTTCCGCTGTCTGGACGGCTTTTGCCCCAGCTTCGTCACGCTTGAGGGGGCCAAGCCGAAAAAGGCCGCCCCTGCTGCGTTGGACCTGCCCGAGATCGCAGAGCCCGCGCGGATGTCGATCGACGGCACGCATAACCTGGTCGTCACGGGCGTCGGTGGCACTGGCGTCGTAACGGTCGGCGCGGTGCTGGCACAGGCGGCGCAACTGGATGGCATGGGCGTCGGCATGATGGAGATGGCGGGCCTCGCGCAAAAGGGCGGGGCGGTGCATATCCACCTGCGCCTGGCCAACCGGCCCGCCGACATCAGCGCCATCCGCGTCGCCGTGGGCGAGGCCGATTGCGTGATCGGTGGCGATCTGGTCGTCACCGCCGGTGCCAAGACACTGGGGCTGATGACCCAAGGCCGCACCGTCGCCGCCGTCAACAGCCATGAGATCGTCACCGGCGAGTTCACCCGCAACCGCGATTTCCGCCTGCCTGCCGACCGGCTGCGGATGTCGCTGGAAAGCCGCCTGGGGCGCGATCGCGCGGCCTTCTTTGATGCGTCAGAGCTGGCGCGCGTTGCGCTCGGCGATTCGATCTTTTCCAACATGATGATGCTGGGCGCGGCCTGGCAGATGGGCGCGGTGCCGGTCAGCCGCGCCGCGATCCTGAAGGCGATCGAGATGAACGGCGCCGCCGTCGCCGCCAATCAGCGCGCCTTCGAGATCGGCCGCTGGGCGATTGCCCACCCGGCGGCAGCCGAGGCGCTGATCGCCCCTGCCGATCCCGCGACCGCCGCCGATCCCGTGGCGCTGCGGGCAGGCTGGCTGGTCGATTATCAGGATCAGGCCCTGGCCGACCGCTTTCTTGCCCTGGTCAATCGCGCCCCCGCTGACCTGCGCGAGGCCGTCGCCAAGGGCTATCACAAGCTGCTCGCCTATAAGGACGAATACGAGGTTGCGCGGCTGCATCTGCAAACCGCCGACCGCGCGAAGGCGGCCTTTGACGGCGTGGGCAAGATCACCTTCCACCTGGCGCCGCCCAGCCTGCCGGGCAAGGACGCCAATGGCCGCCCGAAAAAGCGTGCCTTCGGGCCGTGGGTGATGCCGCTGTTCCGGCTGCTGGCGGGGATGAAGCGGCTGCGCGGCACCGCGCTGGACCCGTTCGGCTATCACCCTGAACGGCGCACCGAACGCGCCCTGATCGCCCAGTTCGAGGCCGACATGGACGAGGTGCTGGCCAAGGTCACGCCCGACACGATGGCGATTGCCCGCGATCTGGCGCTGCTGCCGCTAGATATTCGCGGCTATGGCCCGGTCAAAGAACAGGGCGTCCGGGCCGCCGCGCGCCGACGCGATGATCTGCTGGCAGCCTTTCGCCAGGGCGGCAGCCCGCAGAAGATGGCGGCCGAATAGCCCTTCCGCTTTGCCCAAATACTCATCCAGGCAGCGACAACGGCGCGCGGGTAAAATCCCCGCGCGCCGCTTTCATCCCGGCCCCCGGCGCGCTAAGAAGGCGCGACAGAAGATAGGGGCGGCATCATGGCAGTGGGCGTTTTCGACAGCGGTCTGGGCGGGCTGACGGTGCATCGCGCGCTGCAAAAGCGTCTGCCCGACCTGCCCTTTGTCTATTACGGCGACAATGCCCATGCGCCTTACGGCGTGCGCGATGCCGATGACATCTTCAACCTGACCTGCGCGGGCGTCGAACGCCTTTGGGCCGAGGGCTGCGATCTGGTGATCCTGGCCTGCAACACCGCCGCCGCCGTCGCGCTGAAGCGGATGCAGGAAACCTGGCTGCCCAAGGACAAGCGCGTGCTGGGCGTTTTCGTGCCGTTGATCGAGGCGCTGACCGAGCGACAGTGGGGCGACAACAGCCCCCCGCGTGAGGTCGCGGTGAAACATGTCGCCCTGTTCGCCACCCCGGCCACCGTCGCCAGCCGCGCCTTTCAGCGTGAACTGGCCTTCCGCGCCGTGGGTGTCGACGTCGAGGCGCAGCCCTGTGGCGGTGTCGTCGATGCCATCGAATCCGGCGATGAGATCCTGGCCGAGGCCCTGGTGAAATCCCATGTCGAGGCGCTGAAACGCCGGATGCCGCACCCCGAGGCTGCGATCCTGGGCTGCACCCACTACCCGCTGCTGGAGGACACGTTCCAGCAGGCGCTTGGGGCGGGGGTCAAGGTCTATAGCCAGGCCGATCTGGTCGCGGAAAGCCTTGCGGATTACCTGACCCGTAGGCCGCAGTTCATCGGATCGGGCACCACCAGCCGGTATCTGACCACCGGTAACCCGGCCTCTGTCTCGTCCAAGGCCACGCAATTCATGCGCGCGCCGATCCGGTTTGAATCCGCCTAAGGGGGACCAATGAAATACATCCTTGTTTTCGCATCTGTCGCCTGCGCTGGCGCCGCGATCTGGTTGGCCGCCTATGGCATTGGGGTCATGTATGACGATTCCTATGACAACAGGATCGTTGGCGGCGATGCCTACAATTACATCATCTATGCAGCCCGTGGCACGGCCTATGTCTGCGCCGGTGGTGTCGCTGCCGTGTTGTCGGTCTTCTGGCTGATGCTCTTGAAAATGCTTGATCAGGGGGGCTCCCAATGAGCCATCGCATCGCCATCCTTGGGGCCTCGGGCTATACCGGGGCCGAGTTGGTGCGCCTGATCGCCAGCCATCCGGGGATGCAGATCACCGCGCTGTCGGGTGAACGCAAGGCCGGGATGGCGATGGCCGAGGTGTTCCCGTTCCTGGGCCATCTGGACCTGCCGCGCCTGTGCAAGATCGAGGAGATCGACTTTTCCGCCATCGACCTTGCCTTTTGCGCGCTGCCCCATGCGACCAGCCAGGCGGTGATCCGCGACCTGCCGCGCGATCTGAAGATCGTCGATCTGTCGGCGGATTTCCGGCTGCGCGACCCGGCCGAATACCAGAAATGGTATGGCCAGCCCCATGCCGCCGTCGAATTGCAGGCCGAGGCCGTCTATGGCCTGACCGAGTTCTATCGCGACCAGATCCGCGCCGCGCGGCTGGTCGCCGGCACCGGCTGCAATGCCGCCGCCGGACAATTCGCGCTCCGTCCGCTGATCGCCGCCGGGGTGATCGATCTGGACGCCATCATTCTTGACCTGAAGAATGGCGTGTCAGGCGCCGGTCGCAGCCTGAAGGAAAACCTGCTGCACGCCGAATTGTCGGGCGGGACGCATCCCTATTCTGCGGGCGGCACACATCGTCATCTGGGCGAGTTCGATCAGGAGTTTTCGGCGATTGCCGGACGCCCGGTGCGCGTGCAGTTCACCCCGCATCTGTGTCCCTTCAACCGGGGTATCCTGGCCACCGTCTATGTGCGCGGCGCGGCCGACCGCATCCATCAGGTGCTGGCCGAAGCCTATGCCGATGAGCCGTTCATCCGGGTGCTGCCGATGGGGCAAGTGCCTTCGACCCGCGCAGTGGCGGGGTCGAACTTCTGCCAGATCGGTGTCGCCGGTGACCGCATCGAGGGTCGCGCCACGGTGATCGCCGCCATCGACAACCTGACCAAGGGGTCGTCCGGCCAGGCCATCCAGAACGCCAATCTGATGCTGGGCCTTGATGAAACCGCCGGGCTGATGCTGGCCCCGATCTTTCCGTAAGGAGCCGCGATGAAAAGCCTCAAGAAAACCCGCCGCATTCAGGTGATCCTGATCACCGTTCTGGCGCTGATCATCGCCACCGGGCTGATCGGGTTCGCCATGCGCGACGGCATCAACCTGTTCCGTTCGCCCACGCAGGTTTTGGCCGAACCGCCTGAATCGGATGAATATTTCCAGATCGGCGGACTGGTCAAGGAAGGCTCGATGACGCCGGTCGATGGCGTGGCTTTCAACTTCGTCATCACCGATGGCGGGGCCGAAGTGCCGGTCGCCTATATCGGCGGCGAGCCGCGCCCCGACCTGTTCACCGAGGGCACCGGAACCATCGCCAAGGGCTATTACGTCGATGGCACCTTCAAGGCCGACAAGCTGCTGGCCAAGCATGACGAAACCTATATGCCGAAAGAAGTTATCGACGCGCTGAAGGAACAGGGCGTCTATCAGGAGCCCGACAGCTGATCCTGCCCTGCTGAGGCGCGGGTGCGGACGCTCTGCGGGGGATATGTGATCCAAGAAGAAAGCCGCCTTCTTCTTGGCACATACATCCCCGCCGGAGGCATGCGACCGCCGGACCGGGCGCACGGCTGACGCCTGCGGTCGCCGCATTTGCCTTTCGTTAACCCTTGCCGGGCAGCCTGTGGCTTTCCATCAGCCAAGGGGGCTTTCCATGACGGTGATGACCCGGCAGCCGCCCCGCCCGGCGGGCGCGGTTTCCGTTGACGACCTGGCGCGCGAGATCGTGCGGCGCGAGGGCGGCTTTGTTGACGATCCCGACGATCCGGGCGGGATCACGAACCACGGTGTGACGCTGTTGACCCTGCGCCGGTTGGGGATCGATGTGACCGGCGACGGGCATGTCGATGCCACGGACCTGCGGAACCTGACCGCCGATCGCGCGGCGGCGATTTTCGTCGATCACTATTTCCGCGCGCCGGGCCTTGATCGTCTGCCCGCCGCTTTGCAGCCGCAACTGTTTGACATGTATGTCAACTCGGGCAGCAATGCGATCCGCGTGTTGCAGCGGATGCTGAATGCGATGGGTCATGACCTGCTGGTCGATGGCCAGATCGGCCCGCTGACCCGTCGCGCAGCCGAAGCTGCGGCGCGCGCTGCCCCCGTCCATCTGGCCGACGCCTATGCCATCGCCCGGCGGGATTACTACTATGCGCTTGGCGATGCCCGCCCGGCCAGCCGCAAATATTGCCGCAGGCGCAATGGTGGCAAGGGTGGTTGGATCACCCGCGCCGAGACCTTCCTCTCCCCCCGTTTTCACCTGACCGAGGCGCAGCACCGCGCCCGCATCGCGCATTGGAGCCGTGCATGACTACCCCCACCCTGACCCCCGCCTTTGACCGGCTGATCGACGCGATGAACCGCCTGCCGCGCCCGCTGATGACCTTGGGCACGGTGGTTATCTTCGCCTATTCGATGGCCGATCCCGATGGTTTCGCGGCCCGGATGCGCGGGCTTGAGCAGATGCCCGAAGCGGCCTGGTGGCTGCTGGGCGGTGTCATCTCGTTCTATTTCGGCGCGCGCGAGGCGCATTATTACCGCCAGGCCCGCGCAACCCCGACCGAGGCCGCAGCACCCGCCACGGCCTCGCCCGCTGCGCCAGCCTCCGCCGCCGCCCCGCCGAATGCCGCCTTGGCCGAATGGCAGGCCGGACTGCCGCAGTGATCATCACAGGCCCGTGATCCTCGGGCCCGCCCATGCGACAGGGCCGCGCACCACCTTGGCGGTGCGCGGCCTTGTCTTTATGGTGGCCCCAATCAAAGGAGCCGCCATGACCGCCGAACTTGGACATTATGCACTGATCCTGGCCTTCGTGGTGTCGATCCTGCAATCGACCCTGCCGCTGGTCGGTGCGCACAAGGGCTGGCGCGGCTGGATGGCGGTCGGCGACAGTGCGGCGGTGACACAGCTTGTGCTGGTGACGATCTCTTTCGCCTGCCTGACCTGGGCCTTTGTCACCTCGGATTTTTCGGTGCAGCTGGTCTATGCCAACAGCCATACCGACAAGCCGATGCTGTATAAAATCTCGGGTGTCTGGGGCAACCACGAAGGATCGATGCTGCTGTGGGTGCTGATCCTGGCGCTGTTTGGCGCGGCGGCGGTTGTGTTCGGGGGCGCGCTGCCGCCGCGGCTCAAGGCGCGGGTGCTGGCGATCCAGGGTCTGATCGGGCTGGCGTTTTACGCCTTCATCCTGTTCACCTCGAACCCGTTCCTGCGGATCGAGGCGCCTCCCTTCAACGGTCAGGATCTGAACCCGCTGCTGCAAGATCCGGGCCTGGCTTTCCATCCGCCCTTCCTATACCTTGGCTATGTCGGCCTCAGCATGTCGTTCGCTTTTGCCGTCGCCGCGATGATCGAGGGGCGCGTCGATGCCGCCTGGGGCCGCTGGGTGCGCCCCTGGACGCTGGCGGCCTGGGTGTTCCTGACCATCGGCATCGCGCTTGGGTCGTGGTGGGCCTATTACGAACTGGGCTGGGGCGGCTTCTGGTTCTGGGATCCGGTCGAAAACGCCAGTTTCATGCCCTGGCTGCTGGCGGCGGCGCTGCTGCATTCGGCCATCGTCGTGGAAAAGCGGGAATCGCTGAAAAGCTGGACGGTGCTGCTGGCGATCATGGCCTTTGGCTTTTCGCTGATCGGCACGTTCATCGTGCGCTCGGGCGTCATCACCTCGGTTCACAGCTTTGCCAATGATCCCGAACGCGGCATCTTCATCCTGATGATCCTGGCGGTGTTTGTCGGCGGCGCGCTGACGCTTTATGCGGTGCGCGCGGGCGCGATGCAGGCCAAGGGCATGTTTGCCATGGTCAGCCGCGAATCCGCCTTGGTCTTGAACAATGTGCTGCTCGCGGTTGCGGCGATGGTGGTGTTCACCGGCACCGTCTGGCCGCTGGTCGCCGAGGCTTTGTGGGCCGACAAGCTGTCGGTCGGCGCGCCCTTCTTTGAAAAGGCCTTCACCCCCTTCATCGTCGTGCTGGCGCTGATCCTGCCCATTGGCGCGATCCTGCCGTGGAAGCGTGGCCGCCTGGGCCGGGTCATGCGCCCGCTGATCCCGGCACTGGTGCTGGCGCTTGCGGTGATGGGGCTGGTCTGGACGATCGGCAGCGGCCGGTCGCTGCTGGCGCCGATCGGCGCGGGCCTGGGCGCCTGGCTGGTCTTCGGCGCCGCGGCCGAGATCTGGTTCCGCGCCACCGCCTCGGGCGGGAACCCCTTTGCCCGCATGTCGCGCCTGCCGCGCGCCGACTGGGGCAAGGCCGTGGCCCATGCGGGCCTGGGCGTCACCTTCATCGGCGTCAGCCTGCTGATGGCCTGGGATGTCGAGGATATCCGCGTCGCCCAGGTCGGCCAACCCTTCACGGTCGAGGGCTATGAGATCACCCTCGACGCCGTGGATGAGGTCGAAGGCCCGAACTTCATGTCCACCATGGCGCGCATGTCGGTGCGCGAGAACGGTAAGCTGGTCGCCACGCTGACCCCCGAAAAGCGCGTCTACAACGTGCAGACCATGCCCACGACCGAGGCCGCCATCGACAACGGCTTCACCCGTGACGTCTATCTGGTGATCGGCGACGAACAGGATGGCGGCGGCTGGGCGGTGCGCACCTATATCAAGCCCTTCGCCAACTGGATCTGGGCGGGATCGGCACTGATGGCGCTTGGTGGGCTATTGTCGCTCAGCGACCGGCGCTATCGCTTTGCCGCTTCGGGCGCCCGGCGCACCGCGCGAACCCCCCGTGACACCCCCCGTGCCACCCCGGCGGAGTAACCCATGCGCTTTCTTCTTGGTCGAAATATCCTGGGGGGCGTGCGCAGCACGATCGGGGGCAAAGCCCCCCTGGCGGCGCTGACCCTGTGCCTGACGCTGGCCATGCCCGCCCTTGCCGTGCAACCCGATGAGGTGCTGCCCGACCCCGCCCTCGAATCCCGCGCGCGCGAGATTTCCAAGGTGCTGCGTTGCCCGGTCTGCCAGGGCGAAAACATCGACGAATCGAATGCCGAGGTCAGCCGCGATCTGCGCCTTCTGGTGCGCGAACGGCTGGTGGCGGGTGACAGCAACACCGAAGTGGTGGACTTCGTGACCGACCGTTACGGAGATTACGTCCTGTTTGAACCGCGCGCGACCGGCACCAACCTGATCCTTTACGCCATCGGCCCGGTGGTTGGCCTCTTGGCGCTGATCGGTGGGCTGCTGTTCATCCGCTCGCGCCGCCCGACCACGGCGGCCGAGGCCGCACCGAGCGCGCTGACCGATGAGGAACGCGCGCGGCTGGACAAGATCATGCGCGAATGACGCCGGGTCGGGGCTGTCCTTGCCCCGATCCCGCCACTAGGATCGCCCCCAAATAGGGGGGCCTCATGACCGATTTCACCACCATTCTTTACGACGTCACCGATGATGTGGCGACCATCACCCTGAACCGGCCCGAGGTGATGAACGCGCTTAACCGCACCATGCGCGCCGAGATCACCACCGCCATCGCCCGCGCCGAGACCGAGGCGCGCTGCCTGGTGCTGACCGGGACCGGCCGTGCCTTCTGCTCGGGTCAGGATCTGGCCGATGCCGGTGGCGCGCCCATCGATCTGGGTCGCATCCTGCGCGAGGAGTACGAACCCATGCTGGCCGCGCTGACCGGCTGCCGCCTGCCGACCATCGCCGCCGTCAATGGCAGCGCGGCGGGGGCGGGGGCCAATCTGGCGCTTGGCGCGGATGTGGTGATCGCCACCGAATCCGCCCGCTTCATCCAGGCCTTCACGAAAATCGGCCTGATCCCCGATGCCGGCGGCACCTATTGGCTGCCCCGTCAGGTGGGGTTTGCGCGCGCCATGGGCACGATGCTGTTCGCCGAACCCGTCACCGCCCGGCAGGCCGCCGATTGGGGGATGATCTGGGACTGCGTGGCCGATGCCGATTTCGCGGCCCATGTCACGGCCCGCGCCCGGCATCTGGCTCAGGGACCGGGCCTGGCCTATGCCGCGATCAAGCGCGCCCTGCGCGAGGGCCATACCGATCTGGCCGAACAGCTTGCGCTGGAGGCTGAATTGCAGGCCGCCTGCGGCCAGACCGCCGACTTCCACGAAGGCGTGATGGCGTTTCTGCAAAAGCGCCCGCCACGGTTCACCGGGGCCTGACCGCGCGCCCGGTGGCGGGTGCGGATGCGTATATGAACAAGGAAGATGGGGGCAGGGCGCGCGCGCTTGCCCCTTCTTTCTTGCCCAAATACGCCTGCCGTCAGGCCGGCCGGGGGCGCTGCCGCAGGTTTGACAAAGCCAGCCCCGCCAGGATCAAGCCAAGCGCCAGGAGAAAGCTGGCGGGTAGGCGTTCGTGAAAGATCAGCGCGCCAAAGGCTACCGACCACAGCGGGATCTGATAGTTCGACAGCGCGACAAAGTTCGGCCCGGCGCGGCGGATCAGCACGATCATCAAAAGCGTCGCCAGCCCGGTCGGAAACAGCCCCAGATAAACGACCGAGGCAAGGGCCGCAGGCGGGGCGGCGGCGAAATCGGGCAGCCCCTCGATCGCCATCATCAGCCCCAGACTGATCACGCTGGCCGCGCTGAGCACCGCCGCCGCCATCGCAGGCATCGCCATAGGTGGCGCGCGCCGCGTCAGGATCGACCCCATCGAATAGGACAGGGCAACCCCGAGGCAGGCGAGCCGCGCCCAGCTTTCCGAGGGCGCGCCGCTGGTCGCGCTCAGCGCCGCCGGGCCGATCAGCACCACCACGCCGGTCGCGCCAAGCGCGATCCCGGCAACCTGCGCCAGCCGCAGCCCTGCGCCCAGCAGCCAGGCGGCGAGGATCAGCGTGAACAGCGGACCCGCCGCCATGGTGATGCCCGCAAAGCCGGATGCGACATGGCCCTGTGCCCAGGACAGCAGCGCAAACGGCAGGCTGTTCGACAGCACCGCGATGGCGATGGCAAAGGCCCAATCGCGGCGCGCGGACAGCGGCGGCAGGCGCTGACCCATGGCGCGGGTGGCGATCAGCAGCGCGACGGCACCGATGGCGATGCGCAGCGCGGCCACCGTCAGCGGGCCAAAGCCGGTCAGCGCCAGACGGATATTGGCGAAGGATGCGCCCCAGATCAGCGCGAGGCCCAGCAGGATCAGCCAATCGGCAAGGGGCGGGCGGTGCATGGTGTCCTGACATGAAAAGGGGCGCCCCAAGGCGCCCCCGGATGCGGTGACTGTCGGCTTAGTTGCGCGCCTTGTCCACCATCTTGCCCTTGGAAATCCAAGGCATCATCTCGCGCAGCTTGGCGCCGACCTGTTCGATCTGGTGTTCGTCGTTGATGCGGCGCGTGGCCTTGAACGACGGCTGGCCGACGGCGTTTTCCTGCATGAAATCGCGCACGAACTTGCCGGTCTGGATGTCGCGCAGCACCGCCTTCATCCGGGCCTTCGTCTCGTCGTAGGGCAGGATGCGCGGGCCGCTGACATATTCGCCATATTCGGCGGTATTGCTAATCGAATAGTTCATGTTGGCGATGCCGCCTTCATAGATCAGGTCGACGATCAGCTTGACCTCGTGCAGGCACTCGAAATAGGCCATTTCGGGCTCGTAGCCGGCCTCCACCAGGGTTTCAAAGCCCATACGGATCAATTCGACCAGGCCGCCGCACAGCACCGCCTGCTCGCCGAACAGGTCGGTCTCGCATTCCTCGCGGAAGTTGGTCTCGATGATGCCCGACCGCCCGCCACCGATGGCGCTGCAATAAGACAGGGCCAGGTCCATCGCCTTGCCGGTCGCGTCCTGATGGACGGCCACCAGGCAGGGCACGCCGCCGCCCTTGGTATATTCGCCGCGCACGGTGTGGCCGGGGCCTTTCGGGGCCATCATGATCACATCGACGCCCGGCTTCGGCTCGATCAGGCCGAAATGCACGTTCAGGCCATGGGCAAAGGCGATCGCGGCGCCCTCGCGCAGGTTGTCATGGACGTATTTCTTGTAGGTCTCGGCCTGCAATTCGTCGGGCATGGTGAACATGATCAGGTCGGCCCATTTGGCGGCCTCGGCGATCTCCATCACCTTCAGGCCCTCGCCTTCGGCCTTCTTGGCCGAGGGGCTGCCCGGGCGCAGGGCGACGACGACATACTTGGCGCCGCTGTCGCGCAGGTTCAGCGCATGGGCGTGGCCCTGGCTGCCATAGCCCAGAATGGCGACCTTCTTGTCCTTGATCAGGTTCACGTCGCAGTCGCGGTCGTAATACACTCGCATCGGATGATCCTTTCAGATGGCTGGGGGCAGAATAGCGCGAATGCGGCGGTGATCCGTGCATAGTTTGACGATTTTCGCGTTCATGATAAAAGATCATGCGTGAATGGCGGCAGATGCGGATGGATCATGCAGATTGACGATACCGACCGGCGGATCCTGCGGCAGATGCTGGCCGCGCCCGATTTGGCCGCGGCGGATCTGGCCGACCGCGCCGGGGTGACGCCCGCGACGCTGTGGCGGCGGCTGGACCGGTTGCGGGCGGCGGGGGTGCTGCGCGGCCAGCAGGCGGTGATCGACTGGCGCGCGCTTGGCTGGGCGGTCGAGGTCAGCTTGCGCTTTACCCTGGACAAGGCCGATCCGCGCGCCTTTGACGCCTTTCTGGCCGCCGCCCGTCAGGTGCCCGAGGTGACCGAGATCCAGACCTTCCTTGGCCGCACCGATGTCCGTCTGGGCGTGATCGCCCGCGACATGGCCCATTGGCAAGAGGTCTACCGCGCCCGCATCCTGACCCTTCCCCATATCGCCGAGCTGGAGGCGCTGATGCATGTCGCCACGCTGAAAGACAGCGCCGAGTTGCCGCTGTGATCGCGCTGGATGACACCGACCGGGCGCTCTTGCGGCTGCTGGCCGATGACGCGACCCTGGGCGCGGGTGAGGTGGGCCGGCGCCTGGGCCTGTCACAACCCGCCGCCTGGCGGCGCATCCGTCGGCTGACCGATGCCGGGGTGATCGCGGGCCGCCGCGTGGTCGTTGATCAGGCGGCGCTTGGCTTTGGCGTGACGGTGTTTCTGGGCATCAAGCTGGCAACCCGTGGCCGCGTCAGCCTTGAGGATTTCGAGCGCGCGGTGACCGCCATCCCCGAGGTGCAGACGGTCCAGCAGGTCATCGGCCTCTTCGATTACCGCCTGCGCGTCAGCGCCCGCGACATCGCCGATTTCGAACGCATCCTGCGCCGCCGCATCCTGACCCTGCCGGGCGTCGGCCAGGTCGAGGCGAATGTCGTGCTGTCCGACGAACGCCGCCCCGGCCCGATCGGTTAGCGCATCCCCAGCCCCGCGCGGTTAGCGCATCCCCAGGCCCGCGCGCATCATCGTGCGGCGCACCGGCTTGATGGCGTAAAGCGCG
The DNA here is from genome assembly GCF_041927815.1 of Paracoccus zhouxuedongae. Classification (NCBI taxonomy): domain Bacteria; kingdom Pseudomonadati; phylum Pseudomonadota; class Alphaproteobacteria; order Rhodobacterales; family Paracoccaceae; genus Paracoccus; species Paracoccus zhouxuedongae. Next base: position 546,243 of record NZ_JBHFHM010000001.1, read on the forward strand.
CCCAGGGCGGCGGCACGCAGGTCGCGCAGGGGCCGGGCGCTGACCATGCTGGCGCGGTTCAGCGCGTCGATGCCGGTGACGCGGGCCTTCACCTCCAGCCAGCGGTCGCGGGTAAAGCGCGCCAGCATCGGCGCGGTGCCCGGATCGGCGCGATGCGCCACGCACAGATCGACCAGATCGGCCAGATCGGCCAGGCTCATGTTCAGGCCCTGCGCGCCGATGGGGGGCACGACATGCGCGGCCTCGGCGATCAGCGCCAGCCGTTCGCCATGAAAGCGGCGGGCAATCTGGCTGATGATCGGCCAGCTTTGCCGCGCGGTGACCGGCGTCAGTTGCCCCAGAACGCCGGTTGAGCGTTCATTCAGCGCCTCGGTGAAATCGTCCATCGGAAGGGCGACCAGCCGGTCGGCCTCGGCCGCGCGCTCCATCCACACCACAGCAGAGGAGGGGCTGCCGTCGCGGTCCGGCAACGGCACCAGGGTGAACGGCCCGCCCCAGCGATGCACCTCGGTCGAGATGTTCTGATGCGGGGTCGGATGGGTCACGGTGCAGACCACCGCCTTTTGGCCGTAACGGGTGGTGCTGACCGGAATGCCCGCCGCCGCCCGCATCGCCGAATTGCGCCCATCGGCGGCGACCACCAGCCGGGTGGTGACATGACGGCCATCCGACAGGGTGACGCGCGCCTCGGTGCTGCGGGTGGTCAGGGCGGTAGTGGCAACGCCAGCCAGGAAGGTGACATTCGGGAGGGCGTCAAGCGCCGCCATAGCCTCGCGCCGGATCAGCCAGTTCGGAAGGTTCCAGCCAAAGGGCTCATCGGAAATGTCGGCGGCATCGAAGGCCCGCGTCAGCCGCGCGCGGGATTGCGCGCCGCCCGCATCGATGATCTGCATGATCTGTAAGGGCGCGACATGGGGGGCAAAGCGGTCCCACAGCCCGGCCCGCGCCAGCAACGCGCGCGAGGGGTGCAGAAAGGCCGTGGTGCGCAGATCGGCCCCCTGCGCGGCCTCGGCGGTGACGGGCGGGGTCGGGTCGCAGCAGATGACGCTGAAGCCCTCGGCGCCAAAGGCCGCCGCCGCGATCAGGCCAGCCGCACCGCCGCCAGAAATCAGGATATCGCAATCAAGGCTGTCGGCCGGGTTCGACTGAGGCGCGGTCTGCATGGTGTCTCCGATCGCAAAGGGCCGGACCATTTACGGCCCGGCCCCCGGCGATGTCAAAGCGGCGCGGGGCCGCAGCGGCAGGCTTAGCCACCGACCGCGAAGATCAGGATCACCGCCATGGTCAGGAACGTGCCGATCAGCCCGAACACGGCCAGCCCGGCCAGCCCCATCGCGGCGGTCAGACCGACGCCGATCAGCACCAGCACCAGGGCCAGCAGCCACAGCATCCGGCCGCCAGCGGCTTCGCGGCGGGTTTCTTCGGCGGTTTGAACTTGGGCCATCTGTCTCTCCCTTGATTGTGGGCGCGATGTGGCTGCGGGGCGGGGCGATGTCAACCGCAACCGCGCCAGGGGGGACCGAAGGTCGCAGATCAGCGGGCCAGCCCCGCCAGGAACGCCGCCAGATCGTCGGTCCGGTGATGGACATGCGCACCATGGGCGTGACCCGCAGCCAGCACATCCGGCCCGTGCCGGCCTGCCCCGACCAGCACCGTGGCCATGCCCAGCTCGTGCGGCACGATCAGGTTGCGCGGGTCATCCTCGAAAAACGCGGCGCGGGTGGGGTCGATGCCATGCGCCGACAGCACGGCGTGATAGGCGCGCGGGTCGGGCTTGGGGTGAAAACCGACCTCGGCCACCCCATAGATCGCCTCGAACATGTCCAGCCCGCGCATCGCCAGCACCTTGCCGGCATATTCGGCATCGGCATTCGTCTGCACGATCTTGCGCCCCGGCAGCGCCCGGATCGCCTGCGCCAGGCCCGGATCGGGGCGCAGCACGCCAAAGTCGATGTCATGCACATAGGCCAGAAACGGCAGCGGATCGATGGCGTGATCGGCCATCAGCCCGGCCAAGGTGGTGCCGTGATTGCGCCAGTAATCATCGCGCAGGTGGCTGGCCTCGGCCTCGGCCAGGCCCAGATGGCGGGTCACCCAGTCGGTCATGCGGCGTTCGATCTGGTCGAACAGCCGCGCCTCGGGTGGATACAGGGTGTTGTCCAGATCGAAGATCCAGGTGGTGACATCGGCCAGTCGGGGCAGGGGGTGTTTGCTCATGCCGCGACCCTAGGCGCGCGCCCCGCGGCTGTCGAGACCGCGGCGGTTGCGGGACCGCGCGCCGGGGCGTAACCTGTTCAAACGCCACAAGGATATGCCGATGCCGAAAGACGCCTATGACCTGATCCTCGATGCGATCGAAAGTGGCCAGTATCGGCCCGGCGACCGCTTGGTCGAATCGGAACTGGCCGAGCGGTTCGGCGTGTCCCGCACCCCCGTGCGCGAGGCGTTGCAGCGGCTGGAAACCCAGTCGATGTTGGCCCGCGACGGCCGCAGCCTGATCGTCAGCTCGCTGGACCATACGCAGCTTGCCGAACTGTATACCGTCCGCGCCGAGCTGGAGGCACTGGCCGCGCGCCTGGCTGCCCGCGCCGCCAGCCCCGAGGAAATCCGCGTTCTTTACGCCATGATCGAGGAAGACCGCGCCCGGCTGGACGACCCGCTGGCACTGTCGCGCGCCAACCGGCGGTTCCACGATCAGCTTCATCTGGCCTCGCACAACCGCTATCTGGTGCAGCAACTGGCGCTTGTGCATCGGTCGATGGCGCTGATGGCGACCACGTCGCTGGCCGCCGAGGGCCGGTCGCGCGCCTCGCTGGATGAGCATCAGGCGATCGTCGATGCGGTGGCGGCCGGTGATGGCGATGCTGCGGCGGGTGCGCTGCGCAAGCATATCTCGAAAGCCTTCGAGACCCGCCTGCGGCTTGAGGCGCAATCGCGCCAGACCGGCACACGGCCTGTGGCGGAGTAGGCGCAAGCTGATTGCCGATGCGGTAGCGGTGGATGCGCGAGGGCGTGGCCGTTGGCGGGGTGTCGGGGCGATCTGGCGTGGTCAGCGGGACCGGCTGATGGATCATCAGCTGCGCGGCACGGCATATGTGGTCGACTGTCCGGGACAACGCCGCGTAACTGGTGGAGACATCCAGCGGCGTTCAGGCGTCGAAAGCCCGTGCAAGTGTCGGCACGGCAGCAGTTCGGGCCTATCTTGATGGCAGCACGGTCTGTCGCTTGCGCCAGGCCCCCAGAGCGGTTTTCAAAAGCACCCAAAGCGCTGACTTTGCGCCCGTTTTTCATTATCGAGGGGGTGAATTGGTGGAGCCAAGGGGAGTCGAACCCCTGACCTCTTGAATGCCATTCAAGCGCTCTACCAACTGAGCTATGGCCCCACCGGAGGTCCGGATCAGGCAGCGCCCGTTCCGTGAGGGGCGATATAGAAGGTCACGCCGGGGGGCGCAAGCGGTAAAATGACATTTCCTGGACGCGGCGGGAAAGAGGACGGATCAGGACCGTCTTGGGGCGCGCAAGATCATGAAAAAGCGTGGGACTATTTTGTCAGGGCGCGCAGGAATCATGGCGCGCGTTAACCCCTTGGTCAGGTTTATGCGCCAGCCTAGCGATGGACTGGCTGGATTCGGGTGGGGCAAGATGGTGATGTTTGCCTTGGCGATTGTGCTGGCTTTGGTGCTGGCGGCGCGACTGGCGCACGGGCTTGTCTTCGGGCCGCTGTCCCGGCATCAAGCGCCGCGCGCGCTTGTCCTTTGCCTGCGCCACCTGTTGCGCCCGCGCGATCCACCACGGCAAGGAAGGCTGGCGCTGCCGCCCTGCCGCGCGGGGCCATTGGATTGCTGCCGGGACGCTGATGGAACCCCGCAGCCAGCCTGATGCCGAGCCTGCGGTCCACCGTGCTAGCGGGGACTTTGCTGCCGCGCTGTCACGCCGCGCCTTTGGCTTGCTGAGGAGCTTGTCAGAAAAGCTGATTCCCACGCCACGCCATGTGCCACGGGTTCTTGACCCGTCGCGGTTCTTTCGCTGTCTGTGCGGGCTTGCCGATCGACGCTGACGTGTCTGTTCCCCCCCGCCGTGGGGCTTTTGCGGGCGGCGCGTGATCTTTGGAGGCCGGTGGGTATGTGCGCCCGACCCTGTGTCGAGACGGGCGCGCGGATTTCCACAGACGTGCGCGTCGATTCTGGTGGCCAACTGTGGCGGACGTCACGCTATCTGCCGCGCAAGCCGTTGGCCGACCTGCCCGGCGTCGGGTGATCTGGCGCGCCACATGATGGGCGTCGGAATATCTTGCGCATCGGATGATCGGCGGCGATGAAGATTGATGATAGGCACCGTCCCTAACGCATGAAGGGTGATATCGCTCAGCGTCCTGGTGCTGTTACGGCGATTTCCGCTGCGACGAGCGCGGATTGCAGCGCAGGCTCGGGTGGCGGTGCGGGCACCGGTCGTGATGCTCTCACCGGTCGCGACGCAGACACCGGCTGGGATACCGGCGCGGATGGCGATGCGGGCACGGGTCGTGATGCAGACACCAGTGGCGATGCGGACACCGGTGGTGCTGCAGGCGCGGATGGCGATGCCGGTGCGTAGTTGTAACGAACGATGCTGATCCCGGCGCGGCTTATGTCGCGGGTGGCGTTCGTCGCGCCTGCCGGGATGCCTGCGCTGCCGCTGGCGAGTCATGCCGCTATGGGCCGGGGTGAACGATATCTTCAGATCCCAGGCGCGTCAGTGGCGACATCGCGCGAGGCGACGACCAAAGACGCGGCGAATCCGCATTGCGCCAAGCTCGGACGTGGCGACGTCTTGCGGCTCGCTTCATTGTGGCTGGGGGCCGGGCCATGAATCCCGGGCGATCACAAGGGCCATCTTGGTCAGGATGCCCGCTTCGGACGCTCCTGGCGCCCGCTCTGTCGCGCCGACCCGTGCAGCAGCCCGTCCAGCCGGTTGAGCGGTCGGTCGCGCCGAATATCGGCGCGACCGGGTGGTGATCAGGCCTCGTCGTCGGACCCGGCGACATCGGCGATGTCGTCCAGCGACACGTTGTCGTCCTCATCCTCTTCCAGAAGATCGTCATCCAGATCGACATCGGCGGCATCGTCATCCAGATCGTCTTCGGTCAGATCATTGTCGTCATCGACCTGGCCGCGCGCGGCGGTCTTGTCAGACACCAGAACGCGGCCACGGCCGGCGGTCAGGCTTTCGGCGGTGAAGATCTGGCCGCATTCGGGGCAGGTCATCGGGTCGCGGTTCAGGTCGTAGAACCGCGAATTGCAATGCGGGCACAGCCGTTTGACGCCCCATTCCTCTTTGGGCATGGACAACTCCTTTCGGGGCAGCCATCGGGGGCTGCGGTTCGTGGATTCGGTGCGAACTGCCACAACGACCGGGGGGTGTCAAAGGGATTCGGCCACGGCCCGAACCGATGTGCCCGCCGCGCCCGTGGCCCGGTGCTGCCCGCGGCACAGGTGATGCCGCGCGCGGGCCCGGAGGCACGCGGGGAACGGCAATGCAGCCCGGTGATCGCCACCGCTGTCGGGCGCATCGCGCATCCGCGCGGCCCCCTTGCATCCGCCCGGCGCGGCGCGGCAAAGTGGCGCCATGACCCAGCATTGGCTGCCCACCGATCCGCCGCTTGAACTGACGCTGCGACGCTCTGCGCGGGCGCGGCGGTTCTCGCTGCGGGTCTCGCGGTTGGATGGGCGGGTGATGCTGACCCTGCCCACCCGCGCCAGCGAGGCCGAGGCGCTGGCCTTTGCCCGATCCAAGGCCGACTGGCTGCGCCAGATGCAGGCGGCGGCGCCGGTCGGTCGCTACCTGGCCGATGGGCAGATGCTGCCGGTCGAGGGCGTGGCGCGGCGGTTGACCCCGGCGCCGCTGCGCGTGCCGCGGATCGAGGGCGAGGCGCTGCTGGTCCCCGCCGGACGCGATCCCGGACCGGTCGTTCAGGCCTGGCTGCGGCAACTGGCCCGCACCCGGCTGATCGCCGCCTGCGATCGTCATGCCGCGCGGCTGGGGCGACGTATCGCGGCGGTCAGCCTGCGGGACACGCGGTCCCGCTGGGGATCTTGCACCCATGACGGGCGGCTGATGTTTTCATGGCGGCTGATTCTGGCCCCGCCCGAGGTGCTGGATTACGTCGCCGCGCATGAGGTCGCCCATCTGGCCGAGATGAACCATTCGCCTGCCTTCTGGGCGGTCGTGGCGCGGCTGATGCCTGATTACGCCCGCCACCGCGACTGGCTGCGCCGTCATGGCGCCGGGCTGCACGCCTGGCAATTCACGGCCCGCGACTGATGCAAAAGCCGCGCCAACCCGAGCCTTTGGCCGCCACCGCCGCGCATGAACGCCTGTATCGGCAATTGCGCACGCAGATCATGGCGGGTGAGATCGACCCCGGCCAGGCGCTGACATTGCGCGGTCTGGGCAAGGCACATGGTCTGTCGATGACCCCGGTGCGCGAGGCTTTGCGTCGGCTGGCGGCGGAGGGGGCGGTGACGATTTCGCCCTCGGGCCGGGTGGCAACGCCCGAACTGAGCACCGAGCGGATCGAGGAACTGGCCGCCCTGCGGGCGCTGATCGAGCCGGAACTGGCCGGGCGCGCCCTGCCACGCGCGCATCTGGCGCTGATCGACCGACTGGCCGCGATCAATGCCGCCAATGCCGAGGCTGTCGCACGCCACGACGCCGTGGCCTATATCCGCACCAATCTGGAGTTCCACCGCACGCTGTATCTGCGCGCCCAATCGCCCGCGATGCTGGCGATGGTGGAAACGCTGTGGCTGCAATTGGGGCCGACGATGCGCGCGCTGTATCGCAAGGCCCAGCGACATGAGCCGCCGCGCCACCACCGCCTGATCCTGGCCGCCCTGCGCGCCGGGGATGAGCCGGGCCTGCGGCTGGCGGTGCGCACCGATGTGACGCAGGGGCTGCGGCATCTGGCGGGGTAGCGGGCTGGTGCAGCCAGGTGGCGGCTGTCGCGGTTATCGACGCCCGCCTTGGGCCGCGCTCCGGCGCGTAGTCGCGGCGGTTTGGGGGCCTGGCTGGCTCCGCGTCGCGCCGAGCGATTGCGGCAACGTCGCGTGATCCTGCCGCATCCGCTGAAGGTCAACGACGGGGCTGGTTTGGCGCGGTCGCCTTTGCCGCGTCAAAGGGCTGGTGTGCGGTGTCAGTGGGAGCAGGTCGCCAGCAGGCGCCGATCACATGACGAACGCCCGATCCAGCAGCTGAACGGGCACGGGTGCGGACCTTGAACGGGTGCGCGTCACCCGCTTCCCGACCGCCCTTTGGCCATTGCGACATTCCTTGATCGGCAGCCGCTGCGTCGTGCCGCGCAGCGCGCCGTCGCCTGCCAGGCCTTGACAGATGCCCACCAACGGGTGATGCCGCCCGCGTGGGGCCATAGCCTGGCTGGTCATCTGCACCAGCGGAGAGATGTGGCGACCTCTCGGCCTCACACGCAGGCGGATGCGGTGGGGCCAGGCGGGCACGCCACGACCTGCGCGCCCCCGCAAGGCCATCGCGCGCCTCAGGGCGCGACATGCCCCCATCCGGGCATCAGCCGGTCGTCTTGCGCAGCCGGTGCAGCGCGGCGATGCGGTCGGCGTTAACGGTTTGGGCCGCATCCTCGATGTCGCGGAACAGGGTCAGGACGTGCTGACCGGTCGCGGTCAATTCGGCACCGCCCCCGCCCGGGCCGCCGCGCGCGCTGCTGACAAGGGGGGTGTGGAACATGCTGTTCATCGCCTCGACCAGCATCCAGGCGCGCTTGTAGCTCATCCCCAGCTCACGCCCGGCGGCCGAGATCGAGCCGGTGCGCGCGATCCCGTCCAGCAGCGCGGCCTTGCCGGGGCCGAGCATCTCGGTTTCCGACAGGTAAAGGCGCAGGAACAGGGGCGGGTGCAGGTTCGGCATGGTCGCATCATCGCCGCAGCCGGGCGGGGTGGCAATGCCCCGCCGGACCGACCGGCGGGGCGGGGGCTCGGGGTTGGGTATTAGGCGTGGATCGCGCCGTCGCCGCAGGCAAGCGCGGCCTCGCGCACGGCTTCGGAATAGGTCGGATGGGCGTGGCAGGTCAGCGCCACATCTTCGGCCGAGGCGCCGAACTCCATCGCGACGCAGATTTCGTGGATCAGATCACCCGCGCCCGGTCCGATGATGTGGCAGCCCAGGATGCGGTCGGTGTCCTTGTCGGCCAGCATCTTGACGAAGCCATCGGCCTGATGGACGGCCTTGGCGCGGGCGTTGCCCATGAACGGGAACTTGCCGACCTTGTAGGCGCGGCCCTGTTCCTTCAGCATCTCCTCGGTGGCGCCGACGCTGGCGACCTCGGGGGTGGTATAGATGACGCCGGGGATCACGGCATAGTTCACATGGCCATGCTTGCCCGCGACGATTTCCGCGACGGCCATGCCCTCATCCTCGGCCTTGTGGGCCAGCATCGGCCCGGTGATTGCGTCACCGATGGCATAGAGGCCCTTGATATTGGTGGCAAAATGGCCGTCGGTCTTGATCTGGCCGCGGGCCTCCATGACGACGCCCAGATCGGCCAGACCCAGGCCATCGGTAAAGGGCTTGCGGCCGGTGGCGACCAGCACGACATCCGAGGTCAGGCTGGCCTCGCTGTCATCCTTGCGCAGTTTGTAGCGGGTGGTGGCCTGGCCCTTGCCCGCCTCGACGCCCTGAACGGCGGCGCCCAGGATGAACTTCAGTCCCTGTTTGGCAAGGATTTTCTGAAGGTTTTTCGACACTTCCGCATCCATGCCGGGGGTGATGTGGTCCAGATATTCGACCACCGTCACCTCGGCCCCCAGCCGCGCATAGACCGAGCCAAGCTCAAGCCCGATGACGCCCGCGCCGATCACCACCATGGATTTCGGCACTTTCGGCAGCGCAAGCGCGCCGGTCGAGGTGACGACGGTGGTTTCATCCACGGTCACGCCGGGCAGGCTGGCGGGGACCGAACCGGTTGCAATCACGATATTTTTCGCCTCATGCACCTCATCCCCGACCTTCACCTTGCCGGCCTCGGGGATGCTGGCCCAGCCTTTCAGCCAGGTCACCTTGTTCTTCTTGAACAGGAACTCGATGCCCTTGGTGTTGCCGTCGACGACGCCGGCCTTATAGCCCTGCATCTTGGCCCAATCGACCTTGACCTTGCCCGCCTCGATCCCCATTTTCGCAAAGTTTTCATGGGTTTCGTGAACCATGTGGCTGGCGTGCAGCAACGCCTTGGAGGGGATGCAGCCGACGTTTAGGCAGGTGCCGCCCAGCGTCTCGCGGCCCTCGACGCAGGCCACTTTCAGGCCCAGTTGCGCGGCGCGGATGGCGCAGACATAGCCGCCGGGGCCGGCACCGATGACGATCAGATCAAAGTTGGACATGGGACGTTTCCTTCCTCAAAATCGGCGGGCACGGGATGTGCACAGAAGCGGCACAGCTTGTGCACAACCTGTGCACAGGCTGCGCGCGGTGGATGGGCGGGGCGCGCAACAGGCTATCACAGCAGCGCCGCGATCAGCATCGCCAGCGTCGCCATAAACCCGATGCCCCAGATGATCGACCGGCCCGGCGTCCAGCCGAAGGCATAGGCCGGAACGTAAAGCAGCCGCGCCCCCAGATAGGCCCATGCGCAGGCTGCGGTGAAGGCGGTTGACTGGCCCGAGACGGCGATGACCACGGCGGCGATGCCGAACAGGATCAGCCCCTCGAAATGGTTGTTCAGTGCGCGCTTCAGCCGCCCGGCCAGAACCGGCAGATCGGCCGGGGGCGCGCCGTCGCGCGGCCCGGCGTGATAGGCCGCTAGCGGGCCGCGATTGGCCACCACGGCGTAAAGCGCGAATTGCACCGCTTGCAGCAGCGCGGCCAGGGTCAGGGCGGACAGTTCGGGCGTCATCATAGCAGGCTGGCCACGATCATGGCGAAGGTGGCGAGCAGCCCGGCGGTATAGATCAGCGAGCGCCACGGCACCCAGCCAAAGGCATAGGCGGGCAGATAGAGCGCGCGGGCCGCGACATAGGTCCAGGCGCAGATCGCGGTGAACAGGCTGGCTTTGCCGGTCAGCGTGACCAGCACGACGGCGATGATGAACAGGCCGATATTCTCGGTGTGATTGGCCAAGGCGCGCCGCAGCCGCTGGGTCAGCGGCGAGAGCTTCGCCTCGATCCCCTCGCGGGTGCCGGTATTGCCATCGCGGCCGACGTCAGCCTCAAGCGCGCGTTGCGACCAGGCGACGGCGGCCAGATGGATGAAGGCGGTGGCGGCGAGCGCGGCCAGTTCGGGGGTCATGCCGTCCTCACATAGTGATATTCGGATGCGCTGACGCCGCCGGCTGCGGCGATCAGATCACCCATGGCCGCCAGTGCCTTTTCGGCGCGCCCCCGGTCGCTGAGCTGATACAGCACGAACACCCGCGCCGCGCCATCCTCGCGCCAGATTTGCAGGACCGACAGCCCGGCCTGTCCCAGGGCCTCGGATTGGCCGTTGAAGGCGGCCTTCCAGCGGTCGTAATCGGCGATGTCGTAACGGGCGATCAGTTGCATGGCTGCCTCCGGTGGGTTGGCGGTGACCGGGGGCTGTCTGCCCCCGGGCTCCCGAGGATACTACCCCAAGAAGAAAACGGCATTGCTTTCTTCTTGGTCGAAATATCCCGCGGGGGTGCGGGGGCGCGAAACCCCCCCTTTTGTGTTTCCAGATCCACCAGCAGACGGCGCGGGTCTTCCAGCGCTTCTTTCCCGCGCACGAGGAAGGTCACGGCGCCCTTGTCGTC